>CAWFRD010000022.1:0-39217 GCA_963818165.1 uncultured Alphaproteobacteria bacterium
TAGGCGGCAGTGCCGTCGCCAAGAAGGCGAGCCGGCGCTCCTGTGTTTGGGTGGCCATCCCGGTGCCTCCTCTCGCCCCGCTAGATCATGCCGTTTCCGTCGACCTATGCCGCTCGCAGCCGCGTCATCGCTTCATCGAGGAGCCGCGAAAACTCTGGCCCGAGATAGTTCGGATACTCGCACTTGGCCATGACATCGGCCGGCGGGAAGATCACCGGATTGTCCCTGTAGGACTCCGGCATCAGCGCGACGGCGGCGGCATTCGGAGACGGGTAAAGAATCGTCTTGGTGATCCCGGCCCCGACTTCCGGCTCGAAGATAAAGTTGAGGAATTTGAGGGCGTTCTCCGGATGCGGCGCGCCTTTAGGGATGGCAAGCGTGTCCTGCTGCTTCATGGCGCCTTCCTTCGGCACGACGAAGTCGACGTCGTCGTCCTCCTTCATGATCTGCGCGATATCGCCGTTATATTCCATCACTAAGTCGACCTCGCCCGACAGCAGAAGGTCTTGGCCATTATCCTCATGGAAGGCCTTGATGTTTGGCTTCTGCTTGGTGAGCATCGCTTCGGCTTGCTTCAGCAACTCGGGCGACGCGTCGTTCAAAGACTGGCCGAGATACTTGAAGCAGTTGCGGAACAGTTCGCTCGCGTCGGACATCACCGCAATGCGGCCTTTGTAGGCGTCGGAATCGAAGAGCCACTTCCAGCTATTGGGGACTTCCTTGACCTTCGACTTGCGATAGCCAATGCCGATGACGAGCCAGGTATAAGGCAGGCTGTACTTGCGGCCTGGATCAAAGGGCGCGTCGGTCATGAACTGCGGCGCGATGTTCTTGATGTTCGGTATCTTGGCGTGGTCGAGCGGCTCGACCAGTTTGGCCTGGATCATGCGCTCGACGAACTCGCTGCCCGGAACGATCACGTCATAGCCCGGATTGCCGGCGCGCAGCTTGGCGAAAAGCTCGTCGTTGGTCGCGAACAAGCTCATATTGACGTCGATGCCGCTCGCTTTCGCGAAATCTTCGAGCGTCGTCTCGCCGATATAGGTGTCCCAGTTGTAGAAATTGAGCTTCGGCTCCTCGGCGGCCAAAGCGGAGAATCTCTTGGTGCCCGAGAGGGTGATGCCGACAGCGGCAGCTCCGAGACCTTTCAGAATGGAGCGGCGGGAAGTAAAGGGTTTGATGCGTTGGTCGGTCATGCTTTGCTCTCCTTTGCTCGGAACTGTCCTTTCGGTTCCTCTGTTTGACCTCATCGCTCAGCGAGTATGGCCGGTTGCGCTAAACACGCAAAGCGACTTTCGATTGGTCCTTTTCCCCGCCCAATTTGGGCCGATCATGCATCGATCGCCCCCAGGCAGATGTATTTGATTTCGAGGTACTCATCCAAGCCTTCGGCGGCGCCCTCGCGGCCAAGGCCGGATTCCTTGACGCCGCCGAAAGGCACGACTTCGTTGGAGAAGATGCCTTCGTTGACGCCGACCATGCCGGCGTCAAGCTTCTCCGCGACGCGCCAGGCACGGCTTAGGTTTTGGCTGAACAGATAGGCGGCGAGCCCGAAGGGCGTGTCATTGGCAAGCGCGATCGCCTCGTTCTCGGTCTCGAAGCGCACGAGAGCCGCGACGGGGCCGAAAATCTCTTCGCGAACGATGCTCATATCGGCGGTCACGTCGCCCACGACCGACGGCCGGTAGAACAGCGGTCCCGCTTCATCGGGCTTGCCGCCCAAGAGGACCTTGGCGCCTTTCTTAACCGCGTCGTCGACAAGGGTCTCCACCTTGGCGATCGCCTCGCTGTTGATCAACGGGCCGATATTGGTGCCGGCCTCGAGCCCGGGTCCCACGGCAAGCTTCTTGACCGAGTCAACGAGGGCGGCGGCGAAGCGGTCGTAGATGCCCGATTGCACCAGGATGCGGTTGGCGCAGACGCAAGTCTGGCCAGCGTTGCGATATTTCGAGGCCATGGCGCCGGCGACGGCCTGGTCGAGATCGGCGTCGTTGAAAACGATCAGAGGCGCGTTGCCGCCAAGTTCAAGCGTAAGCTTCTTCACCGTATCGGCGCATTGACGGTAGAGCAGCTTGCCGACGCCGGTCGAGCCCGTGAAGGAGAGCTTGCGCACGCGGCCGTCTTCGCAGAAGGCGCGCCCCACGGCAGGCGCGTCGCTGGTGGTCACGATGTTGAGCACGCCCGGCGGAAGGCCGGCGTCGAGGCCGAGCTTGGCGAGCGCAAGAGCGCAAAGCGGCGTCTCCGCCGCGGGCTTCACCACGATGGTGCAGCCGGAGGCGAGCGCAGGCGCCACTTTCCGCGTGATCATGGCGATCGGGAAATTCCACGGGGCGATCGCGGCAACGACGCCGATCGGCTGCTTGATGGTGATGTAGCGCTTCGACGCAACGGTCGTCGGGATCGTCCGCCCGTAGGCGCGCTTCCCCTCCTCGGCGAACCATTCGATGAAGGAGGCGCCGTAGGAGACTTCGGCGCGCGATTCCACGAGCGGCTTCCCCTGCTCTGTCGTCATCAACTGGGCGAGGTTCTCTGTCTCGGCGGTGACGAGATCGAACCAGCGCTTGAGGATGATTGCTCGCTCTTTTGCGGTCTTGGCCGACCAAGCGGGGAGCGCGCGGCTGGCCGCATCGATCGCGCGAGTTGCGTCTTCGGCGCCGAGGTTGGGAACCGTCGTAATTTCGGCGCCCGTCGCCGGATCGAGCACGGAGAAGGTCTTGTTCGACGTGACCCACTTTCCGTCGATCAGGGCCGCGTTTGGAAATTTCTTGGCGATCAGGTTCAAGGCACTCTCCTCCCGCCCAGCGCGATCGAGACCGATCTTACGACTTTCCTCGAATATGCGAACATGTTCATCGATGGCCTCAAGCGACGCGCGAATACCAGAGGTGATCGAGCGGCGTGACGATGCGCTCGAAATTGCAACGCTCGGCGCCTTTCAGCCGGGAGAAAATCTCCTGGAAAGACGCGCCGAACGCGTTACGAACAACGCCCGAATGCTGAAAACGGTCGAGAGCATTGACCCAGGCGGTTGGAAGCGGCGGCGCCTCGATCGCTTCGGCGTTGCCTTCCACCGCCGGTCCGGGGTCAATTCCGTTGGCGACGCCGTGACTTATGCCGGCAAGCATCGACGCGATCACGAGATAGGGATTGGCATCGGCGCCGGCGACGCGATGCTCGATGCGGGTGGAGCCACCGTTGCCGCGGGGGATCCGCAACGCCACGGTGCGATTGTTGAAGCCCCAATGCGCCGCCAAGGACACATAAGCCTTGGGCACGTAGCGGCGGTAGGCGTTGGCGGACTGGGCCCAGATCGCCATGAAGTCCGCCATGGTCTCGCGCATGCCGCCAAGCGCGTAACGGAAGAGCGGAGAGATCGGGTCGCCGGCAAAGAGGTTCGCCCCCGAGCGGTCGAGCAGGCTCAAATGGACGTGCATGCCTGAGCCCGCCCAATCGTGGTGGGGCTTCGGCATGAAGGTGGCTTCGAGCTGGTGCGCCCGCGCCGCGGCCTTCACCGCGCGCTTCAACAGGAGCCCGTCGAGGGCCGCGGCGACGGCGTCGGAGCGATGCTTCAGATTGATCTCCAACTGTCCGGGGCCCGACTCCTTCATGACGGCGTCGGCGGGAAGACCTTGAACTTCGCAAACGCGATAGATGTCATCGATGAGGGGCGAGAGCGCGTCCATCTCCTCGAAGCCGAAGGTGAGCGGCTGGCCAGGATCGCCGGAGATGCCTTCCGGGGACTGAAGCGCGAGGCTCCCATTGGTGAGTTTGCGCGTGATGTAGAACTCGAGCTCGACGGCTGCGACCGGAATCTGCCCCGCGCGGGCGAAACGCTCGACTTGATCGGCGAGCACGGTGCGGGGATCGAGTTCGTCTCTGTCCTCGACCGTCATGACCACTTGCGCGTGCTTGCCGTCGCCGACGGGAATGGGACGGAGCGTGCCGCTAAGCAAATGACACTGGTGGTCCAAATCGCCGGTCTCCCACAGCCGGCCGGTCTCCTCCACGCAATTTCCGAGCGGGTCCATGATGAAGACCGAGGTCGGCATCAGGATGCCGTTCGTGACGGCGCCCGGCAGATCGGATCGGCGCATGCGCTTGCCGCGGGGAATGCCGTTCATGTCGAAAATGAAGGCGTCGATCCACTGCACGCCCGGATTGGCGTCGAGAAACACTTTCGCCTCATCGATAGTGAGCCGGGCACCGATCATGTCGTGGCGCCTCGCGCCGCCGCACCGAAGCGGCGGAACAGAACTGTCGAGATCGGATTGGATTTCGCCGCCCATTCCGGGTGCCATTGCACGCCGAGACAGAACGCAGCCTCGTCGGGCCCGCGCACGGCCTCGATCAACCCGTCCTCGGCGAAGGCCTCGGGCTTCAACCCGTCGGCAAGCCGGGCGATGCCCTGCCAATGGAGCGAGTTGACCATGATCGCGTCGCTCCCGATCCACTCGCGTAAAAGGCCGCGAAGCGTGACGGAATGCATTGGCCCGTACCTCTCCTCGAAGGGAAGGTCGGTGCGCGCGCGGTGATCCTTGTGCCCGTCCACGACGTGGACCGCCTGGTGCAGGCTGCCGCCGAGCGCCACGTTCAGCTCCTGAAAACCCCGGCAAATGGCGAAAAGGGGCTTCTTCCGCTCGACCGCGGCCCTGATCAGCGGAAGGGTCAGCGCATCGCGCACCGGATCGAGCCTTTCCTCCATCAGAGGCGCTTCGTCGCCATAGTGTCGCGGCGCCACGTTCGACGGGCTCCCGGACAGAAGGATGGCGTCGGCAACCTCGAGCAGAGTCGGGATATCCGCCATGCCGACCGGAACGAGCAGAGGCTGACACTCGGCGACCTCGGCGACGGCGGTCGCGTATTTGCGTCCGACGGCATCGAAGACGTCACCGTCCATCAGCTTGGTGCAGGCCGGAATGACGACAAGCGGACGAACTCATGCGGCGATCTCTCCGGCGACATCCTTCAGCGTCAGATCGAGCGAGCGGCGGATCGCGGTTTCCGCCTCTTCGAACTGCTTATCGGTCCAGATCAAAGGCGGCGCGGTGACCATCGTGTCGAAGACCGCGCGCATGATGAAGCCTTCGCGGACAAAATGATCGCGGCAGATCATGCCGACGCGGCCGGGATCGGCGAAGCGCCGCCGCATGCGCTTGTCGGCGACAAGCTCGATGGCGCCGAGAAGCCCGACGGAACGAACCTCGCCCACGAGCGGATGATCGGCGAATTTCGCCAGCATCTTAGCGAGCGCGGGTCCGGTGTATTCCCTGACGCGCGGCACGAGCTTCTCCCGCTCGAGGATCTCCAGATTCTTGAGGGCGACGGCGCAGCACACGGGGTGGCCCGAGAAGGTGTAACCGTGGTGGAAATCGTCGTCATGGTCCATCAGCGCATCGGCGATCATGTCGTCGACGATGATGCCGGAAAGCGGGAGATAGCCGGATGTTGCGGCCTTGGCGAAGGTGATGATGTTCGGCCTGATGCCGTAATATTGCGACGCGAACCAGGTGCCGAGCCGGCCGAAGCCGGTGATTACCTCGTCGGCCAAAAGCAGGATCCCGTATTTGTCGACGATGCGCTGCACCTCGGGCCAATAGGTCGAAGGCGCGATCTTGACGCCGCCCGCGCCTTGCACCGGTTCGGCGGCGAAAGCGGCGACGTTCTCGGGGCCGACGCCGAGGATCTCCTCCTCGAGCGCGCGTGCGGCGCGAAGGCCGAAGGCCTCCGGCGTCTCGCCCTCCTCGGCTTCGCCGTACCAATAGGGATCCATGATGTGGCGGAAGCCTTCATAGCACGGATAGGAGTGCGCATGCACATGGCTCATGCCGCCCATCGAACCGGCGGCGATGGTCGAGCCGTGATAGGCGTTCTTGCGCGAAATGATGATCCGCCGCTTGGGTTCGCCCTTCAGCACCCAATAGTGCCGGATGAGACGGATCGCGCTGTCGTTCGATTCCGATCCCGACGATCCAAAGAAAACCTGATTGAGAGGCTCGGGCGCGATCTCCGCGAGCTTGCGCGCCAGGCGCACCACCGGCGGATGCGTGGTGCGAAAGAAGGTGTTGTAGTAGGGCAGCTCGAGCATTTGCTGGTAGGCCGCCTCCGCCAGTTCCTTGCTGCTGTGCCCGATATTCGCCGTCCACAAGCCCGACATGCCGTCGAGGATGCGGTTGCCTTCGCTGTCCCAAATGTAGGGTCCGTCGCCGCGCACGATGACGCGCGCGCCGCCTGAGCGGAGCGACTTGTGATCGGTGAAAGGATGCAGGTGGTGAAGAGCGTCGAGCTCTCTCAATTGTGCGGATTGGTATGTGTTGGTCACGGGACAAGCCTCCAGCAGAACGAGGCCCAAAGGGGGCGCGGAACTAGCGCTAGAGACAGGCGTGAGGCGTATAGCCGATCCGGGCACAAAGCAGGAGCAGGCGCCGCTTCGGATGCATGCCGCTTGGGACCGTTGCTTCTGGCGGCGCGGGCCGAGCCGCGTTCCGCCGCACGATCTTCAAGATCGGTCGTGAACCGGACACGTAGAACCTCCACTAATCTCAGGCCCTCGCCTTAACCTTGACAGGGGCCGGTGAGCGAGTATGGCTACAGTGGAGAATTTATTGGCTACGGTGTAGAATTGTCAAGGAAAACAGCCCGTACCAAACCCCGGCCGCGCGGAAGACGGGGCCTCAACCGCAACGCCATTCTGGATGCGGCCTTCGATATGCTGTCGCAGGAGGGCGAGTCCGGCTTTTCCGTGCGGAAGCTTGGACTCCGCATCGGCATCGACCCCATGACGGTGCTGCATCATTTCGGGTCCAAGGACGAGCTTTTGCGCGCGATCGCCGACCGGGCGCTATCGACCGTCGCCTTGCCCCATCCGAGCAACGACTGGCGCGCCGACCTGCGCAGTGTCGCCGCGGCCTACCGGGACCTCGCCCAACGCCATCCCCGCCTCTTCCATTTGCATTTCCGCTTTCACGCGACGGGACCTGCCGATCATGCCTCGAGCGAGGTCGTTTACCGGGCGCTCCGCCGGGCCGGACTGCCGGATGCCGACGCGGCGGGTCTCGGGCTTGCGTTCTACGCCTTTCTGCTGGGCTATGCCTTGGCGGAGACCGAGGGACTGCTGCGGCGGATCGACGAGGACGACGAGGTGGAACTCGACCGCGCTCGACCCGCTTGCTTATCCGGCAACACGTGCCCTCATACCCGCCTTCAAGGGGCTCGACTGCGATGCGGCGTTTCGCGCTTCGGTCGACGCCTTTATCGACGGGGTGTCATCCCGCTCTCGGTCCTCATCGCAGCGCCAGCAGCCGCGGATGGCGAATCAGCCGGTGGAACTGCCCTAGCTTCGGGTTTGCCTCGTAAGCGTCGCGGATCGAGCGAAGCACACGCGTTGTGACGCAGCGTGTCTTGGAACGCCACAAAGAAAAAGGGCGCCGCGATCGGCGCCCCTGAGGTGGGAAGTGTTTTTTGGGGAAATTGTGAAGTCTAGAAGTGGCCTTGAGTGTTCCCACCGCGCGCGCGTCGCAGTTGCTCCGTCCACCGCTTTGGATTAAACACTCGTCGTCATTAGTAGTCGGTATCCCAGTAGCGGACATCAGCGTACAAGTGTTCATGAAGCCGAGGGTCAGGCCGGCGTTCCAATAGGTATAGTCGTCGAGGCAACTTCCTCGTACGACTGGAATCCAACGCCGCCACTGATGGTGGGCGAGAAGAAATTGAATAGCTTTCCGGGGAAAGGCGTAGCCGAGCTGATCCCTCGATCGCATTAGAGTTGCCGAACGACTTGAAAATTATCCGGCGACCAATAGTCGTTGATGCTGAGGGTCCACGGGCCGCTGGCCCAAGCCGCACCGGTCTTCGCTTCGAAGTAGTCGAGATCATCGTTATCGCCCGGATAAGTGTAATACAGGCCGCCGAAGTGAAGGTGATGTTCCTCCATTTGGGTGAGATGCCGATGCCGTAGTCGATCTCGATGCTATCGCCAAAGTCGATATTGGATCCCCACATACCGACGCAAAAGATACCGTAAATGTCGCATCGAACTCGGCCTGCACTGCAGGTTCGTTACTCGTCTGGGAAACGCCGCGGAACAAGATAATCTGTCAAGAACCATGCAGATCCCCGAAAACGCGAGCTTGTTGTCGGCGTTGTCGGCCTGGGCGGCAGTAGCCAAACCGGTAGCCAGAGCTGCAGCTCAGAACGCACGATTTGACGATCCCCACTTCCCTGTTGCGCCGAGCCATTTTTTTGTCCCCCATTTTGTCCCGTTCGGACATTCGCCCGCAGTCAATTCTTGGTATTTGCGGTGCAACGTCCCCCGTTAATCGACCAGAATATGCTCGACCGATCCCTGGCGCAATGAAAAACCGCGCATGTTCATAAAAACAGCTTTGGGCTGTGGCCGATTTGCCATAGTCAAAGACAGGTTTGACGCCACTTTGGGCTCAAGCCGCATGAAAAGTGGGCAATTAGGGATTTGCGGGACTTCGCCCTCGAAGACTATGATCGGGACGCCTCTGGCGCGACCCCCGCCAAGGGGACGTTGGTCGACGCCAATCGAGCAAGCGATCATGCCAATTCCGAGTCAGCTCGCCAAACCGTCGCTTCGCACGGCGGCGGGCTTTTCGGATAAGGATTTGAGTGAGACCGGGCCTGGAGAGCGCGGTCTGATCGTTACTGAAAACCCAGAAGGTTCAGGGCCCTTCGTCTTCGTCTGCGATCATGCCTCGAACCGCATCCCTGACGCGTACAAGTCGTTCGGATTCGCCGAAGACGCGCTTGCGACCCATATCGCCTGGGATCCAGGCGCGCTCGGCGTCGCCCGGCACCTCGCGGCGCGATTCGACGGACCGCTGTTCTGGCCCGACGCGTCCCGCCTCCTCATCGACTGTAATCGCGCGCCAGCGGCGAAGAGCCTGATCGTTAGCGAGAGCGAAGGGCGGCCGGTGCCGGCGAATTTCGGGCTCACCGAGGCGGAGCGCCTCAGGCGGCTCGACCAGATCCACGCCCCCTATCATGCCGCGATCGATGCCTGTCTTGCGCGCCGCCGTGCCCGGCGGCAGCCGACGGCGCTCATCGCGGTGCACTCCTATACCCCGGTCTATTTCGGCAAGGCCCGTCCCTGGCAGGTGGGAATCGTGTTCGGCGAGGATCGCCGCATGGCCGATCTTCTCGTCCGCGAGCTCAAGACCGACCCGGCCCTCGCTGTTGGGATCAACGAACCATATTCGCCCGAGGACCAGGTCTTTTATACGGTCCAGAGGCATGCCGGCCCAAGCGCCCTGCCCGCGGCCATGATCGAGATTCGCAACGATGAGATTGGCGATCGCGCGGGCGAGCGAAAGTGGGCGGACCGTCTGGCCGGAATTCTCGCCATCGCCGAACGAACCCTTGTTGGGAACAGCCGCGCCGCAGTCTAAAATTCTTGCGAAGTATGGAATTCGAGCAGAGTAATTAAGGGGGGAAATAGGAGGGAGCAATGGCAGACAAGAAAGGCGCAGCTGGCATCGCCTACCGCAAGGCAGAGGCGGACTATTTCGAAAAACGGGGGTTCCGGCGCTATGCCGGCGTTTGGTCGCTCTGGGCGCTGGGCGTCGGCGCGGTCATATCGGGCCACTATTCAGGGTGGAACCTTGGCCTCGCCACGGGCGGTTGGGGCGGCATGCTGGTGGCTGGCATCCTCATCATGCTCATGTATATCGGCCTCGTCTTCTGCATCGCCGAGATGGCCCCGGCGCTCCCGCATACGGGCGCGGCCTATTCCTTCGCGCGTTCAGCGATGGGACCTTGGGGCGGCTTCATCACAGGACTATGCGAGAATGTCGAGTACGTTCTCACGCCCGCCGTGATCGTCTTCTTTATCGGCGCTTACATGGGGGCCATTTTTGAGACGCCGGCGAACTTTCAGCCCATATGGTGGGTGTTGATGTATGCCGTGTTCCTCGCCCTCAATATCGTCGGCGTGGAACTGTCGTTCCGCGTGACTTTGGCGGTCACCCTCGCGGCGCTTGTGGTTCTCGTCATCTTTTGGTTCAGCGCCTTTCCGCATTTGGATTTCAACCGCTGGGCGCTGAACATCGCACCGGATGGGACGGAACTTCCGGAAGGCAACGGCCCGTATTTTCCGTTCGGCATCCATGGCGTTCTTGCCACGCTGCCCTTTGCCGTGTGGCTGTTCCTCGCGATTGAGCAATTGCCTCTCGCGGCGGAGGAATCCATCGATCCGAAGCGCGACATGCCGCCCGGTATTCTGCTCGGCATGCTCACGCTGATCATATCGGCGGCGATGATCGTGTGGCTCAACCCGTCGGTTATTGGCGTCGGCTCATTTGCGCTCGGCAAATCCGGCGAGCCGCTGCTGGACGGCTTCCGCGCCATCTACGGTGGTGCCGCGGCGAAAGTCCTCGCCTTCGTGGCCGTGATCGGTCTGATCGCGAGCTTCCATACGATCATCTACGCCAAGGGTCGGCAGATTTACTCGCTGTCGCGGGCCGGATATTTCCCGACAGGTCTGTCGGTAACGCATGGCGGCTACAAGACGCCGCATGTTGCGATGATCGTTGGCGCGCTCGTGGCACTGGCGGTGATGCTCATCGTCTGGTTTGGCGTAGGTTCGGACCGTGGTTCCGCCATCATCGGCGGGACGCTGCTGAACATGGCTGTCTTCGGCGCCATGTTCTCCTACATCCTGCAGGCCGTGTCGTTCATCCTGCTTCGCCGCAACCTGCCGAATATCGACCGGCCGTATCGCAGTCCGCTCGGTATTCCAGGCGCCGTGGTAACGATCGTCATCGGCTTGGTGACGATCTATTACCAGCTGTCGGATCCCGTGTATCGGGCCGGCGTGATCGCGGTCGCCTGCTGGTTCGTGATCGGCATCCTCTACTTCGCGCTCTTTGCCCGGAAGCGGATGATTCTTTCGCCGGAAGAGGAGTTCGCGATGGAGCACGGCGACAAAGGCTGACAGACTGAATCATCCGTCGACCTCCGGACGACAAGGAGGCCCGCGCGATTCGCGCGGGCCTCGCCATCCCGGAGGAGCTAGAGTAACTGCACATGGCCGGCTTGTTGAGTTTGAAAGAGTTACAGGCGGCGTCGGACGCCGGTGAGATCGACACGGTGGTCGCCTGCTTCCCCGATATGCAGGGGCGGCTGATCGGCAAGCGCTTCCAGGCCGCCTTCTTCCTCGGCGGCGCCTATGAGGAAACCCACGGCTGCGACTACCTGCTCGCCGACGACATCGACATGGAGCCGGTGCCGGGCTACGCGGTCGCGAGCTGGGAAAAAGGCTACGGCGATTTCATCCTGAAGCCGGACCTTTCGACGCTGCGGCGCATCCCCTGGCTCCCGGCGACGGCGCTCGTGCTCTGCGACGTGCTCGACCATCACCATCACGAGCCGCTCGCACACAGTCCGCGCGCCATTCTGAAGAAGCAGATCGCGCGCTTGGCCGACAAGAAGATGTCGTCGCGCCTAGCCTCGGAGCTCGAGTTCTATCTGTTCGACGAGACCTATGAGTCGGCGCAAGACAAGTTGTGGAACAATCTCAAGACCGCCGGCACCTATATCCAGGACTACCACATCCTGCAAACCACCAAGGAAGAAGGCGTGATGCGCGCCATCCGCAACGGTCTGCAGGGCGCAGGAATCCCGGTTGAGAACTCGAAGGGCGAGTGGGGACCAGGCCAAGAAGAGGTCAATGTCCGCTATTCCGACCCGCTGACGATGGCTGATTGGCACGTCATCTTGAAGAACGGCTGCAAGGAGATCGCCTACGGTCTCGGCAAGGCCGTCACCTTCATGTCCAAATGGCGCTACGACCTCGCAGGGTCTTCGAGCCATATCCACGTCTCGCTGTGGGACGCCGACGGCAAGAAACCGCTCTTTCTCGACGCGAAGGCCGAGCACGGCATGTCGGAATTGATGCGCCAGTTCGTAGCCGGGCAGCTTGCTTATGCGCGCGAGATCACCTGGTTCCTCGCGCCTTACATCAATTCGTACAAGCGCTTCCAGGCCGGAACGTTCGCGCCGACCAAGGCCATCTGGTCGATGGACAACCGCACGGCCGGTTTCCGCCTGTGCGGCGCCGGCACCAAGGGCATTCGCATCGAGTGCCGCATCGGCGGGGCCGACCTCAATCCGTATCTTGCCTTTGCCGCGCTGATCGCCGCAGGCCTTGCCGGCGTCGAGCAGAAATTGAAGCTTGAGCCGCCTTTCGTCGGCGATGCCTACGTGGGCAAGGCGCTGACCGAGGTGCCGAAGACGCTGCGCGAGGCGACCGAGTTGATGCGGAACTCGAAAATGCTGCGCGCCGCCTTTGGCGACGATGTCATCGATCACTATGTTCATAATGCGGAGTGGGAACAATTCGAGTATGACCGCCGCGTCACCGACTGGGAATTGAAACGCGGTTTCGAGCGGTCGTGAGTTCAGAGGAATAAAATGTCGGACAGCGTGAAGATTATCTCCCCCATCGACGGCTCGGTTTACGCCGAGCGCCCCGTTGCGAAAGATGCCGCCGTCGACACGGCGCTGTCGGCCGCGCGCGCGGCGCTCCCCCAGTGGCGCGCCACGCCGGTCGCGGAACGCGGCCGCTACATGCTCGCCTTTCTCGATGCGCTTTTGGCGATGAACGACGACATCACCACGGAGCTTGCCTGGCAGATGGGGCGGCCTGTGCGCTACGGCGGGGAAAAAGGCGGCGCGGAGGAGCGGACGCGCGCCATGGTGGCGCTCGCAGAGGAGGCGCTTCAGCCCTACTACCCGCCGGAGAAGCCGGGCTTCAGGCGCTATATCGCGCGCGAGCCGCTCGGCATCATCATGGTCATCGCGCCGTGGAACTATCCTTATCTCACCTCGATCAATACGATCGTGCCGGCGCTCCTTGCCGGAAACGCCGTGATCTTGAAGCATGCGGCGCAGACGCTTCTCGTCGGCGAGCGCATCGCCGAGGCGTTCCGGCGCGCGGGCCTGCCCAAGGGCCTGTTCCACAATCTCGTGCTGTCGCATGAGCAGACCGAGAAGCTGATCGGCTCGGGGCGCATCGACCATATCAATTTCACCGGCTCCGTCGCCGGCGGCCGTGCGATCGAGCGGGCCGCTTCCGGCACCTTCGCCTCGCTCGGACTCGAGCTCGGCGGCAAGGACCCCGCTTACGTGCGCGCCGACGCCAAGCTCGACCATGCCATCGAAAACCTGGTCGACGGCACGTTCTACAATTCAGGCCAGTGCTGCTGCGGCATCGAGCGCATCTATGTCGATGCGTCGGTCTATGACGATTTCGTCGAGGGCTTCGCCGATCTCACCCGCAAATATGTGGTGGGCAATCCGCTCGAACAGGCGACCACGCTCGGCCCGATGGCGCGCGCTTCCTTCGCGGACACCGTGCGCGCCCAGGTCGCCGAAGCCAAGCGCAAGGGCGCGACGCCGCTCATCAATATGAAGGTGACGGGCGACACAGCCGGCTCGCCCTATCTCGCGCCCGAAGTCCTGGTCGACGTCAATCACCAGATGGAGGTGATGCGGGAGGAGAGTTTCGGCCCCGTCGTCGGCATCATGAAGGTGCGGGACGACGATGAGGCGGTCATGCTGATGAACGACAGTCCATATGGACTGACCGCGTCGATCTGGACGCGCGATACGGATCGCGCGGCCGAGCTCGGAAGCCGGATCGAGACCGGCACGGTGTTCATGAACCGCTGCGACTATCTCGACCCGTACCTGACCTGGACCGGCGTCAAGGACACGGGCCGCGGCACTGCGCTGTCGAAACTCGGTTTCGACACGCTGACCCAGCCGAAGAGCTTCCACCTCCGCGAAGTCTGATCCCCCTCACCCCGGAACTGCGACATGAGCACACCGACCGCGAATTGGAGCTACCCGACCGCCGTTCGCTTCGGCGCGGGCCGTATTAAGGAACTCGCCGATGCGTGCCGGGCCGCCGGCATCGCGCGGCCCTTGCTCGTGACGGATGCGGGCCTCGCCCAACTCCCGATCACGCAGCAGGCGCTCGGCCTTCTCAAAGAGGCGGGGCTTCCGGTCGCCATGTTCTCCGACGTTCAGTCGAACCCGGTCGAGGGAAACGTCGAATCCGGCATCGCCGCCTTCCGCGCCGGAAAACATGACGGCGTCGTCGCCTTCGGCGGCGGCTCGGGCCTCGACACGGGCAAGGTCATCGCGTTTGCGGCCGGGCAGAGCCGCCCATTGTGGGATTTCGAGGATATCGGCGATTGGTGGACGCGCGCGGACGCCGACAAGATCGCGCCGGTCGTCGCCGTGCCGACGACGGCCGGGACCGGCTCGGAAGTCGGCCGCGCCGGCGTGATCACGCAAGAATCGACTGAGACGAAGAAGGTGATCTTTCACCCCAAGATGATGCCGCGCGTCGTCATCTGCGATCCGGAGCTCACCGTCGGCATGCCGCCCGCCATCACCGCGGGCACGGGCATGGATGCGCTCGCGCACTGCCTCGAAGCCTATTGCGCCCCAACCTACCACCCGATCGCCGAGGGTATCGCCGTCGAGGGCATGCGGCTCATCTTCGAGAACCTTCCGAAGGCCGTGGCCAACGGGAAGGACCTGGAGGCTCGCGCCCATATGATGAGTGCCGCGGCGATGGGAGCCGCGGCCTTCCAGAAGGGGCTCGGCGCGATCCATGCGCTGTCGCACCCCGTGGGCGCGCTCTACCACACCCATCACGGCACGACGAACGGCGTGTTCATGCCCTATGTGCTCGTGTTCAACAGGCAGGCGATCGAGCCGAAGATTACGCGGCTAGCCGGCTATCTCGGCATGAAAGGCGGGTTCGACGGCTTTCTCGACGCCGTGCTCGGCTTGCGCAAAGCAACCGGCATCCCCAACGATCTTCGCGGGCTGAAAGTGGACGGAAGCAAGACCGATACGATCGTCGAAATGGCCGTCGTCGATCCGACCGCCGGCGGCAATCCCATTCCCCTAACCAAAGAGGGGAGCCGCAAGCTGTTCGAGGCGGCGCTCTCAGGAAACCTCGCCGCGGCCGCAGCTTAAGTCGCGCGACGGGGCATGGATTTGGCCCCGCTCGCCCTTGTGAAAAAAGCCCGGCAGAGTTTTACCGTCGCGGGCTTAGTCGGTGTAGAATGGTTGGGTTTCCGGGGCGCGCCATCAAGACTTCGGACAACTTGGACAGAGGGCTGCTCTCATGTCTCTGTTTCGCAGGAGTACGTCCTCCAAGGCGAACGAGAAACTGACGCGTCTCTTCTTTGCCTCCGATTTTCACGGCTCCCAGCGCATTTTTCGCAAGTTTATGAATGCCGCAAAGCATTATGAGGCCGATGTCCTCGTCATGGGGGGCGATGTCGTCGGCAAGCTCGCCATTCCCGTCATCCGTGAGGGCAAAGACCGCTATCGGGCGCACCTCATGGGCAAGACCGAGCAACTCGAGGGGGACGATGGCCTCAATGATTTCGAGCAGCGGCTTGGAACACTCGGCTACTACAGCAAGATCATGGACGAGGATGAGTATCGGGCGATCGAATCCGACGCCGAGGCCGTCGACCGCTTGTTTCAAGATCTTGCGCGCGAGCGCCTTGCCTCGTGGATCGAGCTCGCCGAGACCCGGCTCGCGGGGAGCGGGACCAAATGTTTCGTGATCGGCGGCAATGACGATGAGCCCGAGGTGCTGGAACTTCTAAAGAACGCCAACACGCAATCGATCGTGTTCTGCGAAGGCAAACAGGTGCAGATCGACGATCACCACACAATGATCAGCGTCGGTTTCAGCAACCGCACGCCGTGGAAGACGCCGCGCGAGATCGATGACGACGACCTCGGCGGCATGATCGAGGGACTGGCGGAAGGCGTGGTGGATGCGGAGCGCGCGATCTTCAATATTCACGTTCCCCCGGTCGATTCCACGCTCGATACCTGTCCGATGTTAGATTGGAGCACGAGTTCGCCGACCCAGATCGTGAAAGCGGGCCAAGTCGTCCTTCATGGCGCCGGCAGCAAGGCCGTGCGCCGGGCAATCGAAACGCATCAGCCGCTGCTCAGTCTGCACGGCCATATTCATGAATCCGCCGGCGTGGTCAAAATCGGCCGGACGACGTCCGTCAACCCCGGCAGCGAATATGGCGAGGGCGTGCTGCGCGGCTGCCTGCTGACTTTGGCGCGCGATGAGGTAAAAAACTATCAGCTAACGGCCGGCTGATGGGCGAGTAAGCGGCCGCAAGCGGAAACGCTAATCGAGACAAGGGAGGGTTCAATGCCAGTGGCAGCAGCAAAGCCGGAAGTTTTCACCCGCAAGACCTCGGGCCTGGTGCGGGTCATGTCGCCCTATTCGGCGTTCGCCTACAACATCCTGACCATGGGCCTGATCTTCCCGTGGACCTATCTCTGGGCGCCGGGGGCGCTTCCGGGCGGGCGGCTCGTGTGGGGCATCCTGCTCGCCATGATCATCGAGATTCCCATTGCGCTCACCTATGTGTGGCTTTCCACGGCGCTCCCGCGTTCAGGCGGCGATTATGTGTTTCAGAGCCGGATCTTCGGCGGCGGCATCGGCTTCTCGATCGTGATGTCGGGATTCGTAATCTGGATCCTGCAATGGGTCGCGCTGTCCGGCTGGCTGCTCTCCTATCTCGGCTTCGCGTCTCTGTTCCTGGGGCTCGGCGGCACGATGGGCAATCCGTCGCTGACCGCCATCGGCGTGTGGTTCACGACCCCCTGGGGCATCGTCATTGTGAGCGTGCTGAACGCGCTCCTCTCGATGCTGCTCCTGGTCAGCGGCTTCAAGAACTACATCAGAATTCAAACGGTCATGTGGTACGCGACGCTGCTTGCGTTTGCACTGATGCTCTATCTGCTCCTCACGGCAACGCCGGAGAGCTTCGCCCAGAAATTCGACGCGTTCGTGGTCGCCTCGGGCGGCGCGCCGGGCTTCTACGATACGGCGATCAATGCGGCCAAGACGGCCAATATCGATCTCGATCCGCCCTTCAGCCTGTTGGCCACTTTGCTGATCGCGCCGATCGCCTGGACGTCGCTGCAATGGGCAAGCTATAGCGCCCAACAGAACGGCGAAATCAAGGGCGCCCGCTCCTTCCAGAATCAACTGGTCATCATTGTGGGATCGCTGATCGTAACCGGGCTTCTGCTCGCGGCCCTCGCTTACGCCTTCGAGCACGCCATCGGGACCAACTTCCTCTATGTGGCAGGCGCCGGCTATTGGGCCGGATTGGCCGAAGGCAAGTTCAATGGCGTCTTTCTCTGGCCGAATATCGTGGCCATGGCCCTTGCCGGCAGCCCGATCATCGTCGTGCTCATCGCGTTCGGCTACATTCTCAACTCGTTCCAGATCGTCAACAACTGCTATATCGGCGTGACCCGCATCATGGTGGCGATGTCGCTCGATCGCCTCTTGCCGGAATGGGTGAGCCGGGTTTCCGATCGGCTGCACACGCCGGTCAACGCGCATGTCGCGTACTTCCTCGCCAGCATTCCCGTCATTCTTGTCTACAATCTGTGGAGCAGCTGGACGGCGTTGACGCTTGGCGTCACCTTCGCCGGCGGCTCCGTGTTCGTCGCGACCGCGCTCGCGGGCGCGTTGATGCCGTACCGGGCCAAGGCGCTTTATGAAGCGTCGCCGGGCGCCGTTTACAAATTGGGGGACATTCCGCTCGTCACGATTCTCGGCGTGATCGGCGCAATCGTGGGCGGCGTCATGTTGCTCATGTTCATGTTCCACCCCGCGCTTGGGCTCACCAGCCCCTTGGCCTATCAGGTCGTCTTCGGCGTGCTCGCCGTGGCGGTCGTCTGGTACCTCCTCGCCAAGATGATCCAGCGTTCGCGCGGCATCAACGTGGATTACGCATTCAAGGAGATCCCGCCGGAATAGGCAGAGACCAGTCCCGCCAAACGATCCGCTTATTCGAGCGCGCTGATTTCTTCGTTGGCGTGGAGCAGGCGTTCGGAGAACTCTCGGGTCAAATTGCCGAGAATGGTGATGAGAATGTTGGGGTGCTCGGCAGCGAGTTACTGGAGCTGCTGTACGGCAACCGCCACTTTGCGGCCCTTTTCCGCCAGCACGCGCCGTTCGGCCGGCGGCCGCAAGCGATTGGACCTCACCGCGTCGCCGCGATATTCGCGCCGGATCACGTTGCGGACGTTGGTGCGGTTGTTGAAGGCGTGCAGCTCGAATTCCTTGGAAATCTCCTCGCAGACGCGAATGCCGCGCACGCTATTGCCAAGCGCATTGATCGGCGGAGAGTAGATGCCGATCCCGAGCTGTCCCGGGATGACGGCGAGAATGCAGCCCGACACGCCGCTCGTCGCCGGCATGCCGACCTCGTAGGACCATTGTCCGGCATAGTTGTACATGCCGCAGCCGTTCATCGCACGGCCATGTCCTATCTGGTCAAGCCGCTCAGCGGCCAGATCGCGCGCGCCTTCCGCGAGTTGTAGGCGGCAAATCGAGAGCGCGTAAGCGGTAGAGGCGTCAGCCTGCTTTCGCTTGCTTTCGCGGCGGACGTCTTGGCGAGGCCGGCGCATCGCGGGTTCGCTCCGCGTTGCCTGCCTTCTCGCCGTCGGCCGGTGCGAGCACCTTGCTCTCCTCAGGCGACGCGGCCTGGCTCGCCGCTTCGCCGGACTTCTCGCTCTTGATCTCTCCCTTGGCTGTTGAGGTCGCGATGTCAGCGGCCTCCTGCAGGGATGCCGCATAGGAATCGGCTTCGACAGCGGCCAGCATTTCCTTGACGGAACCGCCGCCCCCCTCGCCAAAGAAGGCAACGAGGATCACCGTGCCCTCGGGGAGGATGCGCCGGAGCCGCCGGACGAGATAGCGGATGTGAGCGGGCCCAGCGCCGACGCCGAGATAACATAGGCAGACGAGCTTCGCCGCGGTCCCGGCAAGCGAGGCGATGTGGCCCGCGGAGATTGCTTCCGTCGCAGGTGTCGTCGCGCCGAGCCCCCGTCTCTTCAAAATTTCGGCGAGCAAAGCGGCCGCAGCCTGGTCGAGCGCCGTGCGTCCGCCAATGCAAAGGATGGCGTCGTCCGCCTCCCATCCAGGTGCAAGCTCGGCGCGTCCGATCACGGCCGTCTCGCCCTCATGCTCTCCGGCCTCGGCCGCCTTGAGCGAGGCGAGGCCCTGAGCGGCCTCATCGTCCTTCTCCTTCTGACGGTGTTTGGAGAACCAGCGCCGCGGCTCAAAATCGGCAAGATTGTCGAGCATCTCCTTCACCGTCTCGGAGATGCGCTGCGCTCTTTCGGCATCGAGCAGGCCGCGTTGCGCGTCGCGCTCGGCAAGCTTGAGACCTGCCAAAACGACATCCTCGAGACCGGATTCGAAGCTCTGCTCCTTGAGACGGAGTTCGGCCAGATGAGTGGCTTCGGCCGCATCGCCCGAGAGCGCGCGCTGATAGAAACTCTGCTCCGGCGTCAGCGCCGGCTCATCGCCAAGCAACACTTGGAACATATGCAAGTCGTCGACATGGCGCCCGAGCACGGCGAGACAGACCGTGATCGGCATGGCAAGCAAGAGTCCGAGCGGCCCCCACAGCCAGGTCCAGAACACCGTCGCCACCAGCACGGCGATCGGCGACACGCCGGTGCCATGTCCAAACACGAGCGGCTCGACCACCTGGCCCATCGTCAATTCCGAGACGACGTAGAGCGCAAGCACGATCAGGAACGTCGACCAGCCCGGATCGACCACGGCTGCGAGCAAGAGCGGCGGAATCGCCCCGATATACGACCCGACGAAGGGCACGAAGCGCATAAGCATGGCGAGCACGCCCCACACCGGCGGGCTTGGAATGCCGATGGCCCACAGCGCAAGGGCGATCAGGACGCCGAAAGCGCTATTGATGAGGAGCTGCCGCAGGAAGTACTTGCTCAAGCGCGTTGCCGCATCATCGAGCGTTGTGGTGGCGCGCTGCAAGTCTGAGGAGCCCAGCAGCCCGATGAATCTGTCGCGCAGATCCTCGCGCTGAATGAGAATAAATATGACAAAGAGGAGCACAATTCCGGCGGTCGCAAGCGGCGGCAGCACCGTTCCCGCGATTCGCCGGAAGAGCTCGAAGACTGTCGGCTCGGGTTGGCGGACCTCGACCTGGATGGGCCGACCGTCGGACGGCTTGGGGTCGGCATCGGGCTGAGGCGTGGCCGGGGGGGTTCCGCCTTGGGACAGTTCCTTTTGCAGGTCGGTCAGGACGTCGCCAGCCCGCTTCAGCACAGGCGAGGTCGGCCCGCTCTGGCGCAGACCTTTAATTTTTTCGGAGAGAGCGTAGCGGTAGCTCGGCAGATCGGCGGCAAGTTGCGTGAATTCGCGCGAGACGAGCCAACCCAGCCCGAAGATGATGGCGAACGCGCAGGTCACCACAATGACGACGGCGAGGATACGCGGCACGCCGACCCGCCTCAGCATGACCAGCGGCCGGGTCAGAACGAAACTCAATAAGATGGCAAGAGCGAGCGGAACAAGCACATCACGCCCGACATAAAGGGCAGCGATGACGAGCGTTGCGATGAGCATGCCCTGCAGGATCGCGGTGCGCGTGTCCGCGTGGGTGGAGAGCACAGGAATGCGCGATCGAGGCAGCATGTCGGTCCGAGACTGTGATAGGTGCGCCGACTGTCCAATCCTTAGCGCAACCTTGAGGCCAAGAGTATCGCAACTTAAGGCCGAGCCAAGATAAACCTGTGGTCAAAGACGGCCTCACGAACTGCCCGGCTTCGCCGCCGCCGGGTCACGCGTCACGGGACTGACCGGTCGCTTATGGCCGTCGGGCCCTCCGGCCACGTGATCGGCAACAAAGGCGCCGCGCTTGCCGATCGGACGCGGCTCGCCGGCTGTCGTATCCTGCGCCGTCTGCAACTCGAGCTCGGCGTTGATCTCCGCCCCGAGCAGGACGATGTAGAACGACATGTAGAGCCAGAACAGCAATATCACGACGGCGCCGAGCGATCCGTAGATCCTGTCGTAGTTGGCGAAGTGGGATACGTAGAGGGAGAAACCGGCTGAAGCGAGCAGCCACACCACCATGGCGAATACGGAGCCCACGCTCACCCAATGCCATTTGGCGGCGCGGCGGCAAGGACCGTAGCGGTAGAGAAGCGACAGGATGAGGAGGACGAAGAGCGCGAGGAACGGCCAGCGCCCTGCCGCGATTGCCAGCTCGTAAGCGCGCGAGGCGCCGGCGAAGGCAAACAGGATCGGCACGTAAAGAATAGCGAAAAGCATGACCACGCCGCCGACGATGCCGACGATGGTAAAGGTCACGGCATTCAAATAGTAGCGAAAGAGACTGCGGTTCTCGGGTTCCTCGTAAGCGATATTCAGGGCGGCCATCATCGCCTGAGTGCCGGCAAGGGCGCTCCAAAGCGCAAGCCCCAAGCTCACCGCAAGGCTCCACCCGAGCCTCCCGCTCGACGCGGCGGCGATCCGGTGAATTTGCGCCATGACGATTTCGCTCGCTGGCGGGGGAAGCACGGAACGGAGCATCCCGAAGTTCTGCTCCACGGTGTCGGGATTCGCCGTAAGGCCGTAGATGGAAACAAGCGCCGAAAGCACGGGAAAAATCGCCAAGAGGGCGAAGAAGGCGCACCCCGCGGCCACGACGGAGAGATTGTCGCGGCCGCTTTCGCTCCAAACGCGTTCGGCAACCTGCCACCACCCTTTGAGCGGAATTTGGTACGGATGCGTCGCGTCGCGGCCGTAAGGATCAGGCTTGCGCTTCATTGACGACCGATTTCCCCCTGGCCCGCGAATTCCGTCGCCAGAGTAGCAAAAATGGTCCCGGACGCGAATTCGCTGTGGGCCCGGAAGCCGACCCCCTATCGGCACTGCCTTAGGCGCACCGGCCCGAGCTGATGCGTGCCCGCGCGTCGCTGGGGGATTTGAATTTTTTCATTGGTGCAAAGCGCGGCGACTGGCTGCTTACAGGAACGTCGTTTCCGCCGTTTTTTGCCTGGCCGCAAAGGGTCAAAAGCGGACATCGGATCCTAAGTGCCAAAGTAGACTACAGCGCCAATCAGACTGGCCAGAAGAACGCAATAAGCGGCGTGCCCACGGCAAGCACGAGTAGCGAAAGCGGCAGCCCCAGCCGCCAGTAATCGCCGAAGTGATAACCGCCAGGGCCCATCACCAGTGTGTTGCATTGATGGCCGATCGGCGTGAGGAAGTCGCAGGCGGCGCCCATGGCCACGGCCATCAGGAAAGCATCGGGATTGTAGCCGAGCTTGCCGGCAAAACTCGCAGCAATCGGCGCCATGACGAGAACTGTCGCGGCATTGTTGAGGAAGGGCGTCACCGCCATGGCAGCGGCGAGCAAAAGCGCGAGCGCGCCGAACGGTGGCAATGCCGACGCCGCCTTGGAAAGCCATGCCGCTATCAGATCGGTGCCACCCGTCGTTCGCAGAGCGTCGCTGACAGGGATGAGTGCGCCGAGCATGATCAGGATCGGCCATTGGATGGCGTCATAGGCCTCGTTCAGAGTGAGCGACCGCATGAGCAGGAGCACGACCGCCGCGCCGAAAAAAGCGATTGCTACCGGGACCAAATTGAAGGCGACGAGACCCATGGCGGCGCCGAGGACGAGGACCGGCACCAGGCTCGCCTTGCGGCCGATGCGGAGATCGCGTTCGGCCAAAGGCAGGCAGTGCAGCTCGCCCAACGTCTCGGGCATGGCGGCGAGATTGCCCCTGAACACCACAACGTCACCCGCCCTGAGCTTCACCGAGCGCAAGCGATGCGTGATACGCCGCCCCTTCCGGCTCACCGCCAACAAATTAACCGCATAGCGGTCGAACAGTTTGAGCTGCCCCACGGAGTTGCCAACCAACTGCGAGTCCGGCGTGATAACCGCCTCGGTGACCCCGATCTCGTCTCTCGGCGTGTCGATCTCGTGCAACTTGCCCTCGCGTGTAAGCTTCAGCTTCTCCAGGGCAACGATCCGTTCCAATGCCTCCGGTTCGCCTTGCAGAATGAGAATGTCTCCAGCCTTGATCACCACATTCCCTGCCGGTTCATACCGGCGACTGGCGCTTCGAAGCAGGGTGATCACCTCGGTCTCGTCCTCGCCAAGCTCCTCCAGTGCCTTTACCGTGATGCCGTTTGCAGGAGAATCTTCGGGCACCGACACTTCGGTCGTATAGCCCTCCAGGTTGAAGGCGGCGTCTATCGAGGCTGCGCTCTTGCGATGGGGAAGCAGGCGCCAGCCGAAGACAAGAAAGACGAACCCGACGGTGGCGATACCGATCCCGACGGGCGTGAAATCGAACATTTTGAAAGGTTCACCAACCAATTGCTCGCGTACTCGCGATACGATGATATTCGGCGACGTGCCGACCAACGTGACAATGCCACCGAGAAGAGCGCCGAAAGACATGGGCATCAGCAGCGAGGAAGGCGAGGTGCCGCTTCGCCGCGCCAACTGAAGGGCGACCGGCATCAGCATGGCCAGAGCGCCGACATTCTTGACGAAGGCGGACAGCACCGTCACGGAGCCGACCAGCGCCACGATCTGGCGGTTGATGGTGGTGAGATAGGGCCCAAGCCAGCGAGCCACCCGCTCAATGACACCGGAGCGCGCCACCGCGGCGCTGACGACCAGCGCGCTGCCGACAATGATGACGATGTCGTCGCTGAAGCCTTTGAAGGCCTGGTCGGGCGGCACGATGCCTACGATCACCGCAGCGAGCAGGGCGATGGCCGCGACCAAGTCATAGCGCCAGCGCCCCCAGGCGAACAGCGCCATCATGACAACGATGATGGAAAAGGCGAGCGCTTGCGCGAAAGTCATACTGCCCGATGTAAACGAGAAGCCGAGGAGAGATTATCTCGCGGCCACATGGCCGATGCGGTTCCATTTTCTAGGGCAAGCAGCAACAAGCCCTTCGGACAGCCGCGTCAAGAATAGCACGCCGCCAGGTTCCGGATATGATCTCCTACGCCGACCGACAGGTAATCGGCGTAGTTCACGACTGGCGCCAGCCAGCCGTTAGCACTCCTCCCTTATCCGGGCTTGGCTACGAAGAGTTGGCACCATCCGCTTGCAGCGACCGGATCCTCCACGACATTGCATGATGCGGGCGCCACAAACTGGACGCAGCCCGAGCATTGCTGACCGTCTTTTGGAGTGTCCTGATATTTGGCGGCTTCGTGCGTGAGTTTCGTCTGCGCGACCAGGCTCTGTGCCATGGCGTTCGTCGAGATGATGGCCCCGGCAATCACCGGTACGCTTTGCAACAACGAGCGGCGACAAAGCCCTCTGTTGATCGAACTGGATGGATTTGTCATGCGAGCACTCCTTGAAACAAGTGAGGTCTCGCGGGAACAACCTTTGCCCCCTCGGAAAGTTCCAGACATGTGCCCTTGAAGCTGCGCCGAGATGGCGGCCGACCGAAAGCATTGGCGGGTATGGTGAGGCCGACATCGGCGAGCGCCCAAATCGCGCACGACGCCCGTTATCGAGGCGGCACTCTCGATTTCTTCCTTTGAGCGGAACTGGCTGCCTCTCCGCCTTCCATATCCGAGCTGTTCTTCGCTCAGCGCTTCCCTCCTGGCCTCCCTCTGGCCAAGATCGGCACCGGTCGTCGGAGCGGTAGTTTGTCCCTGGCTCGCTGGCTCACGCCATCCTCTAGGCGCTACGTCCGCCTTAAATTGACACGGGCCCTTGCGATCCGTTGCCTCCAACAGAGGCTTCCAAATGCGCTATTCGAGCGTTATTTTTCTGGGGCCAACCCCAACCCGGAGGAAAGACATGTTAAAGGCACCTCTTGTTGCAGCATTTCTGGCAAGCATGGCGTTTAGCCCGGCCTTTGCCGCCCAGGATCTGTGCAATGACGAGCATATGAAGCAAATGGACGGGATGATTGCCAAGATGACCGATCCCGCCAAGCAGAAGGAAGCGACGGCGGCACTCGATCAATCGAAGGCGGCGATGAAAGCCGGCAATAACGCCGAGTGCATGAAATACATGAACGAAGCGCACAAGGCGATGGGCATGTAAGTCGGGTCATATCGAGAACAGACTCACGGCCTCGGGGCGGAGACCTGGGGCCGTTTTCTCACCGGTGAGGCGCTCATCTCCATGTGCGGCACGTCATCTCAGCGCCATCAGGCCTCCCTTGAAAGCCCCGCACGTCAGCGGCTCGATAATCCTTGCCGAGGGGAGCAAGCCAACGTGGGGGACGGGCGATTTCGAAGATGTGAAGCTCGCTTGCGCGGCGTGACCAGCCTCAGAGTGGCTATGGCTCCCGAAAGGCGATGAAGCGGTTCATGGGATAGCTTCCGATACCGACCTTGTGGGCTCCGCTTTTACCCGAGTGGTTGCCTGAGACCAGGATCACGCGACGGCCCTGGACCTCCTTTACTACGCCCACATGTCCGTTCATTACGCCAATGGCGCCTGGCTTCGGGGCCGTGGCCTTCCCGTAGGGCGCCCAATCCCGCGCGAGGTTCGGACCTTCACCCACCCACATCGCCATATGCCGTCCGCACCATCGATGCGACCACAGTCGGGTTACTGCCAATGTCGCGCATCGCGCGGTGGAGCAGCGTCGGTGCGTCGTTCTTGCGCAAACGTCGTGGTCGATGTAGTAGCGCAAATCCGCGTGTGCAGTAGTCGCTAGTCCAAACACCATAATGGCGGCGGCGATCATAACGCGCATCGTCGTCTCCCTATTCTTGATTTAACGGTGATTATTTGCCCGAGCCGTCGTCAGGGTTGTTCCCTGGCGAGTCCGTCCTGGTCGATTTCGCTTTGCTCGGCGTCGTAGTCTTTCTGGGTTCGTAAGCGCCCCTTGGCGAGCTTCTGGTGAGCTGTGCGCTTCGAGAGCGTGCCAGACTGCGAGAGCTCAATCATCGCCGCCGCAACAGTGGGCGGCATGTCTGCGTCGATAAAGTTGTGTTGTTGGGCGTAAGTGTGGTCCGAAATGGACAATTTCACCTTCGCCGCCACAGCGTCAAATTTGGGGAAGAGAACGCTCGCTTTGGCGGGCGCCTTTTTTGCAGTCCTGGTTTTCAGGCCGAGGGGTCGGCCTCCAGCTCATGTTCTGCAACGGTGCGGAAGAAGGGCTCGCAGCCGCTTTTTATGCGGTATTGGAGTTGTCCATCCCGCTCAGGAAGTTGAGCAACTATATTGTATGGACCCGGCGCAGCCTTACGCGGAGGATAGCGCTTGCTGAGGCGCACCACATTCCCGGTGATGAATTTGTGGCTGGAACGTTTGTGTTCGTGCAATTGTCCTCACTCTCGCGTCGCGGGCGCCACCTCGATATGGTGCGAAAATCGTCACCAACTGCGTCGAAGCGGAGCGCGCGGCGCAAAGATGCCTAAAATAGCCCGATCTTTTCCGACACGAAATTGAAAGACCCGAGGCTGACCTCAGGTCTTTATCGAGCTAGGCGCTTTGTCGATGAGCCACCGCAGCCTTGGCAGCGGCTTGCTCGACCGGCTGGTAGGCGTTGCGCGTCAGACCCGCATACATCGCACCGAGCTTCGACAACTCGGCAACATAGGCTTCATAAGCCATTCTGGCGTACTGAGACTGGATCTCGAAAACCTGCTCGAGCGACTTTGCACCGAGCAGCTGTTCGAAAGCACGCGTGCCGTCCTCGAACGACTTTTTCGAATAGGCGGTGATCTCCGCGGCAATAGCCTGGAACGCCTTGTTCGCCTCATAAAAGGAGCTGACAGCGGCATCGAAGCCGTCCTTGCCAGCTTTCTGAACCCCATCACTAAACCTTTGAACGTCAGACATTTGATTACCTCTCTCACCCCGCACGGCGCGGGACGTTGGGTGTGAGTGTTCATATAGGATACTATGGTGCACTGCACAATAGCATGGGTAGAATTATTGCATTGCACAAAGCCAATTCACGTCTTAACTCATTGACTTTATTGGTGGGCCCGGGAGTTGTGCCACACCCGTCGGAACCCAAGCCTTGCTTCAAGGTGCGGGCATAATTGCGCCTTTGAGGCGCCAAAGGAATTTTCAGGAGTTCCCGCACCACTGCTCAGTGCCATGAGCCGATTTCGGCCAGGGCGGTGCGTTTCTCTGCGAATTCCACAGCCAGCGTCAGGCGGCGCATTTACTTCCGCTGTCCAGGAACTCCTTGGCTGATTGTGGAGTTGTCGCCCTCGGGGGATGGGCACATGTTTCAGGCATTGCTCAAGAAGCGAGCCATCAATCGCGCATACGATCGAACAGTCGACGATTGCCTCACGGTCCTGTTCTGCGGTTTTCCTCACGGCTTGCTGACCACGCTAAGGCATCGAGTCAATATATCGGGTCTAGTACGGCGGGGGCAGGCCGAAGGGAACAATGCTCGCGCCTGTTCCGTGCAAGTGGCGGTCCTCCTTACCAGGAAGATCATCGGTCCCTTGAGCAAACAGGAACGCCAAGAACTCGCGCAAGCCTTTCTGCAGAATGAGGCCAGCAACCCGACTTACAAGGGCTTCAAATACATGTTTCAAGTCGCGGAGCAGTTCGACGTCTCGCCCGCCCTAGTTTCGTACTTAACCACCGAGGTGGCGGGGCAGCTTCGTGGCATGTCTCAGGAAGCAATTTTCAACTCATGGGTAGAGGCGCAGATAGGCGGCGTAATGGGCCAACTGCGAGAGCGAAGCCGAGAGGAAGCAGAAAGGAAGAGAGACCTGGCAGTGAGCTCGATAGCAATGCGAGAGAGCAAGCATGCAGAGAGCAGGCATGCGTTCAATGTCCGCTAAGGGCCAAAACGGACATGGCGGTTGTCATCCCTGTCTTTGCCAAGCCGCTTCACTGGTACCAGACACAATGAGATCCTAGATAGACCCTAGATCATGTTTTCAGGGCCGAGAGCAAAATCGCCCGCACCGATTAAGGTGCGCCTTTGTCACACCAAATCGTGACCGCGCGCCCGCCTGCGCCTTTACGGCGAGCTTTGCTGATTCACCGCTAACGCTGCCTGCACGAGGAAAACTGTCATGGATACCCGCGTCACGTCCCACGCCATGCTGAAAACGTCCGCCTATGCGGCCGCCTCGGCCAAATCACCACTTGCGCCCTGGTCTGTCGAACGACGCGAACCCGGCCCCCACGACGTGCTGATCGACATTCTCTATTGTGGCATCTGCCATTCCGATATTCACCAGGCGCGCGACGAATGGGGCGGCTCGATCTTCCCCATGGTTCCGGGCCACGAGATCATCGGACGCGTGGCGAAGGCGGGCGCAGAGGTAAGGAAATGGAAGAAAGGCGACATCGTGGGTGTCGGCTGGTTCGTCGATTCCTGCCGCAAATGTGAGGCCTGCCGAGCTGGCGAGGAGCAATATTGCGGGAACGGAATGAGCCTCACCTATAACGGCTACGAGCAGGACAAGAAGACGCTTACCTACGGCGGCTATTCCACGCGCATCACCGTGGACGAGAACTATGTGCTTCGCATTCCCGATGGCATTCCGCTGGATCGCGCCGCACCCCTGCTTTGCGCCGGCATCACTACCTACTCGCCGCTCGAGGTCTTCAAGGACGATACGGCAGCATCCGGCAAGATTGCCGCCGCGGCGACTGAGCTCGGCCTGAAGGCTGAATGACTGTTGTGAATTTGCCGCGAGACGGGAGTAGCACCATGAGATTTGCGAAATCCAGCCAACGGCCGAAACGGTGGTCGGCCATTTTGTCACTGCCTATTCTGGCCTTGGCAGTCACGTCGGCTTCGCCGAGCTACGGCTTCGATTTTTGGAACTGGGGCAAGTCGAAAAAATGCCCGAGCGGCACCGCCTGGAGCAAACAAGAGCGGAAATGCGTAGCGCAAAAATCGGGACTGCTGTCAGACGAGGACTTGGCGCGTGCAGGCCGGCAACTGGCGCTCGACGGCCATTACCAAGACGCCATCAAAGTTTTGGAATTGGCGGCGAATGATAACGATCCCGCCGTCTTGACCTATCTCGGCTATAGCCACCGCAAGCTCGGCAACATCGACCTCGGCATTTCACTTTACAAGAAGGCCTTGGACATCGATCCCGACAATGTCGACACGCGCGAATATCTCGGCGAGGGATATGTCAGCAAGGGCGAGCTCGACCTGGCTTGGCTCGAGCTTGTGGAAATCGAGAAACGCTGCGGCACGCCCTGCGTGGAATATCAGGCTCTCGAGAAAGCCATGCGATCAGCCAAGTCGCAATATTAGCGATAGATGCCGGCCACCGCCATTAGCGATAGATGCCGGCCACCGCCGCTCAATGAAGGAGAAGATCCTGCAGATCAAGATGGTTGCGGGGGTGGGATTTGTTCAAGAACGTACCGGGCTGGAGTTGCGAAAGCAGGTTTGAAGATTGGTTGCGGGGGCCTGCAACCACCGAGAATTCACCTTGCCGCCCGTGAGCATCTGAGATGAAAGGGGGCGGCGAGCCACTGGCCCGCCGCCCGCACGCACGCCATAGCTGATAAGCGCGGGGCTCGCGCACCGCGAGGAGGCAACGGCGCACGTATGAGGAGAAGGGCGGCGCACCACCGGCAGGCCGCCCCCGAGCCAGCGGGCCGATGGTTCCGCTGGCTCCTGGCGTCGCTCAACCTCAGGAAAAATAGGCCCGGGAGCGACACCTGCTTGGTCATGCTGCTACCAGCGTCGTCGTACCGGCAAAGCCATTGGCTCGGCTCGAACCCTACGGCATGATGATTCTGATTGTGGCGTTATTCATCTTGCCGCTGCTCGGTGCGCAACTAGGGATCGACCTCAATGTCGTGTGGCAGCTTGTCCAGCGTTCGACCAACGTCATTATCGGTTTAATGCTTTGGCTGACCGGGAATATGTGAGCCTATTTCGCCTAGCTGCGGGCACTCCGTAGATGCCTAGGGAATTCGATCGCAAGAGTCTTCTTTCTCAGCATTCCTGGCTAAGGCGCGTGGCAAGCGTGGCCTTCCTCATCCTTGCAGGTTTGCTCCTTGCGATCGTTGGCTTCCGCTTCCTGAACCCGGCCATCACTCCGGTGATGATCTCAGAGAAGCTCCGCGGCACAACGTTCGCGCGTCACTGGGTGCCGCTCGCAAACATCTCCCCGAACCTTCCGCTCGCAGTGATTGCGAGCGAGGACGGCCGCTTTTGCGACCATTGGGGTGTGGACTGGAGCGCGATTAAAGAGGCCGTCGAGGCAGCTGATGATTTCAGCGATTTTCGTGGCGCAAGCACCATCCCGATGCAGACTGTGAAGAACCTTTATCTATGGTCGCAACGGAGCTATTTGCGCAAAGCGCTTGAAGTACCGCTTGCCTATCTCCTGTCGGCGCTCTGGCCCAAACGGGTCGTCATCGAGACCTATCTCAATATCGCCCCATGGGGTCCGGGCATTGTTGGGGTCGAGGCGGCAAGTCGATACCATTTTAACAAAAGCGCGGACACCCTGACCCTCCAGGAGGCAACTCTGCTCGCGGCGGCACTACCCAGTCCAATTCTCCGTAATCCCGCAAAGCCGAGCTCTAGAATGCTAGCGAAAGCCCAGTGGATCGAGATGAATATGCAACGCATCGTCTCGCGCTCGGCTTGTGTGCTTGTCGACCGCTAGAGACTGAATCTCTCGAGGAACTACCGTGGCTTTCGGCCGAGGCCCCGGTTGCGGTATGCTTGTTATCTGCTGATTCGGGGGCAACCATGGGGTTGGCTTGGTTCAGGCGACAGAAAGTGTCCGTCCTAGTCTTGGGACCCGACATCATCGTGACGATGCCGGGCACGAGTTTCAGGGTCATGTACACCAAAGCCGAGGACAACAAGCTCATCGTCAACGGGTTCGCGACCAAGAGGCTAGAGAACGAGAGGCCTCAGATCAGCTTCCCTCGTTTCCTTGCTCTGGCTTGGACGGCGGCTAACGAGAAGGCAAAGGAGATCGGCTGGATCCGCTAAGGGTTTTCTAGTGTAACTATCCCGCCACAGCCTTTCTAGCTCGTGCCTGATAAAGTGTAGGTTCGCCAAAGGGGGGCAATCATGTACACACTGGCAAATGTCGACTTCTCAAATCGATTGGGCGTTATCTTTAGCGAACTGCCGCCTGATGAAATTGATCGTCAGGATCCGACGCTGGACGCAAAGCGGGAGGGCGCGCTGAGCGCTCTTGCGACTGCCTCTTCGTCCGCCAGAGAGCTAGAGATGGCTGTTTTCGGCGCTCCTTAGGCAAAGCAAGGGCGGAGGAAAGAAAAAACAATCGGGGGGGGTTGCAATGCAGGGACGGCCGCGTCGCAGCGTGCTCTATATGCCCGGCTCGAACGAGCGGGCGCTCGAAAAGGCAAGGTCACTTCCCGCCGATGCGCTGATCTTTGATCTGGAAGACGCCGTGGCGCCCGACGCCAAGCCGCTTGCGCGCGAGAAGGTCTGCGATGCGGTCAAGTCAGGCGGCTATGGCGGCCGCGAGATCGTCATCCGCATCAATGCGCTCGAGACGCCGTGGGGCACCGAGGACCTGATTGCTGCTCAGCGTTGCCAAGATTCTGCAGGGCATGCATGCGTCCGACGACCTAAGGCTCTGGGCGATGATGGAGACGCCCATGGCAATCCTGAACGCGCGCACCGTCGCGGCCACCGCTGTCTATGCAGAGAATCGCCTCTGTTGCCTCGTCATGGGGACCAACGACCTACTCAAGGAATCGCGCGCCCAGCGCTCTGCATAATCGCTTCGCCGTCGTGCCATGGCTCGCCATGACCATTGTCGCCGCCCGGGCTTATCACCTCGATATCCTCGACGGCGTCTATAACGACTTCCGCGACGAGCGCGGCTTGCGCGAGGAATGCGAACACGGCCGCACGCTTGGGATGGACGGCAAGACGCTGATCCACCCGAGCCAGATCGCGCCCTGCAACGAGGTCTTCTCGCCGACTGAGGAGGAGGTGGATTGGTCGCGCAAGATCATCGCGACCTTCCGGCGACCCGGGAACACGACGAAGGGCGTCATTGTCGTGGAGGGGCGCATTGGAGCGGCTTCACCTCGGTATGGCCGAGCGCACGGTCTATATTGCCGAGTCCATCCGCGAGATGGAAGCCGCCTGCGCTTGAGGGTTTGAGCAAGGCGCTCGAAGGCACGACTCGCTCGCCGTCTGATCATTAGCCGTCACGCTTGGTCGCCCGCCACTAGTGATTGGACACAGCTGCGGCGCCCCAGCGGGAAGCCCATGGCCAAAGCGGCCGACGATTGCATTCGGGATTAGCCCACCGATGACAGGGCAGGATGCCAAATAATTGCGACGACCGGCAGCCTCCAGCTCACGCAATTGCGGTGGAGGACCGGATCGATCAGGTCTTGGGCTTCGTGGAAGACTGGGCCGGGCCCTTTGGTAGAGGAGTCTTCGTGATGGACCTAGACGACAGCCACCACATCGCAGCTGCAAGAGCTGCGTTGCCCAAGATCTGCAGCCAGCTCAACAATTGTGACCCACGGTAGTCCCCAGCGAGGTTGCTATAGAGCAAAGCCAGGGTGACCAGGGTGAAGGCCGTGGCCAATCCCATCATGAGAGGCCGCTGGCTTTCTGGAGTGCCGGCAGCAAGCCATGCAGCTACCGCCGTGCCCAAGACAAATCCCCCAGCCCACCGCACCCAGCCGGGATTGGCCGGCACACCCGGATCGTCACTTAGAGTAACATCGCCTGGGGAAACACGAGAAGAGCTAGGCCGTAAGCCGCCATTAAGATGGCAACCACATAAAAGATAGTGCGTGCCGTGTCGGCGTCTGACCGAGTAGTCGCAGCCATTTCCTCCTCCCTAGTTGTAGACGCTAGGAGCCGGACATAGCGGCTAATGACCCCAGCCGGGGCTTCCCCAAAGATTCGAACCGTGAGACCGTTTTAGGGCGCCTGCTTGGTAACAGCCTGCTCGACGGGCTTGTACGCGTTACGCGCCAGGTTGACATACATCTCGCCAAGCTTCGACACCTCGGCCATGTGGTCGTCATAAGCCTTCTTGGCGTACTGGGACTGGATCTCGAGTACCCGATCAAACGACTTCGCGCCGACCAACTGCTCCCAAGCGCGGCAACCGTCGTCGAATACCTTCTTCGAATAGCCAGTCATCTCGTCCGTGAGGGCCTGGAAGCTCTTGTTCACCTCGGCGAACGAGCGGACAGCTGCATCAAAGCCGTTCTTACTCAGCCGTTGATACTCCTCACCGATGTTGCTCAGTTTTTCTTGCATAGGAAAGGTCCTCCTCTTCAACAACATTGTTGCGAACACGACGTTCCTTACCGTCCCCCAACGCACTATGAGACATCGCTCGGGCAGCATGCAGAGCGAACCGCTTAAGTTTGGCCGGATCGGTCTCGCCAATAGCGGTCAGGGCGATGATCGTCCCTGCCAACTTCCGGCGTAAGGCGACATCGGCAGGATCGTCACTCTTGAGTTCCTGCCAAGCTTGCTCCAGGGCAGACTCGATCAGACTGCGCGTCTCCGGATGTATGTATTTGGGGATTTCGTTGAGCGGCACGAGGCACTCTCCCCGTAAGGAGTGACGCAAACATCATCCGCCCCGTCATGCCAATTGTTAACTATACCCGATAACGCTCTAAGGCGCGAGCAAAAAATATTGGCCCCCTCAAGTGGGGCTCAGCTCCCTGTTCCCGTGTCGAAGTTCCCTGTTTCGCTGCAAAAATTCCCTGTTCCTGCAGGGAGGGAATTTGCTCAACTTCACCAGCAAAAACAGAGGCATATCGGCAGCAAGACGGCCCGACCCGCTCGGAACCGCTGAGAATTCCCTGCATTTTCATAGATCAGGGAATTCCATAGGGCGGAGACAGGTTCGCTGATGACTGCCTCCACCGCCACGATTTGGCTGATTTAAGGGGTTTCTGGCGAAATGCCGCTTCTTCCACCGCCGAGCCTACGATTCTTCGCCAACGTTCAGACCTTCGCCGCGAAATTGAAATGGTCTTTTGGCAGATCGCCTTGGCGACCTTAGTCCGTTCACCGACAACATTAGTCCCTGCTTGCAGGATTTCCCGCACTGGTCATGTTTTCGCTCTAGTCCAAGAGCCTTGGAAATGTCGGCAGAGTCGCCTTCTCGGTCTCACTCACTTGCACGCCTCCAATGCCAAGAAAGCCGCCGCCCTCCGAAGAGGCCTCGGCAGTTTTTTGGATGGTCTTTGGGCTCAAGCACCTGCTTTAGTGGTCGATCTCGATCAGCTGGCGCTGGCGGTGAGGGCCCCGGTCATTCGTGGCCGGCCCTTTCAGTTGTCACCATAGTTGATGCTGTTTCTCGCCAGCGTTTGACCGCGGCGCCCTCGCTTTCGGCCTGCGCTCTAATCTCCTTGCCTAGGTGTCGCCGACTGCGATCCAGACGTGCTTCCCTTCCCGATGAACGCTGATCTCACAATGCCGGCCGTGGAGCTTCACGGTGCGCTTTCTCATGATCGCGATTGTAAGACTACAGTGACGGGGGCAGCAAATGGCTCGGCGATGGCGCCGTTAAGCCCAAAAGTTCAGCGACGTCGGCGGCATGGGCAATCTTCCCTAGCATCCAAAGGTGCTGACGGGTCAAGAGCTGAAAGTCCGTGGTCTTGAGCTTTACGCTCACGCCAAAGGCCATGTAGCTCTTTTTTCTCAAGCGCCTGCCAAATGGTGTCGGCTGATCGGTGAAGGTGAGTTTTATATCCGCCTTCGCGAATACATCCTTGTCGAGTGTATGTTCTGAACCAATGCTCTTGGAGGTTCGCCGTTCAAGAACCGGCGGGGGATCCACTGCCTGGGCCAGAGTGTGGAAGTGAAGCCCGGCACTTCCGAGCTTTGCGGAAAGGAATTGCGGATCGGCGTCAGCCACGTCCCCTTAGTATGCAGACCGAGGCAGTGAAGGCGTGCTTGCGTCTTTGGGCCGGCACCCCACAACCAGGACACAGGAAGCGGCGCGAGCCATACCTTGGCTTCCTCTGGGCGGAACCACCGTTAAGCCGTCCGGCTTTTTGGACGAGCTTCGACGGGGGCGTAATGAGGTTATAATTGGATTTGAGCACGAAATGGCGTCGAGCCGTCCGGGGTCTGGGGAACCAAGGGCGGCCGGGGCGGCACCGATGGCACTGAGCGAGCTCGTCTGCCGAGCCGGAGTCAGAGCCTCGTCCTGAGACTAGGAACAAGGATCAGGCCATGGAGATCGAAGGCACCACATTCGGCACCATCACGATTGACGGAAAGACTTATGAGCACGACGTGGTCATTCGCCTCTCCGGCGAAGTGGTGAAGCGGAAGAAGAAGCTGTCAAAGAAGTACTACGGCACCTCGCACGTGCTCTCAAAGGACGAAGCGAAGTTCGTCTTCGAGAAGGGATGCGAGCAGCTCATTCTCGGCTCGGGCCAGATGGGCAATGTGCATCTATCGCCGGAAGCTGAGGCTTATTTCGCAAAAATGCGCTGCAAGGTACTATTGCAGCCCACCCCCGAGGCGATCCAGGTGTTCAACAGGTCGCATGCAAAGAAGATCGGGCTTTTTCACGTGACCTGCTGAACGGACGGGTGCTGGCCGCGCTGCGCTTGCGGCCGACAACAAGCGCTTCGCTTGGGAACGTCGAGGTGCCGGAGCGAGGCCGGCCTCGTTGATCGGGATCATTATCCGCGCGACGGTACTGCTTTAAGCTGAGCGCAGAAGCAGGTCGGGGCGCCTATGGAACCCATGGTGTGTCTTCGGCGTCGACGCGCTGATCAACGATGCGGGCCTTAGTCCTGGACCCATGTGCCGTCAGTGAGCGCCAACCCATTCAGAACCGACTATCGGCAGAGGATGGGAGCAGTTTCCCCATGATGCAGATGTTGGTCTGCGCGGCTATGGTCCGAGTATCGAGGTCGCCTTCGAGCAGGCGGCGCTCGCGCTCACTGGCATTGTGACCGATGCGGGATCGAGCCCAGACTCGGGTCGAGGTAGCATGTAAGGCGCCCGACATCGAGCTGCTCTTGGTCGAATGGCTCAATGCGATCATCTATGAAATGGCGGTGCGCAACATGCTATTCGGCAGGTTCGAGGTGCAATCACCGGCACGCGGCTTCAGGGCACGATGTGGGGTGAGCCGATCGATCAGGCGAAACACTTGCCTGCCTGCGAGCCAAAGGGCGCGACCTATACGGCGCTGCGCGTCGCGCAAGAGACTGACGGACTCTGGTCAGCGGCCTGCATGATCGACGTTTGACGCAAGGGGCGCCATGGATCCGGCACGTTTCACGCCGTATCGATCAGACGACATGGCAGATCGAGCCGACGCGGCGCCATGCGCGTACCGGGAATCATCTATGCCGATGAGAGCTCTCATCCGCGACATGGACGACAAGGTGTACGAGCAACGGGCAACGTCGCCGAAGCTGCCGGGCATCGTCAAGGCGTGCTACGTGATGCCAGACGCCCATTGGGGCTACGGCTTCCCGATTGGCGGCGTGGCCGCTTTCGACGCGGATGAGGGCGGCGTCGTCTCCGCCGGCGGCGTCGGTTTTGACGTCTCATGCGGCGTGCGCACGATGCTCTCCGGTCTCAAGGTCTCGGACATCGAGCCCGTGCAGAAAGAGCTCGCCGAATCCCTTTTCCGGCAAATTCCCGCGGGCCTCGGCAGCAAAGGCGCCATCACGCTCGACCCGTCGAAATGGACGCGATGCTCCAAAGGGGGCGCGCGATGGGCTATCGAGCGCGGCTGGGGCAAGACCCGCGATCTGGAGCGCATCGAGGAGCGGGCAGATGGGGGGCGCCGAGCCCGACACGTCTCCGATCGGGCTAAGGAGCGCCAACGGCGCGAGATGGGGACGCTCGGCTCCGGCAATCACTACCTCGAGGTGCAAGCGGTCACCGAGATCTTCGACCTGGAGGCCGCCAAGATTTCGACCTTAAGCAGGAGGAGGTCGTGGTGACCATCCATTGCGGCTCGCGCGGGCTCGGCCACCAGATCGGCACCGAATATCTCGCGACAGATGGCGACGGCCGCGGCGAGGCGGGCATCGCGCTCCCTGATCGCGAACTGGCCTGCGCCCCGATCAAGTCGGAAGTCGGGCAGCGCTATCTCGGTGCGATGCGCGCAGCCATCAATTGCGCGCTCGCCAACCGAGAGATCATCGGGCACTACGCGCGGCGCGTGTTCGGCGCATTTTTTTCCCGAAGCCGATCTCAATTTGCTATTCGACGTATCGCACAATACGTGCAAGGTCGAGACGCATGAGGTCGACGGCGCGCCGCGAGCTGTTCGTGCATCGCAAAGGCGCGACGCGGGCTTTCGGCCCAGGTCATCCCGATCTGCCGGAGGCTCTGCGCAAGACGGGACAGCCCGTCCTCATAGGCGGCAGCATGGGACGGGTCGTATGTGTTGGCCGGTGTCGCGACCAATGAGAAAAAGGCCTTTGCCTCGGCCTGCCACGGTGCGGGTCGCGCGATGTCGCGCCATGCAGCACTCCGGAGGTGGAGCGGCCGCAAATCGTCGACGATCTCGCGGAGAGAGGAATCCTGATCCGATGCCCTTCAGCGCGCGGCGTCGCGGAGGAAGCCCCCGGCGCCTATAAAGATGTCGGCGCTGTCGTCGTTGGCGGCTGAGCAGGCGGGCCTTGCCCGGCGCGTGGCCGGCTCGCGCCACTCATCTGCATCAAGGGTTGAGCTCTCCTCGCACCCTTTCGCCGTCATCCCCTTAGAGCCTAAACCTTAGAAGCGCAGGTGGGTTCGCCTAGGCCGCGGTAACATCATCAAAGAGGGCGAGCACGGCCGAATGACCTCTTATGTCGTTGATCTTGACGAGGGTAGTGCTGCCGTGGAGTGGCCGCAGCGCCGCGATCGCTAGATCGTGGGCCCGACGGTGATCGTTGGTGATTTGATAGGCTGCCGCTATTAGGGCGCCCAGACCACAGCGCCTTACCGCCCTTGGATCTGTTGGATCCACTGAACGGCGATTTGCATCCCTCGCCAGCTCATTACGGCACCAGTGCTGCTCGTCCTCGATAAGGGCTCGCGCTCTTTCCACAATCTGAAGCTTGAGCGGTCTCGCATGATTCCACCTCAAATCCTACTCATCTGATTTGTCAATGTGGCGTGAGAATACTGGGGAACGTGATTGAGACAGGGTCTTTTTGCATGTCCTAGCTCCTTGTGGCTACAACCGAGACCAAGGCAATCGTAGCGCAAATGATGCTCAGATGCCGGTCGCTCGAATTAGGGCATCCAAGGCGGCAGTCGCCAAGGGAGGCATTCTTACCGCCCACCAAGGGCACGTCGTCGGCGCCGATGTCTTCGAGAACGTGCCTGGCATCAGGATCGGCACGACAATCTTGAGCGGTCTCGGTTCGTCAAGACAATCGAACTGCCGCTCCACCTGCAGAATGTCAGCACACTCCCGCCGCGCATACCGAGCCACGATCCGGCGCGGCTGCACCTGTGGCTAGGAGCCCCGGCGAGCGTTCGGTGCGGCTCCAGCTATGTCCTCGTTACGCTCTCGAGAGGGGCGGTGGCAATCATCCACAGATCTATAGCCGCCAGCACACCGACTATTAGGCCAATAATCACGTGTGCATACATGGCAGCCGCCACTGTGGCGAAGCCGAGCAACCATGGCGCAAGGATCGCCCAAACGCCGAGTGCGAGGTTTACCACTCCTCCCACTCTCTAAAGGCAAAGAGAGCGCCGAGTGCAACGAGGGCGATTGCTGCGCCGATGATCAAGGCATTCCAAGTCGCCGCCACCTCACCCGTGAAGCCAAGCGCCCACGGGGCGAGCGCCAGGCAAACGCCAAGTACGGCGTTCACGAGGTCAATCGCAGTTTCTCTGGCTTCACGCGTCCTAATGCTGTCAGCCATCTCCTTTCTCCTCAGTCAGGCATGCTTTCTCGCGGAGGATCTAGGCGAGCGAGGGGTGGTCAAAGCCTTCCAGACCTCGATCTAACAATCGGTCTGCGAGGCATCCTCTGATCGCCAAAAATGCGGTTGAATCCAAGGTCCTCATAACCACATCCTCCAGCGAGTCACATGGTTACGAAGGGCGCCCAAAGAGCTGGCGCCCTTGGACTTTGCCGATGGCCCATAAGGGGCTGTCGATACTATGAATTTGGGTGGGGCTCGGTCCCTTTCAAGGGTGAGCGGTAACCGTAGAACCTGGAATGCCTTTTACTCCGGACAGCGACCGGCCGATATTGGTAACGCGATGTCGGAGGAGGACTTAAGGGCAATCCACCATTTGTGCGATCGCTTGGCCCCGCAGGTGAACCCACGCCACAGGCCTTGCCTCCCGGCCAGCAACCCGACACGCCAACCATGGATTGGCCGAATCGACGAGCAGACACCGGCAGTTCGGGTACCACACCGAA
>CAWFRD010000023.1:0-59611 GCA_963818165.1 uncultured Alphaproteobacteria bacterium
CGGAATCCGCTGATCGGCGGCTTGATAGACTGACCGACGAGGACTTACCCGGATAATCCGGGATCTTGAGAGCGGAATATCGCAATGTGGACTTTTTTCCGCCCGGTCTGGACCTTAGAGTAGCGAAGCGGTCAAGCAACAGTGGAGGAATCCATGGACGCGCAGGTAGGAAGTTTATGAGAAGTGCAAAGAGGTGGATATTCATTCTTGCTTGGTGGCGATACAGCCATGCCAAACATCTCGACCGCTCGTGCCGATGACGCGCAAGCCAAGACTTTGTTTAAGGCCATGTCGGATTACCTCGCAGCGCAGCAGGCAATATCGTTCGCTATGGACTCAACTCTTGAGGTTGTCACCGATCAGGACCAGAAGTTGGGGTTGGCAAGTTCAGGCACACTGACACTCAAACGGCCTGACAAGCTTCATGCAACGCGGACCGGTGGATTTGCCGATGTTGAGATGGTTTTTGACGGCAAGACGCTGACAGTGCTCGGCAAGAACGGCAACATGTTCGCGAAAGCCGAAGAGCCCGGCACCATCGATCAACTGGTCGACGTGTTACGGGACAAGTACAAAAGGGCCGTGCCGGCCGCGGATTTGCTGATGGCGGATCCTTATAAGGAGCTCATGCCCTTGGTCGTGGAGGCGAAGGACCTTGGAAGCGGCGTGATCCGCGGGGTTGAGTGCGACCACCTTGTTTCAGAACGGAAGAAGTGGATTCGCAGATTTGGATCGCCCAGGGAGATCGCCCTTACCCCTGCCGCTATGTGATCACCAGCACCAAGATTAAGGGGTCACCGCAATACACCGTCGAGGTCCGGGACTGGAAAACTGGCGATGAAGTTGCGTCCGACAGTTTCAGCTTGGAGGTTCCGCAGGGTGCGAGGAACTCAAGCCCGGCGATGTTCCAGACTTTGATGACTTACCCGGCATATTCGCGAAAAAAGCAGCTCGATGACTATGTTGAAGCGCATAGGGGTTATCGTACTGGTCGCGATCGGTGGCGCGTCTTGCCTTGAGCTCGGCGAGCAACTCTCGATTCCCGGCATGTATGGGCTCGTTTCTAGTGCCGAGGCCGAGTTGGCCATCCGCTGACGCCGGTGAGCGTCGCAGGGGTCGCGCGGAGGTCGGCGCGACGCTGTGCAGCGGGTGTTTGCGCCGGACTACGGGAAGGGGCTCAGACATTCGCGGCAGCGCCTGAAGAGCAGAGTTGTACGCGAAGCGCGGGGGGGACGTGATCATCACCCTAACTGTAGACGGCGTGCAGCACCGCCAAGAAAGCGATCGCGGCGTAAGCCAAAAGCGAAGCGGTGATCGGGCTCATCGTACCCCCTACAAGTCTCTGATCGCACCGCACAGCGAGCGACGCAGCAACAGGCGTAAGAGGTCCACGTCGCTCTGGGCTTGCTGGAGATCGCTCACAAGCTTCTAGTACGTTCGCTCCGCCGCATAGAGAGTCGGTCGGTACTATGCCGCCGGAGAGGTATCGCGCGAGCTCGTCCTGTGCGTAGTGCAAGCGCACGTCTTTGACGGTGCGAGGAAGTCGCCGCGGAGAAAAGCAGCGCGCTATGGGATTAGCTCGCCAAAAAACGTCCGCTTTGGGTCATTAGCGGACATAGGCGCAGCTGCATCAGGGATGTCTGCTTTACGCCTAAGAACGGACATGTAGAGCGGGGAAAGCGATGTCAGCTAAGTGCCAATAGCGGACATACAAGCACGAGGCATCGATCGGGCGCGCGGAGCCGGTAGCCGATGCATGCCTCGGTCAGAATGTATTGAGGGCGTGTCTCGCTGGCTGCAAGTATCGCTGGCAGGGTGAAGGCGGTGGATGAAATGACGCGGCGTTAACCCTGTTTACGGATATTTGATTTGTTGGGTCACCAAAGAATGTGCTTTTTCCTTGGGTTGCCGTTCCGGCAAGTTCACCCAAGGAGACAAAAATGAAGAAATATCTAGTCGCAGCCGTTCTGATCGGCGCGCTCGCCGCACCCGCTTTAGCCGTGGAGACTGGGGGCGGGAAGTACTTCGTGGGCCTCGACACCACTACCAAAAAATGCTCGGTCGTGACCGAGATGGCCCCGGGCATGAAAATGATGGGCGAGTATGATTTTAAGGAGGCCGCAGAGAAGGCCATGGCCGACATGGCAGAGTGCAAAGGCTAGGAGATCAATTTGGGGCCGGCCTCGCGCCGGCCCTTTTTTCGCTAGTATAGGGGGATGTCGGATAACGATGACCGTCCGCGTTGCAGTACAAGGCGACGGCATCCTCGTCACCATTTCAGGGCGACTTTCTGGACGCGGTGCTCAATGCACACCAATGACGCGCTCTCGTAAAATGATCGGAAGAACTCTGGCCATTGCGGCGTTGGTCGGATCTGCGACTATTGACGTCGTTCCTCTGACCCATGCCGAGCCCATTGCCGTCTCCCCTGAGCTATTGCAGCAGGCGAGCATCATCACGCCGGAAGGGGTCATGGTCGATCCGAACAACAAGGAAGAGCTCAAAAAATATGATAACCGCCACGACCTTTCTGAGCTGGCGGATACCCTGCGAAAGGAGTTTGGCGTAACGCCGTCCCATCTAACTCAACTGATCGCGTGTACGGGCCCTGTAGTCTGCAGGGTTCCCTCGGCAGACGGAAAGCGGATTAATACCTATCAGGGCAGCGGCAGCATAGCGCTTCAGCCCAACATCCTGGTTACGGTCAAACATGCGTTTCAGGATCTGGGCACGGGGCAGCTATTGCCGATTGATAAGTGTCGCTTTCATAACTGGAAAAATCCCAACGATGAAATTGCGATCATTATTGATGATCCGTCCCAACTTCCGCCCATAGCAACTTCTATGTCCAAAACACCGGAATTAAAACGGCAAGACCTGACCGCAGTCAGACTTGCCCATCCTGTCGAAGGTTGCCAGCCTTTGGCTATCCCTGAAAAAGGAGCGATGCTGCAAGAAGGTGATCGTGTTTTTCAAGCGACGGCGAAGCAAGATGGCATGCTCAGCCAGTGGAGCGGCCGAGAACCCGTTAGCCAAATCGGGACAATCCGCCGTGTTTTTCCCGCTGGCCCGGATGGTCCGTTAGCATACTTTTCTGACTTCTCCGGAGGTGAAGGTGGCTCAGGCGGCGGAATTTTCAGGGTCGTAAGCGGGCAATTGACCCTTGAAGCGATTGTTCAGGGTGCCGGCAAACCGGATATGGACGGAAAGCCGTATAGCGAGGAACTTTATCAAAATCAGTCAGGGCTGGTGGGACTGAATGAGAACGTCTTAGATCCCATGCTAGCTCTACTTCCCCAGCCAAGACCCTCTCCTTAATAAGACGAGCCCTGTCACCTGAGCATCTGCCATCAAAGCAGGTTGCTATGCGACTTAGAGTCGGCCTGACCGAGAAAGACGCCAACCTTTGTTTATAAATTAGGGCTGGCACCACGCCGCTCGCAGCCATGTGCCGGCCGCGAAATAAATTCCAGTTAAAATCCGCAAACGTTAATACCTCAAGGAGGTCCGCTTTGGGTAATTAGCGGACATCAGTTTTAGCGGACCGATGTCCGCTTTGCCTCCGAAAGCGGACATGTTCAGCATGCCGCGTGAGGCCGGTTTCTAACGGGCAATAACGGACAAGTCAGTTCTATAAGCCCCTAAAATATCAATGACTTAGCACATCTAAAATGGCTTCCTTAGGTGTCAGGCGGGAGAGAGATAAAGATCATATTCCGGTTCACGATCATCGATGAGTATTACGACAAGGCCGTGAGCGGTGCTGACCGCATCGATGAAGCGTCCCGGTCAGGGAGATGCTTCAAAGGCTGGCAGCGAACGAGCGCAAAAGAAACACATCATCGTGGGAGGTCACACTGATAACGTTTCGCCCGTGAAACCCCCCGCCCGTGCTTGGGGCGCTATCACAGACAAGGCTGGCGGCGTTGGCCGGACCCTTCATGACTTGCGCGGAACGGCCGTCACCCGCCTTTCGGAGGCTGGATGCACACCGCAGGAAATTGCAACTTACACCGGATGGTCGCTGCGCGAAGTTCAGACGATCCTTGACCGATATTTGGCAAGGACGGACACCCTACGATCATGCGGCTTTGGAGAAACTAGAGAGGCTCAGAAGGTGAACAGATTTCGCAAACCGACTGCAAACCGACAGTCTCCGAATCAGCTAAGTAGTGGAGGCCACGCCCGGAATCGAACCGGGGTGCACGGATTTGCAGTCCGCTGCGTAACCACTCCGCCACGTGGCCGATTTGTGGAGGGATGTCGCGTAACTAAGTGATGATCCCCCTCCCGTGTCAATACGCCATCGTCCCGTTAAGCGAGGCTTTCGGCGGGGCCTTCGCGGATGCTAAAGACGCCTTGAGGGCGCTCATTCGGATCGCGGGCGCGCGGACCTAAACCACCTGGGGCAGGGCACCATGATCGATTTTGCGCGCCGGCGTCTCACCATGGTCGAGACCCAGCTCAGGCCGAACGAGGTGACGGACACGCGCCTTCTCGCCGCCATGGGTGCGCTTCCGCGCGAGCGCTTCGTGCCGGAGCGCTTCCGCCCGTTCGCCTATATTGATGAGGGGATCGAAGTCTTTCCCGCGATCGATGCTGCGCCGCCGCGCGTCCTCCTCGCTCCCATGGTCTTGGCCCGGCTCGTCCAGCTCGCCGCTGTCGAACCCGACGACACGGCTCTCGATGTCGGCTGCGTCACGGGCTATTCCACCGCCATCCTCGCCTGGCTCGGGCAGCAGGTGGTCGGAGTTGAGCCCGAGCCCGAGCTTGCCGAAGCTGCGCGCGCCAATTTGCGCGCGCTTGGGCTTGCCAACACGGAAATTATCGAAGGCGACCTCGCGCGCGGGTGCCCCGAAACGGGTCCCTACGATGTGATCCTCTTGAACGGCAGCGTGCCTGTGCCGCCCAATTCCTTGTTCGGCCAACTGAAGGAAGGCGGCAGGCTCGCCGCGATTCTCTCCCGCCTGGGCCCTGGAGCCCAAGGAAAGGCCACCCTCTTCGTGAAAGCGGAGGGCGAGGTGAGCGGCTTGCCACATTTTGACGCTGGCGCACCGCCGCTCCCGGGCTTTTTCCCCGCGCCAAGTTTCAGTTTTTGAGGTTTCCGGCGGCGCTCCGCGGCACTGTTGCGCCAATCCCACAGTCGTCCGTCTTTTTGTTAAAATCCCATGTAAACCGACGTTTCGTGGGTATCGCATCCCGACGATGGTGCTCTAAGCTTTGATCGCAGTAGGGGGTCCGGGGGACTTCGGGACTGCGGGAGAAAAACGGGTGCAAGGCGTCGCGAGCAGGCACGACATGTCGTCCTGCGCAGCAAAATCGCTATTGCGATGTGGCGGGGGTCTCCTCGTATTCGCGTTCCTCGTCCTTAGCATCTTCGGCCGTCCGGCTCGCGCCGAGACGATCGAAGAAGCTTTGGCTGACGCCTATCTGATCAATCCCGTGCTCGAATGCTGAACGGCGCGAGACTGCGAGCCGACCGACGAGCAAGTCGCGCTTGCGAAGTCGGGCCTGCGCCCGTTCGTCTCGGCGACCGGCGACACGGCCTTCCAGCACACAGACAATGAGATCAAGAATGCAAGCCCCGCGGCTGTCGCAGCCGGCGTCGCCCCACCCGCATCAGCCCCATCAGGGCGATCCCTTTACAGCATTCCCAAAGGGGCACCAGTTACCCGCGCGGTTGTCGGTGCAACTGATCCAGCCGCTGTTCCAGGGCTTTCGGAATCTCAACGCGATCAGGCAGGCGAAGTCCACGGTGCAAGCGGCGCGCGAAGCGCTTCGCACCGTCGAGCAGACGGTCCTCCTCGATGCCGCGACGGCCTACGTCAATGTCGTGCGGGATGCGGCCGATCGTCCGCCTGCGCGAGAACGACGTCACCGTGCTGACCGAGCAACTCAAGGCGACCAAGGACCGATTCGATGTGGGTGAGGTGACGCGCACCGATGTGGCGCAGGCAGAAGCCCGCCGCTCGGAGGCGCTCGCCACGCTCGCCGCCGCCCAGGCCAATCTCAAGACAAGCCGCGCGGCTTACGAGCAGATCATCGGCCATCCGCCCGGCAATTTGGTCACGCCCGCCTCGATCCGCCATCTATTGCCTCGAACTCTCAATGAAGCGATGACTCTCGGCGACGGCGAGAACCCTCTCATTCTCTTCACCGTCTACACCGAAGAGGCTTCGCTCTACGCCGTGCAGCAGATCATGGGCGAGCTCCTGCCCGTGGTCACGCTCGAGGCGCAATATCAGGAGCGGGGCGGATTTCTAAATACTCCCGACGAGCCTGGCGACGCCGAGCTCAAGGAGGAGGACACTACTACAGTGCTTGGGCGCCTGAACGTGCCGCTCTATCAGGGTGGCGGTGTTTCGGCCCGCGTGCGGCAGGCGAAGGAGACCAACAACCAACTCAAGAAAGAAGTCGAAGACGCGCGGCTCAGAAGTCCATGCCGACGTGATCGCGAATTGGGGCATCTTGCAGTCCTCCGGCCCCGCCATCAGTTCAGCCGAGGCGGCCGTCGCCGCCAACAAGATCGCGCTCACCGGCGTGCGCGAGGAGGAGAAAGTGGGGCAGCGCACGACGCTCGACGTGCTCGATGCCCAGCGGGAACTCTTGAACTCGCAGATCGGCCTCGTGACCGCGCTCAGGGATCGCGTGGTCGCCGAATATTCCTTGTACACCGCGGTCGGACGGATGGATGCACAAACGCTCGGTTTGCCAGTGCCTTATTACGATCCGATCGAGCACTATGACATCGTTAAGAACAAACTATTTGGCTTGAGGCCGCCGCCTCCGCCCGCCCCCGACGAATGAACGAAATGAGCCGCTCAGGAGTTAACTAAGGTCGCGTTTCGGCCAACGAAATCGGGACTTGGGGATTAACGGTGTGTTAAGCTAGATAAACAGGCGACCTGGTGTTTTGACCGCCGGGCGATGCGGGGAGTTTGATATGGCGGTAAGGGATCAAGTCATGAGCAGCACTGAGCGGGCTCCTGAGCCGACAATGGAGGAGATTCTCGCCTCCATCCGTCGAATTATCTCGGACGACGAGACTAACGCGGCACGTCCGCGTCCCGACTCTGCCCGGCAGCAGGAAGACGAGGTTGTCGAGGCTGCAGAGGGGGAGGCCGACGACAAGATCATCAGCGACATCGCGCGCGTACTGAGCGAGAGCGCGCCGAAAGTCGAGGATGAGGAGGATATTCTCGACCTGACGGCCGAGCTCGGCGGGGTTGAGATCGTCGAAGAGGTTCTCCTCGAGGAAGTCTTCCTCGAGGACGCGGCTATGGTCGATTTGCCGGAGCCGCCGCGCGTCGAGGCCGTCGCTGCCGAAGCGCCACCGGAACCTGAGGTCGCCGCTCCCGCAGTGCCGCTCTCGGCGAGCGAGGAAGCGGCATCGGCGCTCGAACGCGCGATCGCCGCGTTGCGGGCCGGTCAGTTGCCGACTTCCGTCGCGGAATTCATGCCTCGGCCCGAGCCTCAAGCCGAGCCGCAGGCCTTCGAGCCGGTGCCCGAATTTCGCGCCGAGCCCGAGCCTTTCCTTGAGCCGGAGCCCGAGCCCGTTCCTGAGCCTGAGCCCGAGCCTTTCTTTGAACCGGAGCCGGAGCCCGAGCTGGTCGTGGCCGAGTTCGCGGCCGAGACCGTCGTGGAAGAGCCGGTCCCGGAAGAGACCCCGGTTGAGGGCGCGCCCGAAGAGAGCGTTGCCCCGCCGAGCGAACCGCTCCCCTGGGAACCCGCGCCGGCGCCGTTTTTCGAGTCCGAGCGTCCCGCCGCGAGAAAGAACGGCGGTTCGCACGGCGCGCCGCCTCTCGCGGCTTCGCAAAAGACCCTCGAGGACAGCGTCAAGGACATGCTCCGCCCGATGCTAAAGCAGTGGCTCGACGAGAACATGTCGCGGGTCCTGACCGCGGCGCTGAAAGAGGAACTCGGGGATCGCGGCCAGTATCGGCAAGGCGACTAGAGAGCCATCCCGAGTTGACAGTGCGAAAGGCAAGCGCGTAGGACGCGGGGCCAAGCGACCCTTACGTCAGGCTCCGCCTTCCATGCTCGACAAGACCTATCAGCCGCAGAAAATCGAAGGCGAGATCTACAGTGCCTGGGAGGGCGCGCGCGCCTTCGCCGCGGGGCGTCCCGAACGCGCCGAGGCCAAGCCCTTCGCCATCGTCATTCCGCCGCCGAACGTCACCGGCTCGCTCCATATGGGGCATGCCCTCAACAACACTCTGCAAGATGTGCTGGTGCGGTTCGAGCGTATGCGCGGACGCGACGTGCTGTGGCAGCCCGGCACCGATCACGCCGGTATCGCCACCCAGATGGTGGTCGAGCGCCAGCTGATGGAACGGCAGGAGCCGGGGCGCCGCGCCATGGGCCGCGAGGCGTTCATCCGCCGCGTGTGGCAATGGAAAGAAGAGTCGGGCAACACCATTGTCGGCCAGCTCAAGCGGCTCGGCTGCTCCTGCGACTGGACGCGGCTCCGATTCACCATGGACGACGGGCTCTCGCGCGCCGTGCGCAAGGTCTTCGTCGATCTCTATCGGGCCGGGCTCATCTACAAGGACAAGCGCCTGGTCAACTGGGATCCCGAGCTGCTCACCGCGATTTCCGATCTCGAGGTCGAGCAGATCGAGACCAAGGGCCATCTCTGGCACCTGCGCTATCCGATCGAGGGGACGTCTTTCGATCCCGGCGACCCTGCGACCTACATCGTCGTCGCCACCACGCGGCCCGAGACGATGCTCGGCGACACCGCGGTCGCCGTCCATCCCGACGACGAGCGCTACAAATCCCTCGTCGGCAAGAACGCGATCCTGCCGCTCGTCGGCCGCCGCATCCCCATCGTCGCCGACGAATATTCCGATCCCGAGAAGGGCTCGGGCGCCGTCAAGATCACGCCCGCCCACGACTTCAACGATTTCGAGGTGGGCAGGCGCCACGGCCTCCCCATGGTCAATATCTTAAGCCCCGAGGCGAAGCTCCTGCTCGATCCCAATCCCGAGTTCACGCAAGGCGTCGAACCGAGCGCGGAACTCAGAACGACCATTCTCGAACTGCACGGGGTCTTCCGCTTCGCCGCGCGCAAGATGATCGTCGAGCGCCTCGAAGCCCAAGGCCTGATCGAGAAGATCGAGCCGCACATTCACACCGTGCCGCATGGCGACCGGTCCAATGCCGTGATCGAGCCGCGCCTGACCGACCAGTGGTATGTCGATGCCGCGACATTGGCGAAGCCCGCGATCGAAGCCGTCAAGCGCGGCCGCACCGTGTTCGTGCCGAAGAACTGGGAGACCACATATTTTCACTGGATGGAGAACATCCAGCCTTGGTGCATTTCGCGCCAGCTGTGGTGGGGCCATCAGATCCCGGCCTGGTACGGACCCGACGGCAAGGCATTCGTCGCCGAGGACGAGGCGGGGGCGAAAGCTGAGGCCAAGGAGCATTACGGCAAGGCCGTCGCGCTCGCCCGCGACGAGGACGTGCTCGACACCTGGTTCTCGTCGGCGCTGTGGCCGTTCTCGACGCTCGGCTGGCCTGACAAGACGCCCGAACTTGCGCGCTACTACCCGACCGATGTGCTGATTACCGGTTTCGACATCATCTTCTTCTGGGTCGCGCGCATGATGATGATGGGCCTCTATGTGATGGAGGAGGCGCCGTTCCGCGACGTTTACATCCACGCTCTCGTCCGCGACGAGAAGGGCCAGAAAATGTCGAAGTCGAAGGGGAACGTGATCGATCCCCTCGACTTGATCGAGACCTATGGCGCAGACGCGCTTCGCTTCACCCTTGCCGCCATGGCGGCGCAAGGGCGCGACATCAAGTTGAGCGCGGCCCGCGTCGAAGGCTATCGCAACTTCGCGACCAAGCTGTGGAACGCCGCGCGCTTCGCCGAGATCAATAATTGCGTGCCGCGCCCCGATTTCGATCCGGCCGCGGCCAAGGTGACGCTCAATCGCTGGATCGCTGGCGAGAGCGAGCGCACGCTCGCCACCGCGACCGAAGCGGTGCAGGCCTTCCGCTTCAACGACGCCGCGGGCGCGATCTATCATTTCATCTGGCATATCTATTGCGATTGGTATCTGGAGCTTTCCAAGCCGATCCTTGCCGGTGGCGATGCCGAAGCGGCCGAGACGCGCGCGATGGCGGCCTTCGTGCTCGACCGGGCGCTGATCCTGCTCCATCCCTTCATGCCCTTCGTCACCGAGGAGCTGTGGGCGAAGCGCGCGCCCGAAGAGGGGCGGCCCTCGCTTCTGATGCTCGCGCCCTGGCCCGAGCAGCGCGGTCTTGCCGATGCCGAGGCGGATGCGGAAATCGGCTGGTTGATCCGTCTCATTTCGGAGGTGCGCTCGGTGCGCGCGGAGATGAATGTCCCGGCCGGCGCCAACGTGCCGCTCGTGATCGCCGGCGCGAGCGAGGAGACCAAGGCCCGCGTTGCGCGCCATGAGGAGACGATGCTGCGCCTTGCGAGGCTCGAGAAGTTCGAATTCGGCAAGCCGCCGGCCGGCGCCGTTCAGATCGTGCTCGACGAGGCCACGCTCGCGCTGCCGCTCGCCGGCATCATCGATATCGACGCCGAGTCGAAGCGGCTCAAGCGCGAGATCGACAAGGTCGGGTCCGAGATCAAGCAGCTCGACGCCAAGCTCTCGAACGAGAAATTCGTCTCGCGCGCGCCCGAGCACGTGGTGGAAGAGCAGCGCGAGCGCAAGACGGAAGCCGAGGCCACGGCCGCGAAGCTCGAGCAGGCGTTGAAACGCCTCGAAGCCGCGCTCTAACCGGGCCCCCTCTCGCAACGAGCGGAGCTATTGCCGCAGAACGCCTTCCGCCACTTCGAGCTCCTTGATGCGGCGTGCGAAGACGATGAGATAGGCGAGGATGAAAAGGTAGAGATAGGTCTCGATGGTCTCGCTCGGGCGGAAGAGGAGGGTTGGCATAACACCGCCCTGCTGAAGCCGGTCGACCAGCTTGAAGATGACCACGCCGAGCGCAGTCGGCACGAGCGCCGCCGCGGGCAGAAATATCGAGGCGCGGCACGCGCGGAGCCACGGCCAGAACAGCGCCGCAATCGGAACCAGCAAACCGCCGATGAAGATGGCCGCTTCGAGGATCGAACGAGGGGTCTTCTCGAAGATCGCGTAGGTGTTGTGGAGGTTCGTTTCCTCTTGGCGGTTGACCATCGCCCAATATTCGGGCGTGTTCCAATGGAAGATGTGCTGGCCCCAGCTCATCTCTTCGCCCGCAATATAAAGGCAGCTCAAGGCACCGATGACTGCCACCGTGAAGACCAGAGGACGTTGTCGAACGAAAGGCGAAAAGAAGCTGCCTGCGACGGCAGGCCGAAAAGCGGAATGAAGAAACTGAGACATTTCAAGGATGCCGTACCCTTCCTCGGCCACCCACCGCCGGCTCCATTCCTCATCGATGCCGTAGCTGCCGACGACAAAGAGTGCGGCGGCGATCGGGATGCCGAGCCACCACCAGGCCTGGATCGCGGACAAACGGTTGGTAGGGGCCTGGCCACTTGGGATCGGGGAAAGGGAACTGCGCCTTGCGCGAGCGGCTGCCGGCGCCAAGGCGCGGCTCGGTCTGCAATCTGGCCATTGAACCCCCATTGGCCTTGCAAATGCGTCCATGACATTTTTGCGACATTGGGTTTGACCAGCAAGATCAACTCGAATGTCGAGGACTGTAGCGAAATTACAACAGACTGATGCTTTTCCGCCTCGTTTGCGCCATAAAACTTTGACACATCGAGATTTGTAGGAGGAGCGGCCAAAGCGGTTCCCATGGCTCATTTGGGGGACGAGCCGGGAGAATCGCGAGCCGAGGCATTGGGGAAGCGTGGCGGAACCCACATATCTCCCCTCGCACCTCACCCGGGCGTTAGCAGATGGACGCGACGACGTTCGATAAATCGCGCTTGCCAAGCCGGCATGTGACCGAGGGGCCGTCCCGCGCCCCCCATCGCTCCTACTATTACGCGATGGGGCTGACGCGCGAGCAGATCCACCAGCCCTTTGTTGGCGTCGCCACCTGCTGGAACGAAGCCGCCCCGTGCAATATTTCGCTGATGCGCCAGGCGCAGGCGGTCAAGGCGGGCGTGGTCGGCGCCAACGGCACGCCGCGCGAGTTTTGCACTATTACCGTGACCGATGGCATCGCCATGGGCCATCAGGGCATGAAATCCTCGCTGCCGTCGCGCGAGGTCATCGCCGACAGCGTCGAACTGACCATGCGGGGCCATTGCTACGATGCTCTCATCGGCATGGCGGGCTGCGACAAATCACTGCCCGGCATGATGATGGCGATGTGCCGGCTGAACGTTCCTTCGATCTTCATCTATGGCGGCACGATCCTTCCCGGCTCGTTCAAAGGCCGCGCCGTCACCGTGCAAGACCTGTTCGAGGCGGTCGGCCAATACTCCGTCGGCAAGATGTCCACGGAGGAGCTCGACGAGCTCGAGCAGGTGGCCTGCCCGTCCGCGGGGGCGTGCGGGGCGCAGTTTACCGCCAACACCATGGCTTGCGTCTCCGAGGCCATCGGTCTCGCTTTGCCGTATTCGGCAGGCGCGCCGGCGCCCTACGAGATCCGGGACCGGTTCTGCCAGGCGGCGGGCGAGAAGGTCATGGACCTCATCGCCTTGAATATCAGGCCCCGCGATATCGTCACCCGCGAAGCGCTGGAGAACGCGGCCGCGGTCGTCGCGGCGACCGGCGGCTCGACCAACGCGGCGCTGCATCTCCCCGCGATCGCGCATGAATGCGGCATCGACTTCGACCTGTTCGCCGTGGCCGAAGTCATGAAACGGACACCTTATATCGCGGATTTGAAACCTTCCGGCCGCTATGTCGCCAAGGACATGTTCGAAGCTGGCGGGGTCCCGCTCCTGCTCAAGACCCTCCTCGATCATGGCTATCTGCACGGCGAGGTCATGACCGTGACGGGAAGGAGCCTCAAGGAGAACCTCGCCAAGGTGAAGTGGAACCCCGATCAAGACGTGGTGCGGCCGGCCAACGATCCGATTTCGTCGACCGGCGGCGTCGTCGGCCTCAAGGGCTCGCTCGCGCCCGACGGGGCGATCGTCAAAGTGGCCGGGATGAAGGGCCTGAAATTCCGCGGCCCGGCCCGCTGCTTCGATTGCGAGGAGGATGCCTTCGCCGCCGTCAGCGCCAAGCGCTACAAGGAAGGCGACGTCATCGTCATCCGCTACGAGGGCCCGAAAGGCGGCCCAGGCATGCGCGAGATGCTGTCGACCACCGCGGCGCTTTACGGCCAGGGCATGGGCGACAAGGTGGCGCTCATTACCGACGGCCGTTTCTCCGGCGCCACGCGCGGGTTCTGCGTCGGTCATGTCGGGCCCGAGGCCGCGCTCGGCGGCCCCATCGCGCTCATCCGCGACGGAGACATGATCGCGCTCGACGCCGGGAAAGGCACCCTCGATGTCGAGCTCGACGCGGGCGAGCTGAAGAAGCGTGCCAAGACGTGGAAGGCGCCGCCGATGCCGTTCACAAGCGGCGCCTTGTGGAAATATGCGAATGAGGTTGGCCCGGCGCGAACGGGTGCCGTGACCCATCCCGGTGGTAGCGTGGAAGTGGCGTGCTATGGTGATGTGTAACAGGCTGGCGGCAGCCGCATTCGCCGCACTCGTAACGACTGGCTCGATTGCGTTCGCGGCCGACGATCAGCCGGCTTACCCGTCGGCGACCGAGGCTTATCGCCACGGGGTGAAAGCCCTCAAGGCGGGACGCGGGGTGGCCGCAGTGCCCGCCCTCGAATATGCGGCGAAGCGCGGAGTCCTGGGCGCACAGGTCAAACTTGCGCGCGCTTATGCCTTGGGCCGCGACGTCCCGAAGGACGACGCCAAGGCCTTCGCCTATTTCGAGCAGATCGCCGATCAACAGGCCGACATCAGCCCGTCGAGCCCGATCGCGAAATATGCCGCCGAGGCTTTCGTTGCGCTCGGTCAGTATTATCTCGACGGGATTCCGGAAAGGCCGCTTGTGGCCAACCCCGACTATGCCGCGGATTTGTTCCGTCACGCCGCGAGCTATTTCGGCAACGCCGAAGCGCAGTACCAGCTCGCGCGCCTCTACATGAACGGGACGGGCGTCGAGAAGAGTGTCGGACTTGCCGTCAATTGGCTGGCGATCGCCGCCAAGAAGCAGCACGCCGCCTCGCAGGCGACACTTGGCGAGATTCTCTGGCGCGGCGAGGAGGTTCGCGAGAGGCGGGCGCGCGGTCTCGCTTTGATTATCCTCGCGCAGGAGAACGCCAAGGCCGACGGCAAAGAGGCGCAATGGATCGGCGCGCTCTACGAGGAAGTGCTGTCCAAGTCGGACAAGGCGGTCCGCAAGGATGCCGAGGCGCTCCTGCCGGCACTCGGCGGCGTCAAAGCGGCGGCGGTTCTGCCCGCAACCGAGGCCAAGTCCTCCGAAGTCCGTGCTTTGCCGGCGCAAGAGGCGGCCAAGCAGCCTGAAGCGCCGGGTTCCAACACGGGCTTGGGCACGGGCGCTCCGCCGCCTGCGACGATCGGGCTCTCCGTTGGCTTCGGCGGCACTCCCGTGCAAAGGTGACTTCAAACCTTAGGGCGCCTGCACCTAGAGCGCGAGTTCAACCACGATTGGGACGTGGTCCGAGGGCTTCTGCCAGCTCCTGGGGGAAGCATCGATCTCGCATGCCTGGAGCCGGTCGGCGGCTTGCGGCGACAGGAGCAAATGGTCGATGCGCAAGCCCTGGTTCTTCTGGAAGGCGCCCGCCTGGTAGTCCCAGAACGTGTAACGATGCGGCTCGTCATGGCAGGCGCGGAAGGCGTCCGTCAGCCCGAGATTGAGCAGCGCCTGGAAATGCGCGCGTGTCTCGGGGCGGAACAGGGCGTCGTCCATCCACACACTCGGATTGTAAACGTCCTCCGGCGCCGGGATCACGTTGAAGTCGCCGGCAATGACCATCCTCTCTTCGTTGGCAAGCAGCACTTTGACGCGCTCTCTGAGCCGGGTCATCCAGGCGAGCTTGTAGGCGAACTTCTCGGTGCCGAATGGATTGCCGTTCGGAAGGTAGATATTGATGAGGCGGAGCGCGCCTGACGGGACCGAGATCACTGCTTCGAGATAGCGTGCCTGCACGTCGTCGGGATCGCCGGCGAGCCGCGGGTGAACCTCATCGAAAGGGAGCTTCGACAGAAGCGCTACCCCGTTGAAGCCCTTCTGCCCGTGCACCGCGACGTTATAGCCGAGGTCCTCGAACGGCTCCTTGGGGAACGCCTCGTCGACGCATTTGATCTCCTGGAAGCAGGCGATGTCGGGGGAGGCTCCCTTCAGCCAGGTCGTGGCCGCCTCGATGCGCGCCTTGATGCCGTTGATGTTCCAGGAGGCGATCTTCATGGTCTCAATCGCATTGGCCGGTTCGGCCGGGCAATCCAGTAACCCAAGCGCTCCCGGGCGGCAAATGCGAGCTTAGGGATGGCGCTTCGCGCGAAGCGGGCTTTGCGGAACTAGATCGAGAAGCTCGTCCCGCAACCGCACGCGGCGGTGACGTTCGGGTTGTTGAGCTTGAACTGGGCGCCGATCAGATCGTCGACGAAATCGAGCTCGGCGCCCTGCATGAAGCCGAGCGAGACGGGATCTACCACGACGCGCGCGCCGTTCCGCTCGATCAGGAGATCGTCGGGCGCGGGCTCCCGCACGAGGTCGAAGCGATATTGGAACCCGGAGCAGCCGCCACCCTCGACGCTCACGCGAAACAGCGACGGCGCCGCCTCGCTCTTGAGGAGCTCGGCGATGCGGTTCGCGGCGCGCTCGCTGATGGTGATGGACGCTTCGCTCATCTTGGGTGTAGCCATCTCTCACCGAACATAGGGTGGCAAAGGCGCTTGTCAATCGACCACAAACGTAAGGCCGACCAGGCTTTTCCGGCGCCGTCAGGGGATGGCGGGGCGGGAGGCCCGCGCGGACTTGCCCCTTACGCCGTCGATCCGGGCAAAAGCCGCGGGCGGCTCATGCCCGAACCGCCTTGTCCCACACGCTCCCCTTATGCGCGCGATCGCGACCGCATCTTGCACACGACGGCCTTCCGCAGGCTCAACTACAAGACCCAGGTCTTCGTCTATCACGAAGGCGATCACTACCGTTCGCGCCTCACCCACACGCTCGAAGTGGCGCAGATCGCCCGCGCGCTTGCCCGCAACCTGCGCGCCGACGAGGATCTGACCGAGGCGCTTGCGCTCGCCCACGATCTCGGCCACCCGCCCTTCGGCCATGCCGGCGAACGCGCGCTCGATGCCGCGATGGAAGGCGCGGGCGGTTTCGACCACAACGCCCAGTCGCTTCGGGTGGTCACGTTACTCGAAAAGAAATATGCGCGCTTCGACGGCCTCAACTTTACCTGGGAGACGCTCGAAGGCCTGGTCAAGCATAACGGGCCACTGATGGGGCCGCATGCGCTTGAGCCCCGCCCGGTGCCGGAGCCGATCCGCGAATACTGCGCGCGGCAAGACCTCGAACTTGCGACCTTCGCCTCGGTCGAGGCGCAGGCCGCTTCTCTCGCCGACGACATCGCCTACAACAATCACGATATCGACGACGGCTACCGCGCCGGATTTTTCACCTTCGCCGAACTAGCCGAAGTGCCGATGGCGGCGCGCGCGCTCACCGAAGCGCGTGAAGCCTATCCCGGCATCGACGGCACGCGGCTCCTCTATCGAGTCCGTTCGCCGCCTGATCAGCGCGATGATCGAGGACGCCACTGCCCAGAGCGGGCGGCGGCTTCAGGCGCTTCGGCCGAGAAACTCCGCCGATATCCGCCATGCGCCGCATGCCGTCATCGCCTTTTCCGAAGCGATGCGCCGCGACCTCGATGTCTTGCGCGCGTTTCTTTTCACCCGCGTCTACCGGCATGAGCGCATCGTCCGCGTCATGGCCGATGCCGAACGCGTGGTGCGCGACTTGTTCCAGCGCTACAGCGCCGCGCCCGAAGCCCTTCCGTCCGACTGGCGCGAGGGAGCGCCCGCGCGCGGCACGCGCGACTTTGCCCGCCACGTTGCCGACTTCATCGCCGGAATGACCGATCGCTTCGCCTTGGCCGAGCATCGCCGCCTGTTTGACGCCACCCCCGATTTGCGTTAGTCGCGCCCCGTAATCCTCCGGAGCTTCCATGGACGTTTTTGCAGGGTTCCACGGCCGGGTTCTCGCCGCCGTTCAACAGCTCAAGCATGACGGCGTCGTCCCGGCCGAAGCGAGCATCGAGGGCATTACGCTCGGGACCCCGAAGGACGCTTCGCACGGCGATCTCGCCACCAATGCCGCCATGGTGCTGGCCAAGCAAGCGGGCCTCGCGCCCCGCGCGCTCGCCGAGCGCATCGTGCCGCTGCTCGCCTCGGACCGGCATATCGACACGGTCGAGATCGCGGGGCCCGGCTTCATCAATCTGACACTTGCCTCTGCGTTCTGGCCGAGCGTGCTGCGCATGGTGCTGGAGCAGGGCGCGGCCTATGGGCAGAGCGCCATCGGCAAGGGGAATGCCGTGAACGTCGAGTATGTGTCGGCCAACCCGACGGGTCCCATGCATGTGGGCCATTGCCGGGGCGCCGTGTTCGGCGATGCGCTCGCCAATCTTCTGGCCTTCACCGGCTTTGCCGTGACCCGCGAATACTATGTCAACGACTTCGGCGCCCAGGTCGATGCGCTCGCCCGCTCCGCCTATTTGCGCTATCGCGAAGCGCTCGGCGAAGACGTCGGCGAGATTCCCGAAGGGCTTTATCCCGGCGATTATCTCAAGCCCGTCGGCGAGAGGCTCGCCGCTCAGCATGGCAAGGAGCTTCTCGCCATGCCGGAGAGCGAATGGCTGCCGATCGCACGTGCCGCCGCGCTTCGGGCCATGCTCGCCATGATCGAGGACGATCTCGATGCGCTCGGCATCCACTATGACGTGTTCTTCTCCGAGCGATCGCTGACGGAAGGAGCGCGCAACGAGATCGCCGAAACCATCGCCGACCTCAAGACCAAGGGAATGATCTATCGCGGGCGGCTGCCGCCGCCCAAGGGCAAGGTCGACGAGGATTGGGAGGACCGCGAGCAATTGCTGTTTCGCGCCACCGCTTTCGGCGACGACATGGACCGCCCGCTGGTGAAATCCGATGGGACCTACGCCTATTTCGCCGGCGACATCGCCTATCACCGCGACAAGTTCCAACGCGGCTTTAAGACCATGATCGACGTGTTCGGCGCAGACCATAGCGGCCATATCAAGCGCATGAAGGCCGCTATCGCGGCGCTGACCGACGGCGAGGCCGAGCTCGACATCAAGATTTGTCAGCTTGTGCGCTTGTTTCGCGCGGGCGAGCCTGTCAAGATGTCCAAGCGTGCCGGGACGTTTGTCACGCTGAGGGAGCTCGTGGACGAGGTGGGCGCCGGCCCGGTTCGCTTCATGATGCTCTACCGTAAGAACGACGCGCCGCTCGATTTCGACTTCGTCAAAGTCACCGAGCAGTCGCGGGACAACCCGGTCTTCTATGTCCAGTACGCCCATGCACGGGCGAGTTCGGTCCTGCGTAACGTTCGGGAAGCCTTCCCGGATCTCGATCTTGCGGAGGGGGCGTTGGCAACGAGCGATCTCGATCTCTTGACCGATGAGGGGGAGGTGGCGCTCATCCGGCGCATCGCTCAATTCCCGCGGCTCGTCGAGGCGGCCTCGATCGCCCATGAGCCGCACCGCATCGGGTTTTACCTGTACGAGCTTGCCGGGGACCTCCACACCCTGTGGAACCGAGGCAAAGACTTGCCACAATTACGATTTATTTACGAGAGTGACCGAGAGTTAACGCGTGCCCGCGTAGCCCTCGTGGCGTCCGTGAGGCGCGTCCTGGCGTCGGGTTTGGGGATCCTCGGCGTTCATGCCATGCACGAGTTGCATTGAGCCAATCCGGGGCAGGGGGGATGGTTCGAGGGGAATATCATGACCAGGCAAGATGACGGATTCGGCCGCACGGCCGGTCCCGGGTCGCAATCGGAATTCAGCAAAAGGCAGGGTATGGGCGCTCCCAGCGCGCAGACGTGGGGGAACAATGCGCTCAATGCTCAGCCGAGCGAGGTAAGGTTAATGGCTCAAGGAGCGGGAAGGCCGGGACACCCGGCCGCCGGACAGCGACCGATGTTTGGCGGGGGCAGCCCCGTTTTTGCGCAGATGCCGTCCTACACGCCCGTCACCCGCGGCGCCGACCTGCGCCCGCAAATCCCCGAGCCCTCCTCCGCCTATTCGCCTTACGCCGCTCAACCGGCCCAGCACGGTCAGCCCCAGCAATACTCGAGCCAGCATGCCTCTGGGCCGAGCTACCCAAGCCAGCAGGCGCCGGCCCCCTTGAACTATCCGGGTGCGTTCGCGGAGCCCGCTCCGAGCTACCAGAGCCCTCAGCCCGGCGCCGCGCCGAACTATCAGAGTTCGCAGCGCGTCGCGACCGGCTACGACCCGGCGTCCCATTATCAGGCCACGGACTTTGGCGGCCAGGCGTATCAGCCATTTCAGCCGGCGCCCTTCCGCGGCGCCGAGCCCCAGCCCTATGCGGCTTCGGGTTATGACGAGGCGCAGGACTTCCAGAGCCAGACCTATCAAGACCAAGGCTTTGCCGACGCGAGCTTCCCTGACGCAAGCTTCCCCGATGCGAGCTTCCAGGACTCGAACTACGATCAGAATTTCGCCGACCCGAAATTCGCCGCTCAGAATTTCGCCAAACCTGGCTTCGCCGACCAGGGCTTCGCGCAGCAGCAGCAGGGCTTGGACGCGAGTTTCCCCGAGCAGGTGTTTCCGGGTGGCGAGCCCTCGCCTCATCAAGATCCCCACGGCGCCGGCGCCTATGGCGCGCCGGGAGGACAAGCCGATCAGGGCTTCGAACTCTTCGCCGACGAAGCCGCGCAGGATTACGGCCAGGCTATGCCGAAGATCGATCCGCGGCGCCAGCTCCAGGCTTTCGACGCAATCTACGATCAGCCGCCGCAGATCGCGCTCGGTTCGACCGCACCCGCGCGCCGCCCGACGCAAAATTTCTATGAGAGCGAGCGTCTCGATGCCGATTTCCTCGACGGGGGCCAAATGCCTCCGCCCGGCACGCCGGCCAAAAGCGGTTTCTCGTTCAAGAGCCGGAGCGCCTTCATGGTGGGAAGCGCGCTTCTCGGCGCCATCGCTCTCGGCGGCGCGCTAGCCATTGCTTACAAGCAAAGCGGGGGCGGCCTTGGCAGCGAGCCGCCGCCCTTGGTCCAGGCCGACAGCAGTCCGGTCAAGGAAGCGCCCGATCAGCCGGGCGGCAAGGAATTCCCGCACAAGAATAAGCTGATTTACGACCGCTTGCAGAACGGCGATGCACCGGAAACCGAGAAGCTTGTGCCACGGCAGGAAGATGTGGCCGTGCCGGCTATGCCTGGTGCCGCTCCCGCCATGCCGACGCCGGTCGCCACGACCGATGCCGTCCCGCCGACGACGCAAGCGCTGCCCGCCGCCGCGCCAACGGCCGTCGCCGTCGGCCGAAGATCCGTCGGCCGACGGCGGTCCGCGCAAGGTAAAGACGATGGTGGTGCGTCCTGACGGATCGGTCGAGAGCCGCTGCTGCCGGGCGCCCCTGCGGGCGCTGCGCCGGCCGAGCCTGCTGTCTCCCGCCGGGGCCCAGCTCGCGGCCGTCTCGCCGCCTCCCGTCGCCGAGCCGCAACCGGCGCGAAGCTGCACCGCAGCCGGCTGCAGCGCCTGCGCCCGAACCCAAGCCTAAGCCTGCGCCGAAGCCTGCCGCGCAGCAGACCGCCGCCGCAACGCCGCAGGCGTCTGCCGGACCGGTCAAGTATGTCGTGCAAGTCGGCTCGAAGAAGAACCAGACCGAGGCGCTGGCGAGCTTCGCCGATATGCAGCAGAAATACCCGACCTTGCTCGCCAACTACCGGCCCATCGTGCAGAAGGCCGATCTTGGATCCAAGGGGACATGGTACCGGCTGCGGATCGGCCCGATAACAGACAAGATCGGCCGCCAGCAAGCTCTGCAGTCAGCTGAAATCGCAAGGGCTGGCCGATTGCCTGGTGATGGCCCAATAAACGGCTTCATTCGGCGCTCCTTAGCGGCCTTGACCGCGAGCGGCGACGGGCGTTAACCCGCGTCGTGGACCTCAAAGCCTTCATCTCAGGCTGTGCGGGCTTGGCGCTCGACGATGCCGAGCGGCAATTCTTTGCCGCGACCCGGCCTTGCGGCCTCATCCTGTTTCGACGCAATTGCGGCGACCCGGCGCAGATCCGGACGCTCATCGCGGACTTCAAGGACGCCGTCGGAAGCGACGAGGTTCTCGTTGTCATCGATCAGGAAGGCGGCCGGGTCGAGCGCCTGAAGCCGCCGCATTGGCTGGCACATGCCGCCCGCGGCCTGTTATGGGCGCTTGTACGGAATCGATCCCGCAATGGCCGCGCAGGCCGCTTTCGCCGGCGCGAGACTGACGGCCGAGGAGCTTTACGATCTCGGCGTCACCGTCAACACGATGCCCGTCCTCGACGTGCCGCAAAAAGGCGCGCATGAAATCATCGGCGACCGCGCCTACGGAACCGACCCCGAAACGGTGATCGCCTTGGGGAGGGCCGTGATGGAGGGCTGTCTTTCGGGCGGAGTGCTTCCTGTCATCAAACATGTGCCGGGTCATGGGCGGGCGGGCGCCGACAGCCATCTCGCGCTGCCCTGCATCGATGCTGGCCCCTCGGAACTCGAGGCGGTCGATTTCCGTCCCTTCCACGCGCTCCGCTACGCGCCCCTCGCCATGACAGCGCATGTCCTCATGCCCGCCTTCGACGACCGGCGACCGGCGAGCGTCTCGCCGGTTATAATGGGCGAAGTGATTCGGAATCGGATCGGCTTGACGGGCTTGGTGATGAGCGACGATCTCGGCATGAAAGCGCTTGGCGGCTCGTTCGCGGAACGCGCCCGGGGCGTGATCGATGCCGGTTGCGACGTGGCGCTTCATTGCGGCGGCAACCTCGCCGAGATGATGGAGGTCGCCGACGCCGTGCCGCCGCTCGACGGGCTTGCCGCGGAGCGTTTCGCTCGCGCCCGCGCGCAACTGCGCGCGCCCGAACCGTTCGACGCCGCCGAAGCGATGGCGCTGGTAACGGAAGCTTCCGGCACCCAGGTCGCAAGTTTGGGCCACGATCCGACGGTGCCGGCATGAACACGATCGAAACGTCAGCGAACGAGAACTCCGCAACAGCAGGACGCGCTCTCGGATTGGGAGAGCGGCGAGACCGCGCTTCAGGCGGGGGACCGGCTCGTGGTCGATGTCGAGGGCTTCGAGGGGCCGCTCGATCTGCTGCTCGCGCTCGCGCGCACCCAGAAGGTCGATCTCGCCAAGATTTCGGTTCTCGCGCTCGCCCAGCAATATCTCGATTTCATCGGCGAGGCGCGGCGGCTGCGGCTTGAGATCGCCGCCGACTATCTCGTCATGGCGGCATGGCTCGCCTTCCTCAAGTCGAAGCTGTTGCTGCCGGCCGAACCGTCGGAGGAGGGGGAGCCGACAGGCGCCGAGCTTGCCGCGCTGCTCGCCTTCAGGCTCAAGCGGCTCGACGCCATGCGCGGAGCTTCGGCGCAGCTCATGACGCGCAAGCGGCTCGGCCGCGACGTCTTCGCCCGCGGGTTGCCGGAGCCGATCCGCATCACCCGCAAGAGCGTTTACGGCGCCAATGTCTACGACCTGCTCAAAGCCTACTCGCAGCAACGCGCAGCGCATGGCTATACGCAGCTGGCGGCTGCCGCCGCGCAGCGTTTGGTCGTTGACGGAAGCGCGCGGCGAACTGGAGCGGCTCCTCGGCATGACGCTCGACTGGGCGCCGCTCGACCGGCTGCTTGCCGAGTTCCTGGTCGATCCCGAACTTCGGCGCACGGCGCTCGCTTCGAGCTTTACCGCGAGCCTGGAGATGACGCGCGAGGGAGCGCTCGAGATTCGCCAGGCGAAATTGTTCGCGCCGCTTCTGATACGTCGCCGCGAGCGCGCCGCATGATTGTGATGTGTTGAGCTAAGCAACAACAACGAGGACGGGGATGACAGCGAAGCAACTGAGTAGGGTCGAGGCGATGCCGGAAGACGAGACGGAGCCCGGGCGAAAATCCCCGCGCCTTCCGCTGCCGTTTCCCTCCAACGTCATCAAGCTGCAATCGACCGACCGGCGCGAGAAGCTGCGCATCGTCGAGGCGCTTCTGTTCGCCGCCGCCGAGCCGCTGGACGAGCAGGCCTTGTCCCGGCACTTCGTCGAGGGCGAGGATGTGAACGCCTTGCTCGAGGAGCTGCGCAGCCTCTATGTCGGACGCGGCGTCAATCTCGTGCGCGTCGCCGGCAAATGGGCGTTCCGCACCGCCGAGGACCTGTCCTTCTTGCTCGAGAAGCAGGCGGTCGAGCAGCGCCGTCTGTCGCGGGCGGCGCTCGAGACGCTTGCCATCATCGCCTATCATCAGCCGGTGACCCGCGCCGAGATCGAGGAGATCAGGGGCGTGAGCACCTCGAAGGGCACGATCGACGTGCTGCTCGAGACGGATTGGATCAAGATGCGCGGGCGCCGCCGCGCGCCCGGCCGGCCCGTGACCTACGGCACGACCGAGGCCTTCCTCACCCATTTCAGCTTCGATTCCATCCAGGACCTGCCCGGCCTGAACGAGCTCAAAGGCGCGGGCCTGCTCGATTCCAACCTGCCGCCGGGCTTTTCCATGCCGAACCCCGACGATGCACCCGATCTCCGCGAGGACGAGGAGCCGCTTGAAGACGAGACTCTCGCGGACGAGCCGCTCGGCGGCGACGAGGACGAGGGCGGCGACGAGCCCACCTGACCCGCGGGCGCCTGCGCTGAACGGCCAAGGGAAAGGCAGAAAGGCCGTTCCCCGGCCGGAACGAGGCTCGGGCGGTTGCCCTTTTGGCGGCGAGTGCGTAGATCAGCGCCATGCTGAAGTTTCTGAAGGCGCAAGGAAACGGCGCCGCAGGCCGAGGCGGCAAGACGGCAAGCGGGGCCGGTCGCGGCAAGGCCGCCGTCACCTTCGCCGCACGGCTCACCCTGGAAGAGGTATCGCGCCGCTATGGCAAGGTGCTGGCGCTCGACCGTGTCAGCCTCGACGTTGCGCCCTCGGAGGTCCTGTGCCTGCTCGGACCTTCGGGTTGCGGCAAGTCGACCCTGCTCAGGGTGGCCGCGGGCGTTGAGCGCCCGTCGTTGGGGCGGATCCTTCTCGACGGCCAGGAGGTCTCTGGCCCCGACAATTTCGTGCCGCCGGAAAGGCGCGGGATCGGGCTGATGTTTCAGGACTTCGCGCTCTTCCCGCATCTCAGCATTCTCGACAATGTCGCCTTCGGCCTCAAATCGCTGACGCGAAGCGAAGCCAAGAGGGAAGCCCGCGCCGCGCTCGAGCGCGTTGGCCTCGCACATTATGCTGGCGAGTATCCGCATATTCTCTCCGGCGGCGAGCAGCAGCGCGTGGCGCTCGCGCGCGCGATCGCGCCGCGCCCGAGCGTGCTCCTCATGGATGAGCCGTTCTCGGGGCTCGACTCGCGCCTCCGCGAGCAGATGCGCGAGGAAACGCTCGCCATCCTGCATGAGACGCGCGCCACCGCGATCGTCGTCACCCATGACGCCGAGGAGGCTATGCGCATGGGCGATCGCGTCGCGCTGATGCGTCAAGGGAGGGTTGTGCAGACGGGTAAAGCGCTCGATCTTTACCGCGCGCCGAAGGACATCCTCGCCGCGCGTACCTTCTCCGAGTTGAACGAGCTTGCCGCGCGGGTCGAAGGCGGAGGTGCCGCAACGCCGCTTGGCCGCTTCGCCGCCAACGGCGTGCCCGACGGCACGGAGGCCATCGTTTGCGTGCGCCAGCGGGGCGTGCGCCTGCGCGCACCCGGGGAAGGCGTTCCGGGGCGCGTTCTCGATGCCCGCTTTCTCGGCGACGTCGCCTTGGTCGAGGTGGCGGTCCAGGGGCTCGATGCGCCGCTCTTCGCCCGTGTCGCTGAGAGCGACGTTCCGCCGCAAGGCGCGGAAGTGGGCATCGTCATCGAACCGGGCGCGGTCCTCGTCTTCGCGGCCGGCAATGGCGGGTGGCCGGCCGCTTGAATCCCAAGAATTCGCTCGCTTGCGACCGCCCTCCCTTTACTGCCATAGTGTTTTGCGAGAAACCGGAGCGCGCCCGAGGGGCTTGAACCGGCCTGGGCGCGATGGAGATTCGCAATGGGATTGAGCTGGTCGCACATTCTGATCGTGCTTGTGCTCTTCGTGCTGCTGTTCGGGCGCGGCAAGATCTCCGAGCTGATGGGCGACGTCGCCCAAGGCATCAAGAGCTTCAAGAAAGGCATGTCCGACGACGAGGAGGCCCCCGCCGCTGAGACCAAGGTCATCGAGCACCAGGGTACGAAGCCCGCTGCCAAGTCGGTCTCCCGAGCCAAAGCCCCGCGCAAGCAGAAAACGAGCTAGCCGCTCGCGGAATCCCGCGGCCGCCTGCGGGGCCTCGCGGCCCCTCGCCTGAAGGCGCAAATGTTCGATATCGGTTGGTCTGAGCTTCTCGTCATCGCCGTGGTCGCGATCGTCGTCGTCGGGCCGAAGGAGCTGCCCAAGCTCATGCGGAGCTTCGGCTTCTACGCGGGCAAGCTCCGCCGGGCGGCGGCCGAATTCCGCCGCCAATTCGACGACGCCATGCGCGAGGCCGAGCTCGAAGAGGTAAAGAAGGCGATCGAGAGCGTGCGGACCGAAACGCGCGCTCTCGACGAAAAAGCGCCCCTGGACAGGCCCCTCATGGTGGAGAAAGCGGAAGCGCCGGCGGCAACGCCTGCGCCCGCCGAAGCGAAGCGGGCGGCGAAGGCGCCGCGGAAACGCGCCGCGGCGAAAGCCAAAGCGCCCGCCAAGCGCGCCAAGAGCGGCGCGGAGCCCGCGCCATGAGCGAAGACGACATCGAGGCGAGCAAGGCGCCACTGATCGAGCATCTGATCGAGCTCAGGCGGCGGCTCGTCTGGGCGCTGCTTGCGATCTTCGTCGCCTTTCTCGTGTGCTTCTGGTTCGCCAAGCCCATCTACAATCTGCTGCTGTGGCCATACCGGCTCGCGGCGGGCGCCGACGTGCCCATCGAGATGATCTACACCGCGCCCCAGGAATTCTTCTTCACCCAGGTCAAGCTCGCTCTGTTCGGCGCCATCTTCATCGCCTTCCCCGTGCTCGCGACGCAGATCTACATGTTCGTGGCGCCCGGGCTCTACCGCAACGAACGCCAAGCCTTCCTGCCCTTCTTGGTCGCGACGCCGATCCTGTTCCTGTGCGGGGCCGCGCTCGTCTATTTCGTGGCCATGCCGCTCGCCATGAAGTTCTTCCTGTCGATGCAGCAGACGGGCGACACGCAGGTGCAGATTCATCTCACCGCGCGGGTGAGCGAATACCTCTCGCTGATCATGGCGCTGATCCTCGGCTTCGGTATCTGCTTCCAGCTGCCCGTCGTGCTGACGCTTCTCGCTCGCGCCGGGCTGATTACCGCCGATGCGCTCAAACGCTATCGCCGCCACGCGATTCTTGCCGTGTTCGTGGTCGCCGCCGTGCTGACGCCCCCCGACCCGATCAGCCAGATCACGCTCGCCGTGCCGACGGTGCTGCTTTACGAGCTGTCCATTTACGCGGTGAAGCTCGCGGAGAAGCGGCATGCCGCCTCGGCCGCTGCCGCCGCCACGCCCTCGGCCGCAAAGCCCGCCGGCAAGCCGGCTTGATGTCAGGGAAACCCTCCCCCTGAAAGGGGGAGGGAAATCGGCATCGACCCTTGTTCCCGCGGGGTGCTTCGCTTTGCCCACCTTACGCGGTATAGAGGCGCAACTTGAGTCGCTGAAGCGGAAAAGCCCACACCGTGCTCGACATCAAATGGATCCGCGACAATCAGGACGTCCTTCCTCAAGGGGCTGACCGATCGCGGCTTCGACGACCCGCGCGCGACGTTGAATCGCCTTCTGAGCCTCGACGAAGAACGCCGCGCAACGATTCAAAAATTGCAGGAGGCGCAAGCCCGGCGCAACGCCGCCTCCAAGGAGATCGGCAACGCCAAGGCGAAGAAGGACGAAGCGTCCGCGAAGCGCCTCATGGATGAGGTCGCAAGCCTTAAGAGAAACGATCCAGGCGGGATGAAGCGGGCGAGAAGCGGCTCGACAACGAGCTTGGGATGCTGCTCGCCACCATTCCCAACATGCCCGCTTCCGACGTGCCGGTCGGCGCGGACGCCGGCGCGAACAAGGTTCTGCGCGTCGTCGGTGAAGCCTCCGAAGTTTTCGTTTCAGCCGAAGCAGCATTTCGAGCTCGGCGAGGCGCTGGGCCTCATGGATTTCGAGACCGCCGCCAAGCTCTCGGGCGCGCGCTTCGTGGTGCTGAAGGGCGCGCTCGCCAGACTCGAGCGCGCGCTCGCCGCAGTTCATGCTCGACCTGCATACGAGCGAGCACGGCTATACCGAGATCAACCCGCCGCTTCTCGTGCGCGACGACGCCATGTTCGGCACCGCGCAACTCCGCAAATTCGAAGGGATCAATTCCGGCCTAGAGTGGATAGCAGATATCGATGGTCGGAAACTAGATGACCGAGGAGGGCCTAACAAGGACAAACGATCCAAATGCACTTGTCGATCAGTGGAGAAGCCCTGAAATCGATCCAAAGAGAAGGTGCTCTCTCGGCGAGGTCATGTTCAGATCTTCGGGAAATGGCGGAGACGCTGTGGCGTGTTGATCATGCGCTGGCTGATACCGACCGCCGAGGTGCCGCTCACAAATCTCGTGCGCGAAGACATCGTCGATGAGGCGAGCCTGCCCATGCGCGTCACCGCCGGCACGCCGTGCTTCCGCGCCGAAGCGGGCGCCGCCGGCAAGGACACGCGCGGCATGATCCGCCAGCATCAATTCTCCAAGGTCGAGCTCGTCTCGATCACGACGCCAGAGCAATCGGCCGAAGAGCACGAGCGCATGACGACTTGCGCCGAGGAGGTCCTGAAGCAACTCGGACTTCCCTATCGCACCGTCGTGCTCTCGACCGGGGATATGGGCTTCGCCGCGCAGAAGACCTACGACATCGAGGTGTGGCTGCCGGGGCAGGGGGCCTATCGCGAGATCTCCTCTTGCTCGAATTGCGGCGACTTCCAGGCCCGCCGCATGAATGCGCGCTACCGGCCGAGGGCTGAGAAGCAGCCCCGCCTCGTTCATACGCTGAACGGCTCGGGCGTTGCGGTGGGGCGCGCCCTGATCGCCGTGCTCGAGAACTACCAGGAGGCCGACGGCTCGATCCGCGTACCGCAAGCGTTGCAGCCCTATATGGGGGGCCTCTCCAAGATCGCGGCCCCCAAGTGACGCGAGGCCGAGCGGCACGCCACACTTTTCCCGGATTGGTGCTAACACTCTTCGGATATCTTTGACGACGCGACCGATTGTCGGAGCGGCCATGGCATCCGCGCAGGATCAGATCGGGCTGATCATGCAGCTCAGGCGTCGCGGCATCCGCGACAATAATGTGCTGCGCGCCATCGAGCGGGTCCCGCGCGATCTCTTCGTCGATCCCGAATGGGCCGATTACGCCTATCGGGACGAGCCGCTTCCCATCGCTTGCGGCCAGACCATCTCCCAGCCTTATGTCGTCGCCTACATGACGGAGAAGCTCGAGCTCGACGAGCGCCACAAGGTGCTGGAGATCGGCACGGGCTCGGGCTACCAGGCCGCCGTGCTCTCGCATCTCTGCCGCAGGGTCTATACCGTCGAGCGCTGGCGCGAGTTGCAGAAAGCGGCCGAGCGCCGCTTGACCAAGCTCGGCATCACCAATGTCAGCACCATCATCGGCGACGGCTCGTTGGGGTGGCCGCCGCAAGCGCCCTTCGACCGCATCATCGTGACCGCGGCGGCGAAGGAAGCGCCGCCGGCGCTCATCGATCAGCTCAAGGTCGGCGGCCGCATGATCATCCCCTTGGGCGACAGCCGCGAGACCCAGCAGCTCGTTCAGATCGATAAGATGGAGGCCGGGATGGCCAAGACGACGCCGCTGCTGCCGGTCCGCTTCGTGCCGCTCGTGCACGGGCGCGCAGGCGTCGCCGTCCGGGCGCAGAAGGGGCCGGGCGCCCCCGCCTCCGAGGACGAATAGGCCCCCGCTCAAATCTCCTCTCGCCGCCCGCGAGGGCTAACAGCTTGTTAACCGCATCGGCGCTTTACTGGCGGCGAGAAGTATCGTTAGGGGCGTAAGAGGGAATGCGGGGGGCGTCGTTCTTGTCGGACTCTGGCCGAAGCGCTTTGCTGGCGCTCGCGGCCGCGTGCTTGAGCCTCGTTGTTGCAGGATGCAGCTCGAGCTCCTCGCGCTTCAATCTTCCAGGCCTCGGCCTCAACGGTTCCGAACAGAGCGACAACGCCGATTTCGCAACGACCTCGGCGCTGCCTGTTCCCGAGGAGTCGGTCTATGCTCGGGGTCTGGAGGCGATGCGCGCCTGCAGCGGGCCGCGTTGCCGCCGCCGACCTATTCGCCCGCGCCGAGGCAGACCCAGACCCAGACCCAAACCTACGCCGAGCCCTCAGCGAAGGTGCAAGGCCACCGCATCAAGGTCGCCAAGGGCGACACGCTTTCAAGCCTCTCGCGCCGCTACGGCGTCCCGGTCGAGCAGATCGTCAGCGCCAACAACCTTCCCGACGGGCGTCTTGCCCAGGGGCAGGAGCTCGTCCTGCCGGGCGTGACGGCAGCCAAGGCGGCCGCCGCCGCCAAGGCTCAGCCCAATGTGCGGGTAGTGAAGACCAAGACCATCGCCGCGCCGAAACCGACCTCGCTCGCCGAGGAAGAGGCGGCCGAGGCCGAGGGCGGCGATGCCGGCGCCAAGCAAGCCGCAAAGGCCAAGGAGGCCCCCGGCAGCAAACCTGAGACCAAGGAGAACGGCATCGCCGCATCGTCCGAGACGACCGGCGAAGGGTCGAAGCGCGTGGCGAGCGTCGATCAGCTGCCCGCGCCCGATCCCATGTCGGGCAATAGCTTTCGCTGGCCGGTCAAGGGCCGCGTCATCTCAGGGTTCGGCACGCGGCCCGATGGCGGTCACAATGACGGCATCGACGTCGCGGTTCCGCAAGGCACCTCGGTCAAGGCCGCCGAGAACGGGGTCGTCGCCTATTCCGGCAACGAGCTGAAAGGTTACGGCAATCTCGTGCTGATCCGGCACGCCAACAATTGGGTCTCGGCCTACGCCAATAACGCGGAGCTCCTCGTCAAGCGGGGCGACAAGGTGCGCCGCGGCCAAATCATCGCCAAGGCGGGCGCCACCGGCGCCGTCAGCCAGCCGCAGGTGCATTTCGAGCTGCGCAAAGGTTCGCGTCCCGTCGATCCGACGAAACACATGAGCGATCAGGCGGCGAACGCCGAATAGGCTCTAGAGCTTCGTTCCAAGCCTGCCGGCGAGGTCCTGGATATATTGCCAGGCGACGCGGCCCGAGCGGCCGCCGCGCGCAAGCGCCCAGGCAAGCGCCTCCTCGCGCAACACCGCATCGGGGACAGCGAGCCGGTAGTGATCGGCATAGCCCCGCACCATCGCGAGATATTCGTCCTGGCTGCAATTGTGGAAGCCGATCCACAAGCCGAAGCGGTCCGACAGCGACAGCTTCTCCTCGACCACCTCTCCGGGGTTGATGGCGGTCGCGCGCTCGTTCTCGATCATCTCCCGCGGCATCAGATGGCGGCGGTTCGACGTGGCATAGAACACGACATTGGCGGGGCGTCCTTCGATCCCGCCTTCGAGCACGGCCTTCAGCGATTTGTACGTCGTGTCCGATGCCTCGAAGGAGAGGTCGTCGCAGAAAAGGATGAAGCGCTGCTCCGGGTTCGCGCGCATATGGGCAAGGGCGCGCGGCAACGTGGCGAGATCCTCGCGATGGATTTCCACGAGCTTGAGGCCGGCAATCTCGTGATGGATGGCCTTGATCAGCGCGCTCTTGCCCATGCCGCGCGCGCCCCAGAGGAGCGCGTTGTTGGCGGGCAACCCTTGCGCGAAGCGGAGCGTGTTGGCGAAGAGCGTGTCCCGCATGCGGTCGATGCCTTTGAGCAGCGACAGCTTCACGCGGTTGACGTCGGTTATGGGCTCGAAACTCCCGGTCTCGGGATGCCAGACGAAGGCCTCAGCGGCCTCGAAATCTGACCGTCCGGACCTCCCCGGTCCGAGACGCTCCAGCGCGCTCGCAATCCGCTCCAAAATGCCGGAGAGAGGCTCCTGAAAGTTCATGTCGCGGCCGGTTGCAAAGCCTATCGGGGCGGCTATAGTCGCGCCAGCTTCGACCGGCCGGCCGCAAGATTCGAGGCCGGTTCGCGCCGATCGAGGGCGGCAATCCTTAAGCCAAGCAAAGGGCAGGAGCAATGGAAGGTTTCGTTTACGCGCAAGCCGCCCCCGGCGTCTTCGACATGCTGAACAGCCTGATCATCCCCACGATGCTGATCATCGGCATCATGTATTTCCTGATGATCCGGCCGCAGCAACGGCGGCTCAAGGAGCATCGCGACATGGTGGCGGGGATTCGCCGCGGCGACACCGTTGTCACCTCCGGCGGCATCATCGGCAAAGTGGTCAAGGTCGAGGATAGCGAGCTTCAGGTCGAGATCGCCGAAGGCGTCAAGATCAAGATCGTGCGCGGCACGGTTTCGGAAGTACGCAACAAGAGCGATAAGAGCGAGACCCCCGCGGCGCCGAAAGCGAAGGCCGCGTCCTGATGAGCGCATCGCCCTTCAACCGTTCCGTCCGTTAGCCGAGCGCGGGTCATGCTGCATTTCCAAAGATGGAAACTGATCCTCGTCTTCGTCATCACCGTCGCCGGGATTCTCTATGCGCTTCCCAACCTGTTCCCGGCAGCGGCCGTGGCCAAACTTCCGAGCTGGCTTCCGCACAAGCAGGTCAATCTCGGTCTCGACCTGCAGGGCGGCGCGCATCTCCTCTATCAGATCGATGAAAAGGACATGATCGAGGATCAGCTCAACGGCATTCGCGGCGACGTCCGCGAGACGTTGCGGCGCGCCCGCATCGGCTATTCCGATCTCTCCCAGGACGTCGCCAAACGCTCCGTGTCGGTGACGATCCGCGACGCCACGCACGTGCACCAGGCCGAGAGCGAGCTGGGCAAGCTCACGGCCCCGGTTGGCGGCAATGTGTTCGGGGGCACGTCCTCCGCCGACATGCAAGTCACGCGCGAGGGGGACAATCGCATCACGCTGACCGTTACCGATGCCGGCCTCGCCCATCGCATCACCTCGGCCGTCGAAGCGTCGATCGAGACGATCCGGCGCCGCGTCGACGCGCTCGGCACCACCGAGCCCAGCATCCAGCGCGAAGGCCGCGATCGCGTTCTGGTGCAAGTGCCCGGCATTTCCGACGTCGAGCACCTGAAAACGCTGATCGGCGAGACCGGCAAGCTCGAATTCAAGCTGGTCGATCCCGCCGCCGACCCGCAACAGGCCGCCACCACTAAGCAGGCGCCACCCGGCGATGAACTCGCCTATTCCAACGACACGCCTCCCGTTCCCTATGTGCTCAAGAGCCTGACCCTGTTGACGGGTGAAAATCTCGAGAATGCCACGCCCGGCTTCGACTCGCGCACGGGCGAGCCCGTGGTGAATTTCAAGTTCGACGCGGCGGGCGCCAAGCGCTTCGGCCGGGTGACCCAGGAAAATGTCGGTCTCCCCTTCGCCATCCTCCTGGACGAGAAGGTGATAACGGCGCCGGTCATCCGCGAGCCGATCCTCGGCGGCCAGGGGCAGATCAGCGGAAATTTCACCGTCGAGAGGGCGAACGATCTCTCCGTGCTGCTGCGCTCGGGCGCGCTGCCCGCCAAGCTCAGCGTCATCGAGGAGCGGACGGTGGGCGCAAGCCTCGGCGCCGACTCGGTCGAGTTGGGCAAGAAGGCGGCTCTGGTGGGTCTTCTGCTCGTGATGATCTTCATGGTGGCGGGTTACGGCCTATTCGGCCTGTTCGCCAATGCGGCGGTCCTGCTCAACATGGCGCTGATTTTCGCCGTGCTCTCCCTGATGGGAGCGACGCTGACGCTGCCCGGCATCGCCGGCATCGTGCTCGTCATCGGCATCGCCGTGGACGCCAACGTGCTCATCAACGAGCGCATCCGCGAGGAGATCAGGGCGGGAAAATCGCCCTTTGCCGCCGTCGATGCCGGCTATTCGCGCGCCCTCGTCACCATCATCGATTCCAACGTGACCACGCTGATCGCCGTGCTGGTGCTGTTCTGGCTCGGCTCAGGGCCGGTGCGCGGGTTTGCCGTGACGCTCACGATCGGCATCATCGCCTCGATGTTCACCGCCGTCACCGTCACGCGGCTCATGGTCTATTATTGGCTGCGCTGGGCGCGGCCGCAAACCATACCTCTCTAAGGATCGGTCAATGTTCAGCGGCATCCATTTCGTTCCACCCAATACCAAGATCGACTTCGTCGGGCTGAGGACGATCTCTTGGTTCGTCTCGGCCCTTCTGACCGTGGTTCCGCTCATTCTCGTCGCGACCATGGGGCTGAACATGGGCATCGATTTCCAGGGCGGCACGCTGATCGAGGTGAAGACCAAGGAAAGCCCGGCCAATCTTGCCGATCTTCGCGGCAAGGTGAGTGGCCTTGGGCTTGGCGAAGTGCAAATCCAGGAATTCGGCGCGCCGGACGCTGTGCTCATCCGCATCGCCTCGCAGCCGACCGAGCAGGAGCAGCAGGCCTCGATCGGCAAGGTCAAGGGCGCGCTCGGCGACACGGTCGAATATCGCCGCGTCGAGATCGTGGGACCGACCATTTCCGGCGAGCTGATCGCCGGCGGGACGATCGCCGTGGTCGTGGCGCTGATCGGAATCCTGATTTACGTCTGGTTCCGCTTCGAGTGGCAATTCGCCGTTGCGGCCATCGCTTCGCTCATCCACGACGTGACCGGCACCATCGGTCTTTATTCGCTGTTCCAGCTCGAATTCAACGTTTCGAGCATCGCCGCCCTTCTCACCATCATCGGCTATTCGCTCAACGACAAGGTCGTGATCTTCGACCGGATCAGGGAGAATTTGCGCAAGTACAAGCGCATGCCGCTGGTCGAGCTTCTCGACGTGTCGATCAACGAGACCTTGGCGCGCGCGGTGCTGACCCATGTGACGACGTTCCTCGCCATGCTGCCCTTCCTGTTCTTCGGGGGCGAGACGATCTTCGGCTTCGCGCTGGCCATGTGCTGGGGCATCGTCATCGGCGCCTATTCGTCGATCTTCGTTGCCTCGCCGTTGCAGCTCATCCTCGGGGTGCGGCGCGAAGCGTGGAGCGCGGCGCCGGCCTCGGCCAAGGGGAGGGGGCCGGCAGCGGCGCGGGCCTGAGCGATAGAGGCGAGCGAACCTTGCATGAGGCCGGGCGGGACGACACGGTAAGGAAAACCGCGCGGTCGGGCGATTTCGACCGTGCGCTTGCCGCCTCCTTCGCGCCGCGTGAGGCTCGGCCAGATCTTCTTGCTCTCTGCGCCTTCAATGTCGAGCTTGCCCGCATCGCCGAGCAGGTGAGTGAAGCGCAGGTTGGCGCCATCCGCTTGCAATGGTGGCGCGAGGCGATCGCGCGGAGCCGGCAGGGCGAGGCTATCGGCCATCCCGTCGTCGACGCCTTCGGCGAGGCGGCGCGGCGCCGCGCGTTTCCGGCGGAAATTGTGGCCGCGCTGATCGACGCGCGCCAATTCGACGTGGCGGACAGGATCATGCCGAACTGGGATGCGCTTGAAAAATATCTCAAGGACACGGCCGGCACGATGTTTGTGCTTGGCGGTGCGTGCCTCGGCGCGCAGGGACCCGACCTCGGCCAGGCCGCCGATCGGGCGGGCCTGGCTTACGGCCTGACGGGCCTGATGCGGGCGTTGCCGGTGCATGGGGCGGGAGGCCGGGTCTATCTCCCCGCCGATATGCTCGTTTCTTGCGGGACCGGTCCGGACGCCGTGCTGGCCGGGTCGGCGAGCCAGGGCCTTCGCGACCTTCTAGCCGCTCTGAGGGAGAAGGCGCGGGCGGCCTGCGAAGACGCGCGCCAGCGCGTGGCCGGGCTTGAGCGCTCGGCACGGGCCGCATTTCTGCCGCTGCGACTGGTCGACCCCTATCTTGCCGCGCTCGAGGCGCAAGATCGGAGAGGGGGCGATCCCTTGCGGGAGATTGTTGACATCAATCCGCTCCACCGGTTCTGGCGCATCACAAATTGGCGGCAATAGCGAAGAGGGAGAGGGCGATGAGTGTGCAGTGGTCAAGCTGGTGGCAACGCCGCATTCCCGACATCGGCTTCGCTGCCGTGCGCTTTCCCCTTGCCGTCACGCTTGCCGCGGCCTTCACGTTCTACAAGCTTGGCCATGAGAACTCCCGGCGATGCCGAGCTTCGAGTGCTCGGCGCACTCGCAGCTTCGTTTCTTTGGGTCGTTGCCGCCGATCTTTACGTCGAGGCGAACGCGCGCTCGCAAGCCGTCCGCATCGCGCTTTGGCTTTCCGGCATCGTCGTCATCGTGGTTCTGTTCAAGTTCTCCTGGGAGATCTGGTTTTTTCCGCCGCTTCTCATCGGCGCGCTCCTTCTACTTGTCGGGCTCGCGGCTCATCTTAAGCGCGGCGAGAGCAATTCGACCTTTTGGCTGTTCAACCATCGGCTTTGGCTCGGAGCGTTGCTTGCGCTCGCGGGCGGCGTCCTGTTGGGAGCGGGGCTGTCGGCCATTCACGCCACGTTGAATCTCCTCTTCGGGCTCGACCTCTCATCGCGATGGCTCGACCGTATTTGGACCGTGAGCCTCGGCCTCGTGGCGCCGGTGAGCTTTCTTGCCTTCGCGCCGCGACGTTTCAACGACCCGATCACGGAGCGCGAAGAGCAGGACTTCACCATGCGCGCCGCGGCCGCGCTCGTGAAGTTCGTGCTCGTCCCGCTGCTCCTCGTCTACACCGCCATCCTTTACGCCTACGCCGTCAAGATCGTGCTCGCCTGGGAGCTGCCCAAGGGCACCCTGGCGGCCATGGTGGTGGCGTATCTCTTCGTCGGCGCGGCGACGCTTCTGCTTGGCTATCCGAGCCGCGACAAAGGCGGTCCGCTACTCCGCTTCTTCTGGCGCCATTGGGTCCTGCTCGTGGCGCTGCCTGTCGTGCTGCTGTTCATCGCCGTCTCGCGGCGCATCGCCGATTACGGCCTGACCGAGCAGCGCTATCTCATCGTGCTGATCGGCGTATGGGCGCTGATCCTCGCCGGGATTCGCATCGCAAAGGGGCCCGATTTCGATTTGCGCCTGCTTCCGGGTGTGCTCGCTCTGCTCCTATTGGCGGCGAGCTTCGGCCCGGGCGGCGCCATCGGCTTCTCGGTGATGAGCCAGAGGGCCGAGCTTGAATCCATCCTCGCCGCCAAGAAGATGCTCGTTGACGGCAAGTTCGTGCAGGCGCCCGCGGGCGACAAGAACCCGCTTGGACAAGACGCCGCCCGGGCTCACGCCATCGAATGGTATCTCAACACTCATCAATCGCTCGCGGTGCTAGCCCCCTGGTTCGAGGGCCAGCCGGACGATCCGTTCGCGCCGGGCAAGTATCGGGAGGAAACCGTGCGCGAGCTTCTCGCCGCGCTCGGTCTGACGCCAGGTCTCCGCGGCGGCTCCGGCGCGCTGGTGTTCAATCACTACGCCGACACGCCCGCGGTCGCAAGCCTTGGCGCCACCGCGCGAATGATCGGCCCGGTCGTTTTTCAGACCGGCCCGAGGCCTGTGCCGATCCCGGCGCAAACCGCCGTTGTCGAAGGATTTGGGCCGGTTGAATTCGAACTCGCCGGCAATGCGCTCGACATCCGCATGGCGGGCGGAGAGCGGCTGAGCTTCGATCTTGCGGGGGCTGTGCGGGAGATCGAAAACCGCCGATCGACACAGGTCGAGGACAATTCGCCCATTACGTTGAAGGCTTCGAGCGGCGGACTTTCCGTAACGCTGCTCATCGACCATATCGTCGGCACTTACGAGGAGCCCGATTTCAGGCTGGCGAGCTTGCGCTTCTGGCTCGTTCTCGACCGCGCCGGGTGAGCCCGCTACTCGGCGGCGATGGAAGCGGGCTCCGCGAGCCAGCGTTCGAGATCGGCGAGCGCGCGGAGCGAGAGCGCGCGCTTCCTGGCGAAGCCCTTGGTCTGACCCGGCCCCTTCGCGCGCGGCTCTGAGGGGACCGCGATCGAGGGGAACAGCCCGAAATTGACGTTCATCGGCTGGAAGCTGCGGGCGCCGGTCCCTTCGTCTGCGCTGAGATGGCCGCCGGTGATGTGATTGAGAAGGGCGCCGAAGGCGGTCGTGGGCGGCGGAGGCGAAAGCGTCCGGCCGCGCCGTTCCGCAGCGGCAAAGCGCCCGGCGATGAGCCCGATCGCCGCCAACTCGACATAACCCTCGACCCCCGTGATCTGCCCGGCGAAGCGGAGCCTTGGATCCGCCTTGAGCCGTAAGCCTCTATCGAGAAGCTTCGGGCTGTTGAGGAACGTGTTGCGGTGAAGCCCGCCGAGCCTCGCGAACTCGGCGTGCTCGAGGCCGGGGATCGTGCGGAACACGCGCGCCTGCTCGCCATGTTTGAGCTTGGTCTGGAAGCCGACCATGTTCCACAAGGTCCCGAGCGCGTTGTCCTGGCGGAGCTGCACCACGGCATAGGGCTTCACGCCCGGACGGTGAGGGTTCGCAAGACCGACGGGCTTCATCGGCCCGTAGCGCAGCGTATGCGGGCCGCGCTCCGCCATCACTTCGATCGGAAGGCAGCCCTCGAAATAGGGCGTCGTTTCGAATTCCTTGAAGGCGGTCTTCTCCGCGGCAAGAAGCGCTGCGAGGAAGACCTCGTATTGGGACTTGTCGAGCGGGCAGTTGATGTAGTCCGCGCCACCGCCTCCGGGCCCCGCTTTGTCGTAGCGCGATTGGCGCCAGCACACGCTCATGTCGATCGTCTCGGCATGAACGATAGGCGCGATCGCATCGAAGAAGGCAAGCTCCGCTTCGCCGGTCAGGCCCTTGATGGCGTCTGCCAGTGCCGGAGAGGTGAGGGGACCCGTCGCCACGATGACGCTGTCCCACTCCGCCGGCGGCAAGCCCGCGATCTCCTCGCGCGAAATTTCGATCAGCGGATGCGTTTCGACGGCCCGGGTGACGCGGGCGGCGAAACCGTCGCGATCGACCGCGAGCGCGGCGCCGGCCGGCAGCTTGTTCGCGTCGGCCGCCGCCATGATGAGAGAAGAAGCGCGGCGCATCTCCTCGTGAAGGAGACCGACGGCATTCGTTTCCCAATCGTCGGAGCGAAAGGAGTTGGAGCAAACGAGCTCGGCAAAGGCCCCGGTCTTGTGCGCCTCGGTCGGACACTTCGGGCGCATCTCGTGCAGTACGGCCGGCACGCCGCCTTGCGCGAGCTGCCAGGCCGCCTCGCTTCCGGCCAGGCCGCCGCCAATGACATGAACCTTGCCGCTCATGATTGTTAGCTAGGCCCGTTCACGCCTTTCCTCAAGCCGGACCAGCCTGGCACGCCATCAATGAATTGGGCAAAACCAAGGAATTGGCGTTGAAACAGGACACTCTTCCACTACGATCTCCGCGGGAGCCGAATTGATTCGGCAATACTAGCGGCTTCCGACCCATTGAGCCGGTGGACCGCCGGCATTTCGGCGCATCCGCCCGCTCTTGCACGAAAGGGGGGTGAGATGTCCTCGAATACAGCTCTTGCAGTTAGTGTTGGCGTGCTTGGCGCAATTGCCACGTGGCTCTTCCTTGGGCCGCTGGGCGGCGCGCTTGCGATTTGGGCCGCCTTCATTGCCTGGGGCTGCTACTTCCACTGCGGCGGCAAGGAGCAGGGCCTGCAATCGGCGATCGTTAACAACGCCGCCGGCGCCGTCATTGCCGGTATTACGCTCATGGTCGCCGGCACTGGCATCGGCGACAGCCTACCTGCTGCCGTCTGGCCGGCAATCTGCGTCGGCATCGGCGTAGCAGCGATGGTGCTGCTTGCCAACGTGCCGATGTTCTCGACCATCCCGGCGCAGGTCTACGGCTTCGCCTCGGTTGCTGCCTACGCGCTCATGAAGGGCGGAAGCATGACCGCCGCTTCCCTCGAGAATCCCGTTGTCGTCGTCATCCTGTCGATGATGATCGGCGCGGTATTCGGCTACGTGTCCGAGAAACTCGCCGGCATGCTGGCGGGAACAGGGCATGGCGCTCGCCACGCGAAAGCGTAAGGCAGGGCTGGAAGTCGCGGCACCGGGGTGACCCGGACCCCGGGCCGGCACAAAGCTTAAGAGGCGCGACCCCTTGCGGGGCCGCGCCTTTCTTGCCTTGCTATTCGCGTCGGGCAATGCCGAGCGTCACCATCCAGGTGTTGCGAAGCGCGGTCACGAGCAGGATCGTCACCCCGAGGGCGCACAACGCGTTGGCGAAGGGCGCTTCAAGCGCCCAGCCGGCCGCCGATGCCGTGATCAGCGTATAGGACGCGAGCGGCACCGCGACATGCCAGATGATCCGTTGCCCTTCGAATCTCACCGTCCGGTGCGACAGCATCCAAAGGTTCATGACATAGGCGAGACCGGCCGAGCCGATGGCCCCGAGCGCGAGCGCGCGTGAAGCGGCCGAAAGCGGCGGCACCATCACCATGGCAATAACCAGAAGGCTGGCGAAATAGACGAGAACCGGCGTGACGAAGAGGCGCACGCGGTGTTCGTCGCCTTTCTGCGTATGGTCGATCCCGAGCGTGATAACCACGAAAATGAGACCGATCAGCGTTCCGGCCGTGCTCCCGGCAAGCGCGTAGAAACCATCCCAGTCATCCATTCCCCGCTCCCATTGCGGCTTCTTTCGCAACAACTATAGCGCAGCGTTAAGACAGGGCCGAGAGCGTTGGGTCGCCGGTGAACCTCAAGGCAACCCTTTTCCCGAACTTCGCTTGCGCCATCGCCCCGGCGCGGGCAAGGTGCCGTCCCTCAGTTCCCTTGCGTTCACGGCAGGACGTTGCCCATGTCCTCAGTATCCGTCGTCTGGAAAGGCAACTCCCAAGACCCGGGAACGCGTGACCGTTTCATCGCGCATTTGCATCGGCTTGCCGCCCGCAGCGACGAGTTCTGGCGTCTGCGCCAGCCCGAGCGGCCGCGCATCCTCAACGCAATGAACGCTGAGCGCGGCAAGGCGGAGCGGCTTCGCGCCAATATCGAGACAATCGACGAAGAGGTCTCGGGCACGATCCTTGTCTCGAGCCTTGTGAGCCCCAAGCCTGAGCGCCTCGCCGCGGATGCGCGCGCGGCCGGCGTTGCGCTCGTCGAAAGTCTCGAAGGCCGGAATGCACCCTTGATCGCGCTGAAGAAGGCGCGGCTGCGCGGGCTCGACTTCAAGCTGTTCGATCCGCGCGGACTCTATCCCGGTGCCGATCGCATGAGCTTCGTCTTCCTCGAATGCGAAGGAAATCCCGTTCTCGACGGGTGGCTCGTCGAGCGCGCTTCCACGGGAGGATTGCGCCGCAAGCAGCGCCGAAGCGCTGCGCGCGGCGGACCTCTATCTTTGCGCGCCGAGCGTGCACCTTCGCTACTACCTCGAAGACTGGACCGACTGCTTGTTCTCCTGGATCAAGTTCTTCTTCATCGACGATTTCTGGTGGCACCGCTGGGAGGAGATGCAGGGCTATGCCGACTATCGGCACGTATTCGAGGACTTGCAGGCCGATCGCGGCGCTGAGGCCGCCGAGGAAGCGGCCTTCGACGCCGTCGTCGCGACCTTCTCCCAGCACGCCGAGCACTGGATCGGCGAGGTCGAAGGCTGGGCCAAAGCCGAGCAGGGCTAGCCGCGCAATTCGACGCTCAACGTGAATACGCCGGGTTCGAGGTCGAGCGCCGTTGAGTGCTCGGTCACGTGTTGCGACCAGCGCTTTGGCTTCACCGTACCGGTTCGCTTTCTCGGCATGGTCAGGGCACCATCTTAACGCCATAACTGGACGCTAGTTGCCGGTTCGCTTGCGCAAGGGAGGTCCCATTGGCAAACCTCACGCTTTATCACGCCGCGCCGTCGCGCTCCTCGATCGCCCGCTGGATGCTCGAAGAGTTGGGCGAGCCTTACGATCTTCATGTGCTGAGCTTGTCCAAAGGCGAGCAACGCGCGCCCGGCTATCTCGCCGTCAATCCCATGGGCAAGGTGCCGGCCCTGAAGCACGGCGACGACGTCATTACCGAGGCCGCGGCCATCTGCACCTATCTCGCCGACGCCTTTCCTCAAGCGCGGTTGAACGTGCCGATCGGCGATCCGCGCCGCGGGACCTATCTCAAATGGCTCTTCTTTGCGCCGTCCTGCATCGAGCCCGCCATCACCGATCGCGCCTTCCCGCGCAAGGAGGAGGCGCGCCGCACGATGTTGGGCTACGGCGATTTCGACACGGTCATGGCGGTCGTGGCGGGCGCGGTCGAGCCGGGTCCCTACTTGATGGGCACGCAGTTCACGGCGGCCGACGTGGTCTTGGGGTCCACGCTGCGCTGGGGCCTGATGTTCGGCCTTCTGCCCAAGCAGCCGGAGTTTGCCGCCTATGTGAGCAGGCTTGAGCAACGGCCCGCCCTCAAGCGGGCCGTCGCCCTCGATCAGGAGCTGGCAAACGCCTAGCGGCCGAAGGACTGCTTGAGCAGGGACTTGACCTGATCGAGCTTGGCGCGCTGGTCGGCGGAAAGGTTGCTGCCGGCGCGATTGACGTAGAAATCGAGCATCGATATGGCCGAGCGATACGGATCGTCGCTGTGACGGGCCGGATCTTGGGCCGATTTCTTCAGAGCGGCGGCGATTTGCTGGGCGGAACCGCTGGCGAAAAGACCCGGCTCGAGATCGAACGGATGGTCATGAGCGGTCACGTCCGCGGACCACTTCTTGCCTGACTTGGCCGTGAAATCCTCCTTGACTTGGAGGAGCGCAAACTTCGCAAAGGACCGTGAGGATCGGCCAAAGACTATGGCATCAATTTGCGGCAATTTGGCAACATCGATGGCGCTCCAAATGATAATCCTTTCTGGCGGGCAGACGGGCGTGGATCGGGCCGCGCTCGATACCGCCATCGAGAAGGGCCTCGATTGCGGCGGCTGGTGCCCGCGGGGCGGCTGGGCCGAGGATCTGCCAAAGCCGCCGGGGCTGTTGGAGCTATACCCAAATCTGCGCGAGACGCCGCAGGCCGACCCCGACGAGCGCACGCGATGGAACGTTCGCGACGGCGACCGGCTGATGATGCTGACGGATAGTTCCGGCGTGGCGGTGTCGAAAGGAACCGAGCTCGCGCGAGATTTTGCCGTTGCGCTCGGCAAGCCCTATATCGTGCTCGATCTCGATGCAGCCGGTGCTCTCGATCGGGCGCGCGCCTTTCTCGCCGAAGGCGAGGGGCGCATGGCCGTCTGCATCGCCGGTCCGCGCGAAAGCGAAGCGCCGGGCATTTACGCCAAGACCCGCGCGTTTCTGCGTCAACTTTTCTGAGAGCTTCACTGCCGCCGCGCGTTTTCATACCCCCTTGTGGGGAGATTCGACGACGCCGATTTTACTTTGCGCTACCGCTCCGCTGCATGAGCGCAAGGCGTTGTCGGGGTGGGGGGTCGTGCGTTTCAATGGCGAAGCGTCAAGGCTCGGCCACTTTTATGTGCGGTGCTTTGACCCTGGCATTAGGAAATCGAGCATGGACCAGAGGAAGAGCGCCAAGCGGAGCGTAACCCGGCGGCAAGTCTTGGCTGGTGCTGCGACCGCGGCGTCGACAGTCTTCGGCTGGGAGGCTGGTAAAGCGCAAGGGGGCCCGGCCGGATCGGCAAAGCCAAACGGCAAGGTCTGTAGTCTCACGCCCGAGGCCTTTGAGGGTCCGTTCTATTTCGATCCCAAGCTCGTGCGCGCCGCCATCGCCGAAGGAAAGCCGGGCGCGCCACTCGCGCTTACGCTGAAAGTGGTCGACGCCGAAACGTGCGCGGCGCTCAACAAGGTCCGCGTCGATATCTGGCACTGCGACGGACTCGGCGTTTATTCCGGCTATGCGCGCCAGGAAACCGGCTCCGCCAAGGGCGAAACATTCTTGCGCGGAACGCAGTTCACCGATGGTGACGGCAGGGTATCCTTCGACACGATCTACCCGGGTTGGTATCCGGGCCGCACGCCGCATATTCACTTCAAGGTCATCCTCGACGACAAGGACCTTGTCACAGGACAGCTCTATTTCCCCGATTCCGCCAGCGAACGGGTCTATGCGACGCATTCTCCTTACCGCGAGCGCAAGCAAGAGCGCGACACCTTGAACGCCAATGACTTTATTTTTCTCGAGCAGAACGGCGCCGACACGCTGGCCGACACCGAGCAGGCCGACGGCTCATATAGCGCCGCCCTCGCTATCGGCATCAACCGTGCAGGCCGCTCCTAGAAAGTCGGTGCGGGAGCTTTGGAGACCCAAACGAAACCGAGAATCGCGAGCGCGGGAGGATCGAAGATGATGCAGGGGCTTTGTACCGTCTTGGTGGCGGTAGTCTTGGCGGCAAGTCTTGCGCCTGCTCGCGCGGAATCGCCGAATGGGGTCAAGACCCTCGACCCGCCGGGCAGTCTCGGCGCGAGAGCAGGCGATTTCATTTTCGTGGCCGGCATGCAGGGCGTTGACCCCGCGACAAACAAGCTGGTGGAAGACCCACAGGCGCGCATCCGCCAGGCCTTCGTCAACATCAAGACCGATCGCTCAGTCGGAAGGAGCGAGCCTCAAGGATTGCGTGAGACTGACCGTCTATCTGAGCGACTTGCCTCGTTACGAACGACGATCGCCATCGGCGGCGCCACGCTAGATGTAGGTTTCGCGCCGGGCGCCTTCGCTCTGCCGCGAAGCGCGCTCATGGCTTCGCTCTCAGCCTCGGCGAAAGCGGCCTCGGTCTATTTCGGCAAGTTTCCGGTCGCCTCGGCAAGCATCCTGATCGTTCCGATCCCCGGCGGCGGCGTGCAGGGAGGCGCATCCTTCGGCTTTCGAGGGCCCGTTATTCGCCTCATTGTCGGCAGCGACGCGACCGAAGCGGAGCTGCGCGATGACTGGGTCGCGGTCCACGAGATGACGCATCTCGCGCAGCCCGATATCCGCGAGCCGCATCTCTGGCTTGCCGAAGGGAGCGGCCACCTATGTCGAGCCGATCGCGCGGGTCGAGGCCGGTCAGCTGACCGCCGAAACGATCTGGGGCGACATGATGCGCGACATGAAGCAGGGATTGCCTAAGCCCGGTGACCGCGGTCTCGACCACACGCCCACTTGGGGGCGGATCTATTGGGGCGGGGCGATCTTCTGCCTGATTGCCGACGTCGAGATTCGCAAACGCACCGGCAACAAAGCCGGATTGCAGCAGGCGCTGCGCGGAATCGTCGCTGCGGGAGGCACGATCGAGCACGACTGGCCCATCGCGCGCATGTTCAGCGTCGGCGACGAGGCGACCGGAACCACCGTTCTCGCCGATCTCTACGAGAAGATGGGAGCCAAGCCTTACGCGCCAGACCTCGACGCGCTCTGGCGCGACCTCGGCATTTCTGCAAGAGACGGGCGCGTCGTGTTAGACGACGAAGCCCCGCTTGCATCCATCCGCCGCGCCATCACCGCGCCGGAGCGCGTCGAGCCGAGCCTCACTTAGACGGAGTTTTTGGCGGCCTTGACCGGGCGCACTTTCAGCGTCTTGCGGGCGGGCTTCGCCTTGAAGACCGTCGGCTCCTTGGTGAACGGGTTGATGCCCTGGCGCTCCTTGGTGGCCGGCTTCTTGACGACCGTGAATTTGGCAAAGCCCGGAAGCATGAAGATGCCGGACTTTTTCAGCTCCTTGTAGGCGACGGCAGCCAGCAATTCCATGACCGCCTTTACGTCTTTCCTCGCCACCGAGCACTCGTCGGCGACTTTTTGAATGAGCTCAGATTTCGACATCATGCGCGTGTTCCTTCCTTTGTCTGGCCGATCGGCCCCGAATTTCTCGCTCTGGCCTTCGGGCCTTAAGCGCAATCGCGACTTTTGCCGCAAATGAACAGACGGCAAAGGCCCAATTCTCGGGAAATTCGCCAATTCGGAGGAGTTTGTCAGCAAATTCACCGGGAAAAACCGGTAGAAACGCACAGATTCCAGGAGAAAAAGGGGTGTTAGGGTGCGTTTTGCCCTTTACTCCGCCTACTTCGCTCGCGTGAGCCGCACCCTGCAGTTGCGTGGCCGGCCTCGATATAGACAAGGTCGAGCGTGTCGGGAGCCGTGAGCCGCCCCATGTAGAGACCGTTGTCGTCCTGCTCGGCGAGGTGCACGCTCTTCCCGTCGAAGTCGACAACGCCGACCAGAGACTCCGTAGCCTCTTTCACCGCCATGCCCCCGACATTGCCCGCAGCGCCCATGCTCTCCCAGGACTTCTCCGCCTTGAGCAGCGGCCCGTCCTGCTCAAGCACGCGAAGCGTGAGCGAGCCGTCGGCGACCTCCTTCTCTCGCATCGCCTTGAACGGGCCGGTCCACGTGCCGACGAGATTGGGGACCGCAGCCTCATTGGCATCCTCGGCCATGATCTCGCCATGAGCGAGCCAGGCGCTCAAGACGATCGCAAACAGGCCCAGCGCTTTTTCATTTCTCTTCGCCTTGCCGCGACTTGAGGCGGTTCGCGGGATGGCGGTAGTGTAATCGCAGTCGCCGCGCGCCGATTGGTAACGGCGAAGTATCGCAACCGAATGATGACTGCCGAACACGCCGCATCAGAGACCTGTATTCACTCCGCGGCGGCGCGCTTGGCGCTGGCCCCTTTGCCGCGCCGGTCGATGACCTGTTTCAGGTATCGCCCGGTATAGCTCTTGGGGTTCGCGGCGATCTCCTCAGGGGTGCCGACGGCAACCACCTCTCCGCCGGCGTCGCCCCCTTCAGGCCCGAGATCGACGATCCAGTCCGCTGTCTTGATGACTTCGAGATTGTGCTCGATCACCACCACCGTGTTGCCCTGATCGACCAGCTCGTGCAGCACTTCGAGCAGCTTGGCGACGTCATGGAAATGGAGTCCCGTCGTCGGCTCGTCGAGGATGTAGAGCGTGCGGCCCGTGGCGCGGCGCGACAACTCGCGTGAGAGCTTCACCCGCTGCGCCTCGCCGCCCGAGAGCGTGGTCGCCTGCTGTCCGACATGGATGTAGGAGAGGCCGACGCGCGCGAGCGTCAGCAGCTTGTCGCGCACCGCGGGCACCGCCTTGAATAGCTCCGCCGCCTCCTCGACCGTCATGTCGAGAACGTCGGCGATCGACTTCCCCTTAAACTTGATCTCGAGCGTCTCGCGGTCGTAGCGCTTGCCCTTGCACACGTCGCAGGTGACGTAGATGTCGGGCAGGAAGTGCATCTCGATCTTGATGACGCCGTCGCCCTGGCACGCCTCGCAGCGCCCGCCTTTGACGTTGAAGGAGAAGCGCCCCGGCTTGTAGCCGCGGGTCTTGGCCTCGGGCAGCTCGGCGAACCATTCGCGGATCGGGGTGAAGGCGCCGGTATAGGTTGCGGGGTTCGAGCGCGGCGTGCGCCCGATCGGCGATTGGTCGATGTCGATGACCTTGTCGAGATGCTCGAGCCCCTCGATCGCGTCATGCTCGCCCGGCACTTCGCGCGCGCCCGTGAGCCTGCGGGCGACGGCGCGGTAGAGCGTCTCGATCAGGAAGGTGGACTTGCCGCCGCCGGAGACGCCGGTGATGCAGGTGAAGAGCCCGAGCGGAATATCGACGGTAATGTTCTTGAGGTTATTGGCCCGAGCGCCGAGCACCGAGAGCCGCCTGCCCCTGGTGGGCTTGCGCTGGGCCTTGGGCGAGGGGATTTGCTTGAAGCCGGTGAGATACTGCCCGGTGAGGCTCTGCGGCGCCCCCATCACCTCATCCGGCGTTCCTTCCGCCACCACCTCGCCGCCATGGATGCCGGCGCCCGGGCCCATGTCCACCACATGGTCGGCGGTCAGGATCGCTTCCTCATCGTGCTCCACGACAAGAACGCTGTTGCCCATGTCACGAAGCGACTTCAGCGTGTCGAGCAGCCGCGCATTGTCGCGCTGATGCAAGCCGATCGAGGGCTCGTCGAGAACGTAGAGGACGCCGGTTAGCCCCGAGCCGATCTGCGAAGCAAGTCTGATCCGCTGGCTCTCGCCGCCCGAGAGCGAACCGCTTGCGCGGGAGAGCGTGAGATAATCGAGGCCGACATCGTTGAGGAAAGCGAGCCGCTCGCGGATCTCTTTCAGGATCCGCGCGGCGATCTCGTTCTGCTTCGGGGTGAGATGGGAGGGCAGTTCGCCGAACCAGAGCGCGGCCTCCCTGATCGACATTTCCGTGACCTGGCCGATATGCAGGCCCGCGACCTTCACCGCGAGCGCCTGCGGCTTGAGGCGATAACCGCCGCAGACCTGGCACGGGTGGTTCGACTGGAAGCGCGACAACTCGTCGCGCACCCAGGAGGACTCGGTCTCGCGCCAGCGCCGCTCGATATTGGTGACGACGCCTTCGAACGGCTTCGTGGTCGAGTAATGGCGGACGCCGTCGTCATAGGTGAAGGTGATCTCGTCCTCGCCCGAGCCGTAAAGCACCACGTCGCGGAAGGACTTCGGCAGGCTCTTCCATGGCTTGGTCATGGGCTGGCGATAGGCGCGCGCGAGCGATTCAAGCGTCTGCTGGTAATAGGGCGAGGTGGCGCTGGTGCGTGCCCAAGGGGCGATCGCGCCGCGGGCGAGGCTCAAATTCTCGTCGGGCACGACGAGGTCAGGCTCGAAGAAGAGCTCGGTGCCGAGCCCGTCGCAAGCGGGGCACGCGCCGTAAGGGTTGTTGAAGGAGAAGAGCCGGGGCTCGATTTCTTCGATGGTGAAGCCGGAGACGGGGCAGGCGAATTTCGCCGAGAAGATGATCCGCTCGTCGGCCCTGTCGGCGAACTCCACGGCGGCGATGCCGTCGGAGAGTTGCAGCGCCGTCTCGAAGGAATCGGCAAGCCGCGCCGCGAGATCGGGCCGCACCACGATGCGGTCCACGACCACGTCGATGTCGTGCTTGACGTTCTTGTCGAGCGAAGGGACCTCCGCGATCTCGTGGAAGCGCCCGTCCACCTTGACGCGCTGAAAGCCTTTCTTCTGCAGGTCGGCGAAGTCCTTGCGGTATTCGCCCTTTCGCCCCCGCGCGATCGGCGCAAGCAGATAGAGCCGCGTGCCTTCGGCAAGCGCGAGCACCCGGTCGACCATCTGGCTCACGGTCTGGCTCTCGATCGGGAGCCCCGTTTCCGGCGAGTAGGGGATGCCGACCCGGGCGAAGAGCAGGCGCATATAGTCGTAGATCTCGGTGACGGTGCCGACCGTCGAGCGCGGGTTCCGCGAGGTCGTCTTCTGCTCGATGGAGATCGCCGGCGACAGACCCTCGATATGGTCCACATCCGGCTTCTGCATCATGTCGAGGAACTGGCGCGCATAGGCCGAGAGCGACTCGACATAGCGCCGCTGCCCCTCGGCATAGATCGTGTCGAAGGCGAGCGAGGACTTGCCGGAGCCTGACAGCCCGGTGATGACGATGAGCTTCTCGCGGGGCAGGTCGAGCGCGATGTTCTTGAGGTTGTGCTCCCGCGCCCCGCGGATGGAGATGAATTTGGAGGTCATTCTAGAGGCCAATGTCGGGCCGAAAGCGGCTCCCCGCAAGGGGCTCCCCGCGGGCCTTCTCAACAGGTTGACGAGGCAAGCAAGGGGAGGAGGGCCGCGCCAAGCGTGACGGGAGGGCGAATCTCAGGCCTTAATGCCCGGCCATGACACTCACCCCCGCCAGGACCGGGCTCATTGTCGCCGCCATCATCGTGGCCGCAGGCCTTGCCCTCTATCTGATGGGCCATCCGCTCATCTGCAAATGCGGCTACGTGAAGCTCTGGCATTTCGACGTCATGAGCGCGGAGAACTCCCAGCACCTGATCGACTGGTACACGCCCTCCCACCTCATCCACGGCTTTCTCTTCTATTGGGCGCTCTGGCTCCTGTCGCGCGTTCTCCCGCTCTCCTTCGCCGTGCGGCTCATCCTGGCCGTCGCCATCGAGGCGGCATGGGAGGTGATCGAAAACACCGACTTCGTCATCAATCACTATCGCGAGATGACGATCTCCCTCGATTATTACGGCGACAGCGTCATCAATTCGGTGAGCGACATTCTCGCCATGGTGCTCGGATACTTCATGGCGGCGCGTCTGCCGGTCTGGCTCACCGTGGTCATCGCCGTCGGCCTCGAGCTCTTCGTCGGCGCGATGATCAGGGACAACCTTACGCTCAACGTGCTGATGTTCGTGTGGCCGCTCGATGCGGTCCTGAACTGGCAGCAGGGACGGTAGCGCGCGCCGAACCTGGCGCAGGCTCAAATCCGGATCTCGATGCCGAACGCCATCCTGAGGATGAGCCAGAGATAGACCACGACTGTCGGATAGAAGGTGATGCCGAAGCCGAAGGCCCGCACATAAGGATTATAGTGATAGCCGACCCAGAACAGCATGCGCCCGAGAACGAAGAGCGCGGTGAGCACGATCAAGGTGCGCGCTTCTTGCGGCGGGCAGTAGAGGGCCAATCCCGCATTGCCGATGAAATAGAGGATGAACTGCTCGACCGTGTTGAGAATGAACCGGTTGTTGATGTCGACCGCCGAATTCGGCTTCGGCACGCGGCCGACGAACATCGACGGATCGAGGCGCTGGGCGGCGACGATACAGATGGCGAGCACCGCCGGGAGAATGGCAGCAACCGCGTCCTTGATGACGAGAGCGATACGGTCGCCGACCGTCCACTCCGTCGGTACCCAGTCCCAAACGAGCTTGGCCGTCAGGAAGAACGCGGCCGCGAACAACCAATTCCCGACCAGGACGAAGATGAACGGCCATTGCCGCTCGGTAAAGCCGAGGAGTCGCGCGTGCGGATGGCGCCGCAGGCTGGTGCGGCGCTTGGGTGCGTGCCGTTGCTCGACAGGCTTCTGCATTCGGTCCTTTCCCGACGAATCTCCGGCCGTTTGCCGGTAAGGCATAGGCGGCGATGCCGCAAGTCTCAATATCGCGAGGGCCATAAGAGCGGTTTAACGGATGGCTGGACAGGGGAGAACAAAACGTGTACAAGCGGCCCGAGCCCTTGGCCTGTGGACAGGTTCTTTGGCGTCTGGCAGGCCGCGCCAGGAGGGCGGTACATTGACCGGGGCTGAAAGCACAGCCAAGCCCCGCGCGGAGGTCTCATCCCATGGCCGGATCGGTGAACAAGGTTATTCTCGTCGGCAATCTCGGCGCCGACCCGGAAGTCCGCCAAACGCAGGATGGGCGGCCGATCGTCAATCTCAGGGTGGCCACCAGCGAAAACTGGCGCGACAAGGCGACCGGCGAGCGGCGCGAGAAGACCGAATGGCACCGCGTGGTGATCTTCAACGAGAACCTCGCCCGCGTCGCCGAGCAATATCTGAAGAAGGGCTCGAAAGTTTATCTCGAGGGCCAGCTTCAGACGCGCAAATGGCAGGACCAGTCCGGCCAGGATCGCTACTCGACCGAAGTCGTGCTGCAACAATATCGCGGCGAACTCACCATGCTCGACGGCAAGCAGCGGACGGCACGGGTGCGGGCGACCAGCGCAACGGCGACTTTGGACGCGCCGGTCCGTTTCCGGCCGCCGGCGGAAAGGGCGGCTCCTTCGACAAGGAGCTCGACGACGAGATCCCGTTCTGACGACGGCCAAGCCGACCTGACATTCGCCTAGATAAAACGAGAGCCCGGCCGATCCTGACGATCGGCCGGGCTCGATGCTCCCTACGGCTTACGGCTTACAGGGGCGAACGCTTAGTTCGTGGTCTCTCCGCCGAGATCCTCGCGGTCATCCTTGGCCGCACCCACGGTGACCTCCTGCTCCGCGAGAGTCTCATAGTCGGGCGCCGCGGCGAGCGTCTCCTTGTTCACGTCGGCGACGATCTTGACGCTGTCATTCACGTCACGCGCGAGCCTCAGATCCTCGAAGCGCAAGGCCACGTCCTTTTCGCCGATGCCGAGGAATCCGCCGCTGCCAACCAGCACGGCGACGATCTTGCCATCCCGGTCGGTGACGAGGTCGTTGATGTCGCCGACGATCTCGTCCTGTGCGTTATAGACCGTGTGGCCGATGAGATTGCTCGCGAGCCAATCGTCGCTGGCTTGCTTCGCCAGGAACTGCGGGCTGCCGGAAGCTTCAGCCGATTTCGGCGCGGCCGGCTCCATCGGTTGCGCCTGCGAGGATTGAGCCGGCGGAGCGGCATCGTTACCCGGCTCCATGGGCGAAGGCAATGCCTGCGAGGAGTCGCCCGGGATCGGCGCTGCCGGATCGGCAGGCTGTGCCGGATCGGGCATCACCTCCGGGATTTGCGACGGCGAATTGCCGCAGGCGGTGTCTGCGCATCGTCGGCGGGGGGCAGATCCTGAGCCATGGCAGGCGCGAGACCCAAGAAGAGGCCTACTGCCGTGGTTGTCAGGAATCGGTTCATGGTTTCGCTCCGTGTCTTTTCATGGGGGTTGGGGGGTGATCGCGGGGCGATCGGGCCGAGGCCTGGGCGGCCTCCGACCAAGTGCAGGAACAACGTCTCGGCACGTCGTTTGTTCCCCCAAATCTGCCTTGGACGAATCTCCGTAGGCTGATAAATAGGCTCGATGACAATGGTTAAATCGGCCTTTAGCCGCATCTAAGGCATTGAAATAATTGACGAATAAAGACAGCGATCCGGACATCTGCGGGGTTGCGAAAGCGCGTCCAAATCAGCTATAGAAAGTTCGTCTTTCGGTCATCGTTCGGGCGTTGCGCGAGGACGGTTCTTTCCGTCCCGCCGCCCGCTTCATGGCTGGCCGTCACGGCTTTAGAACAGGTTTTCTCCTCACTTGACTGACGACGACAAGCCAGAAGTCGAGGGCCCGGCGCCCTCCGACATCAGACCCATCTCGCTGATCGACGAGATGAAGCGCTCCTATCTCGATTACGCCATGAGCGTGATCGTGTCGCGCGCGCTTCCCGACGTGCGCGACGGGCTGAAGCCCGTGCATCGCCGCATCCTCTATTCGATGCACGAGAACAACTACACGCCCGACCGCGCCTACAACAAATCGGCGCGCGTCACCGGCGACACCATGGGTAAGTATCACCCCCACGGCAATCAGGCGATTTACGACGCGCTGGTGCGGCTCGCGCAGGATTTCTCCATGCGCCTGCCGATCGTGGACGGGCAGGGCAATTTCGGCTCCGTCGACGGCGATCCGCCCGCGGCCGAGCGCTATACCGAGGTGAGGCTCGCGCGCCCCGCCATGGCGCTCCTCGACGATCTCGAGAACGACACCGTCGATTTCCAGCCGAACTACGACGGGCGCGAGAAAGAGCCGGTGGTCCTGCCGGCCAAGTTTCCCAATCTGCTGGTGAACGGCGCCGGCGGCATCGCCGTCGGCATGGCGACCAACATCCCGCCCCACAATCTCGGCGAGGTGATCGACGCCTGCTTCGCCTATCTCGACAATCCCGCCATCGGCATCGACGAGCTGGTCGAGATCGTTCCCGGGCCCGACTTCCCGACCGGCGGCCTCATCCTCGGCCGCTCGGGCATCCGCGCCGCCTATCACAAGGGCCGCGGCTCCATTCTCATGCGCGGCCGCGTGGCGACCGAGACCGTCCGCAAGGAGCGCGAGGCGCTCGTCATCACCGAGATTCCCTATCAGGTGAACAAGGCGGCGATGGTGGAGAAGATCGCCGAACTGGTGCGCGAGAAGAAGATCGAGGGCATCGCCGATATTCGCGACGAGTCCGACCGCCAGGGCATGCGCGTCGTCATCGAGTTGAAGCGCGACGCGATGGCCGACGTGGTGCTGAACCAGCTCTATCGCTTCTCGCCGCTGCAATCCGACCTTCGGCTGCAACATGGTGGCGCTGATCGGCGGCAAGCCCGAGCAGCTCACGCTCAAGGACATGATCCGCGCCTTCACCGAGTTCCGCGAGGAGGTGATCGGCCGCCGCATCAAGTTCCTGCTGCGCAAGGCCCGCGACCGCGCCCATGTCCTCGTCGGCCTTGCCATCGCCGTTGCCAATATCGACGAGGTCATCGCCGTGATCCGCAAGGCGCCCGATCCCGCCACGGCGCGCGAACAGTTGATGGCGCGCGACTGGCCGGCGGCGGACGTGGTCGCGCTGGTCGAGCTGATCGCCGATCCCCGCCACAAGGTCTCGGCCAAAGGCACCTACCGCCTCTCCGATGAGCAGGCCCGCGCCATTCTCGATCTCCGCCTGCAGCGCCTGACCGCGCTCGGCCGCGACGAGGTCGGCGACGAATTGAAGACGCTCGGCGAGCAGATCGCCGACTATCTCGACATCTTGCGCTCCCGCGCCCGCATCGTCGCGATCATCAAGGACGAGCTCGCCGCCATCAAGGCCGCGTTCAATACGCCGCGCCGCACCGAGATCCTCGAGATGGAAGGCGAGGTCGAGGACGAGGACCTGATCCAGCGCGAGGACATGGTCGTCACCGTCAGCCACAAGGGCTACATCAAGCGCGTGCCGCTCTCCGCCTATCGCGCCCAGCGCCGCGGCGGCAAGGGCCGCGCCGGCATGGCGACGCGCGAGGAGGATTTCGTCACCCGCATCTTCATCGCCAACACCCACACGCCGGTCCTGTTCTTTTCCTCGCGCGGCATGGCCTACAAGATGACGGTGTGGCGCCTGCCGGTCGCGGCGCCTCAGGCCCGCGGCAAGGCGCTCGTCAATCTCCTGCCGCTCGACAAGGACGAGACCATCACCACCATCCTGCCGCTGCCCGAGGAAGAGGCGTCCTGGGAGAAGCTCGACGTGATGTTCGCCACCAATTACGGCAGCGTGCGCCGGAACAAGCTCTCCGACTTCATCGAAGTGCGCCAGAACGGCAAGATCGCCATGCGGCTCGATACCGGCGACCGCATCATCGGGGTCGAGGTGTGCGGCGAGAAGGACGACGTGCTGCTCACCTCCGCCGACGGCCAGGCGATCCGTTTCCCCGTCGCCGATGTGCGCGTGTTCAAGGGCCGCGAGTCGCCGGGCGTGCGCGGCATCAAGCTCGAGCGCGGCGACCAGGTCATCTCCATGGCGATCCTCGGCCATGTCGAAGCCTTGCCCGCCGAGCGCACCGCCTATGTCCGGCAGGCCAACAGCATCCGCCGCGGCGGCGCCGATGTCGAGGACGTCGAAGCCGAGGGCAACGGCACGAGACGGTGGTGCTGAGCCCCGAACGTTACGCCAAGCTCAGCGCGCACGAGCAATTCGTGCTGACCGTGTCGGAGAACGGCTTCGGCAAGCGCACCTCGGCCTACGAATACCGCATCTCAGGCCGCGGCGGCAAAGGCATCATCGCCATGGTCGTGAATCAGCGGAACGGCAAGCTGATCGGTTCCTTCCCCGTCGAGGAGACCGATCAGATCATGCTCGTCACCGATGGCGGCCAGCTCATCCGCGTTCCGGTGCAGGATATCGGCATCATGGGGCGCTCGACCCAAGGCGTGATCGTGTTCTCGACCGCCGAGGGCGAGCGCGTGGTCTCGGTCGAGCATATCTCGGAGGAGAACGGGGAAGAGGTGGAGGCGGGGGCGAGACGGGGCGAGCCTGAAGCTTGGAGTTCGGGCCGGCCTAGCCTTCGTCGCTTTGGGGTCGGAGCGCGGGCCCAATAACGCCTTGCCCAGCGCTGGCTTGCGCGGCTAGAAGGTGCCTCGCGCGGCCGGGAGCCTTGCGACCTCGGGTAGGGTCGCGACCGTCGCGCATGGGTCCGGCTTTATGCGCGTAGGTCTTTATCCCGGAAGCTTCGATCCCGTGACCCATGGCCATGTCGATGTCGTGCGCCGGGCGGCCCATCTCGTCGATCGGCTCGTCATCGCCATCGGCACCCATCACGACAAGCATGCTCTTTTCACCGCCAAGGAGCGCGTGAAGCTGACGACCGAGGTTCTTGGGCCCGTGGCGAGCAAGGCCGGCCTCGAGCTCGAAGTCACGACCTACGACAATCTGACGGTCGATGCGGCGAAGGCGGCCCGAGCCACCATCGTCATCAGGGGTCTGCGCAACGCCGACGATTTCGATTACGAGATGCAGATGGCGGGCATGAACCACGCGCTTGCGCCGGAGATCGAAACCGTGTTCCTCGCGGCCTCGCCCGATACCCGCCATATCGCGGCAAGCCTCATCCGCCAGATTGCCGCAATGGGGGGCGACGTTTCGCCCTTCGTGCCGCCGGTTGTCGCCGCGGCGCTTAACAAGAAATTTGTCCGCTAATTCGGTTCCCGAACCCGTTTCCAAGGAGGCATCATGAGACTTCAGGTCAGTTTTGCGTTCGCCGCGCTTGTCGCTCGGTCTTGTCGCGTGGGTGAACGCCGCGGGCGCCGGCAACCTCTCCGATCCGGCCGCGCTCAACGCAAAGGCCCCCGCGGTTTACAATGCGAAATTCGACACGAGCAAAGGCGCGTTCGTGATCGAGGTTCATCGCGACTGGGCGCCGCGTGGCGCCGATCGCTTCTACAATCTCGTCAAGAACGGTTTTTTCGACAACGCGCGCTTCTTCCGCGTGATCGAGGGCTTCATGGTGCAGTTCGGCATCAACGGCGACCCCAACATCGCCGGCGTCTGGCGCAACGCCGACATCAAGGACGATCCCGTAAAGGAGAGCAATCGGCGCGGCACGATCACCTTCGCCACCGCCGGACCCAACACGCGCACGACCCAGGTGTTCATCAATTTCGGCGACAATGCCGCGCTCGACGGCCAGGGTTTTTCGCCCTTCGGCAAGGTCGTGTCGGGCATGGAGGTGGTGGACTCGCTCTATAGCGGCTATGGCGAGGGCGCCCCGAACGGGAACGGACCCGATCAGGGCCGCGTTCAGAGCCAAGGCAACGCCTATCTCGAGCAGGACTTCCCCAAGCTCGATTTCATCAAGACGGCGACGATCGTGGAATAACGCGAGGCCGGCACGGAGGATCGCGAACATGGCAAAACCCGAGGACACGCTCATCATCGAAACGACCAAGGGCCGCGTGACGGTCGCGATGCGGCCCGACCTTGCCCCCAATCATGTCGCCCGCATCAAGGAACTGGCGCGTGAGGGCTTCTACGACGGCGCAGTATTCCACCGCGTGATCGACGGCTTCATGGCCCAGACCGGAGACCCGACCGGAACGGGCATGGGCGGTTCGGGCAAGAAGCTTCGCGCCGAGTTCAGCGCCGAGCCCCATACGCGCGGCGCCGTGTCGATGGCGCGGGCGCAATCGCCCGATTCCGCCGACAGCCAGTTCTTCATCTGCTTCGACGACGCGACCTTCCTCGACCGAAAATACACGGTATGGGGCCGCGTGATCGAGGGCATGGAGAATGTCGATAAGATCAATCGCGGCGAGCCGCCGGCCGCGCCGGACAAGATCGTCTCGGCCCGTATCGCCTCCGATGCCAAGTCATGACGCGAAAAGAGCCATCCATGTCGCTCCAAGCATTGTCGCTCACATTGGTCGCGCTTCTTGCCGGCGGACTGATCGCGCTCCAGGCACCGATCAACGCGGAAGCCGCCTCCCGCCTCGGCCACCCGGTTGCGGCCGCCACGCTGTCGTTCTTCGTCGGGACCACGGCGCTCACAATTCTCACGCTGCTCTTTGCCCGCCAGAGCGCGCAGCTTGAAACGCTCAAGTCGCTCCCGCTCTATATGCTGATCGGCGGCGGCCTGCTCGGCGCCGTCTACGTGACCGTCAACATCATGCTCGCGCCGCGCATCGGCGTCGCCGCGCTCATGGCGCTCGGCATTGCCGGACAGCTTTTTACCGCGCTCGTGATCGACCGGTTTGGTCTGTTCGAGCTTGTCGAGAGGGGCTTGACCTTGGGCCGCGTCAGCGGCGCGCTGCTGGTTCTCGTCGGCGCGCTGATGGTGCGCTCGCTTTAACGCCGCTTTCGTTGCGTACCGATCTCTTCGACTTTCACCTGCCGGAGGAGCTGATCGCGCTACGTCCCGTGGTCCCGCGCGACGCCGCGCGGCTCCTCCTCGTCGAGCCTCAGGCCACCCCGCCGATCGCCGACCGGATGGTGCTCGATCTGCCGGCGCTGCTTGCGCCCGGCGATGCGCTCGTCTTCAACGATACCAAGGTCATCCCCGCCGAGCTCGACGGCGTGCGGAGGCGCGATGAGGGAGCCGCCAAGGTCGCGGTCACGCTGATCGAAAGACTGGGGCCCGATCGCTGGCAGGCTTTGGCACGCCCGGCGAAACGGCTCAAAGCCGGCGACCGCATCCGGTTCGGTGCAGGAAACGAGACGTGTCTCACCGGAAGCCTCGCCGCAACCGTCGCCGCGCGCGGGGACGAAGGCGAAGCGACGCTTGTCTTCGATCTTGCCGGCGCCGCTCTCGACGAGGCGATCCACAGCCTGGGCAACATGCCGCTCCCGCCTTACATCGCCTCGCGCCGTCACGCCGACGCGCAGGACCGCAGCGACTACCAGACGGTGTTCGCGCGCGAGGAGGGGGCGGTCGCCGCGCCGACCGCCGGGCTTCATTTCACCGACCGACTGCTCCGCGCGCTCGCCGATAACGGCATTTCCGAGCATTTCGTCACGCTTCACGTCGGGCCCGGCACCTTCCTGCCGGTCCGGTCGGAGGATACGGAAGGTCATCGCATGCATGCCGAGCATGGCTCGGTCTCGGCCGAAACCGCTGACGCCTTGAATGCGGTGAAGGGCCGGGGAGGGCGGATCGTCGCCGTCGGCACGACTTCTCTCCGGCTTCTGGAAAGCGCCACGGGCGAGGACGGACGGCTCCGGCCCTTCAACGGAGCGACCAAACTCTTCATCACGCCGGGCTATCGCTTCCGCTTCGTCGATCGCCTCTTGACCAACTTCCATTTGCCGCGCTCAACCCTGTTCATGCTGGTTGCCTCGTTCTCGGGTCTCGATCTCATGAAGTGCGCCTATGCCCATGCCGTCGCGCACGGCTATCGCTTCTATTCTTACGGCGATGCCTGCCTGTTGAGCCCTGCCGGAAGCGCGCCATGACGGAAGCCTTCTCCTTCAAGGTTACGGCGCGGGATGGGCTTGCGCGGGTGGGCGCGATCGCGACGCCGCGCGGGGTCGTGCGCACGCCCGCCTTCATGCCGGTCGGCACCGGCGCCACGGTCAAGGCCATGTTTCCCGAGGACGTGGCCGCGGCGGGCGCCGACATCCTGCTTGCCAACACCTATCACCTGATGCTGCGCCCTGGCGCCGAGCGCATCGCCAAGCTCGGCGGGCTGCACCGCTTCATGCATTGGGAGAAGCCGATTCTGACCGATTCAGGCGGCTATCAGGTCATGTCGCTCGCGAAGCTCCGCCGCATCGACGAGGAGGGCGTGACCTTTCAGTCCCATATCGACGGGGCCGCCGTGAGCTTGAGCCCCGAGCGCGCCATCGAGGTGCAATGCCTGCTCGGCGCCGATATCCAGATGGTGCTTGACGAGTGCACGCCCTTTCCCGCCACGCGCGACGAAGCGCAGAGCTCGCTCGATCTGTCGCTCAGTTGGGCCGAGCGCAGCAAGGCCGCGTTCGGCCTTCGCGCCAAGTCCGGGCAGGCCCTGTTCGGCATCGTGCAGGGAAGCGTCTATCCCGATCTTCGCGAACGAAGCGCCCGCGCGCTCATGTCGATCGGTTTCGACGGCTATGCCATCGGCGGCCTTGCCGTGGGGGAGGGGCAGGCCACGATGCTCGACATGGTGGAGGTCACGGCCGCGATCCTGCCGCAGGAGCGGCCCCGCTATCTCATGGGCGTGGGCACGCCCGAGGATTTGCTGCTCGCGATCGCGCGCGGCATCGACATGTTCGATTGCGTGATGCCGACCCGTTCGGGACGCCATTGCCAGGCCTTCACCTGGGGCGGCAAGCTCAATCTGCGCAATGCCCGCCATGCCGAGGACGCAAGCCCGCTCGATCCAGAAAGCGCCTGTCCCGCCGCGCAATACGAGCGCGCCTATCTCCATCATCTGGTGAAATCGGGCGAGACGCTCGGCGCCATGTTGCTCAGCTACGCCAACGTTCAGTTCTATCAGGAGCTGATGGCGCGCGCCCGAGAAGCGATCGCGCAAGGCCGTTTCGCAAGCTTCACGGACGAGGTCTGCCGGCGCTACGCGACGGCGAGCGATAGCGACGACGGCTAGACCGCCCGCGCGAGCCGCATCATTGCGTGGCGATGTCCGAGGCAGGGCCGGCTTTCGCTTCGCCGACCGCCTTCCTTTCGCGCGCGAAAAGATAAAGTCCCGACAGGATCACGACCGCGGCGCCCGAGAGCGTCCACAGGGTCGGCACGTCGCCGAACACGAGAAAGCCGAGCGCCGACATCCAAATCAGTCCGAGATAGATGAAGGGCGCGAGCACGGGCGCCGGCGCCCCGCGATGGGCGAGGATCAGGAACCAGTGCCCGAGCCCGCCCCAGAACCCGAGCGAGGCAAGCAGCAACGATTGGAAGCCATCCGCCGGCCATTGCCATGCCGCAAGCGCGGGCGCGGCCAGGACGATCGCGCCGGCGAGCGGCGTGTAGGTCTGCGTGACCGAAGCGGGATCGAAGGCGGCGAGATAGCGCGTTGCGATATTGTAGAGCGCGTAGCCGAAGGTCGCGACGAGCGCGATCAGCATGGCCCAATGGACCGAGCCGATGCCGGGATGCATCACCAACAGCACCCCGAGGAAGCCC
>CAWFRD010000024.1:0-40334 GCA_963818165.1 uncultured Alphaproteobacteria bacterium
GCCATATGAGCCCCTTCACCCATCCCGCCGAACTCAACCGCCTCATCCTCGACCATCTCCGTTCCGAGCGCTGACCTGTTCGGCAGGGCGCTCGGGTTTCGTCGCGTCCTCTTCGTCCGGCAGCTCCTCGATATCGCGGGCGAACAGCTCTTCCAGCTCCTTCGCCTGCGACATGGCATTGGCGCGGACCTTCTCCAGGTCCGTGTAGTATTGATAGTCCTGATAAAGCCGCCGCTCGTCCTGCCGCTTGAAGGTTTCGGTCAGGCGCTTGACCTCGGCCTCGCGTAAGCCAAGTCCGCGCAACAAGGTCTTTGTCAGCGCCAGCGCCGACAAGAAGGTCTCGCGCTCGATGATGGTGACGCCGAGATCCATGAGCTTGTGCACATGGGTCCGGTCCCGTGCCCGGGCGTAAATCTTGAGGTCGGGAAAATTCATGCGCACGATCTCCGCGACCCTGAGGGAACTATCGACATTGTCGATGGCGAGCACGAAGGCGCGTGCCTTGTCGGCGCCGGCGGCGCGCAAGATATCGAGGCGGCCCGCATCCCCGTAATAGATTTGCGCGCCGAAGCGCTTCACGAAATCGACCTGCTCGATATTGGAGTCGAGCGCCGTGAACGGAATGCGGCGGGCGCGCAGGACGCGGGCCACGATCTGCCCGAAGCGGCCGAAGCCCGCGACAATGACGTGCTGATCGCTGTCCGGCGGCATCTCGTATTCCGGCGGCTCTGGCTTCATCGCCCGGTTGATGGCGTCATCGATGAGGAGGAGGAGCGGCGTCGCCGCCATCGACAGGGTCACGGCAAGCGTCAGGAAATTGGCCAGGGGCCTGTCGATGACGCCTTCGAGCGCGCCGGCCCCGAACAGCACGAACGCAAACTCGCCGCCTTGGCTGATGACGAGCCCAAGCCGCCGCGCCGCGACGCTGTCCAGTCCCCACCACCGGCCGAGCAGATAGAGGATGGCCGCCTTGAGCGCGACAAGCCCGAGCACGAGCGCCGCCAGCTTGACCGGTTCGCCGATAAGCACGCCGGGATCGATGGACATGCCGACGGCGATGAAGAACACGGCAAGCAGCAGCCCCTTGAAGGGCGCGATGTCGGCCTCGATCTGGTGGCGGTATTCCGAATCGGCGAGCAGCGCGCCGGCGATGAAGGCGCCGAGCGCGGCCGAAAGTCCCGCCGCCTCCATCACCAGCGCCACGCCGACTACGGTGAGGAGCGCGCTCGCCGTCATCGCCTCGCGCACGCCGGTCGCGGCGACGATTCGATAGAGGTGGCTCAACAGGAAGCGCCCGGCGACGATGACCCCGAGGATCGTGCCGATGGCGATCAGCGCCTTGCTGATTTCCATGCTCGCCCCCTCCGCGCCAAAGGCGAAGAGCGGCACGAGCGCGATGAGCGGGATCGCGGCAAGGTCCTGGAACAGCAGCACCGAGAAAGCGAGCCGGCCGTGCCGCGTCGTAAGCTCGCCCTTCTCCTCCAGCACTTGCAGCGCGAAGGCCGTGGAGGAGAGCGAGAGCGCGAGCCCGATGAAGAGCGCTTGCGACGCGGGCAGGCCACGCGCGATGCCGATAGCGGCAAGAACCGCAGCGGTCACGGCAAGTTGCGCCGCGCCCAGCCCGAAGATCGCCGAGCGCATGGCCCACAGCCTGACCGGACGAAGCTCGAGTCCGATCACGAACAGCAGCATCACCACGCCGAACTCGCCGAAATGGAGGAGTTCTCCCACATCGTCGAGGGCATAGAGGGGGCCAAGCACGTACGGCCCGATGATGACGCCGGCGGCGAGATAGCCGAGCACCGCGCCCATGCGCAAGGAGCGGCCAAGGGGCGCGGCAATGGCGGCTGCGGCCAGAAACACCGCGACTTGAATCAATTGTGCCGATTCCATGACGAATCCTTCGCGAACGCCGTTTTGGGTAGCACGCAGACGGCAAACCCACTAGCCGGGAGCAAGCGAACCAAGCGGCGGCCGCCAGGGCTGCGCGCGGCGCCAGGTTCATGCTAGGGAGTGCCCCGATGGAGGCAGAGACGTCATCCAAGCCAAGCTTCGCCGAGGCGCTCGCGCTCTGGGGCAAGATCGGCGTTCTGTCCTTCGGCGGTCCCGCGGGGCAAATCGCGCTGATGCATCGCCTCATCGTCGATGAGCGGCGCTGGATCTCGGAACAGCGCTTCCTGCATGCGCTCAACTTTTGCATGCTTCTTCCCGGCCCCGAAGCGATGCAGCTCGCAACCTATGTCGGCTGGCGGCTCCACGGCATGATCGGCGGTCTCGCGGCCGGCCTTCTGTTCGTTCTGCCCGGCGCCGCGATCGTGCTCGCGCTCAGCATCGCCTATGCCTATTACGGCAAAGTCCCGCTGGTGGAAGCCGCTTTTCTCGGCGTCAAGGCCGCCGTTCTCGTGATCGTCATCGAAGCGCTTTTCCGCGTGGCAAAGCGCGCCCTGCGTGGGCCCTACGACGTCGCCATCGCGGCGGCGGCCTTTGTCGCGATCTTCTTCTTTGTTGCGCCGTTTCCGCTCATCATCTTGGCCGCCGCGGCAATCGGCTTTCTGCTTGCGACCGCCGCGCCCCATCCGGCGCCCGCGCCGCCCGCGAGCTTGGACCCGGTGCCGCTCTCCCGCACGCTCGGGACCGCCGCCCTGTGGCTCGCGATCTGGGTCGTGCCCTTGCTTGCGACCGCAGCGATCTTCGGCCGCGCGCATGTGACCACGGATATCTCGCTGTTCTTCTCGAAGCTCGCCGTGGTGACGTTCGGCGGCGCCTACTCGGTGCTAGCCTACATGGCGCAGCAGGCGGTCGAGACCTATGGCTGGGTGACCGCAGGCGAGATGCTCGACGGGCTCGGTCTCGCCGAAACGACGCCCGGCCCGCTCATTCTCGTCACCGAGTTCGTGGGATTCCTCGCGGGCTTTCGCCAGGGAGGCGAGCCCGAGCTCGCTTTCGGCCTGCTCGGCGCGGGTCTCACGCTGTGGGCCACGTTCGCGCCCTGCTTCCTCTGGATCTTCACCGGCGCGCCCTATGTCGAGCGCTTGAGCGCGAACCCGCGCCTTGCCGGAGCGCTCGCCGGCGTCACTGCCGCCGTCGTCGGCGTCATTCTGAACTTGAGCGTGTGGTTCGCGCTCCACGTCCTGTTCGGCACCGTGACCGCGACATGGCACGGCCCGGTGCAACTGTGGACGCCGGATCTCGCCACGTTCAATGTCGAGGCTCTGGCGCTTGCGATCCTCGCCGCGATCCTGCTCTTCGGCTGTCACTTCGGCATCGCGGGCACGCTCGCGATCGCCGCCGCGGCCTCTCTCGCTTGGTCGCAGCTCTCGCTTTAGCGCTCGCGCGACGCTCAGACGCGCCGCTTGGCTAACGCGGCACCCAGAGATTGACGAAGGGCGCTCTCACCCACGTTCCCCAGCGCCCGCTATAGACGCGGGCAAACGGCGCCGCCACCCATGTGTCGCGGTGGGTATCCACCTCGGTGAAGGGGGCGCGCACATAAGCGCCGTCGCGGTAGCGCCAGCGGCGCTTGTAGTAGCCGGCTTCTTGCACAACGGCCGTGTCGGCTTCAGGCATGGCGACAAGGCCGGGAGCGGCCGAGGCGGGAGCGGACGGGCCGGCAAGCCACGCAAAACTCGCGGCCGCGACAACGAGAGTGACGGATCGAGTGCGCATTCATGTCTCCTTAACCAAGTTCCCCGCCGGCCGATCGAGCTATATCGCCCGAGTGTGTTCGGCAGATGGCGTCGAAGCAAGCTGAAATTACAGCCAGCCTCTGCGCTTGAAATAGAGATAAGGAACAACCGCCGCTAGGATCATGAGCGCAAGCGCGAGCGGATAACCGAGCCACCACTCGAGCTCCGGCATATGGTTGAAGTTCATGCCGTAGATCGACGCGATCAGCGTCGGCGGCAGGAACACGACGGCGGCGACCGAGAAAATCTTGATGATGTCGTTCTGCTGGATGTTGATCATGCCGAGCGTCGCATCGAGCAGAAACACAATCTTGCCGGAGAGAAAGGTGGCGTAGTCGGTCAGCGAATGAACATCGCGCGCGGCGGTGCGGATGCGCGCCTGGAGCGGCTTGACCTCCTTCCGCTCGTTGGCGGCATGGATGAGGAACGTGAGCAGCCGTCCGAACGAGTGCGCGCTCTCGCGCGCCTTCGACGTGATCTCGCCCTCGCGGCCGATGGCCCGCAACAGCACGTCGAAACGCCGCTGCCGTGCCGCGGCGCCGCCTTTGATCTCGAAAATCGAGTGGGACAAGCCCTCGACCTCGGCCTGGAGGCGCTCGATGAAATCGGCAAGCCGGTCGATGATCGTCTCGAGGAGTCCGATGAGGACGGCGGCGCCGCTCTTGAGATCGGTCTCCGTGCGGTTGCACCGCGCGACATAGATGGAGAATGCCCGGGGCTCCGCGTAGCGCACCGTGACAAGCCGCTGGCCGGCGAGAATGAATGTCACCGGCGTGGTTCGGGGCTCGCCCTGCTCGGCGTTGTAGAGCAGCGTCGCAGTCATGAAATAGGCGCCGTTCTCCTGGTAGAGACGGCTCGAGACCTCGATCTCCTGCTGCTCCTCGCGCGTCGGCACGTCGAATTTGAGCGCGCGCTCGACCTTCTTCTCCTCGGCCTCCGTGGGATTGAGGAGATCGATCCAAATCGTCTCTTCGCCGATCAGCGGCTTGCCCTTCTGACGCTCGAGCGTGCCGGAGCGGTTCTCATAGATGATGAGCATCCAACCTCCCGCCTCCGCGCCCGGTTCACGCCGGTTAAGACCTTATACCAGCACGGTTCCATTGCCACTGAGACAATGCGGCCCACCGGCGCAAGAGCGCGTCAAAGAGGCTTCAATTCTTTTGCACGATACAGGCGCCCCCCTCGGTACGCAGACGCTTGCAGAGAGCGTCGGCGTCATCCCGGCTGTCGGCGCCGATCTGCACCAAATACATGGACCGCCGACCACGGCTCAAGTTTCGCTCCGGCTGCACGAATGGCTCCCGGTCGCCGAGCAGCGCCTGGTGCGCCCGTTTCAGCCTGCCGAACTGGGCAAGCGCCTTGGCCTTCGAAAACGAGGTCGAAACATGTACGCCCCACGGGCGCCAGGCCCCGCTCGCCGTCAGCGGTTCGGTCTCATAGACGGCGCGCACGACGAGCGGCGCAAGCGCGCGGCAGGAATTCTGAACCTCGGCGCCCGCGGTCTTGAGCTGCTCGGGCAATTCGGTCTCCTTGAGCTTCCACTCCTCCGCCGCCCTCCCGGTCACGAACTGGACGTAATTTTGGGTCTCCCACGGGAGACCGCCTGAGCCTCCGAGCCACGACCGCACCCGCTCTGCGCCTGCGTTATAGGCGGCCGCTGCGAGCCCGAAATTGCCGAATTCCCGGCGGAGGTCGGCCAAGAGGCTCGCCGAGTGCATGATCGCCGCTTTCGGCTCGAACGGATCGTCGAGCCCGCGCTCCTCGGCCGTGCCCGGCATGAATTGGGCAATCCCTTGCGCGCCCTTAGGGCTCACGGCTTGCGGGTTGAACCGGCTCTCCTTCCAGATTAGGCGCACGAAGGGCATCGGCGGCAGGCCGCGCGCCTCGGCCTGCTGTTGCATGATCGGGCAGACGATATCGACGAAGGGTTTGGGTCCTGCGAGCGCGACGCCGGCCTCTTTGGCTCCAGCCTCGACACGGGACAGGGCGTCTTCCCGGGCGGCTGATGGGGCCGCGAGCAGAAGCGTCGCAACCGCGGTCAGGGCCAATGGCGACAGTCGCGTCATGCCGTCAGTCGATATCGTTGCTTTGCGACCCAAACTGGCGCGGAGGGTCGCAGTAATCGAGCCCATGCTCAAGCCGTTCAAGCTAGGACAAGCCCCTTCCCCTTTGAAACTCCGGGTCCAGATCGCGATATATGCAGCGCGTTTGCAACAAGGGGAACCGATCATGATCGAAAGGAGGCCATACGCGGCGCTTGGCGGCGCCGACCACGGTTGGCTCAAGGCCAAGCACCATTTCTCTTTCGCGCGCTATTACGACCCCGAGCGGCTGGGGCACGGGGCTTTGCGCGTGTGGAATGACGACGAGATCGCGCCCCATACGGGCTTTCCCCCGCACCCGCATGCCGACATGGAGATCATCACCTATGTCCGCGCGGGCGCGATCACGCATGAAGACAGTCTCGGCAACGAGGGCCGCACCGAGGCGGGCGATGTCCAGGTGATGAGCGCGGGGACCGGCGTTCGCCACGCCGAGTACAACCGCGAATCCATCCCCACGACGCTGTTCCAGATCTGGATCGAGCCGGCGGGGCAAGGCGGCACGCCATCCTGGGGCGCCAAGCCCTTCCCCAAGGCCAATCGCTCGGGGCGCTTGGTCCCGCTTGCGAGTGGCTTTGCCGGCGATGCCGGCGCTCTCCCGATCAGGGCCGAGGCGCGCGTTCTCGGCGCCACGCTCAAATCGGGCGACGGCGTCGAATACGCGCTCGGGACGAAGCGGCACGGCTATCTCGTGCCGGCAAAAGGATCGGTCGAGGTGAACGGCGTCCGCATCGAGGCGCGCGATGGCGCAGCCATCACCGGCGAGAGCGTGCTCAAAATCAAGGCGATCAACGACGCCGAGATCGTCCTCGTTGACACGGCCTAGCTTAGATCCACGGTCGCGGCATGATGCCAAGCTCTATGAGCAATTCGAGCCACAGCAGGACATAGAGTATCGCGGCGATCACGGCCAAGAACGGCGGCGGCGACGAGATACTGGCCCTGGTTCGCAAGCAGCCGGCAGGAAGATTAACATGATGGCCGCGCCGAGGCCGACCATCTCCATGCCGTCCCCCTTCGGATCGGCGTGCCGCCACAAGAACACGCCGAGGAAGAAGAGAAAGGCGATCTCGGCATATGACGATGAAGAAAGATGATGGTACGCAACCGTGGCGCGCCGGATGCCCCGGCGTGGGGAACGAGAGACGGCTCCGTCATTGCCGCCCTAGTCCTTGACGGCCGTCTCCGGCCGGTCTGAGCCCGGATCGACCTCTTCGTGCCACACCCCGTCGGCGGTCTCGTATTGGATGCCGACCGTCTCCCCCGGGACCCTCTGTTCGCCGGCCGCGCGCTTCGCCGCGGCGAGAGCTTCATCGTGGCTCGGAAAAGTTTCCGAGAAGGTGCCGCGGACCTTGTAGGCCCAGCCGTTCTCATGCTTGACGATCTTATAGACGAGCTTCGCCATGACGCCTCGCATCGGGTCGGGTCGAGCGTCGCACAACGGGCGCCGTTCGCCAAGGGTGCCTGAAATCCAAGGGGCTCGGGCTAGAGCGCAATCAGGATGATCCCGATCACGGCGGCGACGAGCCCCGCGAGCTTGTGCCAGGCCATCGGCTCGCCGAGGAAGAGGACGCCGAGCAGAGACCCTCCGACAATGAACATGCCGTAGTTCGGCACCACCATGTTGGCCGGTCCGAGCGACAGCGCGTGAAACAGAGCAAACACGGCAATGGTTAGCGCAATGCCCCCGGCGATGGCCCAAAGCAGCGGCGGTGTTTCGAGCTCGAACAGGAGCGACTTGAACTCACCGCGCAGCGCGACGACCGCAATGGCGACGATACGATCGTCGTTGTGACGGCCATGACCATATAGGTCGAGACCTCGTTCGACCGTTCGGCGAGCTTCACGAACAGGGTCATGAAGGAGTAGCCAGCCATGCCGAGCAGGGCCCACAGAACATAGGATTGAGCCATTCGCGCCTCCCCCTCTACGCGGGTCATGCCCGCGACCCAAGGCAATGGTCGGCGATTCGGGAGGGAATGACTAGCCTGCTACCGATCCCCTACCCGCGCGGCGGGCGGCGCCGCTCGCTGAACCAGGCGCGATATTCCGACATCTTCGCGCGCTGGGCTTGAGGCGCGCGCCGCTTGCAGGGCGCGGCTTCCTCGCTGTCTTCCGCCGCGCCCCAGCGCAATTCGACGCAGTCATTGACGTTGTATGCCATCTCGAGCGCCGTGATGCGGTTGAGCACGTCCTTGAGCGCGAGCGTCCACTGTGACCCGTCGGTCCGCGTATAGGCAAACTTCCGCGCCGCGAGTTCCGAGGCAAGCGTGGCCTCCAACTCCGCCTTGACCGCATCGGCGCTCTCGTCCTTCGGCATCGCGTAGCGCTCGGGGCGCCGCGCGACGCGATCCGGAAAGGAGCGCACCACGTCGATCGCGATCAACAAGCGCAAATCGCGGGACGGCGTCGCGAAATCCTCCCACGCGCCGGTCGTCTCGAAGATCGACGCGCCGTCCGGCATGTCGACTTCGCGCCCGCCCTCGACCTGGTACTTGCGTCCGTTCTCGACCGAGGTGACGCGGGCGTTGACCTGCTCGTCGAGCGCCGTGATCGCCTCCTTCAGCGCGCGCATCGGATCGAGCGGCGCCGGCGACATCACGTCATCCATGCGATCGTAGAACGCTTCCACATCGAACTTCGACTGATCGAGCGAATAATCGCTATAGTCGGGGTTGTTCGCGATCTCGTCGTTGGTCAGGCGCCGGAGCGTCCCGTTCTTCTCGCGCACGATCGGGCGGAAGCGCTTGAACCCCGGACCGCCGAGCGCGGGGTCCTGCGCGAAGAGGAAATTGCCGCGCCAGAAGCGCTTCCGCGCGACCGTGCCGTCGGGTTGTCCATCGACCGCGAGAAACACGCCGGCGCCGACGCCCGATTGCGGCACGCGTTTGACGAGGACGAGAACATGCCCGTAAGGATCGGCGTAGATCGCGCCGGGGCGCAGCGTGTCCGCCGTGAGCGCAACGGGATAGTAGTCGGTGTCGTTGTCGTCAGCCGCCGTGCGCCCGTTGCCCGAATGCACGGCGTCGGCAAGTGTCGTGCTCATGTAGAAACCGAAGCCCGGCACGAGCCCTTGCGGCCTGCGCGGTAGTTTCACCCTTCGCGGCGGCGGCTGCACCGTGCGACTGAACGTGCCGAACAGGCCTGTGGGCACCGTCATTGACTGTCCCTGCACGAGCTGCGTCGGCGGCGGCTCCTCCTTCACGATGTTCCACCATTGCGGGCAGCGCGGCGGCTGGCCGCCGTCGCCGCGCGTGCATTTCGAGTAGCCGAACGGCAGGCCCATCTTGAAAGCGAAATAGGCGCGCAGGAAATAGGGAACGTCGGCGCAATCGGGCCGAATGACTTGGCCCTTCTGGTCCTCGCGCAGGCCGAGATGGTCGAAGAGGAGGTTGCGCGACGGATCGCGCAGCACCTCGTGCATCGCCTTCCATGACGGCGCTTCGTTCAGCGGCGCGTCGAAGAGTTTCGCGATCCACGCCGAATACAAATTTTCGTTCGCCCGGTTCCAGGCCTCGTTGATGGGCCAGACGCTCTTCCCCGCGCGCGCGCGCGACCCCGCCTTGCGCTGCACGGTGATTTCGCGCACGACACTCCTGCATTCCGGTGCGGCGCCTTCGCGAACGAGCTTCGCCTGCCACGTCCCGGCGTCCGGCGCCGCGATTTCGGTGAACCAGACATAAGGAGGACCGCTCTCGCCGTGGCGCGATGTGGCCGCGACCTTTCCGTCGGGCGCAATCAGCGAAAGCTCGCCTTCGAGCGGCGTCTCGGCGACGGACACAACCCGCAAGGGCGCGCCCTTCCACGGCACGGCCGGCGAGGCGAGCATCGCGAGCCCGGCCTCGTCATGGCAATCGGAGGAGGGCGTTGCGGCTGCCGCCCCCGCTTTCGCAGAAAAAGAGACAACAGATATGCATGCGATCAGCAGGGTCGCGATCGCGAGAGAAATGGTTTGGCGTGCGGGTCGCAATCGAGCCCCTCGATTTGCCTCGGCCGCAGCTAAAAGTACCCCGAAACGGCGCCTGCAAAAACGGCAAATTGCACGGCGTAGGAGCGAAAAAAAGGCCCTCAATCCGCCGCGATATAGACCTCGCCCCCCTTGGCGCGGAATTTTTTGCTCATCTCCTCCATGCCGGCCTCTTTCTCGGCAAGCTTGGCGGCGTAGTCCCGAACCTGTTGCGTGATCTCCATCGAGCAGAATTTCGGCCCGCACATGGAGCAGAAATGGGCGAGTTTCATCGCCTCCTTGGGCAGTGTCTCGTCGTGGAAGCTCCGCGCCGTCTCGGGATCGAGCGAGAGGTTGAACTGGTCCTCCCAGCGGAAGGCGAATCTGGCGCGCGACAGCGCGTCGTCGCGGGCGGCCGCCGCCGGGTGGCCCTTGGCGAGATCGGCCGCATGGGCCGCAATTCTGTAGGCGATGACGCCGGCCTTGACGTCGTCGCGGTTGGGCAGGCCCAAATGCTCCTTCGGCGTGACGTAGCAGAGCATGGCCGTGCCGAACCAGCCGATCATGGCCGCGCCGATAGCGCTCGTGATGTGGTCGTGAGCCGGCGCGATATCGGTGACAAGCGGACCCAGCGTGTAGAAGGGGGCCTCGCCGCAAAGCGCCAGCTGCTTCTCCACGTTGACCTTGATCTTGTGCATGGGGATATGGCCGGGCCCCTCGATCATCACCTGGCAACCGCGATCCCGGGCGATGCGCGTGAGCTCGCCGAGCGTCTCGAGTTCGGCGAATTGCGCGGCGTCGTTGGCATCGGCGATCGATCCGGGTCGAAGCCCGTCGCCGAGCGAGAACGACACGTCATAGCGCCGCATGATGTCGCAGATCTCGTCGAAGCGCTCGTAGAGGAAGCTCTCCTTGTGATGGGCGAGGCACCATTTGGCCATGATCGATCCGCCGCGCGACACGATTCCCGTAACTCGGTTCGCGGTGAGGTGGATGTAGCCGAGCCGCACCCCGGCATGGATGGTGAAATAGTCGACGCCCTGTTCGGCCTGCTCGATCAGCGTGTCCTTGTAGACCTCGAAATCGAGCTTGACCGGATCGCCACCGACTTTCTCCAGCGCCTGATAAATCGGCACCGTGCCGACCGGCACCGGGGCGTTCCTGACGATCCATTCCCGCGTGGCATGGATGTTGCGCCCGGTGGAGAGGTCCATCACCGTATCGGCGCCCCAGCGGATCGCCCACACCATCTTCTCGACCTCCTCGGCGATCGAGGAGGTGACAGCCGAATTGCCGATATTGGCGTTGATCTTGGTTGCGAAGTTGCGCCCGATGATCATCGGCTCCGATTCGGGGTGATTGATATTGGCGGGGATGATGGCGCGGCCGCGCGCGACCTCGCTCCGCACGAATTCCGGCGTGACAAACGCAGGCAGGTAGGCACCGAAGCTCTCGCCATCGGCAAGCCGCGCGGACGCCTCCTCGGCCGCCTTCGCCCGCCCGAGAGTCTCGCGATGCGCGATAAAGACCATTTCCTCGGTGACGATCCCGGCGCAAGCAAATTCAAGCTGGGTCACGGGCTCGCCCGCGCCTGTGCGCTCGGCGATCCACGACGCTCTGAGCTTCGGCAAGCCGCGCTCGACATCGATTGCGGCATCGGCGTCGGTGTAGGGACCCGAGCTATCGTAGAGGCGGAACGGCGGCTCTCCGCTTCTCTCCGAGAGCACAATCTCGCGGAAGGGCACGCGCATCCCGTCGTGGCCTTGCGGCGACGAATAGACCTTCCGGCTTCCCGGCAAGGCGCCGGTCGTCACCTTCGGTGAAACCACGTCTTTCGGGGGAATGGGCTTGTTCATCGTCATGCTCCCTTGGCCAAACGCGAGGGAGATGCCGGAGAAACGGAGATGAAAAAGGTCCCGTCCCTTCGCCGGCATGACCCGGATCAGGTTCGAAGGGTCTCCGCCGGGCCTCGTCTTGAGGCAGCGGACTCTCAGCCCCTTTCCTGGGGCTCCCCTCGGAACGCGGCGAGTCTAGACCTCTCGCGCCGCCTGTCAAACGGCGTTCGTCCGTTGCCAGGGAGTGAGCGTTCGACGATGCGCCGTCAGGCCCGCTTCCTGCGCGGTCGCTTGGCGCGGCGCGTGCCCGTGGAGGCGGCCCTCACGGTGCGGCGCGGTTTGCTCGCCCATAAATGCTCGTAGCCCATGATGCAAAGGACAGCGCCGAGGACGAAGGTCAAGGCAGCGCCGACAGTGACGCCCGCTCCGCTCGCCGCCACGCGGTCGCCGAAAACCTGCACCGTCAACGGGAAGACGAGCAGCATGACCCCGCGCAGCACGAGAAGCCAGCCCAGAATGGTGATGATCACGCGCCAGTCCTGCACCCACACATTATGCGCATTGACGATGGCCACGCCCGCGACGAGCGCGAAAATCCCCGTCAGAAAGATCAACGCCCGATTGGCGATGAACTCTTTAATCAGGTTCGAATAGCCCGCCCCTTCCATCATCAGCCCAAACGCCATGCCGATGCCGATGACAAGCAAGATCGGCCCCATCAGCCGCGCGATAGATCTCGACGTGTTCATTCTCCCCTCCCTCCCGGTTCATGTTTCCGCTACACGGCAACGCCCTCAGCCGCATGCCCCCGTGCCGGGTCCCCGGCCGGTCTTGGCGCCAAGGCTCACGGTCAGCGTCGGGCCCCTTCGTCCCAATGCTGCCGCATCACCAGGATTGACTTTGACGAAGCGAGGGCGCTGTTCGATGATTTGGCCGGGTCTTCCCCTGGCGCCCTCGGCTTCCCTCATGTTATGCCAAACCGGTTCGGACACAAAGCGGGACCGGGCCGACCTTCGCGGGACTTCCGAACAAGAAAAGCCGGCCCCGACAACGCCGCTAAGCCTGGATTCGGCTCCTTGACGGCCTCCGGCTAATTTGGCCTAACCCTTATACAACAAGGGAATTCTTGCCCTTGACACACCGACAGTCTAAGCCTCGTCATTATTCCGCCGCGCTTCACCTTGTATTGCGGGCCCCAAGGCCATCAAGAGGCCGGCCACTCCCGCCGCAACCGAGGTCAGGAAAGCCGTGAATCAAAAAGTTTCCACCGACACGCCGCCGCGCGCCAAAGGCAGCGCCGCGACCTATCGCTGGGCCGCCCTATTGGTCCTCCTGGCAGCCACCATCGGCGGGGTACTGCTCTATTGGCGCCACGCCGCACTCTACCCTTCGACCGACAATGCCTATACCGGCGCCAATATCGTGCGCGTGGCCTCGCAGGTCCCGGGGCCGGTGGCCCAGGTTTATGTCAGAGACGACGACAAGGTCGCCTCGGGCGATCCCCTGTTTGATATCGACGCCACGCTCTACGACGCTGCGCTCCGCAATGCCCGCGCGCAATTCGACGCCGCCGCTTCCGCGTCCGGGACCGCGGCCGATGGGCTGAAAGGCGCCGCGACCAAGCTTGACGAGAAGCGAGTCGCGCTCGAAGACGCGATGACCAAATACCGCGAGGCCAAGAGGGCAGAGACCGAGGGCGACGCCCCTTCGGCCGCGCTCACCGACGCGTTGAAGGCCTGGCATGACGCCGTCGATGCTTTTAGCGCGGCCCAGGCCGATTTCGACACCGAGCAGGACAAGAAGCTCACGGTCACGACGCCGACGGTGCAGCTTCGCGCCGCTTCCGCCGCGCTCGATAAGGCAACGCATGAACGGGCGCGGACCCACGTGACCGCGCCTGCGAGCGGTTGGATCTCCAAGATGAGCCTCAGGCCCGGTGGCATCGTCCAGGCCGGAACGCCGGCGCTCGCCGTGGTCGAGGATAGCAGTTGGTGGGTTGACGCCAACTTCAGGGAAACCGATCTCGGCCGCATAAAGCCCGGCCAGCCGGCGACCATCAAGCTCGACATGTATCCCGGCATCACGCTCGAGGGCGTCGTCGAAAGCATCAGCGCGGGATCGGGCGCGAGCTTCTCCGTGCTTCCGCCCGAGAACGCGACCGGCAATTGGGTCAAGGTCACGCAGCGCTTCCCCATCCGGATCAAGATCACGAGCGCGCCCGATCCGGACAGGCCGCTGCGGCTAGGCGCCACCGCCACGGTGAAGATCGACACGACCGAACCCGTTCAGAGCGCGCAATGACCCCTGCCAGGCGCTCCGGGGACGGGGGCGGCAGGCGCAAACCCCCTTCCGTGCCGCCGCGCCCGGGTCTCGCCGAGATTCACCCCGAACGTCCGCCGATCCCGCTTGTTATCGCCGTGGTGCTCACCGCGGTGCTCGAAGTGCTCGACATAACGATCGTGAACGTCGCGATCCCCAACATGCTCGGCGCCTTTGCCGCCACGCCCGATCAGATCACATGGATCCTGACCTCTTACATCGTGGCCGCCGCCGTGGTGATGCCGCTCACCGGCTATCTCTCCAACTGGCTTGGGCGGCGAAGGCTTCTGCTGCTCGCGATCACGGGCTTTATCTTGTCGTCCGCCCTTTGCGGCGTGGCGTGGAATCTCGAAAGCATGGTCCTGTTCCGCTTGGCCCAGGGCGTGTTCGGCGCGCCGCTCGTTCCCTTGAGCCAGGGGATCCTGCTCGACGCCTTCCCGCGCGAGCGGCACGGCCAAGCGCTCGCTATTTTCGGGCTCGGCATCATGGTCGCGCCGGTGATCGGTCCCGCCCTCGGCGGCTATCTCACCGAGACCTATTCCTGGCGCATGGTGTTCTACATCAACATCCCCATCGGCGTGCTCGCCCTTCTCCTCTCGGTCGGGTATCTGCCGCGCCGGCCGATTGCCGACATCAAGACCGACTGGGTGGGCATGGGCCTCCTGGTGCTTGCCGTCGGCGCCTTGCAATACGTGCTGGACCAGGGCCAGACCCGCGATTGGTTCAATTCCAAGGCCATCGTCGTCGGCACCATCATCGCCGTCTTCGCCGGAGCCGCCTTCTTCCTCCGCGGATGGAACAGGCCCGGCAACATCATCGATCTCTCCCTGCTCAGAGACCGCAACTTCGTCGCGGGCACGCTGGCAATGACGGCCTATGGCATCAGCCTCTTAGGCTGGATGGCGATCATGCCGCTCTTCAGCCAGAGGCTTCTCGGCTACTCGCCGGCGACCGCAGGAACCTTGTTCATTCCGCGCGGCCTCGTCAGCGCCCTCACTCTGGCCATCACCGGAAGCATCCTCATCCGCATGTTCGACGCCCGCCATCTCGTCATCGCGGGTCTCATCATGACCGCGCTCGGAACCCTGCCGATGGCCTATTTCTCTCTCTATGTGGACTTCTGGGGCATCGCCACGCCGGGCATGATCGCGGGCATCGGGACCGGCCTCTTCTTCGTGCCGCTGACCGCCGTTGCGTTCGCCAGCATTCCAAAGGCGCAGTATGACGAAGCGTCGGGCGTTTACGCGCTGATGCGAGGCATCGGCGGCTCAGCCGGCATTGCGATCGTGAGCTGGCTGTTCGTGCGGCAGACGCATATTCATTTCAACGAGCTGACCGCGCATGTCACGCCCTATAACCGCGATCTCATTCCCTATCTCGGCCAGCACGGGCTCAACCCCTACTCGCCCGAGGCGGTGCCCTTGATCGTCTACGAGATCGGCCGTCAGGCGCAGATGCTCGCTTTCAACGACATCTTCTGGTTCATCGCCATGGTCACTCTTGCCATCATTCCGCTCATCTTCCTGATGAAGCGGCCCGAGAGGGTTTCGCTCGTGCCGGCTTAAGCCCGGCGACGAGGGCAAGGAGGATGGGATCGGCCCCGGGCTGGCCTCGGACCGTCTTTCGAATTACCAGCAGGCCTTGGCGCCCGAGGTGCAGACGTAAGGCGAGACCACCCCGGTCCAACACACCGTATAGGAGTCCGACCTCACGATGTCGGGCTTGTAGAACAGTGTTGTCGCTCACGCTGCTGCGCCAATAAGGCTGCGGCTTGGCGCGCATCGGCTGAACGGACACGGCGCCGAGCCTCTTCTGTGCTTTGTATTCGGTGATCGCCTGCGCCACCGCGGCCTGCGCCCGGGTGACCGCCGTCACCTTGTCGAACCCATCAGCCGTGCCGGAGAATCCGAGACACGCGGCATTGGCCGGTGCGCCATGAACCACGCAAAGCCCCGCCGCAATCAGTGCCAGCCCCAATACACGCATTGACGACCTCATCGGGAACGCCTCCTCAAGAACGGACGAAGATGGATTAAGATTAACCACAGCCCACATACGTACCAGCCTCTTTGGGACCAAAGTATGAGGGTTCCTCGGCTGCTGTAGCCTTTGTGCAACAGTTGGAAATCTTTTGCGGTCGGACCGAAAAAGTCGGGCAAGTCTAGAGGCTTACAGGCCGAAAGTCCGGAAGGCGGAGAAACATCATGGCATCGAAGCTCGTCGTGATCACCGGAGCGTCGAGCGGAATCGGAGAGGCGACGGCCAAACGCTATGGGGCGAGCGGCGCCCGTGTTGCCGTGCTCGCGCGAAGTGCCGACCGCCTCGCCGCCGTGGCTCAGTCCATCCGCAAGGCAGGCGGCGATGCCAGGCCCTATGCCGTCGACTTGTCCGACAGCCGCGCCACCGAAGAGACTGCCGCGCGGATTGCACGCGACTTGGGCGCGCCCGACATTCTCATCAACAATGCCGGCGCCGGACGCTGGCTTCCCATCGTCGAGACCACGGCGGACGAGGCGCTCGCCATGATCGAGGTGCCCTATCTCGCAGGTTTCAATCTCACCCGCGCCTTCCTGCCCGCAATGCTCGCGCGCCGAAGCGGCTCCATCGCCTTCATCACATCGCCCGCGTCCTACGTCGCCTGGCCGAGGGCGTCGGCCTATGTCGCGGCGCGCCGCGCCGTGGCGGGTTTGGCGGAAACCTTGCAGAGCGAGCTTAAGGGCACCGGCCTTGATGTGAGCTTGGTCGTGCTCGGCACGGTCGAGACCCCGTATTGGGAGCACAATCCAGGCGGCCGTGAGAACATGCCGAAAATCGATCCGAGGCTCCTGCCCGCCCTGACGCCCGACGAAGCGGCGAGCGCCATCGTCGAAGGCATCGGCGCGAGAAGGCCGTTCGTGGTAAAGCCTGCTTTGTTACGCGCGCTCTTCGTGCTCAACGCGCTCTTCCCGCGGCTCGTCGCGCGGCAGCTCCGCCGCGCAACCGGCAGGCCATCCGCCCCATCAGGACGCAGCCTTGAGGGGTTCGGCCGCGCGCGCCGGGGCGCCCTCGATCTGCATGGTGCGCGGCTCCGGCGATTTCACCGCGTAAGCGCCGAAGCGCCGGACGAGCCGTTCCATATATTTGCGGAAGCGATAGTGCTGGATCTCGAAGCGGTGCCAGGTCGTATCCTTCCACTTGATGCCATGACCGATATCGGGATTGGCCCGCGCCTTTAGCGTCCGGAACCAGCGGGCGCGCTTCGGATCCTTGGCCTGAGCGGTGATGAAGCTCGCGATCAGCCGCGCCTGATAGTCGGCGATCTGCCACACGCCCCCTTCCGCCGGCTCGAACAGACCTGCGACGAAGAAATCGTCGCGCTCGCGGTGGAAGGTATGGATGAAGAGCTTCGACTTCCCTTGCGCATCGAGGATGTGTGAGGTGTCCATGAACGGGAAGCTCGGTCTGAACCCGGTCGCCCAGATAAGAAGATCGACCTCCTCCTCGCTCCCGTCGACAAAGCGCACCTTCGCGCCGTCCAGTTTCTCGATGCCGGGCTTCACCGTGATGCGCCCATGGATGATATGATCGAGATAGGTGTTGCACGCGGTGGGGTGCGCTTCGAACAGGTTGTGATCGGGCCGTTCCAACCCGAAGCGGCGATGCGGCCCGACCACGATGCGCATCCCGTAGCGATAAAGCAGGCGCATGAGCCAGCGGGGCAGCGGAATGCGGCTAGTGTAGTCGACGAACACGTCCGTCGGCTTGCCGAACACCGTCTTGGGGAAGAAGTAATAGGTGCGGCGCATGGAATGAATGGCGCGGGAGGTCTCCTCGAGCGCCGCGTCGGACAAAATGTCCACCGCCGAATTTCCGGCGCCGACGACGAGCACGCGCTTGCCTTTCAGCTGCTCCTTTGACTTCACGTCGTGGGAATGCAGCATCTCGCCGGCGAAATTCCCGGGATAGTCCGGGGTGAATGCCTCCCAATGGTGGCCGTTCGCGACGATGAGGCCGTCGTATTCGCGCGGCTCCTTCTCGCCTTCGATCGTCACCCGCCAGCCTTTTTCCGCGGGTTCTGCGCGCCTCACGCGCGCGTTGAAGCGGATCAAAGGATAGAGGCCGAACTCCCTGGCGTAGGCGCGCAAATAGTCTTGCGCCTGCGCGCGGCTCACGTAGAACGCCCACTCCTCGGGGAAGGAAAAGTCGGGGTAGCGCGACAGCTTTTTCGAGGAGTTGAGATAGGTGGAACCGTAAACGACGTGCGGGCTCTCGGGATTCCAGATGCCGCCGACATCGCCGAAAGCGCCTCGAAACAGTCGAAGGCGATCCCCTGCTCGGCGAAGGTCTTGGCCACGGCAAGCCCACAAGCTCCCGCGCCGATGATGCAAAATCGCTGCACGGCCTATTAACCTCGCAATGCTGTGAAACCTCAAGCCGCTCGGGCGGCCTCCTTGGGGCCAGACCTAAGCATCCAACCCACTGGCATTCAACCCACTCCAAACTCCTCATTGATTTGGGTCAATTCCGCGGCCAGGGCCGCGCGATCTGATGGCCCCAACGGCTGCGGCGCTTCTGTCCTGGATTCGTCCGCGCTTTGCGCTAAGGTCTGGCGCCTAAAGGGACCCCGGGGACCTCATGGAGATCAAGCAGGACGTCACCGTCAAGACCTGGGACGGGACCTGGACCTATCATCCCAAGGTCGTGGCCGTGCCGGAGAGCGCGGAGGACCTGGTCGAGATCTTGGTCGACCAGGTGCGCTTTCCCTCGCCGGTGCGCCCCGCCGGCTCCATGCATTCCACGGCCCGCATGAACGGCGACGATGGCGGCACGATGGTCGACATGAAGGCCATGAACCGCATCCTGCATTTCACCGGCGACACGGTGACGGTCGAGGCCGGCGTGACCTATATGGCGCTCGCCCAAGCCCTGAAAGAGCGGGGCCTTCAGCCTTACGTCACGACCGAGATCGGCAATGTCACGATCGGCGCCATGGCGACCGCCGCCACCAAGGACAGTTCCTTCCCCGGCGGCTTCGGCCAGGTCAGCTCCTACGTCACCGGCATCAGGCTGGTCACGCCGGACGGGCGCCTGCGCGAGATCGACGAGCGCAACAATCCCGATGAGATGCAAATCATCCGCTCGAGCTACGGGCTGTTCGGCATCGTCTACGAAGTGACGATGCGGGTGCAGGCCTACCACCTCGCTCTCGGTGCGCCATTACTCGCTCAGCCTGGAAAATTTCCGCAAGTACTTCCCGATCTACAAGGCGCGCGGCTACGCCGTGATGTACTACATCTTTCCTTACGTGAAGCGCGTTCTGGTCGAGCTGCGCAAGGATAATCCCGACGCCGAGCCAAACTCGCGCTACCGCTGGGTCTATCGCAACCGCTTCTGGCGCAAATACGGCCCCGCCGTCACGCTGTGGATTTCAGCGCACGACGCGCAACCACTTCGTGAGCGCGACCGCCGACAAGCTGCACTTCTTCCTGCTGCGTCAGGCGCTCGTGTGGGTGGTGAAGAGCGACCGCACCTGGCCGCACGCCCAGATCATCAACTATCCGCGTTCGCCCGGCGCCAACAAATATCTGTTCAGCATGTGGGCGTTCCGCGAGGGCGGGATTCTTCGACATTCTCGAAGAGTATTGCAATTTCTGCATCGCCTACGAGGCCAAGACCGGTTATCGCTGCGACCTCCCGAGCGTGGGCTACGCCATCGCGCGCGATGTCGAGGCGCTGCTCTCCTATTGCTGGGAGGGGGCGACGCTGAGCATCGACCCGGCCTCGACCGGCGGGGCCGAGTGGGAGGCGTTCCTGAAAGTCTATAATCAGTTCTGTAGCGACAGGCGCGGCGTGCCCTTGTTTAATCAGACGCCGTTCCTCACCCGCGAGCAGGTGCGCAAAGCCTTCGGCGTGAGGCTCCAGCAATTCGCCGCGCGGCGGAAAGCGGCCGATCCCAAGGATCGCATGCTCGATACCTATTTCCGCGAATTGTTGAGCTAGCACTATCTCTGCATCCGCTTGGTGAACCAGCGGACAGCGGGAAGGAGACCGCGCGCGGCAGCGAGCGCACGAACTTCAAAAACAGCTCGACCTGCGGCGGAAAGGCGATCTCGTAGGGCTTGCGCGGGAGCTTCTCCAGGATCTTCCGCGCGCAGCGCTCCTTGCTCATCACGTAGAGCTTCTTCTTCGGGTCGTAAGAGGCGTTGAGCGGGGTATCGACGAAGCCCGGATTGATGATGGTGACGGCGACGCCGGTTCCCTCCAATTCGAGCTTCATGCTCTCGGCGAGATTGATGACGGCCGCCTTGCTTGCGCCGTAGCTGCCGTTGCCCGGCCACCCCGCATAGCCGAAGAGCGAGCCCATGATGGCGATGTGGCCTGCCTTTCGCGCGAGCATCGGCGGCAGCACGGCGGCAATCGCGTTGACGACGCCGTCGACATTGAGGGCCATGGAACGGCGGAAGCCGTCGAGGTCGATCGCGCGGACATCGAACGGCGCGTACATGCCGGCGCCGATGAGAGCGAGATCGATGGCCCCGAGTTCGCGCTCGATCCTGCCGACCGTCTCTTTCAGCTCTTCCGGCTTGAGCACGTCGGCCGGAAACGGCTTGATCGTGCCGCTCGACGCCGCGAGCGCGGTCAGCGCCTCGCTCGGCCGCGCCGTGGCCGCGACGCTCACGCCGCTGGAAGCGAGCCGCTTCGCGATCTCGCCGCAGATCGCACCGGATGCGCCGGTAATCCATGCGACTTTCCAGGGAAAACTTTCAGCCACACTTCGCCTCCCGGACTTGTCATTCCCGCGCAAGGGGGAATCAAGTAACCGCTACTGTGCACGACGAACGGCGGCGACTGGATTGCCCGGTCAAGCCGGGCAATGACAAGAGGAAAATCCTCCCAAGGCTAGCCCCTCAATCCACGAAGGGATCGTGCACGAGGATGGTGTCCTCGCGCTTGGGGCTTGTCGAGAGGAGCGCAACTGGCGCGCCGATAAGCTCCTCGAGGCGGCGCACATATTTGATGCACTGCGCAGGAAGCTCGGCCCAGGACCGCGCTCCGCGCGTCGATTTGCTCCAGCCTTCCATCGTCTCGTAGATCGGCTCGACCCGGGCTTGCGCCCCTTGCGCCGCGGGCAGATGGTCGAGCTCGCTTCCGTCGAGCCGGTAGCCCACGCAAATCTTGAGCTCGGGCAACTGGTCGAGAACGTCGAGCTTGGTGAGAGCGATGCCGTTGATGCCGCTCACCTTCCGCGTCTGGCGCACGAGGCACGCATCGAACCAGCCGCAGCGGCGCGGACGCCCCGTGACCGTGCCGAATTCCGCCCCGCGCTCGCCGATCAGCCGTCCCGTCTCGTCCTTGAGCTCGGTCGGGAACGGCCCCTCCCCCACCCGCGTCGTGTACGCCTTGGTGATGCCGAGAACATAGTTGATGGCGCCGGGCCCGAGGCCCGACCCGGTCGCAGCCTGCGCCGCAACCGTGTTCGACGAGGTGACGAACGGATAGGTGCCGTGATCGATGTCGAGCAGAGCGCCTTGCGCGCCCTCGAATAAGATGCGCTTGCCCTGCCGCCGTTTGGCGTCGAGCAGCGCCCAGACCGTATCGACATAAGGGAGGATCTTCGGCGCGATCTCCGGTCAGCTCGGCGCAGAGCGCATCGGGCGAAATCTCGGGCTCGCCCAAACCCTTTCGCAGCGGATTGTGGTGGGCGAGGATGCGCTCGATCTTGGGCTTGAGCGAGGGAAGGTCCTGAAGGTCCATCACCCTGATCGCGCGCCGCCCGACCTTGTCCTCGTAGGCCGGGCCGATGCCGCGCTTGGTGGTCCCGATCCGCCCATCGCCGGCCGAAGTCTCGCGCAGCGAATCGAGCTCGCGGTGGAGCGGCAAGATCAGCGTCGCATTCTCGGCGATGCGGAGATTATCGCGGGAGATGCCGACCCCGAGCTTCTCGATCTTGGCGATCTCCTCGGCCAAGGCCCAGGGATCGATCACGACGCCGTTGCCGATGACCGAGAGCTTGCCCTTGCGCACCACGCCCGAGGGGAGCAGCGAGAGCTTGTAGGTGACGCCGTCGACCACGAGCGTATGGCCGGCATTGTGGCCGCCCTGGAAGCGCACGACTGACATCGGCGCGCTCGGACAGCCAGTCGACGATCTTGCCCTTGCCTTCGTCGCCCCATTGCGAGCCGACGACCACGACATTGGCCACGTGAAAGTCCTTCGATTCGAGGTCAGGAACGCAGAAACGGCCCCGCTTTCAGGCGGGGCCGTGTCAGCTTATAGCGCGCCCGCTTGCCCGATGCGAGCGCTGATCCCGGCCTTTGCAGCCGAGGCTTCAACCCATCCGCGGCAATTGGCGCTGCGGCAAATCGCGGCGCGACACATCCTCTCTGCGGCCACCTGCGCGCATAAGGCAAACGGGAAAAGGTGTTTAATTATGTGATGGCGACGCACCACGTGCTTGCCATGCTTTACGTTAAGGAGAACCCCATGACCAGAAACACTGCCATAGGTCTCGCCGCTGCAGCCTCACTGACTCTCGCGGGCCTGACGCCGGCGCTGGCCGACGTCTCCGCGTGCGCAAGCAGCCAAACGCAGAAACCTGCCCAACGATGGGAGTCCCCTCCATCCTGTCACCCTCCAAGCAGTCGGAGCGGGGAGCACACAAGGGCGTCAAGCATACGCGGTACCATCCGGGCCAATCTCCCAAGCAATCGCCCTATAACGGCTAGTGCTTGGCCCGCCCTCCAGCCTCTTCCCTCGGAAGGAATGGAGGCGAGGGTTAAGCCCTTCTGCGACCGCCCCTTTGACTTCGTCGAAGGCCCAGTCGAGCCAGGGCAGAAGCGCCTCGACATCGCTCCGCTCGACCGTGGCCCCGGTCCAGATGCGCAGGCCCGGGGGCGCGGCGCGATGGGAGGCGATGTCCTTGGCGGCATCCTCGGCATCGAGCAGCGCCGCGATCGCCGCCGCGGATTGCGCCTCTCGGGCGGGAGCGCCGCGAGGTCGGGATCGACGATCTTGAGGCAGACGGAGGTGTTGGAGCGCGTCCCGGGAACGCGGGCAAGAAAGTCGACCCAAGCCGTCCTTTCCACCCATGACGAAAGCACCGCTGCGTTCGCGTCAGAGCGCGCAATCGTGCCTTCGAGCCCGCCCACGCTCTCGACCCAGTCGAGCGCATCGAGATAGTCCTCCACGCACAGCATCGACGGCGTGTTGATGGTCGAGCCCGCGAACAGCCCCTCTTTCAGCCTGCCGCGCTCGGTCATGTGGAAGAGCTTCGGCACCGGCCAGGGCGGCGTGTAGGTTTCCAGCCGTTCGACGGCGCGGGGTGACAGGATAAGCATGCCGTGCTGGGCCTCGCCGCCCACGACTTTCTGCCAGGAGAAGGTCGTCGCATCGAGCTTCGTCCAGTCGACCGCTTGCGCGAACACGGCCGAGGTCGCATCGCAAATGGTCAAACCTTCGCGGTTGCTTGCGATCCAGTCGGCATCGGGCACGCGCACACCGGAGGTCGTGCCGTTCCAGGCGAACACGACGTCGCGGCGGCAGTCGACTTGGCCGAGATCGGGCAGCTCGCCGTAAGGGGCAAGCAGGGCGCGGACGTTCTCGATCTTGAGCTGATCGATAATGTCGGTGACCCACTCATGGCTAAACGCCTCCCAGGCGAGCACGTCGACGCCGCGCGGTCCGAGCAGAGACCAGAGCGCCATCTCTACCGCGCCGGTGTCGGAAGCAGGCACGATCGCCACACGGTAATCGGCGGGGAGCTCGAGCAGCGCCGCCGTGCGCTCGATCGCAAGCGCAAGCCTCGCTTTCGTCTCGGCCGCGCGATGGTAGCGCCCGACCAGCGCGCCCTTGAGCCGATCCACCGACCAGCCGGGATGCTTGGTGCAGGGTCCCGACGAGAAGCGCGGGTTCCGCGGCCTGAGCGCGGGCTTGGCAGGCATGGTCACGAGAGCGTCTCCCGTTCGCGGCGATGCGTTGGGGCGATTGTTTCCGATCAGGCCGCTTGCGTCTATGCGGCGGCGTCGGTCAGCGCGTGGACGATCTCGGAGACGACGGTCTTGACGAGCTTCTCGTCGTCGCCCTCGGCCATGACCCGGATCACGGGCTCGGTGCCCGACGGGCGGATGACGAGGCGGCCCGACTTGCCGAGCTTCGACTTGCCGCTATCGATGGCGCGCCGCACCGCGACATTATCGAGCGGCTGGCCGCCATTCTTGTAGCGGACGCTCTTCAGGATTTGCGGCAGCGGCTCGAAGCGATTGCAAATCTCGCTGACCGGCCTCCCGCTCTGCGCGACCACCGACAGGAGCTGGAGCGCGGTCACGAGACCGTCGCCCGTGGTCGAGAAATCCGACAGCACGATATGGCCCGATTGCTCGCCGCCGACATTGTAGCCGTGCTGGCGCATATGCTCGACCACGTAGCGGTCGCCGACCGGCGTGCGCGCGAGCCCGAGTTCGATGCTCTCGAGATAGCGCTCGAGCCCGAGATTGGACATGACGGTGGCGACGATGCCGCCGCCAGCGAGGCGCCCGCGCTTCTGCCACGACTCGGCGATCACCGCCATGAGCTGGTCGCCGTCGATGATGTGGCCCTTCTCGTCCACGATCACGACGCGGTCGGCGTCGCCGTCGAGCGCAATGCCGATATCGGCGCGCACCTCGCTGACCTTGCGGATCAGGTCGTCCGGCGAGGTCGAGCCGCAATCTCGGTTGATGTTGAGGCCGTTGGGTTCGACGCCGATCCTGATGACTTCGGCGCCGAGCTCCCACAGCGCCTCGGGCGCCACTTTGTAGGCCGCCCCATTGGCGCAATCGATCACCGCCCTGATGCCGTCGAAGCGGATGTTCTTCGGCAGCGTGCGCTTGGCGAATTCGATGTAGCGCTCGCGCGCGCTGTCGATGCGGGTGGCGCGGCCGATCTTCTCCGACTCGGCGAGCAGGTCGGTGCAATCGCCTTCCATCAGGAGCTCGATCGCTTCCTCGTTGTCGTCGGAGAGCTTGTAGCCGTCGGGACCGAACAGCTTGATGCCGTTGTCGCAGTAAGGGTTGTGCGAGGCCGAGATCATCACGCCGAGATCGGCGCGGAGCGAGCGGGTCAGCATGGCGACGGCGGGCGTCGGCATCGGGCCGAGCTGGAACACGTCCATGCCGACCGCGGTGAAGCCCGAGACGAGCGCGGACTCGATCATGTAGCCGGAGAGCCGCGTATCCTTGCCGATCACGACCCGGTGGCGATAGGAGCCCTTGGTGAACAGCCGGCCGGCGGCCATGCCCACCTTGAGCGCCACCTCTGAGGTCATGGGATAGGTGTTGGCGCTGCCACGGATGCCATCCGTGCCAAAGAATTTGCGAGGCATTGGGCTGCCCCCCCGTATGTTTCCGGCCGCACTCTGCTCTTTGTTATGGTCGGACCGGCGCATGGGATTATGCTCCTGGTCTACCACCCTTGAGTTCAAAAAATGTAAGCAAAAGTTACACAAAGCCCGGCGCAGCGGAATTACCAATTTCGCTTAATTTTCAACGCCAAAGACGGAAGCCCGCCACATCCCGAGCGCCTGGCTCGTGCCCGCAACGTCATGAACCCGCAGGATTTGCGCCCCCTGGCTAGCGGCGGCGATGGCGGCCGCGTGGGAGCCCGGTTCGCGCGCCCGCGGCTCGGTGCCCCCCGCCAGGCCCTCAATGAAGCGCTTTCGCGAGGCCCCGATCAGGAGCGGCACGCCAAGCCCGTGGAACAGGCTCGTGTGCTCGAGCAGCGCGAGGTTGTGGGCGAGCGTCTTGCCGAAGCCGAGGCCGGGATCGGCGGCGATGCGCGACGGCGCGATGCCGGCTTGGCGCGCCGCGGCGATGCGGTCCTCCAGATAGTCGAAGACCTCGATCACCACGTCCTCGTAGCGCGGATTGTCCTGCATGGTCTTGGGTTCGCCTTGCGCGTGAATGAGGACGACGCTCATGCCCGTCTCCGCCGCGATCTCGAGGCTTTTGGCGTCGTAGGTCAGCGCCGACACGTCGTTCAGGACCGTCGCGCCGGCTTCCGCGGCCGCCCGCGCCACCCAAGCTTTGCGGGTATCGACCGAGATGACCGCGGGCAAGCCGGAAAGGCCTTTGATGACCGGGATGACGCGCGCCGCCTCCTCCCCCGCCTCGACGGCGTCGGAGCCGGGCCGCGTCGACTCCCCGCCGATATCGACGATCGCGGCGCCGGCGCTCGCGAGTTCGGCCGCGTGGGCGATCGCCGCCTCGGCGCTGTCATAGAGCCCGCCATCGGAAAACGAATCCGGCGTGACGTTGACGATGCCCATGAGGACGGGACGGTCGAGGTGAAGCCCGGCAAAGGGCGATCGCTTCGCCGTGATCCGCGCAAGCAGGGACTTGAGATCGGGTTCGCCCGATGCGGCCAGCGCTTGCGCGGCGAAGATCTTGGTCTTGGTCTTGCCCGGCACCCCTTCGATCAGCTCGGCAAGGGCGAAGGCGCATGGCCCGCCCGCAAGCGGCAGCGCCGCGCCTGAGGCGACCGTGGCGTTCGCGGCCGCGCCATAAGTGATCCCCACCGGCCTGACATAGAGCTTCGTCATAAGCTTGAGCCTTAGCACGAAGCGAAGGGGAGACAACCTCTCGAAAAGAAAATGCCCGGCGCGAAGGCCGGGCATTTCGTGCGAACAAATGCGCGCGTCTCAAGTCTGGGGCTGGGGCTCCATGCCGCCGGTATCGGGCTCGGCCTCGGGCGGCCGCTTGCCGCGTCCCGCTGCGGGAACCGCCGAAGCAGGCCCCGGCCGCGGCGAGACCTCGGCCGCGAATTCGCGCACCGGCGGCTTGCCCTTGAGCAGGTTCTTGATCTCCTCGCCCGACAGCGTCTCGTATTCGAGCAGCCCGCGCGCGATCGTATGCAGATCTTCGATATTTTCCGAGATGATCTTGCGCGCGCCCTCGAACGCCTCATCGACGATGCGATGAATCTCCTCATCGACCATGGTCTGGGTCTCGTCGGAGAGGTTCTGGGTGCGCGCGATGGAATGGCCGAGGAACACCTCTTCCTCGTTGTCGCCATAGGCGAGCGGGCCGAGCTTGTCGCTCATGCCGTATTGCGTGACCATGGCGCGAGCGAGCTGCGTCGCCATCTTGATGTCGGCGGCGGCGCCCGACGTCACCTTTTCGTAGCCGAACACCAGCTCCTCGGCGACGCGGCCGCCCATGGCCACCGTGATGTCGGCCTTGAGCTTGGCGCGGGTGTAGGAAAGATGTCGCGCTCGGGCAAGCGCATGACCATGCCGAGCGCGCGGCCGCGCGGAATGATGGTCGCCTTGTGCACGGGATCGGACGCCGGCATATGCAGCGCGACCAGCGCGTGGCCGCCCTCGTGATAGGCGGTGAGCGTCTTCTCTTCCTCGGTCATCACCATCGAGCGGCGCTCGGCGCCCATCAGCACCTTGTCCTTGGCGTCCTCGAACTCGTGATGCGTGACGAGGCGCTTCGAGCGCCGCGCGGCGAGCAGCGCCGCCTCGTTGACGAGGTTGGCGAGATCGGCGCCCGAGAATCCGGGCGTGCCGCGGGCGACGACGCGGAGATCGACGTCCGGCGCAAGCGGCACCTTGCGCACGTGAACTTTCAGGATCTTCTCGCGGCCGATGATGTCGGGTCGCGGCACCACCACCTGGCGGTCGAAACGGCCGGGGCGGAGCAGCGCCGGATCGAGCACGTCGGGACGGTTGGTCGCGGCGATGAGAATGATGCCCTCATTGGCCTCGAAGCCGTCCATCTCGACCAGCAACTGATTGAGCGTCTGCTCGCGCTCGTCGTTGCCGCCGCCGAGGCCCGCGCCGCGATGACGGCCGACCGCGTCGATCTCGTCGATGAAGATGATGCAAGGCGCGTTCTTCTTCGCCTGGTCGAACATGTCGCGCACGCGCGAAGCGCCGACGCCGACGAACATCTCGACGAAATCGGAGCCGGAGATGGTGAAGAAGGGAACGTTGGCTTCGCCGGCGATGGCGCGCGCGAGCAGCGTCTTGCCGGTGCCGGGAGGGCCGACAAGGAGCGCGCCGCGCGGAATGCGGCCGCCGAGCTTCTGGAATTTCTGCGGGTCGCGGAGGAACTCGACGATCTCCTGCAAGTCCTCCTTGGCCTCATCGACGCCGGCGACGTCGTCGAACGTCACGCGGCCATGCCGCTCGGTCAGGAGCTTCGCCTTGGACTTGCCGAAGCCCATGGCGCGGCCGCCGCCGGACTGCATCTGGCGCATGAAGAAGACCCAGACCGCGATCAGGAGCAGCATGGGGAACCACGACACGAGCACGCCGAGGAGCGAGGGAACGTCTTCCTCGGAGGGCTTCGCCGTGATCTTCACGCCCTTCTGGTTGAGCTTGTCGACCAGGTTCGGGTCGTTCGGCGCATAGGTCTGAAAGTTGCGGCCGTCGGAGAAATGTCCGGTGATCTGATTGCCGGCAATGGTCACATCCTGGACGTTGCCGCCCTCGACCTCGGAGAGGAGCTGCGAGAAGCTGATCTCGTTGCCGCGGACCTGCACGCCCGGGCTCTGGAACAGGTTGAACAGGGCGACCAGGAGGAGGCCGATGAACACCCAAATGGCGAAGTTGCGGAAGTTCGAGTTCATGGACTGACCTGACGGCTCACTTCTCTCGGGCTACCGGCATCGGGGTAGCCTCGCGTCTCACTCTAATGCCGAATTGAGGCTAAGCCTTGGTAACATAAGAACCTCAATCCCGTTTGCCAAGCGAAGTACCCGAAAGAGGTGCATGTTTTCTCAACGGCTTATGCGCTTTGAGCCTGCTCGGCGCGGCGCGCCGGCCTCTGCGCTCACGAAGCGCGCCCTGCAGAAAGGGACGAAGGGCGCGCTCGAACCCGGCAGCCCGAGCTGTGGAAGCCCGAGCAGCACCTCTCCCCGCCAACAGGACGGCAGCGTCCGGCCGGCAAGACGCGGCAGCTCCGAAATCGCGCCCGAGCGCTCTTTAAGCGCCTGAAAACCCGCATCCCCCAAGGCCTTCACGGTGATGGCCTCGGGCTCTTCCGTGCCGAGCTCGATCGTGAAGCGGTTGTCCCAAAGCGCCCGCTCCCCGGGGCGAAGCCGGGCGACGGGGAGGCCCCCGCCCCTCACCTCGCGGAAGAAGCCGAGGCGGCCTGCGACGCTGTGAAGCCTGCAGCGTCCGAGCGTATGCGCCTTGTCCGGATTCGCTTCTAGCGCGGCAAGGAGCGTCTCGAGCTTGGCGAGCTGCACCGGCGCCTCGCCGCCGCCGACCGCGGCGATCACTTGTGCGAGCGCGCGAAGCGCGATCTCCTGCGGTGCCGATGCGAGAGCCTCGCGATCGACGGTGGCATAGCCCGCCTCGCTCATGGCGCTGTTGAGCGCGAGGAAATCGTGCGCCGCGGAATCGAGCGCCTCGCGCGCCCGCCGCAAGCGGCGGGCCGAAAGCGCGAGCGCGTCCGGCGCGAATCCCGAGAGCTTCGAGCGCGCCCGCGCGTTCCCGCATCCGGGCACGCTCGAAGCGCGGATCGGCGTTGCTCGGGTCCATGACATAAGGGAGACCCGCCGCATCGAGCGTTGCGACAAGCCGCGCCTTCGGCACATCGAGCAAGGGACGCAAGATGCTGATCCCGCCCATGCGCCCTTCTCTGGGATCGCGGTCAGGCCATCGAGACCGCTGCCGCGCTTCAAGCGCATCAGGAAGGTCTCGGCCTGATCGTCCTGGGTATGCGCGGTGACGAGCGCAGGAATGCCGTGAGCGTGGCAATAGGCCGCCATGAGGTCGTAACGCGCGATGCGCGCTTTTGCCTGCAGGCTCGCTGACGGAACTTCCGCCTTCTCCCACGTCAAGATCGTGTGGCTTAGGCCGAGCGCCGATGCCATGCGTCCGACAAGTTCCGCCTCCTCGCGCGCGCTTGCGCGAAGACCGTGATCGACGGTGAGAACGCTGAGCTTTGGCCCGTCCTCGCGCGCTTCACGCCATCGCGTCGCAAGCAACATGAGGGCGAGGCTGTCCGGCCCGCCGGAGACGGCGAGCGCGACTTGCGGAAACGGCCCGAGAAGCGCGAAAAGCCTGCGCGACTCGGAAGGTGAAATAGGTAACGTGTTCATGTCAGCAGAGGCTCTTCTTGCGCCACCTGCTGCAAAAGCACAAGCCGGGCGATCGCGAACCGAGCGGCCCGGGAGGGCGCCCGCTCCGGCGGGCGAACCTGCCGCCGTCGAGGCCTAGTAGTCGAGGCCTAGTAGTTGCCGGCGACGGCGGCGCTGTTCAGCACGGTCTGGGCGCGGCGATTCTGCGACCAGCAGGAAATATCGTCGCAAACCGCGACCGGACGCTCCTTGCCGAAGGACACGGTCTTGATCCGGCCTGCGCTGATGCCGTGGCTCGCGAGGTAGCTCCTCACCGCCATGGCCCGCTTCGCGCCGAGCGCGAGGTTGTATTCGCGCGTGCCACGCTCATCGGCGTGGCCTTCGATCGTGACCCTGTATTGCGGATACTGGCTCAGCCAACTGGCCTGATTGGCGAGGATCCCTTGCGCCTCGCCGGTCAAGGACGCGCTGTCCACCTCGAAGCGTACCACGTCGCCGACATTGACGGCGAAATCCCGCTCCGTTCCTGGGGTTGCCTGCCCCTCTCCGCCGAGACCGTATTGTTTTGGCTGCGCCTGGCGCGAACAAGCCGCCATCACGACCGCCAATGCGACGACGCCCGCGATTTTGCAGGCGCGCCCAAATAGAGAACTCCAACGCATGACTTGGTTACTCCCGCCCGTCGAATTTTAAGGAAATCCTAAAATGGAAGTCCTTAACGATGTCCTAGCTCCGGCGCGATCGAGCGGGATTGGGCGGGGTTGAGCCCCAAAAAGAAAGGATGCCTCGGAGGCCGCTGCGTCGCGCGAGCGGCATCCTGGCATCCTTAATTTCTATGACGCGGAAGCTAAGCACTTCCGCTCTGGATCGGCCAAGCTTAGACGCGAACAACCTGCTCGACCACGAGGTCGGCTTAGCCGAGCTTCAGGGGCTCAGCAACGACGGCTTTCTCGTGGTGTCCCCAGCAGCCACCAAGCACAATGCTGGAGGCCACTATCATGGCGACGACGATAGCGCCTTTCAAACCCTGCATGGTCTTCTCTCCTTTGGTTAAAGGGGCAATAGCCGTCTTTGCATGTACCGGCGCGAGGTGTGCAGATCAAGAACGGACTCTTGGCCAACGACCGTTTTTCGGCCGATTGGTGCCAAAATGCCACGTCAAATCCGAGGTTCCCTCGTCCCTAAGCTGGCATGGAAAAAAGGCCAAATCAAGCTCGGTTAACAGCCTGACCTCTTATGCTTAATTAAGGGTAACCAGCGCGTGACGGCACGGCCCAAGGCACTGAGAATATTCGATGTTCAGGCCAAAAAGGCCTTTAGAGCGCCTAGCTCTAGGGAAGCGCCTAGTTGATGAGGGGCGACCAGGCGGGATCGGAGCCGAAAGCGGGGGTAGCCACCTGCCGCTCGTTGTAACCGGTGAGATCGATCGTAAAAAGCCGCGGACCCCCCGCAGCGCCCGGCTGCTCCCGGAAGAACATGACTACCCTGCCATTCGGCGCCCAAGTCGGGCCCTCATTGTGGAATCCCTCGGTCAGAATCCGCTCGCCCGACCCGTCGGGCCGCATCACCCCGATCAGGAATTGCCCCCCGCTCATCTTGGTAAACGCGATCAGGTCGCCGCGCGGCGACCATACGGGCGTCGAGTAGCTTCCTCCGCCTTGGCTGATGCGGCGCGGGTTCGAGCCGTCGGCGCCCATGACGTAAAGCTGGCGCGACCCCGCCCGGTCGCTCTCGAACACGATCGCGCGCCCGTCGGGCGAATAGCAGGGGGCCGTGTCGATCGCATTGTCATTGGTGAGCCGCATCGTGCGGCGGCTGCGCAAATCCATCACGAACAGATTGGAATTGCCGTCCCGCTCCAGGCTCATGACGATACGTTGGCCGTCCGGCGAGAAGCGCGGGGCGAACGTCATGCCCGGAAACGCGCCAACGATCTCCTTCTGCCCGGTCTCGATATTGAGCAAATAGACTTTCGGCGTTTCGTTCTCGAAGGAGGTGTAGGTGATTTCCTGGGTCGAGGGGCTGAAGCGCGGCGTCAGCACCAGATTCTGTCCCGTGGTGAGCAGCTTCACATTGGAACCGTCCTGATCCATGATCGCGAGGCGCTTCATCCGCTTGTTCTTGGGGCCGGACTCGTCCACGAACACGATGCGGGTGTCGAAATAGCCCTTCTCGCCGGTGATCCGCTCGTAAATGGCGTCGGCGATGAGATGGCCGATGCGGCGCGCATCCTTGGTCCTCGCGAAGAATTGCTCGCCGGCGAGCTGCGTTCCGGCGAACACGTCCCATAATCGGAACTCGGCCCTGAGCTTGCCGTCGCTTGCGCCGATGCGGCCGACGGCCAAGGCCTGCGCATTGACCACGCGCCAATCCTCGAAGCGCGGCAAGCGATCGGGGCTGACCCCTTTCTCGATGAAAGCCGCCTGGTCGATCGGAATGAAGAGCCCTGAGGATTTGAGGTCGTTAGCCACGACGCCTGAAATTTCGCGCGCAACCCCGGGGTCCACCGATCCGTCGCCGGCAAAGTCGGGAATGGCGATGGGCAGCGGCTGGATCGTGCCTTGGGTGATGTTGAGCTCGACCACCGCGCTCGCCGGACTTGGCGCGAGCGCTCCGAGCGCAAGGAGGAAAGCGGCGAGGCGCAAAAGGAGGCGGCTGAGCTGTGAATGGGCGGTCAGGGTCATGGCGGGTCTTTGCTAGCCGGCGCGATACATGTCGCTTGGGTCAAAATTGAGGATCATGTCGCGCCAGAGCGCATATTTTTCGCTCGGCAGCGCGTAAGGTTGACACTGATAAACCGCGCGCACCGCGCTGTCGGCAGCCGCCTGGAAGAAGGGCGATGAGCCGCTATTGGCGACGGTCGGGTAGCCGACGAGCGTGCCGTCCTCGTTGAGCTGGAGACGGAGCTTCACCACGATTTGTTCGGCGCCGAGACCTCCCGGCGGCACACTCCAGCACTGCGCGATGCGGGCCCTGAGCGCGTCGATCTCGTTGACCGACATCGCGGCTTCAGTGCCGTTCGACTGTCCCCTCACTTTGGCCGGCGCGTCGTCGGAGGCAAGCACTGGCGCGGGCGCATTCGCAGCGTCGGGAATCTTGTTGAGCAGGGCTGCGATCCGGTCTGTTTCGGACAAGCGCTTCTTGGCCGGAGGCGCAGGCTTCTTCGGCGCGGACGCCTGCTTGGGCTTCGCCGGTTTCGGATCGGGCTTGCTTGCCTGCTTAGGGGGCGTCGCTTTCGGCGTCTCGGTCTTGGGCGCAGGCTCGGGCTTAGGCTGAGGCTCTGCCGCCGGAGCGAGCTCCGCGGCCTTATCGGAAGGCTTCTTCGCCTCCTTCACGGCTTCGGGCTTCTTCTCTTTGGGTTGGCCTGCGAGCGGCGCATCGTCTTTGGCGTCTTTGCTCCCCGCCTTGATCTTCGTCACCTCGGAGGGTTGGGCGAGATCGACGGGAATGGCGATCAGCGGCGCGGGGTCGATTTGGTAGGCGGAAAGGCCACGAGCGCAAAGAACAGGATCGCCGAATGGAGCGCCGCCGATATGGCCGTGCTTCTGCCCATGCTCGCCTTCCACTCTCCCCTTAAGGCTGATCCATCTGGTCGGTGACGATGGTCACGGGGAAACCCGCTTGCCCGATTCTTGCAAGAACCTTGGCGACGTTCCCGTAAGCAGTGCCCTTGTCGCCGCGCACCCAAATCTTGCTGCCGCCGCCTGCGTCCCGGATCGCGGTGAGCTTCGGGATCAGGTCGTCGAAACTGATCTCGGTGTTTTGCAGGAAGATCGTTCCTTGCGGATCGACGGTGACGCTCAAGGGCGCCTTCTCGGGCTCGACGGCGCCCGCTTCCGTCTTCGGCAGATCGACCTTGGGCAATGTTGTCTTCGCGTCGACATCGACCCCGACCGTGAGAAGCGGCGCCGTCACCATGAAGATGATGAGGAGCACGAGCATGACGTCGACCATCGGCGTGACGTTGATCTCGCTCATTGGCTCAGCATGACGGCGTCGCGCGCGGCGGCTGAGGGCTGTGCTGTCGGATCGAAATGCTATTCCCATGTCTCAAGGCTCCATCAGCTGGTCTTATCGATTTGCCGCGACAGGATGGCGCCGAACTCGTCGGCGAAGGTTTCAAGTCGGGCACCTTGGCGCGCAACGTCACTCTTGAACTTGTTATAGAAAATGACGGCCGGGATCGCCGCGAGCAGGCCGAGCGCGGTAGCGAACAGGGCTTCGGCGATGCCCGGCGCCACGACCGCGAGGCTCGTGTTCTTGCTGAGCGCAATCGCCTGGAAGCTCGTCATGATGCCCCACACCGTGCCGAACAGGCCGACGAAGGGCGCCGTCGAGCCGACGGTGGCGAGGAACGTCAACCGCCGCTCGAGCCGTTCCACCTCCCGCGAGATGGTGACGTCCATGACCTTCTCGACCCTGAGTTGGACGCCCGGCATCGGGCGCGTGCTCCGCTCGCTTCCCTCGCGCTCGGTCGAGCGCTTCCACTCGCGCATCGCCGCAACGAACAGCGCGGCCATGCCGGTGTTCCGGCGCTGCGCCAGCGCCTCGTAGAGTTCGTCGAGCGATTGTCCCGACCAGAACACCTGCTCGAACTTGTCGGTCTCTTTTCGTGTCTTGGCGTAGAGGAACAGCTTTTCAAGAATGATCGCCCAGCTCCAGACCGAGGCGGCCAGAAGCCCGAGTATGACGATTTTGACGACGATATGCGCGTTCTTGAAAAGCTCGAGGATCGAGAGATCGACGACGGCATCCGGCGGATTCATGACGGCCTCGTGGCATGAACTCCAAAATCGCCTCTAGCCGACGGCCATGAGGCGGAAGCTCGGGCAGGCGGCGTTCGCCGCAAAGCCCGACGACAGTGCCGGTGAGAACGCGCTTTTGCTCGCGAACCGGCCTTTTGCGAGCCAATGGTGACGAAACTTGGACCCGTTTACCCTCGACGCGCGGCGCGCTACGGCCGAAGCAAAGCGACGCTTTACCGGCACTCCCTAAGTTTCACGCGGATGGTTAACGAATCGTTGAAGCGCATCGCGCACGAGCGCGCCTAGGCGCTGCGGCTTGCCCGCCCCCGAGACGAGAACGACGGTCACCCTGGCGCGGACGAGAAGCCGCCGTCCCGGCGGACGTCCTGCTGGAGCACGAGGCTCGCGCTGCCGATCTCGGCGCAGGTGGTGACGATTTCGAGCAGATTGTCCATGCGCCCGGGCTTGAGATAATCGATCTCGACCCGCCGCACGACGAAGACCGAAGGCTCGCACTGCTTTAGGTTCGGCGAGACCAGTCGCCTCGATGCCGAGCAGCCTGATGAAATCGGATCGCGCGCGCTCGCAAAATTTGAGGAAGTTGGCGTGATAGACGACGCCCGCGCAGTCGGTGTCCTCGAAATAGACACGCACTGGGAGGACATGGGTCTCGCCCTCGATGCGGCCGGCAATGTCGGGCCATTTCTTGGTCATGCGAGGTCGGAGCGAGCCGGGACCGTCATTCGTCCTGGCCGCCATTGAACAGGGGGTATTGCGACGCCGATTGCGCCGGCTGCGCTAGGCCGAGATGGGCGAAGGCCTGCGCCGTCAGCATTCTGCCCCGCGGTGTTCGCGCGATGAAGCCCTGCTGCAACAGATACGGCTCGATGATTTCCTCGATGGCGTCGCGCGGCTCCGAGAGGCCGGCCGCGATCGTCTCGATGCCGACGGGGCCGCCGCCGTAATTGACCGCGATCAGTCCGAGATAGCGATGGTCGAGCGCATCGAGGCCTTTTGCGTCCACCTCGAGCTGCGACAGCGCGCGATCGGCAAGCTTTGCATCGACGGCAGATGCTCCATCGACGGAAGCAAAGTCCCGCACGCGGCGAAGCAGCCTGCCCGCGACCCGCGGCGTTCCGCGCGCGCGCCGCGCGATCTCGTGCGCGCCTTCGCGCGCGAGCGAAAGCCCGAGCACGCGGGCGCCCCGCCGCACGATCTCTTCCAGCTCCTCGACGCCATAGAAATCGAGCCTGATCGGGATGCCGAACCGCTCGCGGAGCGGCGTGGTGAGAAGGCCGGTGCGTGTGGTGGCGCCGATCAGCGTGAAGCGGGCAAGGTCGATCCGCACCGAGCGCGCCGCCGGTCCCTCGCCGATGATGAGGTCGAGCTGGAAATCTTCCATCGCCGGATAGAGGATTTCTTCGACCGCGGGATTGAGCCGGTGGATCTCGTCGATGAAGAGAACATCGCGGTCCTCGAGATTGGTGAGAAGCGCGGCGAGATCGCCGGCCTTGGCGATGACCGGGCCCGAGGTCGCGCGGAAATTGACGCCGAGCTCGCGCGCCACGATCTGGGCGAGCGTGGTCTTGCCGAGACCGGGCGGCCCTGCGAACAGCACATGGTCGAGCGCCTCGCGTCGCGAGCGGGCGGCCTCGATGAACACTTTGAGGTTGGAGCAGACCTTGGCCTGGCCGATGAACTCGGACAGCGTCTGCGGGCGGAGCGAGGTTTCGCCCTTGTCTTCGTCGCGCCGCACCGGCTGGAGCATCCTCTCGCTCATGAGGCGAGCTCCTTAAGCCCGAGGCGGATCAGCTCCTCGGCGCGGGCCTCGCGTCCGGCCCTGCCGATGGCCGCCGTGATGGCGGCTGCGGCTTCGCCATGGGCATAGCCGAGATTGGTCAGCGCCGATACGGCGTCGCGCGCCGCGAGCCCTTCGGGCAGGACGGCGATGGGAGCGAAGCCGCGCCCTGGCTTGAGCGCCGGCGCAAGCGACGGCATCTTGTCCTTGAGCTCGGCCACGATCCGGGCGGCGACCTTGGGACCGACGCCGGGCGCACGCGCAACCTGGCCCTTGTCCTGCAGCGCAACCGCATTGGCGAGGTCCGCGGCCGAGAGCGTTCCGAGCACCGCGAGCGCGATCTTTGCGCCGACGCCTTGCACCTCCTGCAGCGCCCTGAACCAGGCGCGCTCATGCTCGCTGGCAAAGCCGTAGAGCCTGATCTCGTCCTCCCGCACATGCGTGTCGATGGCGAGCGTGACGGTCTCCCCCGGCGGCGGGAGGGCGGCAAACGTCCGGGCGCCGATCGTCACCTCGTAGCCCACGCCGCCCGCATCGACGATGACCGTGTTGGGCGAGACAGAATCGAGCCTGCCGGTGAGCTTCCCGATCATCACACCGCCCCCTCATGCGAGAGCACGGCCTCGAAGCGCCGCCAGGAGCGGGAATGGGCATGGGTGATGGCGATGGCGAGCGCGTCGGCGGCGTCCGCGCTGTCGAAGGTCGCGCGCGGCAAGAGGCAGCGCACCATGGCGCGGATCTGTGTCTTGTCGCCGTGGCCGTTGCCGATCACGGTCTTCTTCACCGCGTTCGGGGCGTATTCGGCGATTGCGAGCCCGAGAGCGCGGGCACGAGCAGGGCGATCCCCCGCGCCTGGCCAAGCTTCAGCGTGGCCGCAGCGTCGCGATTGACGAAGGTCTGCTCGATGGCGGCCTCGACCGGCGCAAGTTCGGCGAGCACCCGCGACAGGCCGTCGAAAATCTGCCGCAGCCTCGCGCCCAGGCTCTCGGTCTCGTCGGAGACGACCGACCCGCAGGCTATGAAGCGGAGCCCGGCCCCGTCGCTTTCGACGACCCCCCAGCCGGTGCGCCTGAGGCCGGGATCGATGCCGATGATGCGAATGCTGCGCATGAAGCGATTCCCCCTGCCCCGCGCTTCCGGGTTTTTCGGCTTGCCACGCCGGCAAATCACTTGAGGAAGTGTGCCACGGAGGGGTACGCCCCGATAGCCCGCCCCTTAGGGAGAATTTCAGTGGGGAACGCCACTGCCCTCCTCTGCGTTAGGAAAATTGAGGTTAGACTTGGGTGCGGCGTTTCGAGGGGAGGCGCCGTTTGCGTCCCCCATCGCATTCACGGCGCTGGCAGGCATCGCATATCACCCGCGCCTGGTTCGAGGGAGCACGCTCGGTGACGGCTGCAATCCAACCGCTCGACCCCATCGCGGCCGCGGAAGCCGATATTGCCGGGTCGAAATCGCTCATGGCAGCTGTGGCCGACGACCTCAGCCAGCATGAGAGATGGCTTGCGCATTACCGGCTTGCCGAAAAGCGTCACGCCCGCTGGGTCGTGCTTCAGGAGCTGGTCTATCGGCTCGAAATCGCGCGCCGGCGCCTGATGCGGTTCTTGCGGCGGGTTTCCCTGCTCGCGCTCCGCCTGGCGCGACGCACGGCGTCGTTCGCGGCAAGGACGGCCGTCCTTGTCTCCGCCAGCATTCGCGATGCCGCCATCGCTTGCCTCAACTGGCTGCGGCCTCGCGCACGGCGCTCGCTCTGCTGTTGTGGCGATGGCTTGTTGCGTCTTCGGTTTGGCTCGCGGCAAAGTCTCGCGCTCTTGGCGCGCTTCTCGCACGCTCGTCTTCCGCCGCGTGGGCGTGGACACGCATGCAAGCCGCGAGCGCGTCGTCGTGGACCGCGCGCTTCTCGCTGGCGCTTGCCGCAGCGTTGCTGCATTGGCTCGCAAGGACCGGGAAACGAGCGAGAGCCCTTGCCCGCGTTCTTTGGCGAAGGTTGGTCTACGGCGCGCGCATTATCTCGTCCTGGACCGCGCGCTCCTCGCTGGCGCTTGCCGCAGCGTTGCTGCACTGGCTCGCAAGGACCGGGAAACGAGCGAGGGCGCTTGCCCGCGTTCTTTGGCGACGGTCGGTCTACGCCGCGGGCATCGTCTCGGCTTGGACGGCGACCGCCTCGCGTACCCTTGCTGTCTATCTCAGGCAGCGGTTTTCAGCGGCCTCGCAGTGGACCGCCGTAAATGGCCAGCATCTTGCGCGCAGCTCGGTTCGAGGAGCGCGCCGCGCATCGTCATGGGGCGCCGCTCAATCGCAGGCGGCTGCTGTTTCGTTGAGACGGAACGCGTCGAGCGGCGCGGCCTGGTCGGCTGCGAAGGCCAAAGCCGCGGTGCATGCCTCCATCGCCGCGAGCCGCATGAGTTGTTCCTGGGCGGCGCTTCGGATACGCCATGTCTCGAACATGGCCTTTCCTGCCAAGGGGCCGGTTATCGCTCACACCTGTCGCGCGCTTATCGTCCGGCAAAGCACGGCGCTCATCTCTTTCGAGCCGAAGCGGGCCGGCCTTCCCGCCCCGCGAGCGAGCTAGACCCGCCACCTTTTCATTCAGCTCAAATGCGGGCCGCGCATCTCCTTGATCGCTGCCTGAATCCGGCGCCAATCGACGGCTTGGTCTCTTTGGCCCTGCCGCTCGCATTCGGCGGCCTTCTGGGCGGCCTCGAACTCTGCCTTGTTGCCATGGGCACCGACGAAGCGCCGCGCGTAGTCGTGAATTTCCTTGGCTTCCATGGACTGGTCCTCCTTCTCATTGCGGAGACCGAGCACTTAGCGGCGAAGGCACGCCCCCGCTATGGGCTGGATCAAACTCGGGGCCATGCGAACTTTGGGATCGTCCGCTTGCGCCGCCAAAACTTCGCATTGTTCCTCATAGTAATTCCCGTTTGAGCCAACACGAGGCAAGGAGCCGTGGGCGACGGTCGCACCGATGACTCGGCCGGCCATTCAGGCCGCGATCGACGCGGTTGCGGGCACGAGGGGCACTGTATTGGTGCCCGACGGCGTCGACATGGTGAACGCGGTCGAGAACAACCTGAGACTGAAGAGCGATATGACATTGAAGCTCGCCGGCGGCGCGGTGCTCAAGGCGACCCCAACGACGCAACCCATTACGCGATCCTGACGATCTCCGGCGTCTCGAATGTCTGGGTGACAGGCGGCACGATCGAAGGCGAGCGCAGCGAGATCGCGGCAAGTCCGGTGAATGGGGCATGGGCATCCGTATAGACGACGGCGCGAAGAACATCACGATCGCCGGACTGATCTCGAAAAAGATGTGGGGCAATGGTTTCTACGTGCAGACGCCGAGGACGTTCGCTTCTGCGGCGCGACGGCCGATGGAAACCGGCGCCAGGGCCTGTCGATCATCGGCGTGAACGGGCTGCTTGTCCTCAATTCGACATTCAAGAACACGCGCGGGACGCGCCCGAGCGCGGGCATCGATTCGAGCCCGACAAGAACTCGCAGAAGATCCCCAATGTCCGCATCGAGAACTCGAAGTTCTTCGACAATGCCGGCGGCGGCATCCTGGTTGCGGGCAAGAGGCGCGCATCGCCAAGGTGGAGATGATGCGCAACACGTTCAGGGCAACCGCCTCGTGGCCGCTAATGCCCCCTGCATCGCCGCCACGATCCGCGGAACAGGCAGAAGAGCGTGCAGACCGAGACGTCCGGCGGCTTCAATGCTTACGCCGAGCCGATCGAGATCGTCGGTCAAACGATTGCGGCGAGACGGGGTTCGTCATCGACCGCGGCAACACGAAGAAGAAAAAGAAACGCGCCAACTGACAAGCTTCCTCGGGATGCCGGTCGAAGCCGCT
>CAWFRD010000025.1:0-59966 GCA_963818165.1 uncultured Alphaproteobacteria bacterium
AAGCCAAGGCTGAGGCCGAACTTGCCCGCGCCGACAGCATTGGCGCAAGTCTCGTCGCGGTCGGCGAGCTGGGCTATCCGCCGGCGCTTGCCCATGTCGATGCGCCCCCACAGCCTCCTTCTGCGAGGGTTAAGGCCCTTCGCCTGGAGGGCTTGCATCGCCAAAGGGAGGCCCGCCCCCCAGTCCTACCATGTCTTACCACCTTATTTCCCGATTGACGTTCAACCCCCAGACCTGCAGCTTTGGCTGGGGTTGGGCGAGTGCCCAAAAAAGCAGTCATTCCTTGAATATCTTGAGGCGCCTTGAATATCTTAGAGTTGCCGCAGTTAGTCTATACACGTTTAAGTTGTCAACCCCGTCTCACCAGATTTGACAGGCGCGTTCCAAAACACCATTTTCTGGCCAATAGCCGGGGTCCCGCCGGACCCTCTGCCCTGAGCCCGACGCAATTTGCGCGGCTAGGAACGTCTCAATGAACATCGTCATCGTAGAATCGCCAGCCAAGGCAAAGACGGTCAACAAGTATCTCGGGCCCGGCTACCGCGTGCTCGCCTCCTACGGCCATGTGCGCGATCTGCCGTCGAAAAACGGCTCGGTCCTTCCCGACAAGGATTTCGAGATGCATTGGGACGTCGAGCCCAAGGCCGCCAAACGGCTCGACGAAATCGCCAAGGCGGTGAAGGGGGCGAAGAAGCTGATCCTCGCAACCGACCCCGATCGCGAGGGCGAAGCCATCTCCTGGCACGTGCTGCAAGTGCTCGACCGCAAGAAGGCTTTGGCCGGCGTGCCGGTCGAGCGCGTCGTCTTCAATGCCGTGACCAAGGAGGCTGTGCTCGACGCCATGCGCAATCCGCGCGCGATCGACCGGCCTCTCGTCAATGCCTATCTCGCCCGCCGCGCGCTCGACTATCTCGTGGGCTTCACGCTCTCCCCGGTCCTGTGGCGAAAATTGCCGGGCGCGCGCTCCGCCGGCCGCGTGCAATCGGTGGCGCTGCGGCTCGTCTGCGATCGCGAGCTCGAGATCGAGCAATTCAGGGCGCAGGAATATTGGTCGATCCTGGCCGAGCTTGCCACGGCAAAGAACGAGACGTTTCAGGCGCGGCTTTTTTCCGTCGGCGGCAAGAAGCTTGAGAAGTTCGATATCGCCGATGAGGCCGCCGCGCTTCGCTTGAAGGCTGCGCTCGAAGGCGGGCGTTATCTCGTTACCAGTGTCGAAAGCAAGTCGCAGCGCCGCAATCCCGCCGCGCCCTTCACCACCTCGACCCTGCAGCAGGAGGCATCGCGCAAGCTCGGCTACTCGCCCCGCCATACCATGCAACTCGCGCAGCGGCTCTACGAAGGCATCGATCTCGGTGGCGAAGCCGAAGGCCTCATCACCTATATGCGGACCGACGGCGTGCAGATCGTGCCCGAGGCGGTCGCGGCGATCCGCAAGCTGGTGTCGAAGCGCTACGGCGATCGCTACGTGACCTCCTCCCCGCGCCAGTACGAGACCAAGGCCAAAAACGCGCAAGAGGCGCACGAGGCCATCAGGCCGACCGACTTCAGTAAGGATCCCGACTCGGTCTCCCGCTATCTCGATGGGGACGCCGCCAAGCTTTACCGGCTGATCTGGCAGCGGACGCTTGCGAGCCAGGCCGCGAGCGCCGAGATCGAGCGCACGACCGCAGATATCGACGTCACGCGCACCGACGGCAAGCCCTACGGCGTGAGAGCCACGGGCTCCGTGATCCGCTTCGACGGTTTCCTCAAGATCTACGAGGAAGGGATCGACGATGCCGTGGGCGAGGACGGCGCTTTGCCCGCACTCGCCAAGGACGACAAGCTCGATCCCCGCAAGATCGAGGCGAAGCAGCATTTCACCGAGCCGCCGCCCCGCTACAGCGAGGCCACCCTCATCAAGAAGATGGAGGAGCTCGGCATCGGCAGGCCCTCGACCTATGCCTCCACGCTCAACGTGCTCCGCGACCGCGAATATGTCCGCCTCGACAAGAAGCGGCTCTACCCCGAGGACAAGGGGCGGTTGGTCACGGCCTTCCTCGAAAGCTTTTTCAGCCGCTACGTCGAGTACGACTTCACCGCGGATCTCGAGGAGAAGCTCGACCTCATCTCCGCGGGCCGGATCGAATGGAAGGACGTGCTGCGCGATTTCTGGCGCGAGTTCATCGCCGCGGTCAATGACATCGGCGACTTGCGCATCACCGAGGTGCTCGATGCGCTGAATGACCTGCTCGGCCCGCACATCTTCCCCGACCAGGGGGCTGGCACAGATCCGCGAGCCTGCCCCTCATGCGCGTCGGGACGCCTCAGCCTCAAGGTCGGCAAGTTCGGCGCCTTCATCGGCTGCTCCAACTATCCGGACTGCCGCTACACGCGCCAGCTTGCCGATACCAACGGCGAGATGGCGTCTCTCGCCGAAGGCAAGGTCCTCGGCGCCGATCCCGAGACCGGGCTCGGCATCACGCTCCGCACCGGAAGGTTCGGACCTTACGTCCAACTCGGCGAGCAGGATGGCGCCGATAAGCCGAAGCGCGCGTCGATCCCGAAGGGCAACGATCCGCAAGGCGTCGATCTCAGCCGCGCGCTTGCGCTCCTCTCACTCCCCCGCGAGGTCGGACTGCACCCAGAATTGGGCAAGCCGATCACGGCGGGTTTCGGCCGCTTCGGGCCCTATATCCAGCACGACGGGAAGTATGCGAGCCTCGGCGCCCCCGAGGATGTGTTCGAAATCGGCTTGAACCGCGCGGTCAGCCTTCTCGCCGAGAAAGCAGCATCCTCACGCGGACGCCGCGGCGCCAACGTCATCAAGGATCTCGGCGAACATCCCGAGCTTAGGGGCAAGGTGCAGGTTCTGACCGGCCGCTATGGGCCTTACGTCAAGCACGGCAAAGTCAATGCCACGCTGCCGCGGGATCGCGAGCCGGAGCAGGTCACGCTCGAGGAGGCCATCGCCCTGATCGCGGCGAAGGGCGCCAAGGGCACGGCCAAGAAAGCCAGACCCAAGAAGCCGGCCCGCAAGGCGGGAAAGAGCAATAAGGAGGCCGTCGAGGAGACGGCTGGCTGAGCGGCAAGGTGGCGAAACACAAGGGGGCCGCGCGCAAGACGACGCTAGGCAAGCTTCCTTCGCGGCAGGACATTCTCGACTTTTTGGCCACGGCGAGCAGCGAGACCGGCAAGCGCGAGATTGCGCGCGCCTTCGGTGTCAAAGGCGGCGACCGGATCGCGCTGAAAGACATGCTGCGCGAGATGGCCGATGAAGGCCTGATCGAGGGCTCGCGCCGCAAATTGACCCGGCCCGGCGTGCTTCCGCCCGTCACCGTGATCGAGGTGACGGCCCGCGATGCGGACGGCGAGTTCATTGCGCGGCCTGCCACATGGGATGAGGCCCACGGTCCCGCTCCCCGCATCCTCATGGTCGAAGGCAAGCGCGAGTTCTGATCCAGTCGCAGGCATCGGCGATCGCGTGCTTGCGCGCATCACGCCGCGCCCGGGCGATGCCGACTACGCCTACCAGGCGCGAACCATAAAACGACTCGCGCGCGCCGCCCGAAGCCTTCTCGGCGTCTTCCGCGCGCTTCCCGGGGGAACCGGCGTTGTCGATCCTATAGACCGCAAGCAACTAAAGGAATGGCCAGTGCCGCGCGGCGCCACGGGCGATGCCGAACACGGCGAATTGGTGCGTTTCGAGATCGCACGCGCCTCGCGCATGGGCGTGCAGACGGCCCGCGTGACCGACAGGCTCGGCAATCCCGAAGCGGAGCAGATGACGAGCCTCATCGCCGTCCATGCCCACGGCATTCCCGATCGTTTTCCCGAGGACGTGCTTGCCGAGGCCGCTTCCGCCAAGGAACCGGACCTGAAGCGCCGGGAGGACTTGCGGCATCTGCCTCTCATCACCATCGACCCGTCGGACGCGCGTGACCATGACGACGCGGTTTTCGCGGAAGCCGACCCCAGCCCAAAAAATCGCGGCGGGTGGGTGGCGATCGTTGCCATCGCCGATGTCGCCTCCTTTGTGCGGCCGGGGAGCGCGCTGGACAAGGAAGCGCGAAAGCGCGGCAACTCGGTCTATTTTCCCGATCGCGTCGTGCCGATGCTGCCCGAGCGGATTTCCAACGATCTCTGTTCGCTCGTCGAGGGCGAGCCGAGGTCTTGCCTCGCCGTGCGCATGGTGTTCGACAAGGACGGACGGAAGCTCGGCCACCGCTTCTTCCGCGCCGTGATTCGCTCCGCCGCGAGCCTCACCTACGAGCAGGCGCAAGGCGCGATCGACGGGCGCGCCGACGAGATGACGGCGCCCCTGCTCGGCACCGTGCTCCGCCCGCTTTGGGGCGCCTATGCCAGCCTCAATCTTGCCCGCACCGAGCGCGGGCCCCTCGAACTCGATCTGCCCGAGCGGAAGATCCTGCTCGACGATCGGGGCCGCGTACGCGGTGTCGCAACCCCTCCCCGGCTCGATGCCCACCGTCTGATCGAGGAGTTCATGATCGCCGCCAACGTCGCCGCGGCCGAGACATTGGAAGCCAAGCGGTCGCCGCTCATCTACCGCGCCCATGACAATCCCTCGAAGGAGAAGCTCGCTTCGCTCGGCGAGTTCCTCGCGACAATCGGGATCAAGCTGCCGAAAGCGGGCACGCTGAAGCCCGCCCATTTCAATCGCGTGCTCGCCGACACGCGCGCAACCCCGACCGCGGAACTCGTCGCCGAGGTCGTTCTGCGGAGCCAGGCTCAAGCCGAATATTCCGTGGGCAATTTCGGCCATTTCGGCCTCAACCTGCGCCGCTACGCCCATTTCACCTCCCCGATCCGCCGTTATGCAGATCTCATCGTCCACCGGGCGCTCGCGCGCGCCCTGGGGATGGGGAATGACGGCCTGAGCGACGCCGAGATGGGCAAGCTCGATGAAATCGCGGGCCATATCTCCGAGACGGAGCGTAGGGCCATGGCGGCCGAGCGTGAGACGGCGGACCGCCTGATCGCCGCCTATCTCGCCGACCGGATCGGCGCGACGTTCAAGGCCCGGGTCTCGGGCCTCGTGCGGACGGGCCTGTTCGTCAGGCTGATCGAGACGGGCGCGGACGGGTTCGTCCCCGCCTCGTCCATTGGCCACGAATATTTCGTCCACGACGAGGTCCGCCATGCCCTTGTCGGCGAGGATACGGGTCTCGCCTACCGGCTCGGCGACCCGGTTGACGTCAGGCTCGTCGAGGCCATCCCGACCGCAGGTGCGCTCCGTTTCGAGATGCTGAGCGAGGGGCGCGCCATCGGCGCGCGACCGAAGGGCGCACGCAAGCAAAGTGACAGGGGAAAGGCGCAACGCTACAAGGGAAAGCCCCGCCGGCAGGGACGCGGCACCGCCCGCAAACGCCGCTAGCGGTCCCGCCAAGACTTTGGGAGCACGCATGCAGGAGCGAACCCGAACGTCGCGCGACGCCTTTCATGGTTCGCCGCCCCCGCGGCCGATTTCCACCGCCTTGTTGCGGGGTGCCACGCTCAAATGTCCGGCCTGCGGCATGGGCGCCATGTTCCGGCGCTACGTCAAAGTCGCCGACCACTGCTCTCATTGCGGGGAGGCGCTATATCATCAGCGCGCCGACGACGCGCCCCCCTACTTCACCATCGCGATCGTGGGCCATATCGTCGTCGGCCTAATGCTCGCGGTTGAGATGGCTTACCGGCCTCCGCTCTGGCTGCACGGCGCGCTCTGGGTGCCGCTGACACTGATCCTCACGCTCCTCCTCCTGCCCTCGGTGAAAGGAACGATCGTGGCGCTGCAATGGGCGCTCTACATGCACGGTTTCGATCCCGACGGCGAGGAGGATATGGAGCTTTCAGGCGGCGATCCGGCGCGGTCGCGCCGCCTTGACTTCCGGCCCTGAGTGAGTAGGGTCGCGCCAAATTTGCCGCAAGCTTTGTTGAGGACCACATGGCCAAGCCTGTCACCCAGAAGATCAAGCTCGTGAGTTCAGCCGGGACGGGCTACTTCTACGTCACGAAGAAAAACCCGCGCAATCAGACCGAGAAGCTCGTCTTCAAAAAATACGATCCGGTCGCGCGCAAGCACGTCGAATTCAAGGAAAGCAAAATCAAGTAGGGCACGACCGGAGACCCTCCGATCTTGCGCGCGCAGCCGTCAGTGGGCCGATGCGAGATGGCCGGGCCTGGCGGACCGGCCTATCGTTTGTTTTGAAATTGGTGGCCGGCCGAAACGCGGCGCTAACGAGGAGGCCACTCAACCGCGCTCCGGCCGGCCGAACCCTACGGACCCAGGAGATGCGGCGGACCTGAGCATTCCGCAGGGTTATCGCTGACGACGAGGGGAAATAGAGGATGGAGATAATCGAAAGCCGCGCTTAGCGATCCGAAGCCCCCACTCGCGCCTCCCGTCGCATTCGATTTTGAGACTGAATATAAACAAGCAAAGACGGTACAAAATCAATCATGTTCCTGCCTTAGTACGATAAAATCCTAAGTTTTGTAAAGCCTTAAGCTAAAGAATTGAGGTGCCGCGTAAACCATAATTGCGGCGCCGAAGCCAGGGAATCGGGTATTTCCGCCGCTATCGCGCCTCGCCGATGAACTGCCTGATCGTGTCGAGGAAGGTCGAGACCGAGATCGGCTTCGAGATATAGGCCTCGCAACCGCCTTCGCGGATGCGCTCCTCGTCGCCCTTCATGGCGAAGGCCGTGACCGCTACGACCGGAATTTTGCGGAGCTGGTCGTCCTCCTTCAGCCATTTGGTGACTTCGAGCCCCGAAACCTCAGGGAGCTGAATATCCATCAAAATGAGATCGGGACGATGCTCGCGGGCAAGCGCGAGCGCCGCCATGCCGTTTCGCGTCTGGAGCGTCTTGTAGCCATGTGCATCGAGCAGATCATGAAACAGCTTCATGTTCAGCTCGTTGTCCTCGACGATCAGAATGGTCTTGGTCATAGGGCTCTGATGGACCTGCGAATCGGTCGCCCCATGATGGGCGATCTCGTTGACGGGCGCCATGGCGCTCGGAGCGGATTTAGGCCTCCAAAACATGGTCGTTCGCTCCCATCCCTTAAGGGCAAGGCGAGTTTCGCCGGAAACCCCTAACGAATTTCTTGCCGTGGAGGGCCGACGACGCCGGAGACACCGGCGAGGGCATGGCACGCCGCCCCAAGGCCGCTCACTGCAGCTAGAAGGGACCCGGAGGCCCCTCAGTGGCACTCGGGCGTCTTGAGATATTCGAGCGTAGTCAAGGTCCCGTGGACCGAGAAGGTGCCATAGTCGATCAGGAGCTCGCGGCTGACGCCGTTTTCGTAAAGCCGGAAATCGATCTGATAGCTCGGCGTGAGATCGCCGCCTTGTTCCTCGAAATAGCCGATCGACACAGGCCACGAGACGAGCTCGCCCAGCCCCTTGTCCCGGGCCGCGGCCTCGAGCGCCGGATCTGCGCCCGGCGGCACCATCGCCCCGATGAAGGCGGTCGTGTCGTAGACTTTTTGCCCCTTCTCGGAGCCGTCGTAGATCCGCGCCTGGAACAGCGTTTGGCCGGCGCGCGCCTCCTCCATCAGGGCAATGCTATGCTGTGTCGGGAACAGCACCGGCCCCGGGAGCTTGACCTCCGCCCGCCCAGGCTGGCTCAGCTTCACTCTGATCGCTTCGTTCGGTGTCTCGCGCACCGCGCGGCCCATGGTCACGTCGGCGGGCTTTTCGTTCACGTATTGCGACGTTTGAAAACGGAACTTCCCGCCGTCGCCCTGCTCCCAGGTCGACGATCTGAGATCGGTCGTGTTGGTCTGATCCTGGGAGTCGGTCATCTGCGTGACCATGCGCATATTGAGCGTATAACCGTCGCATTCGGAGCCGGTAAACTCGAACACCATGCGGCCGTCGATACCGGTGATGCCGGTAATGCCCGAGACCGAATGCGTATCGTCGAGTTTCATCTCATAGACGGCCCGGTGCGCCACGAGCCTGTTCGGCTCGCTCCCGGCGAGCGCCTGAGCGGGGCCGGAATGGGCCGCGGCGAACGGCAAGGACGCCGGCAGCGCCAAAACCAGCCGATAGCAAAAACCGGCTATGCGTTCCATGGGTCGTTAGGTCCTGCACGCCCGGGCCGATCGCCGGGCGAGACGTTTTTCGCACCAACGGCAAAGCCGGACAAGAGGAGGCCGTTCGGGGCTTCTTGCGTGGCGATCGGATTTGCCCAATGGTCTAGGGCCTTTAGGGATTGCGCTCAAGGCTGAACGGAGGCTCCATGGCGGGAGAGATCGAAGCACGGCTGAAGGCGCTTGACCTCGTTCTTCCCGAGGCGAGGGCTGCGATCGGCAGCTATGCCCCCTTTCTTCACATGAACGGTCAGCTCTTCATTTCCGGCCAGTTGCCGCTCGTTGACGGCAAGGTCGCAATCGCCGGCAAGGTCGGCGCCGAGCTCGACCTCGCCAAAGGCCACGAGGCGGCGCGGCTTTGCGCGCTCAGCATCCTCGCGCAAGCAAAAGCCGCGCTGCGCGATCTCGACCGCATCGTCCAGCTCCTGCGCCTAAACGGCTTCGTCAATGCCGCTCCCGGCTTTGCCGACCATCCCAAGGTGCTCAACGGCGCGTCCGACCTCATGGTCGAGATCCTCGGGAACAAGGGCATTCACACGCGCATCGCCGTCGGTTGCGCGAGCCTTCCGCTCAATGCCGCTGTCGAAGTCGATGCGATTTTTGCGGTAGACTGAGCCCCACCGGCTTTGAGCGTCTCACATGGCCGAACTCTATTGGCTGAAGCGGCCGATCGCCCATCGCGGCTTGCACGATGCCGCCAAGGGCATCGTCGAGAACAGCGCCTCGGCGGTGAGCGCCGCCATGGGCAAGGGGCTGGCCGTCGAAGTGGACGTGCAATGCGCCGCCGGCCACATGCCGGTCGTTTTTCACGACGCGACGCTCAATCGGCTCACGGCGGAGACCGGCCCCGTTGCCAAGCGGAGCGCCGAGGCGCTTTCCAGCATTCCCTTGCGCAACAGCAATGACCGCATCCTCACCCTTCCCGCCCTGCTCGGCCTCGTCGAAGGCCGCGTGCCGCTCCTCCTCGAGGTGAAGAGCACCTGGACGCGCGAGGGCAAGTTCAAGTCAAACATTGCCGCCATGCTCGCGACGTACAAGGGACCGGTCGCGGTGATGTCGTTCGACCCTCATGCGCTCGCCTCGTTTCGCAAGGCCGCCGAAAGCCTGCCGCGCGGGCTCGTTGCCGAGCGGTTCGACAAGCGCGACAGTTGGACGTGGCTCACCGCGGGCGAGCGCTTCGCCATGCGCCATCTGTTGAGCGCCGCCATCGCTTGGCCCCACTTCTTCGCCTACGATATCAGGGCGCTGCCGGCGCTCGCGCCGCTCATCGCGCGAAACCTGTTCGGGTTGCCGCTTCTCACCTGGACGGTGCGCACCGAGGAAGAGCGCGAACGCGCGCTTCGCTATGCCGACGCCATGATTTTCGAAGGGGTCAAACCTTAGGGCGATGGGCGATATCGAACAGAACCCGGGCCGTGCCGAGGGCGAAAGCAGGAGCGAGGCGTTTTCGCTCCGTGTCGTCGCGCGCGTGCGCGACGTTCCGGCGGCAGATTGGGACGCTTGCGCGCAAGGGGACGCGGCGCTGGCACCGGGAGCGCCCTACCCTGCCAACCCATTCATTTCACACACCTTTCTGATGGCTTTGGAGGAGAGCGGTTCAGCCGCCCGGGCGACCGGCTGGCTGGCGCATCACCTTCTCCTCGAAGACCGCGCGGGCACACTGATCGGCTGCATGCCCTGCTACGTCAAATCGCATTCGCTCGGGGAATACGTGTTCGACCATGGCTGGGCCGAAGCCTTTGAGCGCGCGGGCGGACGCTACTATCCCAAGCTTCAGGCATCGGTTCCCTTTACGCCCGTCACGGGCAGGCGCCTGCTCGTCCGTGCGGGCGAAAACCATAAAGATCACGAAGCGTTCCTGTTGCAGGCCGCGATCGAGCTCACCGAACGGCTCGGCCTCTCCTCCCTGCACATCACCTTTCCCACGCGCGAGGAATGGGAGCTTGCGGGCGAGATCGGCTGCCTCAAGCGGACGGACCAGCAATTCCACTGGCGGAACGAGGGCTATTCGACCTTCGACGATTTCCTGGAGGCGCTTGCCTCGCGCAAGCGGAAGGCTATCAGAAGGGAGCGCCGCGAGGCGCTTCAAGACGGCACCGCCGTCGAATGGGTGACGGGAAACGACATCACCAAGGCGCATCTTGACGCCTTCTTCGCCTTCTACATGGACACGGGCTCGCGCAAATGGGGCTCGCCCTATTTGACGCGGGATTGCTTCAGCCTGCTCGCCGGAAGCATGCCTGAGCGCATGGTGCTTATTCTCGCTAAGCGCTCCGGCCGCTATGTCGCGGGCGCGCTCAATTTTATCGGCGAGGATGCGCTCTACGGCCGCTACTGGGGCGGCATCGAACACCACTCCTTTCTTCATTTCGAGGTCTGCTACTACCAGGCGATCGAATTTGCCATCGCCCGGAAGCTCGCGCGGGTGGAAGCGGGCGCTCAAGGCGCACACAAGCTTGCGCGGGGCTATCTGCCCGTCGAGACCTATAGCGCGCATTACATCGCCGATCCGGGCTTGCGCCGCGCCGTAGCCAATTTTCTAACGCGGGAGCGCCGCGCGGTATCGCGCGAGACCGCGCTTCTTTGCGCGGAATCGCCGTACCGCAAGACCGGCGGTCCCCCACCCTCCGATTGACGATGGATGGTCAAAGATTCGAAATGATTCAGGAAATCGAAGCGAGGAAGCGCGAATGGCCTACGATGAGAACAACGTCTTCGCCAAGGTGCTGAGGGGCGAGATCCCCTGCCACAAGATCTACGAGGATTCCGACACGATCGCCTTCCTCGACATCATGCCGCGAGCCCAAGGCCACGCTCTCGTCGTCACCAAGGAGAAGGCGCGCGACTTTTTCGACATTTCGCCCGCAGGCCTCGCCAAGCTCATGGTGGTGGTGCAGAAGCTCGCGCCGAAGATCAAAGAGGCCATGGGCGCGGAAGGCGTGCTGATTCAGCAATTCAACGGCGCCGCAGCCGGCCAGACCGTATTCCACCTTCACGTCCACATCATTCCGCGCAAAGAGGGCGAGACGCTGAAGCCGCACGCCGGAAAGTTGGAGGACCAGGCGGTTCTCGCCGCGACGGCAGAGAAGATCCGAGCGGAACTGAAAGGGTGATCTAACCACCGCGAATGTCGTGCCCGCGCAGGCGGGCATCCAGTAACCCCTGACGAAGTTACTTTGCCAACACCGGGGTTACTGTCATCGCCGGGTCAAGCCCGGCGATGACAGTCGTGTCAATTTCTTGGGAACAACCCCTACTTCGTGCCGAGGGGAACCTTGGGCACGAGGCTTCCGCCGACGCTCCGGTCGCGCGAGGGCTTGGGCTTGCGCGGCCCGCGTTTGGCGCGCGGCTTCGGGCCGCCCGACTTCGGCGCTCCCTCAGGCCCACCGCTCGCGGGGCCTTCGTCCTCGCTCGCCTCGCGATCGCGCGGTCTGACCGGCGTATCGGGTTTCAAATACTCGAAGCCGAGAACCTTCTCAGGCCCCTTCTCCTCGACGAGGACGCGGACGATGCCGCCATCCTTCAGCGCGCCGAACAGGATCTCTTCGGCCAGAGGCTTCTTGATGTGCTCCTGAATGACGCGGGCAAGCGGCCGGGCGCCGAACTTGTCGTCATAGCCCCGCTCGGCCAGCCACTTATTGGCCTCCGGCGAGAGTTCGATGGTGATGTTGCGATCGCCGAGCTGCGCTTCGAGCTGGAACACGAATTTCTCCACCACCTGGGCGATCACCTCGGGCGTGAGGCTGGCAAACGCGATGACCGCATCGAGCCGGTTGCGGAACTCAGGCGAGAACATGCGGTTGATCGCCTCCTCGTCGTCGCCCTCGCGTTTCGCGCGGTTGAAGCCGATCGCGGCCTTGGCGAGCTCGCTCGCCCCGGCGTTGGTGGTCATGATGAGGATGACGTTCTGGAAGTCGACGCGCTTGCCGTTATGGTCGGTGAGCTTGCCGTGATCCATGACCTGCAACAGGATGTTGAACAGGTCGGGATGCGCCTTCTCGATTTCGTCGAGCAAAAGCACGCAATGCGGGTGCTGATCGACGCCGTCTGTCAGGAGGCCGCCCTGATCGAAGCCGACATAGCCGGGCGGTGCGCCGATCAGCCGCGACACGGTGTGGCGCTCCATATATTCGCTCATGTCGAAGCGGAGCAGCTCGACGCCGAGCAGCAGCGCAAGCTGGCGCGCGACCTCGGTCTTGCCGACGCCGGTCGGGCCCGAGAACATGTAGCAGCCAATCGGCTTTCCGGGCTCGCGCAAGCCGGCCCGCGACAACTTGATCGCGGCGGCGAGAGCCTCGATCGCCTGCTCCTGGCCGAACACCACCCGCTTCAAATCCTGGTCGATGGCGCGCAGTACCTCGGCGTCGGATTTCGACACCGTCTTCGGCGGAATGCGGGCCATGGTGGCGATGGTGGACTCGACCTCCTTGACGCCGATGGTCTTGCGCCGCTGCCGCTCGGGCACCAGCATTTGCGAGGCGCCGGTCTCGTCGATCACGTCGATCGCCTTGTCAGGCAGCTTCCGGTCGTGGATGTACTTCGCCGACAGCTCGACCGCCGACTTGATCGCCTGGCTCGTATAGCGCACGCGGTGGAAGTCCTCGAAATAGGGCTTGAGCCCCTTCAAGATCTCGATCGCGTCGGGCACTGACGGCTCGTTCACGTCGATCTTCTGAAACCGCCGCACCAGCGCCCGGTCCTTCTCGAAATGCTGGCGGTACTCCTTGTAGGTGGTCGAGCCAATGCAGCGGAGCGTGCCCGATTGAAGCGCGGGCTTAAGCAGGTTCGACGCATCCATGGCGCCGCCCGAGGTGGCCCCGGCCCCGATCACCGTGTGGATCTCGTCGATGAACATGATGGCGCCGGGATAGGCCTCGATCTCGCGCATCACCGCCTTGAGCCGCTCCTCGAAATCGCCGCGATAACGCGTGCCGGCGATAAGCGCGCCCATGTCGAGCTGGAAGATGGTGGAATCGGCGAGCACCTCCGGCACGTCGCCCATGACGATGCGGCGCGCGAGACCCTCGGCGATGGCCGTCTTGCCGACGCCGGGATCGCCGACGAAGAGCGGGTTGTTCTTCTGGCGGCGGCACAGGACCTGGATGGTGCGCTGGATCTCGGGTCCGCGCCCGATCAGGGGATCGATGCGGCCGGCGCGGGCCTTCTGATTGAGATTGATGCAATAGACTTCGAGCGCATCGGCGCCGCGCTTCTTCTCGTCGCCGCCCTCGACCGTCGCCGCGTCGTCGTCCACCCCGCGCACGGTGCGCGTCTCCGACATGCCGGCCCGCTTGGCGATGCCGTGGCTGATATAGTTGACCGCGTCGAAGCGGGTCATGTGCTGCTCTTGCAGGAAGAAGGCCGCGTGGCTCTCCCGCTCGGCGAAGATGGCGACAAGCACGTTGGCCCCGGTCACCTCTTCGCGGCCCGAGGATTGCACATGGGCCACGGCGCGGTGAATGACGCGCTGGAACGCGGCCGTCGGCTGCGCATCGCCGCGGGAATCGAGCACCATCGACGACAGCTCGCTATCGACATAACCGGTGAGCTTGTCGCGCAGGAGGTCGAGATCGACGTCGCAGGCGCGCATCACCGCCGCCGCGTCGCGGTCGTCAACCAGCGACGAGGAGCAGATGCTCGAGCGTGGCGTATTCGTGGCTACGCTCGTTGGCATATTGCAGTGCGCGCCGGAGAGCCTGCTCGAGACTGGTCGAAAACGAAGCCACCTAAGTCCTCACTCCTTTTCCATCGTGCATTGCAGCGGATGCTCGTGCTGCCGCGCGAAGCTCGTCACCTGCGCTACTTTAGTCTCCGCGACCTCGTAAGTGTAGACCCCGCAGATACCGACGCCCTTTTGATGTACATGCAGCATGATGCGGGTCGCCTCCTCCGGCGGCTTGTTGAAGAATTGCTCGAGCACGTACACGACGAAGTCCATTGGCGTATAGTCGTCGTTGAGCAGCAACACCTTATACAGGCTCGGCCGCTTCGTCTTCGGCCGGGTCTTGGTGATGATATGGGTGCCGGTGTCGTCGCCCCGGCGAGGATCGCCGTTCCGCGCCATCGTCATTCCCTATGTGGCGTCTCGTTGGTCATCTGCCAAGGCGAGCGGCCGCGCTCGCAATCGCTATTCCATTCTACTTTCAAGGCGCGCTACGGCAAATCCCGGCGCGCACCCCCATAACCCCGGCACGCACCCCCATAACATAGTGTGAGTTGCTGACGGGAAAACGGCAAAAAAAAAGACCCGGGCGCGAGCCCGGGTCCCTTTTCCTGGGGAAGCTTCGCGGCTGTTCGCCGTCAAACGAGCTTCTTGGAGAACGCGGCCTCGACCGGCTTGTACGCGTCCTTGGCCAAGCCGACATACATCTCGCCGAGCTTGGACATCTCGGCGACGTAGGTGTCGTAAGCCTTCTTGGCATACTGGGACTGGATCTCGATCGCCTGCTCGATCGTCTTGGCGCCGACCAGCTGCTCGAAGGCGCGGGTCGAATCCTCAAACGCCTTCTTGGAATAGTCGGTCACTTCCGCGGCAATGGCCTGGAAGCCCTTGTTCACCTCACCGAATGAACGGACGGCGGCATCGAAGCCGTCTTTGCCTACCTTCTGAAATTCCTCGAAACCTTTGAGCATGGGGGGCCCTCTCTCGACACGGTTAACACAATTACTACCAATGCGTGTCACATATATGCATCGCACAACAAAAATCAACCCGAATTTTTTGCACTGCACAATCGATTCGAACGGGGCGGCTTAACACTTTGGCAAGCGGCGGAATTTAGCCTTCTTCTTGCCACGAGGTGCGGTGTATTGGATTGAACGCCCCTCCGCGGCGCGGTGCCGGCAGGCGCCGGGAGGCACAGTTTCGGTCAGACGGGGGAAGTCTTGGCCTTTCGGGGGTCAGCGGGGAGCCTTAGCCCTCACCTTCAAGTGAACGGGCGGCGCGCGGGATGTCTCGCGCTCGCGCTCGCGCTTGTGCTTGCGGCTCTGGCGGCGCCGAGCGCCGAGGCGGCGACGCGGCGGTCGAAGGCGGCCGCCCCGAAAGTCGCGGCCTCGATCGTCGTCGACATGAACACGGGGACGATCCTCCATTCCGAGGCCGCGGAGACGCCGCGTTCTCCTGCCTCTCTGACGAAAATGATGACGCTTTACGTGCTCTTCGGCTATTTGCGCGCCGGCAAGATTACGCCCGACACCGAACTCATCGTGACCCCCACGCGGCGAGCCAGGCCCCAACCAAGCTCGGCCTCAAACCCGGCTCCAAGATCAAGGTCAGCGATGCCGCCAAGGCGCTGGTGACCCAGTCGGCCAACGATGCCGCCGCAACCATCGCCGAGAATCTGGGCGGCACCGAAGAGAACTTCGCCCGGCTGATGACCGAGACGGGACGGCGCATCGGCATGACCAACACGCTCTTCCGCAACGCCTCAGGCCTGCCGAACGAGGAGCAGATCACCACGGCGCGCGACATGGCCATCCTCTCCGCGCATTTGATGCACGACTTTCCCGAATTCTACACCGTGTTCGAGACGCGCTATTTCAGTTTCAAGGGCCGCAAGTACCGCAATCACAACAAGCTGCTGTTCGGCTACAAGGGCACCGACGGCATCAAGACCGGCTATACGAGGGCAAGCGGCTTCAACCTCGCCGCATCGGCGCATCGCGGCAACAAGCACCTTCTCGCGGTTGTGCTCGGCGGCAGGACCGGAAGCCAGAGGGACGCCGCCACCCGTGCCCTTCTCGACAAACACTTCGCGAAAGCCTCCGAGACAAAGCCCACGGAAGAACAGCGCGTGGCATCGTTTGTCGGGGCGCCGCCTCCGCCGCTGCCGGCGATCAAGAAGCCGGTTCTCACCCTCGCGTCTGCGGCGCCGTCCCTTGCGCCCGCCTCTTCTCCCGCCGAAGGCGACACCGAGCCCGCCCCCGCTCCTCCGCGCAAACCCGCTCTTGCCGCCCTAAGCAGCCCTGCGCCGAAGCCTGCGGCAACGTCCGTTCGCTATGACGGCACCTATCACGTCCAGGTCGGCGCTTATATGTCCCAGGCCGAGGCCGAGAACAGGCTCGGCATGGTTCAGCAGCGCGCCGTCAACATTCTCGAGGGCCACTTGCCCTTTACGGCCTCGTTCATGAAGGGTGATCAGGAATGGTACCGGGCGCGCTTTGCCGGCTTCTCGCAAGACGACGCTAAAGCCGCTTGCACCGCGCTGAAGAAGCTTTCCCTCGACTGCGCGGCCATGCTCGCCGAATAGGCGACTGACGCCGACGCATCCGGCCCGTCTCACGCGCGGCCGAGCAGAACTTCCTTCGCCTCATTGATCCGCGCCGCGAGGTAGTTCGAGCCCCCTTGGTCGGGATGCATCTTCATCATCAGCCGGCGATGCGCCTGCCTGATCTCCTCTTCGCTCGCATTCGGGCCCAATCCGAGCACGGCGTAGGCCTCCTCGGCGCTCATGCGCTTTGCGCCATTGGAACGCCGCCTGCCGGACTTTGCGCCTACCCCTGCCGTCGAGCGCTGCTCGCGCCAGTCCGGTAGGCGCCAGTCGAGATAGGCTTCCATGACGGCGGCTTCCGGCGCGCCCTCCTGGTGCAGCTCGGCAAGGAGCTCCATCGCCTCGCCGTCGCTGAGCGAGGAAAGCGGACGCCCCGCGAAGCGGCCCGTGAGGCACGTTCCTTCCATCTGTCCGTTGTCATGGTCGAGCTCGACCTCGAGCCGATCGGTCTTGACCCGCGACTTCTGTCCGGGCGCCTTGCGCGCCGAGCCGAAGGGGTCGCCGAACCCAAAGCCGCTTCCCTGCCGCAGCAGCGAGAAGCCGAACACGGCGAGCGGGATGGCGAGCGGGAGCGCGCCGCGCAGGATCAGGAACCCCGCGACGGCGATCGCCGCAACGCCGCCAATCCTGCGGAGCGCCGTGGCGAGACTGCCGGGGTTGGCCGAGGCGAGTTTACGACCGGCGAGGAGAACGAGCACGAGGAGCGCGCATCCGGCAAGGAAATAGACCATCAATTTCGTCCGCTAGCCGAGCTGCTCAAGAAGGCGAAGCGCGGCCGTGCTTTTCGTCTCGTCGCTGAAATTCTGCAGCGCCTTGCGGCCGCCGGTGGCATAGACCGCGACCGCGGTAAGAAGCTCGCGGAGCTGCCGGGCCGAGCCCGCGTCGAAACGGCAATAGGCTCCGCGCGAGAGCCTAGCGATTTCCCTGAAGGCGCGCTCGGCCTTGGCGTCCCTTCCTTCCTGGAACAGGAACACCGGCACGCCGCTCAAGCCGAGCTCGCCCGCGAAATTGGCGAGCCGATCGATATCCTCCTCCATGCAGTCGCCGACATAGACGAGCGCGTTGACCTTCTTCGCCGCGCTCTCGCGCTTGGCGTGAGACAGAACCCTGCCGATCTGGGTGAAGCCTCCGGCGCAAGCCACCTTGCGCATCAGCCCCGCAAGCGCATCCGGGTCGCCGACCCATTTCGACGCCTGGCATTCGTTGAAGCCGCGGAAATAGACGAGTTGCACGTCGAGGCCGCCAACGGCCTTCACGGCCTTGAACATATCGGCCTGGAGCTCGAGCGCGAGGTCCCAGGACGGCTGCCGGCTCATGGTCGCATCCATGGCGAAGATAAGCCGCCCGCCTCCCTTCCCCATCGGGCTCAGGCTCCGCACATCCTTGAGGAAGGCGTCGATCTCAGCCCCGGTCGAGCGCTCCGGCGCGACCTCGCCGTGTGCGGGCTTCGCGGGGGCTTTGGGCTCGGCCATTTTCTTCGCAAACTCCCTAAGGCGACAACGCCAAGTATAGATGGACCCTCCATCGGTTGCGAACAATGTCCGATCGCAAATGGGAGCCTCGCTTAGGGCCTGCCGGCGCAGGGGCCTCGCGGGCCGCGAGCCTCTCCGGCAGTTGACGCGGGGGCACGCGCCTCTATGGTCGCCGCCGAAGAGAAGCCCCGATGAGCACAATCGCCATCCGCACCGTAAGCGATTTGAGGCACGGCCTTGCCCTATGGCGGAAAGCGGGCGAACGGGTCGCGCTCGTGCCCACCATGGGCGCGCTGCATGAGGGCCATCTGTCACTCGTCGCGCTTGCCAAGAGCAAAGCCGATCGCGTGGTCGCCTCGATTTTCGTCAATCCCATTCAGTTCGGGCCGCTCGAGGATTTCCACCGCTACCCCCGCGACGAAGCGGGCGATCTCGCCAAGCTCGAGAAGGCCGGCGCCAGTCTCGTCTTCGCCCCTGAGACGGCGGAGATGTATCCGCAAGGCTTCGGCACGCGCGTGAGCGTTGCGGACCTCACCGAAGATTTGTGCGGGGCTTCTCGTCCCAACCATTTCGATGGTGTCGCCACGGTCGTCACGAAACTTCTCCTGCAATGCGCGCCGGACCTCGCGGTGTTCGGCGAGAAGGACTATCAGCAGCTCCTTGTGATCAAGCGCCTCGTGAGCGACCTCAATGTTCCGGTCGAGATCCTTGGCGGTCCGATCGTGCGCGAGAAGGACGGACTCGCGCTCTCGTCGCGGAACGCCTATCTGTCGCCATCGGAGCGGAAGACCGCTCCCCTCCTTTATCAAGCGATCGTCGCGGTCGCGAACGACTTGAGCAAAGGCCGCGGCGCCGATGACGCCGCGGGGGCCGGACGTTTCAAGCTCGAGGCGGCGGGCTTCCGGGTTGACTATGTCGCCGTGCGTGACCTCGAGACGTTGAAGCCGCTATTGGGTCCGGTGAAACAGGCGCGGGTTCTCGCAGCCGCCCATCTCGGCCGCACGCGGCTGATCGACAATGTCGCCGTCCCGGCCCCTACCAATCGATAAGCCGAAGCGCGCGCAGCTCCTCGCGCATCGCCCGTGGCATCGCGTCGGTCTTGTCGTCTAAATTCTTGCCGTCCGGCGGGGCGTCGACCGCTTCGAGATAGCGCCAGCCCTGAAAGGCGCGGCGGGGTTGCGGCCGCGTGGGCACGAGCTCGGTGTCGAGCACGATGCCGCAGCAACGCGCGCCGTCGTCCTTCACGTCGTCGCGGAGATCGAGCACGCGCTGCCGCACCAGCACGAAGCCCTTGATCACCCAGTAGAGCGAGCCGCCGTCGAGGATTTCTTCGCCCCGCCGCGGGGTCTGGAGGGTGCGGTGGCAATGCTCGGGCGTCTTCCCGGCTCGCGCGAGGCGCTTGAGGTGCCTGTCCTGCCACTCGGCGAGTTCCCGCGGCGTCTCGACGCCAACGCAAAGCTTGATCAGATGCACCGTCATGGGCCGTTACAGGGTCATTGACAAACGGGATTTAGCTTGGCCAGGCATGCCTTTCAGGGTTACTTTACCAAGCAGAAAGTCGGCGATTCCAGCCGGCGAATGACCCTGAGGGCCATGCTCGATACTCGCTATCATCTTGGGCAACCTTCCGATCACGAACGGTTTACCACCCCATTGCTACGGTTAGGGTTGATTGGCTCACGGAGCTTTGAATAGGAGTGACGCTAGCTTTCCCTAATTCAAGGCTATAGCTCGCCTGGCGGCTCTCCGCCACGAATGCCTAGAACTCATGCACAGGAGTGGAAAATGAAGCTCAATAGAAAGTCCGGCGCGAAGATTGCCATGACCGCCGCGGCCCTGGTTGTTTCAAGCGCGGCGCTGATTGCGACGGCCTATGCCGATCCGATCCCGGGACGCTGCTTCGGCGTCAACGGCTGCGCCGGCAAGGGCGCTTGCAAGAGCGCGAAGAACGACTGTAAGGGCAAGAATGCCTGCAAGGGCCAAGGCTGGGTCCAGATGCTCCAGGATGAATGCAAGAAATCCGGCGGTCAGTTCGACAATAGCTAAAACATTGCGGATGCCGGCTGCTTCACCGGCGGCCGGCATCCGTCACTTTCGGGAGCTGCGGCCATGATCAGCGAAAAGCCTCCCTATCTCGGCTTCGGCTTGGGGCTCAGGCCTCAGCACTATCAAGAAGTCCTCGACGGCTTCCCCGCCATCGATTGGTTCGAGATCATCTCCGAGAACTACATGATCGAGGGCGGCCAGCCGCTCTACATGCTCGACCGCATCCGCGAGCGCTATCCGATGGTGATGCACGGCGTCTCGCTTTCGATTGCCTCGACGGCGCCGCTCGACATGGACTATCTCCACGCGCTCAAAAGGCTCGCCGAGCGAGTCAATCCGAAATGGATCTCCGATCATCTCTGCTGGACCGGCGTGCACGGGATGAACCTGCACGACCTCCTGCCCATCCCCTACACCGAGGAAGCTCTGAGCCATGTCGTCGACCGCGTCGGCAAGGTTCAGGACGTTCTCGGACGCCGGCTTACGCTCGAGAACGTCTCGAGCTATGTGACCTTCGGCCAATCCGAGATGACCGAGTGGGAGTTCGTGAGCGAGGTGGCGAGGCGCGCCGATTGCTGGCTCCTGTTCGACGTCAACAACGTCTATGTGAGCGCCTTCAACCACGGCTTCTCCACCAACGACTTCCTGCAGGGCGTGCCGCGCGATCGTGTCGTCCAGTTCCACGTCGCCGGCCACAGCCACGAAGAGAGCCACATTATCGACACCCACGACCATCCGGTATGCGACGAGGTGTGGGATTTCTACCGCGAGACCGTCGCTCATTTCGGCCCGGTGTCGACTATGGTCGAGCGCGACGACAACATCCCGCCGCTCGCCGAGCTTGTCGATGAGCTGAACCATGCGCGCGCGATCGCAGGCGCCGTGCTGGGAGGCAAGCGGCTCGAAGCCGCGGAATGAAGACCCTTCGCGAGCTTCAGGACAGCTTCCAGCGCGGCATCCTTGCCGGCGACGACGCCATCCTTGGCGAGGTCAAGGACAGCGCCAAGGAACAGCGCAAGGTGCTGTTCGGCGTCTATCGCAATGCCTACACCGCCCGGCTCGCCGAGATCGTCGGCGAGGACTATGAGCAGTTGCACGCCTATCTCGGCGATCAGGCCTTCGCCAGTCTGGTGAAAGCCTATATCGCCGCCAATCCGTCCGATCAGCGGAGCGCGCGCTGGTTCGGGCGCCATCTCCCCGCCTTCGTGCGACACAACGAGACTTTCGCCAAGCACCGCGAGATAGCCGAGATCGCCGAGCTCGAGAAGGCGCTCACCGATGCCTTCGACGGCCCCGACGCCGAGCCGCTTCGCATCGAGGCGCTTGCCGCGATCGCGCCCGAGGATTGGCCTCATCTCGTCTTCGTGCCGCAGCCGACCGCGATCCGCCTCACCTTTGCGACCAACGCCGCCGATATCTGGTCGGCTCTGAAAAGCGAGACCGCTCCGCCGAAGCCACTGCACCTGCCCGAGCCTCAGGCGATCCTCGTCTGGCGGCAGGATTTCATGTCGCGCTTTAGGCCGCTTTCGACCGAGGAGGCGATGATGTGGGACGAGGCGGCAAAGGGGGTCCGCTTCGGCGTCCTGTGTGAGATGGTTGCGACCTTCGTGGGCGAAGACGAGGTCGAGCTTCGCGCCGCGTCCTACCTCAGAGGGTGGGTCGACATGGGGATGCTGGCGGGCTGCCGGACGGCGTAGCGCCCGGGCGCGCCAGGTCACAGCCCGCGACAGCGGCCGGCCGGGGACCCGGAAACAGCGCGTCGCTTCGTCCCCTGAGCCAATAGGCGATAAGCCCGAACCATTCGCGCGTGGCGACATCCACCCGGCGCAAGCCTTCCGAGACCTTGTCGAAGGGCCGCGTCAAGTCGGCTCGTCCGCGCGTGCGATAATCGACCGGCCAGGCCTCCACCTCGAAGCCGGCCTTGCGGAAGGCGCCGATCGCGCGCGGCATGTGATAGGCCGAGGTGATGAGAAGCCAGCGCTTGCCGGGGCCAAGCTCTCCGCTCCGGGAGAGCTCCTCCTTGAGGAAGGCCGCGTTCTCATACGTGTCGCGCGACTTCGCCTCGAGGATGAGCCGGTCTGGCGGCACGCCGAGCGCGGTGAGCAATGTCTCGGCCCCTTCGGCCTCGCTTCCGGCCGGATAAAGAATCCCGGCATCGCCGCCCGAGAAGGCGATTTTCGCTTCCGGGTAGCGGCGGGACAGGATTGCTGCCTCGACGATCCGCTCCGAAGCCTCGTTCAGTGCAGGCGCCCCCCGCGCACCGCTGACAAGCCTGTCCTCCGCGCCGCCGAGGACGATGAAGCCCGTGGGCGGCGCATCGAGAGTGGCGCGCGGAAACCGGTTCTCGAGCGGCAGGATCAACGCATTGCCGAGCGGGGAGAGACCGGCGAGCAGGAGCAGGATCGCACCGAACGTGGCGAAGCGCCGTCCCCAGCGCGCCCATCCGGTCCAGATCAGGATCGAGCCGTAGCCGATCAGAAGCGCGATCAGCGTCGAGGGTTGGAGCAGGAACCCGATCACCTTGGCGAGATAGAAGAACATGCGATGCCCCTACACCAGCCATACTGCGGCAAGCCCGAGAAAGGCGAAGAAGCCGACGACGTCGGTCACCGTGGTGACGAACACACCCGAAGCGATTGCCGGATCGAGCCCAAGCGCGTCAAGCCCGAGCGGGATGAGAATGCCGGCGAGCGCCGCGGCGAGAAGGTTCACGATCATCGCGACTCCGATCACCGCGCCAAGCTCGCCGCTGCCGAACCAGAAGAACGCGATGGCCGCCATGATGACGGCGAAGAGAAGTCCGTTGAGGAAGCCCACGGCGGATTCGCGCAAGATGACCCGGAGCGCGTTGGCGGGGCCGAGGTCCTGCGTGGCGAGCGCGCGCACGGCCACGGTCATGGTCTGCGTGCCGGCATTGCCCCCCATCGAGGCCACGATCGGCATCAGCACGGCGAGCGCCACCATCTGCTCGATCGTCGCCTCGAACAGGCTGATGACGAGGGAGGCGAGAATGGCGGTGATGAGATTGGCGAAGAGCCAGGTAAAACGGTGGCTCGCGGTCCGCCACACCGAGTTTGAGACCCGCTCGCCCGCGACACCGCCCATGCGCAAGATGTCTTCCGAGGCCTCTTCCTGCACGACCTCGACGATGTCATCGGCGGTAATCACCCCGACCAGCCTCCCGCCGCCATCGACCACGGGCGCGGAGGTGAGGTTATAGCGTTCGAACTGGCGCGCCACCGCCTCCTGATCGGCCTCGACCGGGATCGGGTGAATATCCCGCTCGGTGATCGCGTCGATCGAGCTCGGCCGCTTGGACCGCAGCAGAATGTTGAGCGCGACCGAGCCGAGCAGGTGATAGGCGGGATCCACCACGAAAAGTTCATAGAAGCGGTCCGGCAGGTCTTCCGCCTCGCGCATATAGTCGATCGTCTGCCCCACCGACCAGAAAGGCGGCACGGCGATAAGATCGGTTTGCATGATGCGGCCGGCCGAATCCTCGGGGTATTCGAGGCTGCGCTCAAGCGCGAGCCGCTCGAAATGCGGAAGCTTAGCGAGGATGTCGGTCTGCTCGGCCTTGTCGAGATCCTCGATGACATAGACGGCGTCGTCGGAATCGAGCTGTTGCAGCGCCTCGGCCACCTGCTCGGTCGGCATGCCCTCGAGCACCTGGTCGCGCACGGCCTCGTCGAGTTCGGGCAGCGCCGCGGCATCGAAATCCTCGCCAAGCGTTGCGATGAGCATCGTGCGCTGCTCGGGCCGGAGCAGCTCGATGAGATCGGCAAGATCGGCCTCGTGCAGCGGAAGGGTAAGATCGCGCAGTTTCGCCGCCTCGCCCGCGTCGAGCCCGGCAATGACGGCGTGGAGGAACTCCGGGCGGATTTCGCCCTCGTCGTCACGCAGTTCGACCTCGCCCGCTTCATCCTGCATGGCCTGTCCGTTTCGCCGTGTTTCAACGTCAACGGGAGCGCCGCGGGCTCCGCGGAAGCGGGAGCCGCGCTCGAAGAGACGAATTCCCGCTTCCGGGCCTGCGATCACAGGTGCGGCTTGGCAGCCACTAGACCCCTGTTAAGGCGGAATTTCCAGCCAAAAAGGGCAGCCCTCACATCGGCCGCGACCTTTTCCGTTGGAGCGGCTGCGCCTCTCGCTCTTGTGCTGCTCGAGGCACTCCCGATCGTTTCGGATGGGTCGCTAATCTTTCCGCGGAACTTTATCGGCCAAGAGGAGTTGTTCCTAACTCTCCGACAAGCGCGTAAGGAGTAATGTCATGAGAACGCTCGTTTCCATATTCGCGTTAACCTTGGCATTTGCCTTTACTGCACCGGCTTTCGCAGGAGATGTGACCACAGCCAAGACCCAGGCCGACTGCGAAAAGGCCGGCGGCGTGTGGGACGCTGCAACTAACAAATGCGCCGAGAAGAAGATGTAGCAGGCTGTCAGACCGCTCGGGCGAACATCTGACAGCGAACTCCTCATCCCGGCCCGTCGCGATGCGTACGACCCAACCGGCACGATCTCCTCATCCCCCAGGCGGCCTCAGGGACTTTCGGCGCGCGGCGCTTTTTCGAGCTCATTTTTGAGCCGCGCAATCTCCGATCCGTTCTCATCCAATTTCGCCTGGAGCTCAATACGCTGGCCATCTGACTTTTGGAGCTCTGATTTGAGACTGGCTGCCTTTTGCTCAAGCTCCGCGACTTGCGCTTTTGCCTGTTCGGCCGCTTGCTTGGCGCTCTCAAGTTCGCTTTGCGCTGCTTCCAGACGGGACTGCGTCTCCGCAAGCCGGGATTGGACTGATTTAGTCTCTGATGCGGCCTCGTCCAATTTGATCTGAATTTCAGTGCGCTGGGCGTTGGCCTTCTCAGCCGCTTGCTTAGCGCTCTCCAGTGCGCTTTGCGCTGCTTCCAATAGAGGCTGCGTCTTCGCAAGCCGGGATTGGGCTGATCTGACCTGTGATGTGGCTTCATCCAATTTGGTCTGTAGCTCCTTGCGATCAGTGTTCGCCCTCTCAAGCTCGCTTTGGGCAGCTGCCAGGTGCCGTTGTGTCTGAACCATGCGGTAACCGGCGAAAATGCCTACAAACACGAGCGCCGCGCCTGCGATCCATGCCCATGCCGGGACCGCGCTAGTTCTCTCGGGCATTTTCTATTCCTTCCGTTCCCATTTCGCGACTGGAGACGTAGCTCCCGCTCGCCTCGGCGGGTGTCCTTTGCTAATTTGGTCTTGGCCACACTGGCTATCCCGAGGATAGACCCGCAATGCAAACCATTTATGTTTCTAATAAGGGGGATGACAAGAACGATGGCCTGTCGAGGCAAACACCTGTTTTCTCGTGGGAACGACTGTGTTCGCGCTGCACCGGAGACCGAGATGTTTCTCATGGAAGGCGCTGATACCTTGACCAGACTGGGTCGCGAAGTCCAGGGAACGCCGCGTTACACAGGAGCTTCAGGTTCCTGGTAGACGATCTAATCTCGACGCTCAGATGAAAAAGGCAGAGGATAATGCGAAGAGCTAAGCTCGGGTCGATAGCATTAAGAGCGTCAGGATGGCCAATAGAACTGCCGTTCTGCAGAGCCTCTGTTTCCTTGGTGCCGGTCTCTTCGCCGTCGGCGCGGTGAACGCGGCTACCTTCAACCTCGCTGGATCGGAATGGGTCTTCGCCGGGGAAACCGGCAAGTCAGCCCGCTTCGTGCAGTTTCGGTCGGGCGGCAAGGTCGGCATTTAGGCTGTAACCGCTTTACCGGCACCTACACCCAAAAAGACGACAAGCTAACGATGGGGCCGTTCGCCTCAACGCGCATGGCCTGCCAGCCCGAAGTCATGGAGCGCGAACAGCAGTTCCTCGCCATGCTGAGCAACGTCCGCCATGTGGAAGCTACTCACCTCCAGCTCACCTTGAAGGACGGCAATGGCGAGGTCCTCGCAAACCTAGTACGGCGCGATCCTGACTAGTGCAAGGATAGTGCGAGCGCCATTTGTAGGGCGCTCTCGAAAGTGGCGGCGGCGAGTATTCGACGACAGAAGTTTGCCCGTGGTGAAAGCAGCCGCAGAGCGTCTTATGGGGGCCATAGACCGCGGGCGCATCCCGCCATCGCAGACCATTCCGGATCACATGGACTATCCCGCTGACCACACGCCGGTCATCCACGCGCGGAATGCCACGCGTCCGGGGGGACGGATCTCGGTAACCTTGGCGGGGCCTTCGGGGCTCCGGCACATCGTGCTCGCCGACGCGCGGCCGCCTAGACTCCGAACCAGCCATCTGCTGGCTAGTTGCGGACTGCGTTGGCCCAGGCCCCAATGGGAACTGCTGGACTGGGCAAAGTCTCTCGCCTAACTCTCGTTGCAACCGCGGTCTCAGAACCCGAACGAGAAGCTGACGCTGGGACCGTAATAGGGAGTATAGTAGGGGTAGTAGTAAGGACCGTAGTACGGACCATAATAGGCATATGGTGCGTAGTAAGGACCGTGGTAACGACCGTAATGACCACGATAATGCCGACGGTCGTAACCATTCCGCCGATCCCGATGGTCAATTAGCTGGACGCGACCCCCACTGCCTTGCCCAAACGCCGGAACACTCGGCTGAGAGGTAGCCGGTGTGGCTGTGGCGGCCATTAGTGTGGCGATACAGGCTAAACCAGAGAGGCTCGAACTCAGAACACGCATGTCATATCCCCCTTCGCAGAAGCAGCTTTAGAACGCTAGCGCCCGACCCGTTTCAGCTTCTTACGAAGGTATTACTAAGATGTTGAAGTGAGGACCAAGCCGTCCTTCTGACCGGCTTAACCCGCCATCACTCCCCGGATACGTGGAACGCGAAGACGCTGGCTTAGTTCTTCTTCTGGGAGAACCTGCCATGCGAAGGGCGTACGCAACGGTAACACTATGGGCAACACTTAGCCTGTTCGCGCCGTCCGCGTTTGAAGTTTTATCTGCTGGCGCGACTAATGAGCCGGAGAAAACCGTTCCGCAGGGTCAAGACCCACCCGGGGCCGATGGTCAGCAACTTCCTCCTTCCCAGGATAAGGAAGTCATCCCACCGCCACCCGTAGGCGACGAAGACATTTACACGGATGCGCCTAACCCACATGCCGGACATAAGGAAGAAGTAAATCCCACCACCTCCTCCGCCTGCACCGAACGAAGAGTGAGCGCAAATCGCCGGGACAGGTGGCTAAGTAGAGAATAGCAACTACCGTCTAGTGCCTGAGTACCCCATCGATGCGATCCATCGCCTCGATGACCGCCCCGTCTTGATCGGAAGTCTGTACTTCGTTCAAGATGGGCAAATCAGCGCTGCGCGGATAGACGCCGGCACGCCAGCCAGTGGGCCCTCGTGAGACCTCGATATCGTAGCCGCGATAAACCACTGTGAAAGTGGCACGGACTTCAGCTCTCAGCATGGTGGTTTGTCCTCCCGTGCTGGCGAGCCTCGCCTGTTACCTATTTCCACTTTGCTTCAAACAAGCAGAAGCGAGAAAACCAGTTAATGGATGGTTGCTTATCGTTGACAGGTAGGCCCGCAAAGAAGAGCGTCGTTCTTGCCAACTCAGGGGGAGAAAATGGACCAAAAGAAAAAGGAAGAAGACGCCGCTAAGGCAGAAAAAAGCACGGCGGGAACCACGCTCGGTGGTGCAGTCGCGGGCGCTCTGGCTGGGACTGCTCTGGGCGTTCCGGTCGTCGGCACCGTTATTGGTGCGCTCTCTGGTGCCGCAATTGGCGCAGCGAGAAAGCGGACTACTAGATCACAACGACGAAAGGTGAAGCCGGCATCGGCAGCGCCAAAAAAGAAGGCTTCCGCAAAGAAAGTTTCCACGACAGAGACGTCGTCCAGAAAGGCAAAACCAAAGAGAACGGCCGCCCGCGCGGCTACCACAAAAACGGCACCAAAAAAGGCAACGACCAAAAAGCCGAAGCGCACCTCGGCTAAGTCGCGCCGAGCTGCGCCTAAAACCGGACGGAGCCCAAAGCGTAGGTCGTAACTGAGGGAGGTGTCTGCAGCCTCTTCTCAAGTCCAGCGACTGACTGATACCTGCTCACCAGTTGCAGTCGTAGCCATAACATTCGTAGGCACCAGGCCCGACACCAAAGTAGCGACCAGGCTCGATGCCAAAGCGTCGGTAGGGGCGGCAGTAGGATGGACGATATGCGTAACGATAATGCATATGCGGACGAGCATAGCGATACCGCCAATTGCGGTAACCGACTTCCGTAATCACACTTACGGCAGCTTGCCTGAACGCAAAGGATGGGCTGCTTGCAAGCGCCATCGCGTCTGACTAACCACTTAAACAGTTGCCGTACAAACCAAGCCCTACCTCGGCTTTGATTGTGCCGCCTCCTCAGCTTCGGCACTGAGATTGCCGAATTGTTTGCGCCAATAATTTGCGTGCGATGCCATCACATCAGCGAAGTTCTTTGCTCTCGCAAGGTTAGTCGTAAGGTCAAAGGCGTTATTGATATTGCGGTCGGCGATGTCGATGAGCTTACGATTGAGGCCGATAGTGCCCTGACCGGCGGCACCGAAAGATCTTTCCCAGCTTGCTAATACGGCTTGAAGAGTGTGCTTGGAGCGCTCATAGACCTCGCGCGTTTGCGCTATGCTCCTTTCAGCAATGGCGTTTATCGTGCCGGGGACTTGGCTATCGCGAAACGTGTCAAAATGAGCAGCAATGCTGCGATGAGTATCGCGCGCGTTCTCGATGGCCTTTTTGGAAGTGGTCTTGCGCGGTACGTGCGTCTTCTCGGTGACAAGCTTCGAGTTGCCCGAGTGAGTAGCGCGTGTGGTACGCGCGCGACCGATTTTCGCGGTACTCTTGCCACGTATACGGCGAGCCGCCTTAGCGGCAACTCTGGGGTTGGATGACTTCGACATGGTACTGCCTCTTGGGTCTTAGGGGATCGTCCTCAGCGCTGGGATGGCAGCTATAACTTTAGCATGTCGATGCCGCTTTCGGCTAGCCAAGCCTATCCGGCCAAGAAGACAAAGGGATCATTGAGATGACGACTGCGAAGCCAGTTTACAGGTCGTCGGGCTGCAAGACAGCCAAGTCCGCCGCCGGAAACCGGGCGAATTGTCCTGGGATAGGCTTCCTGGTAGGTGTGCTCGCAAGAGCGCGGCATCCCCTTCCCTTTCCGATCCTTTGTCCGCCTTTGGGACGCAGCGTTCTCGTATAGGAAGCATTCGCTTCCGCGCGTCTTGTCACGAGGCACAGGAGGTGATGAGCGTTCGCCTCACGAAGCTCGCTCAGGGTGGAACCCGAAGCCGTGCTGAGGCGCAGCTCATGGTAACAGAGAAGGGCTTTGCCCTTGCCGAGGCATTAGTCACTCTGGCCACTGGCGGATCAATGCAGAGTGTATTGCGACGTTATCGAGGTCATGTCCGTATCAACAAGCGCCGACTTTCGTACCCCTAAGCGTGGGTCTTGAGCCAAGGAGCAGGCAGGAAATTGCTTCCGATAAGCGGAGTTATCGGAACCAGACCAGCCAAGCTGACAGCGCGCGAGCGCGCGACACGGCTGGACCGCTTGCAAAACGCAGATGCGTTCTGATGGTGCGACCTAGTGGGAGAGAACCGGTGACCCCTGCGATGTCAACGCCAAGGAAACAGCGGAAAAACAAGAGTTTAGGCTAGCTAGCAAAAAATACGGTCCAACTACAGCACGAATAGGGCGAACACGAGCGCCAGAAGAATCCGGTACACTCCGAATGGTATGAACGTGTTTGTGCGGACGTAGGCGAGCAGGAACTTGATGCTGAAAATCGCGACAATGAATGATGAGATAAACCCGGCGGCTAGGGTGCCAAACTGCTCGGGTGCGAATGCTGATGCATTCTTGAAAAGGTCATAACCCGTCGCCGCGAGCATGGTGGGAACGGCAAGGAGGAACGAAAACTCGACGATGGTGCTGCGCGAAAGCCCGAGGATCAGGCCGCCCACGATAGTGGCCCCGGCTCTCGATACGCCGGGGATAACCGAAAGACTCTGGAACACGCCCACGAGGGCGGCCTTGGGATAGGAAATCGACCGTAAATCGGAGACGGCATCCTTGGGCTCCCGGTACAAAAGTTCGAAAACGATCAGGGCAACGCCACCAAGGGCGAGCGCCCAAAGCACGATCGTCTCGCTGGCAAACAAGTAGGTCTTGATGATCCTGTAGAGTGCAAAGCCGATTATGCCTGTGGGAATGAAGGCGGTAAGCACGCGGCTCATGACGAGGATGTCGAGAAACTTGCGCCAGTAGAGGATCACGACCGATGCGATCGCACCAAGCTGGATGGCGATCTCGAAGCTTTTCTGGAACTCCGTCCGCGGCAGGCCGAGGAGCTTGCTTGCAAGGATGAGATGACCGGTTGAGGAGATCGGCAGGAATTCGGTAAAGCCCTCGACAATGCCGAGAACAATGCTGTCGAGGAGCGTCATATTTCGTGTCCCTGCTTTCTTGTCCCGGATGAAACTTAGCCGGATGATGGCGGATTGCAAACAGCGGTCGCTTGCCCCTCAGGCTTGAGCCGGTGAATGCAGTACTCTGGACGCTACCGTGATGACCTCGTATTTCGCGCAGAAACTGCTCGGGAGCCTTCTCCGAGCTGCAATCGCCCGTGATCTCGCCGGTGCGCGATTTGCCGCGCCAAGCCCGAGATGAACAGACTACGGATGTCCGCTATGGGTCAGAAGCTGACCTGGGCCAAGCTTCTATAGACCACCAAACAAGCGCCTCAATAAGCCACCCTCTCCTTGGCCGCTGGTTAAAAGAGTTGGCATAGTAATTGTTGCCCCTTGACGACTGCCGATAGGAAGATTTCGACCTCGCCACGGCGATGGTGCCTTCTTCTTCCTTTGATCACTTTTAGGAGGATGGCGGCCAAAAGCAGACGTTCTAGAGAAGAAACCCACCGACTGTTGTCCGTTTCACGTCGATTGCTTTCGCCCACCGGCCTAAACGGCTCACTTCCTGTAGCCGACAAAATAAACACCGATGATTGCACCAGATGCGTCTTTGATCGGCTCATAGCCGCTGATATAGGGCGTCCCAAGAACCGGCGCCTTGCCGTAGTATGCATTGCCCGCTTTGATCGACTCCAGGGGCGGCCCGGTCAGAACAGTTCCAATCGCACGCCCAGGTCCCAACCGCGTCGACACGTTCGTCGCGACGCGGATGTAATCATCGCCGCTCTTCACGAACAGCGTCGCCACCGTCCCCCGTCCGCCCTCCTCCGCAACCGCATCTACCACGGAAAAGTTGTTGTTCATTTTGGTCGAGCCGAAATACAGAGCAGGAGCATCTCTGCCGCCGACCGCATCGTTTCCATTAATTTTTGGCGCTCCTAATTTCGTGGTCTGGTCTTTCAAAGCCGCCATCGATTTCGCGACTCTTGCATCCTGAGCATTGCCATCACTTGGCATCAGCACCGGAGTTGCAAGAAAGCCAACCGCAAGGACAAGCATGCCAATGACATGCGCTTTTTTGAATGACCTAAGGACTATGGATTTCATTGGTTCGTCCCCGAATTGAGCGGGCGGCTTCATGCCTGTGCTCTAACCATGGAACAACGGCTCGCGTTTGGAAAGAATATCCCTGAACGCGCATCAGTCACTAACCGAAGCCTCGCCGAAGGGATGAGGATGGGGTGGCGGGCAGTTTGCTCGCCGCCCCTCCACAACCGTTGGCGTGCCCTAAAGCTTGCCAGCTCAGTGCGTTGGACGTCTCAATATACCCATATACCCATCGACGGCAAACGTGGCCTGCACCCCACAACGCGCACCGGCGGACTTGGCGGCGGACGACTCCATAGCCCGGCCTATAACCGCGGTACCCGTATCCGCGGTAGCCGTAGGGCAGTCTTGGGGCAAATCATAACGCCATCCGCGTTGCATTACTGCGACGAAGCCGCAGGAAGACCTCATTGTAGGCCGTCCGCTTGGTGCCCGAAGCGAAAGTGGAGTCGTCAATGACCAACAAATCCATAGAAGGTTTGCAGCAACTGCTCGTTAAGCCCAATCACAACAATCACCCAAAACATGGATGCAAAGAGCGCCCCGAGTAAGAACCAGGCCAATTTTTGGTTCATGAACTACCACCGTCAGAACGACGAGGTGTGCAAGTTCTTAGGCGCAGAGGGTCACTCCTGATAGCCGGGCGGCGTCTTGTGCCAGCGATAGCCGGCCTTACCCTTCTCATAGCCGTACTCGAACAAGGCGCGCATGTATGCTTGATCGAAGGGCCCTTTGTAAGGCAAGGTAAAGTCAGTGTCGATGTAAGCAAGGTTGAAGCCGACGCCATCACGCTTAGTGGTGACATACATGCGATAGGTGTCGTTCACACCGCTCGTGGCTGTCATGGTGGAGATAGCCTGCGTGGCGATCGAAAGGGTTTGACGCTTTACATTCTCCTCGGGCCTGAAAAGGCGACCATTTCGAAGAATATAGGCGACGCGCTTACGCTGAATCCCGTGCAGCGCAGAATTCGTTTTTAGGTTTAGGCTCGGCGGATAAAGGAAAGCCTGAGCAACCGCTCCGCCATCGACGTGCATCTCCTGATAGCGCTTGCCGTCGATGCTCACGTCCAGCATCACCGGCGGGAATAGCCCCGGAATCGCCGCTGACGCGCGCAAAATCTCGACAATCAGGTCTCGTTTGCCAGGGTATTTGCTGGCGGCGATCGCACCAATATTCCAAATGACCGAACGACCTTGATCGAGATTGGTCGTCATGATGAGCAGGAGGCGTCCCTTCGTATATTCTTCTGCGATCCTTTTGATCATCGCCTCGTCGACGAAGCTCGCGATTATGTTCCGCAATGGCGTAGTGTCCGTCATCGCATCGTTCGCAACGGCAGCAAGGAGACTGCGCTTATTGAAAATGTCGCCAGCACTCGTATTGGTGTAGACGTGTTTGAGCTTTACGTCGTACTCCTCCCCGAGAAAAGCGAACGGTGCAGAAAGAGCCCCCGTACTAATGCCGGTGACGAGACCAAATACCGGACGATCGCCGCGAGCGCTCCAGCCGGCAAGAAGTCCGGCACCGAAGGCCCCGTCGTCACCCCCGCCAGATATTGCGAGAAAGTAGTTGGTTGGCAGTTGGCCGCGGTTGGCAGCTTGCGCTCGTTTGTATGCTTGGAGGCCAAGGGCCGCCATACGTTGCGCGTCCGTGTCCGGGTAAAACCGGGCATCGGGTATATCAATATTGACCTTCGACGCGATCGAAAGTGGAACGGGGGGAAGCCGATCGGTGCTCGCACATCCAACGACAATGAAATTGAGCCCGAGCAAAACGATGAATGGAAGAGAAAGGCGGCGAAACCCGCGAGTCCAAGTCTCAGCGTGGTTTTCCCATCTTAACACCATCAGCCCCTTACCATTTAGGCAGGCCGTAGAGGGCCTAACCCCTTGGGAGAACAAAGCATGGATTTCGCCGCAAATTAAGGCAAGGTCCATCTCCTCAATTTCGCCCAACGAAACTCAATGAGTTCGAAGCATTAGGCTTCATGAAGGTGGACCGATGGCAAGTATCGCAAGACCCCCGAAGCCATTTCCAGTCTGTCGCCTGAACAGTATCGCGTGACAGAGCTGCTGTAATGCCTCGCCAAAAGGAGTGCACGTTGATTTCAAAACTCGCTGCCGATTTCGCGAGAGTTATAGAGGCGGCAGACGCCGAGCGTCGCCAATGTTCGGCGTGCAAGGCGGCACGCGTGCCGGGATCAGCGCATGGTGTCCGCAAGATCGCGGCGACACGAGCCGCCAATGCCGGCGCCACGGTCGCGCAGTTGGAAGCGATCTTCGGATGGGTCGGCGGCACGATGGCATCGCTCTACACGCGGAGCGCAGACAGGCGGCGTCTTGCCGTCGAGGCTATCGGTAAACTCAACGCTGCCGGAACAACTATTCCCGCACCTTCATATCCGGTGCGGGTGAAAGGGCGAAAATAGCAATGGGATCAATGCCCCATTTGGAAAGTGGTGCGGTCGAGAGGAATCGAACCTCCACGGGCTTAGCCCACAGCGCCCTCAACGCTGCGCGTCTACCATTTCCGCCACGACCGCAAGGAGTTCCGGCGCAAGCGCTACCGGCAAATGGCTCTAGGCTGGCCTTGCTGCAAGCTAGGTCTGGCTGCCTTAGCAAACCTGACTTTGGCGTGCAAGGAGAGCCTTGCCAGCATGCGTTTTGGCCTTCACAACCGGGGCACATGGCAGCGCTTTCGGCACATTCCGGCGTGCGCCCCGCTCCTTCGGCCCAAGGGGTGGAATGGCTCGCGAGCGAGCGTCCCGTGCCATACGAAGAGGCTGTCGCCGCCATGGAGCGGCGCGCTGCCGCGATCGCCGAGGGCGAGGCGCAGGACTGCGTGTGGCTTCTTGAGCATCCGCCGCTCTATACGGCGGGCACGAGTGCCGCGCCCGGCGATCTGCTTTCGCCCACCCGCTTTCCGGTGTTCAGGAGCGGGCGCGGCGGGCGCTTCACCTATCACGGCCCCGGCCAGCGCGTGATCTATGTGATGTTCGACCTCGTCCCACGCGGGCGCGATGTCCGGGCCTTCGTCGCCTTTCTCGAAAATTGGCTGATCGCGGCATTGGCGCGGCTCGGCGTCGAAGGCGAGCGGCGCCCGGGCCAGATCGGCATTTTCGTGCGCGGGGAGAAGATCGCGAGCATCGGCGTTCGAGTGCGCCGCTGGATCACGCTGCACGGCGCGAGCCTCAATGTCGCGCCCGAGCTCGAGCATTTCTCCGGCATCGTTCCGTGCGGGCTTGCCGATACGGGCGTGACGAGCCTTGCCGCGCTCGGCGTGGAAGCGGACATGAACGCGGTCGATGACGCGCTCCGCGCCGCTTTCGCCGAGCTGTCGCCCCAAGCGGCCCTCAGCGCCACTTCGTCCCGATCACCTTGAAGCCCGGGCCGACCGCGCCGCCTTCTTGCACGACCTTCACATTGGTCACGCGCGCATCCTTGGGGCCATCGGCGCAACGACGCAGCATGTCGGCGACGATCTCGGCAGGACCCGAAAACACGGCCTGCACGCTCCCGTCGCCCAGATTGCACACGGTGCCGTCAAGTCCGAGGGAGCGCGCCGTCTGCTCGGTCCAGGCGCGGTAATAGACGCCCTGCACGCGGCCTTCGATCTTGACGGTAACGGTTCGCCTATTGTCCGCTTTCTCAGTCATTCCGATCCTAGATCAAGACTCCAATTGTCATGCCCCGCGAAAGCGAGCATCCAGCCACCACCGGTCTCCACGACCCATGTGGTCTCGGGTTACTGGATTGCCCGGTCAAGCCGGGCAATGACAAGGAATACCGAGAGGCCGAGATGCCTCACGCGAATTCGAGGATCACGGCATCGACATTGAGACTGTCGCCGGGCTTGGCCAGGATCTTGGCAACTTTCACATCGCGCTCGGCTTTCAGCACGTTCTCCATCTTCATCGCCTCGACCACGCAGAGGGGTTCGCCCGCCGCGACGTCCTGGCCTTCGGTCACGGCAAGGGAGATCATGAGCCCCGGCATCGGGCAGAGCAGGAATTTCGACGTATCGGGCAGCTCCTTCGCCGGCATCAACGCGGCAAGCTCGCTCTCGCGCAAGGTGAAGACCCGCGCCGGAACCTCGACGCCCTGATAGGTCAGCATCGCACCGTTCAGGATCGGGCGCACCTGCACGGCAGCTTGCGCGTCGTTGACCGTGCCCTCCCAGATGGGGTCGCCGAACCACCACGACGATGCAACTTCGATCCTCCGCGCTTTCTCGCCCTCCCCCTTGCCGCCAAGCGTCACGGTGATGGGACCATCGAGGGAGCCGCCCACGGTGACGCGCACGCGCTCCGCGCCGAGCTCGACAATGCGCGTCTCGGCGAAGCGCACGAGCTCGCCGTGCATCTGCTGGGTGATGGCGCGGCGGCGCTGATTGCTCAAATGATCGATGGCGGCGGCAACCGCGACCAGCGTGTCGCGAACGGCGCCTTGCGGCTTCGGCGGCTTGAACCCGTCCGGAAACTCCTCGGCGATGAAATTGGTGGAAAGGCGTCCCTCCTTCCATCGCTCGTTCCGCATTAGCACGGAAAGGAACGGGATGTTGTGGCGGAACCCGTCGATGGCGAAGGCATCAAGCGCGCTTCCCATGTGGTCGATCGCTTGCAGCCGTTTCGGCGCATGCGTGACGAGCTTGGCGATCATCGGGTCGTAATAGACCGAGATCTCGCCCCCCTCCTCCACGCCCGTGTCGAGCCGGGTGGTGACGCCGCGCTCGGTTCCGAGCTTCGGCGGCCGGTAGCGCACGAGCCGTCCCGTCGATGGCAGGAAGTTCCGCTCGGGGTCCTCGGCGTAGATGCGCGCCTCGATGGCGGAGCCCTTGAGCGTCACGTCCTTCTGCTTGAGGGAGAGCTTCTTGCCCGCGGCGACCTTCAGCATCGCCTCGACAAGATCGAGCCCTGTGACGAGCTCGGTGACCGGGTGCTCGACCTGAAGCCGCGTGTTCATCTCAAGGAAGTAGAAGTTGCGCTTCTTGTCGACGATGAACTCTACGGTGCCGGCCGAGTTGTAGCCGACAGCGTTGGCGAGCGCGACGGCCTCGGCCCCCATCGCCTCGCGCGTCTTGGCATCGAGGAACGGGCTCGGCGCCTCCTCCACGACCTTCTGGTTGCGGCGCTGGATCGAGCATTCGCGCTCGCCGAGATGAATGACATTGCCGTGCTTGTCGCCGAGCACCTGGATCTCGATATGCCGAGGCTCCTCGATATATTTCTCGATGAAAACGCGGTCGTCGCCGAAGCTCGACTTGGCCTCGCTCCGCGACGAGGCGAAGCCCTCGGCGACTTCCTTGGCGCCATAGGCGATGCGCATGCCCTTGCCGCCGCCGCCGGCGGAGGCCTTGATCATGACCGGATAGCCGATCTGATCGGCGATTCTGATCGCCTCCTTGGCGTCCTCGATCACGCCGAGATGGCCGGGAACGGTCGAGACCTTGGCCTTGGCGGCGAGCTTCTTCGACGCGATCTTGTCGCCCATCGCCTCGATGGCCTTCACGTTCGGCCCGACGAACACGATGCCGGCCTTTTCGAGCGCGCGCGCGAACGCGGCATTCTCGGAGAGGAACCCGTAGCCCGGATGGATGGCCTCGGCACCCGTCGCCTTGGCCGCGGCCACGATCTTGTCGATCACGAGATAGGACTGTGCGGCCGGCGCCGGGCCGATCGGGACCGCCTCGTCGGCCGCATCGACATGGATCGCGTCGCGGTCGGCCTCGGAATAGACGGCGACGGTCTTGATGCCGAGCCGGCGCGCCGTCCTGATGATGCGGCAGGCGATTTCGCCCCTATTGGCGATGAGAAGCTTGGAGAACATGCGGCCTCGGCCCCCTACTCTTAGGGCGATTTCTAGAGGTTCGCCGGGACCGAGTAAACCGGATGGCGGACTTCTCGGGGCCTATTCCGCGGCTTCGGGAAGCCGCCGCCGCCGTCCTGGGCGCTTGGCCGCCCGCCGCTCCCCGCGCTCGCTCGATGCGGGCGCAGGCGCCGGTCCGAAGGCGCGAGCCTCAGAGGCCATCGCGGCCTGCGTGGCCTCCTCGAGAGGCTGTTCCGCCGGGGCCCCGGCACTCGCAGACGCCGCGCGATCCGACCGGGCCGCCTTCAGGTGGTCTCTGGCAAGATAGGTATAGACCGCGGGCGTGATGAACAGGGTAAACAGGGTGCCGATCATCATTCCCGCGGCGATCACCACGCCGATGGCGAAGCGGCTGGCGGCGCCCGCCCCGCCCGCGATCAGGAGCGGGACCATGGCGACAACGGTTGCCGCCGTCGTCATCAGGATGGGCCTCAAGCGCAAGGCCGCCGCCTCTTCGATCGCCTCGCGCCTTCCGTAGCCCTTCTCCTCCTGGAGCTTGTTGGCGAAATCGACCATCAAGATGCCGTGCTTGGCGATCAGCCCGATCAGCGTCACGAGCCCGATCTGGGTATAGATATTGATGGTTCCGAGGCCGGCATTGAGCGGGATGAGCGCGCCGAAGATCGAGGTCGGCAGCGCGATCAGGATGATGAACGGGTCGCGGAAACTCTCATATTGCGCGGCGAGCACCAGGAAAATGACCACGAGGGCAAACACGAACGTATAGACGAGCGCGTTCCCTTCTTGCACGAACTGACGACTCTCGCCCTGGAAGTCGTAGGTGAAGCCTTCCGGGAAGTTCTCGGCCCGCTTCTTGAGGAAGTCGATCGCCTCGCCGACGGTCCGGCCAGGAAACGGCACGGCCGAGAGCGTCGCCGAGTTGAGCTGCTGGAAATTGGTGAGCGAATTCGGCTGCACCACCTTGGTGACCTTCGCCACGTTGGACAGCGGCACCAGCGCGCCTGAACTCGTGCGGATCTGATAACGGGTCAGCCAATCCTCGTTCAGCCTGAACTCGCGCGGCACCTGCGGGATGACCTGATAGCTCCGTCCGTAGAGATCGAACAGATTGACGTAGTTGCCGCCGAGCAGCGTCGCGAGCGAATTGCCGATATCGGCCATGGTGATGCCGAGCCGGTTCGCCTTGTCGTGCTCGATATGGAACTCGATCTGCGGCGTCTCGAAGCGGAGATCGGAATTGGAAAAGATGAACATGCCGCTTTCGCGCGCGGCCTTCTCGACATCGGCGAGAACATCGGCAAGCTCGCGGAAGTCGCGCGTCGTCGTGATGACGAATTGCACCGGCGGTCCGCCTACCGAGCCCGGCAGAGACGGCGGTGAGAAAGAGAGCGCGAGCGCGGGCGCAATCCCGGCGATCTTCGGCTGCAACTCCTGGAGCACGGCCTGGTGATTGCGCGACCGTTCGCCCCAGGGCTTGAGCAGGATACCGGCAAAGCCCTGATGCACGTCGCCCATGCCGTTGATGGCGAAGACGTGCTCTTGCTCCGGCACCGTGCTGAAGACGCGGTAAAGCTGATCCGTCGCCGCCTCGAGATAATCGAGATTGGCGTATTGCGGCGTCTTGACGAGCGTGAAGAGGATGCCCTGGTCCTCCTCGGGCGCAAGCTCACGCTGCGTGGTCATGTACATGAGGCCGGTTCCGGCGATGAGGCCGGCGAGGACGAACAGAGTGACCGGCCGCCAGTTCAGCGTGCGGTTGAGGCGCCGCTGATAGCGCCGCTTCAGGCCCTCGAACATCCGGTCGAGAAACCGCGTGAGCCAGCCTTGCCTGTCGTGCTCGTTCTCGGCCTTCAACAGTTTCGAGCACATCATCGGCGAAAGCGTCACGGCGATGACGCCGGATACCAGCACGGCGCCCGCGAGCGTCAGCGCGAACTCGCGGAACAGCGTGCCCGTCAACCCCGCCACGAAGGCGATCGGCGTATAGACCGCCGCGAGCGTGATCGTCATGGCGATGATGGGAAAGAAAATCTCCCGCGCGCCGAGAACGGCTGCGTCGAACGGCTTCATCCCCTGCTCGATATGGCGGTGGATGTTCTCGACCACGACGATGGCGTCGTCCACGACGAGCCCGATGGCGAGCACGAGCGCGAGCAGCGTCATCAGATTGATCGAATAGCCGAGCGCGGCAAGCAGCGCGAGCACGCCGACGAGCGACAGCGGGATGGTCACGATCGGGATGATCGTAGACCTGAGATTGCCGAGGAACAGGAAGATCACCACGATGACGATGATCGCCGCCTCGCCCAAGGTCTTCACCACTTCCCAGATCGAGGCGCGGATGAAGTTGGTGGCGTCGTAGGCGATGGCCGCTTCGAGCCCAGGCGGCAGCTCGCGCTGGATTCCCGGGAAGGCCTTGCGCACGTCGGTGATCACCGTGAGCGGGTTAGCGGTCGGCGTGGCGTAGACGCCGATGAACACGGCCTTCAGACCATCGAAGGCGGACGAGGAATCGGCGCTCTGCGGCCCGAGATCGATTTCGGCGATATCGCCGAGCCTGACCAAGGAGTTGCCCCGCGCCATCACGACAAGCTCGCCGAAGGCCTCGGGCGTTTCGAGCGCCGTCTTGGCATCGATATTGGTCTGCACGAAATCGCCCTTCACCTGACCTGGGGCCGAGGTGAAATTGTTGGTGGCAAGGGCCGCGCGCACATCGAGCGGCGTGACCCCGAGCGCGGCCATGCGATCGGGATCGAGCCAGATGCGCATGGCGAAGGTCTGGCCGCCGAGAATTTCGGCATTGGCCACGCCGTCGACGGTCTGCAGCCGCGGCTGAACCACACGCGTCAGGTAGTCGGTGATCTGCGAGCCGGTCATCACCTTGGAGTTGAAGGAGAGGTACATAAGCGCGTAGCCCTCTCCGGTCTGCTTGGTGACGACGGAGTCGTTCGCCTCGCGCGGCAGGATGCTCTTCACCTGGGCGATCTTCGACAGCACGTCGGTCATGGCCCGGTCGGGATCGGCGTCGAGCTTCAGATTGAGCGTGACCGTGCTCACGTTCTGCGCCGACGACGCGGTCAGCGTGTCGATGCCTTCGGCGCTCGCCACCGCCTGCTGGATCGGCACGGTGATGAAGCCCTGGATCAGGTCGGCATTGGCGCCGGGGTAGGTCGTGGTGACCGTGATCGTGGTGTTGTACAGCTCCGGATACTGCCGGATCGGCAGCTTGAAGCCGGCCTGCGCCCCGATGAGGAGGATCAGCAGGCTCACGACCGTGGCGAGCACGGGCCGTTTGATGAAGATGTCGGTGAAGCGCATGGAGGTTATTGCTTGGGCAGCTCCGCCGGCGCCTTCAACGCGCCCGAATTGTCGATCTTGACGGTGGCGCCGGGCTGCAGTTTGAGTTGGCCGCTGGTGACCACTTCCTCGCCGTCCTTGATGCCTTCGACGATGGCGACCCGGTCGCCTTGCGTCGGCCCCGCCCGCACGAAGCGGCGCTCCACCGTGAGCTTGGGCGCGGCCGGAATGGCGCCCGTCGGGGCGGCATCGGCGGCCACGGCCGAGGCCACCGGCTCGTTCGACGCGGTCGGCGCCGGCGTCGCGGCAGGTTCCGGCGCGCCGGATTTCACCACCCAGACGCTGTCGCCATAAAGACCGTAGGTCACCGCCGTGCGCGGCACGGTGACGAATTCCTTTTCTCCACCCGCAAGCACGGCGACGTTGGCGAACATGCCGGGCATGAGCGTGCGATCCGGGTTGGGTACCTTCGCCCGCACCATCAACGTGCGCGCGTCCTGGTTCAGGCGCGCGTCGAAAGCTTCCACTTCGCCCTTGAACGAACGATCCGGGAAAGCGTCGGCCGCAAGCTCGACCGTACTTCCGATGACGAACTTGCCGACGGTCGTTTCGGGCACGGGAAAATCGACCCAGATCGGGTCGAGCGCCTGCAACAGGACGAGGCGCTGTCCCGCCGGGACGTATTGTCCCTTCTCCACGTAGCGCAGGCCGAGCCGCCCGGCGAAGGGCGCCGTGATGTTCTTCTGGGCGATGATGGCCTCGACCCGCTGCACGTCCGCGAGCGCCGAGTCCCGCTTGGCAACGGTCTGATCGAGGGTGGCTTGCGAGACGGCGCCCTTCTCGACGAGATTCTTTTGCCGCTCGTAATCGAGGTTCGCCTGCGTGAGCGTCGCCTTGTTATCGGCGAGCTCGGCCTCCTCGACGGAGGTATCGAGCTTCACGAGCTTCGCGCCTTTCTCGACGTCGTCGCCGCTATCGAAGAAATAGTCGGTCACGAGGCCCGCCACCTGGGGGGCGACATCCACCCCTTCCATCGCGACGAGCGTGCCGATGGCGTGCATCCGTTCGGTCCAGTTCTCGATCCGGGCAACCTCCGAGGTGACCGTCGCCGGCGGCGGCACCATCTTCGACATGAACTCGCCGATCATCTTCGGCTTGAAGACGAGGTTGAAGTAGGCCAGTCCGCCGAGGAACAGGCCGACGATGCTGGCGGCGATGATAAAGCGCTTGATCATGATGCGATTTCTTGCTGGCCCCCGGCCAAGGCGACGGCTTCCACCCTAGCCATTTGAGAAGGCTAAATTGCGCCCCTTAGCGTCCGCGCAGGCGTCGAACCCTAAGCAGCCTTTGGGCCCCCTGCAAGCCGAATAGGGCGCGGCTGGGGCGAGAATGCATGATGCGGATTCGCGGCTGAATTTGGGCTTTCATGCTTTTTCCGGCACCCTCCGGGGAAGCTCTGATCTGGTAGGCTACGCCCCATGACCATCACGCTTTATGACATGCCCGACTCCCCGCACGCGCGGAAGGTGAGGCTCCTTGCCGCCGAGCTCGGCATTCCATTGGAGATCATCGAGCGCGATCCGCGCAAAGGCGAGACGCGCTCGCCGGAATATCTCGCCAAGAACCCGAACGGCAGGGTGCCCGTCTTGGAGGAGGACGGCTTCGTGCTGTGGGAATCGCCCGCGATCCTCAAATATCTCGCGGCCAAGCGTCCCGCGCGCGCGCTCGGCGGCGGCGACGCCAGGACCGAGGGCTTGGTCAATCAGTGGCTGTTCTGGTGGACCGGAGGACCGGAGCCTGCCATCGATGCGCTTCTTTGGGAGCGCGTCATCAAGCCGAAGGTGCTGAAACGGCCCGGCAACGACCCCGGCATCCTCGCCGATGCCGCCGCCCGGCTCTCCCGTTTCCTTCCGGTGCTCGACCGGCAGCTCGAGCGCCGCGATTATGTGATAGGCCCCTTGAGCATCGCCGATTTCGCCATCGGCCCGCGGCTCGACCGCGACCCGGACTTTCTCAAATTCGATGTCGCGCCTTACCGCAACATTGCCGCATGGCTCGCGCGCCTCGCCGCCAAGCCCTATTGGGCCACGGCCTAGCAGCCCTTGCTGGTCTCGACGCCCTTGATCGCCTTCACATTGTGGCGCTCGATCTCACTGAGCGGCACCTGCGCGATATCGTCGTAGAGGCAGCCGGCATTGCCGAAGGTTTCGATCGCCTTCGGTGTGCGGAAGCAATAGCCGTTCTCCTTGTAGATCCAGTTGCGGACCTCCCACAGCGGCTGGCAGCTGAGCTGCATCAGGTCGGAAATCTTGTAACGGTCCTTGTTCGAACAGCCGATGAGCTCGTAGCAATTGGCACGCGCGGGCGCCGCGGCGAAAAGGCTCAAGACGCAAGCCCCGAGCCCGAGGAAGACCAGCAGAACCGCGTTACGCATCGAAGTCTCCCAAGCGGGTGCACCGGACCGGAACCGCGTCACTCTCCCAAGAAACCTTGCATCGCCCGCGCCATGTCGTTGTCGGCCGTCGTGCGCCGCGCAGCCGGGCCCGAAACATCGGACTCTCCCGCGGCGGCTCTTTGCTTTCCGGCGGCGGCTGCGGAAATCCGGTCGCGTCGCCGAACAGCGCAACGGCGAGTTTCCGGTCGAGCCCGTAAACGTCGGCGAACGTCTCGACCTTGCCGCCGTCATCGACCACCGTCGTGAAGTAGACCATGTGCACCGGGACCTTCCGCTCGAGCGCGACCGAGGCGTTGTTGCCGGTGTTCCACAATTCCTTGACGCGGGCCTCGGTCACGCCGTTGCTCTCGGCGAGAAGGACCGCCGCGAATTTGTCGGGCTTCTCCATGCGCACGCATTCATGCCCGATCAAGCGCTTCGACTGCTTGAAGTATTTCTTCCGCACGGGAAGCGTGTCGTGCATGTAGACCGTGTGCCGGTTCGGATAGAGGAACTTGATCTTGCCGAGATTGTTATGCGGACCGGCCTTCTGCGAGAAGGTATAGGCGAGGCCGTTGACGCGGTTCCAATCGACCTTGGTCGCATCGACCGGCTGTCCGTTGTAGCTGACAAAGAGCTTGTGGGTTTTCAGGATCGAGTATTTCTTGCTCTGCAAAGCCGGCAGGATGTTCTCCTTCACCACCGTTTCAGGCGCGTTCCAATCGGGATTGAACACGATGGTCGTCATCGGCGCGGTGAAGACCGGGGTCGCGTAGCCGATAGTGCCGACGAGAGTCTTGTCGGCATAGATCGTTTTGTTGTCCTTGACCACGTAGAGCATGAACGCGGCCGAGTTTTGCAAGACGTAGATGCTGCCCAGCTCTTCCGGCATCCAGCGCCAGCGCTCCATATTGATGAGGATGCGCTTGATGTCCTTGTCGTCGGCGTCCGCTTTCTCCCCCTCCTCGCTGCCGCCGCGTGCCTTGAGCAGCGCCTCGCGCAAGCGCTGGAACTGCTCGTGCTTGGGGTGAAGCGAGCGCAGGTAAGCGTCAGGCGCCTCGGCCGCCGCGATTTCCGCGAGAACGGTCTTGGGATCGCGCAAGGGCGGCACTTGGTCGAACAAGGTGCTGACCTTCGAGGGGGTGAAGCGTCCGCCGCGGGCGTACCGGGCATATTTCAGAACGGCGAGGTCGAGCGCGATTTCGGCTTCGGCTTCCGCCTCGGGCGTAACGGTGAGCGCGTCCGAACGCGGAAGGGCGAAGGACGCTGCATCGAGCCCCCATGCGTCGGCCTTTTCGATCTCGAACAGAATCTGCTGTCCCTTGGCCGAAAAGCCCATCTCGGTGATCCAAAGCGCAGGCCCGTCTCGCGATGCGTAGAATTCCGTGAGCGCCGCGAGGTCGCCGGGATGCGCGTCCTTGGTCACGGCAGGGTCTGCGAGCTTTGCCCTGATCGCCGCCACGATCGGGTCGGCCGGCGCCGCAGGGGCGAAGCGGCAGCCTGAGAGGGATCGGCCGGCGAAGCGACGGCCTCGGTTGCGGCGGGCGCTTGCGCGGCTTCTGGCGAAGCCGAGGGGCTGGCGTCTGATCCGGCCGCTGGCGAGGCCTCGGGCGCCACAGCTTGGCGTCGCCTCGGGCGCGACAGCCGGAGGTGCCTCAGGTGCGACAGCTGGAGGGGCCTCGGGTGCGGCCTGCTGAGACGCCTCGGGAGCGGTGGCGGGTGCGGCCTCCGCGGGCCCTACAGGTCGTGACTTGGGCTGGTCCTGACTTTGAGCGCGCGCAAGGCCGCCCGCCATCGGCATGGCGGCCGCCAAACCCAATAGGACCGTTGCCAGGGCGCGTAAGCGCATCCCCGTACCCCTCGCGATCCTAAGAAATTAGCCCGAGACCGGGGCTTCGGCCACCCCCTCGCTTCGCCCCGCCGCTGGGCCGCGGGTGCCCCCTGACGCGGTTAATGTCCCAATTCATCATGACGATAGAAAAGCTCGAGGGTTGGCGCGCAGCTCCACAATTTTGCGCGAATGTTATTCCCAATGCTCTCACACTAAATCGCCCCGTCCGCCGTCGACACGGAGTTGGCTGCAATGATTGAGACCCTGCGACAGATCATAACGCCGAAGCCGCAAGCCCAACTCACCGAGGGCGGCCCCGATGAGACCATCGAGAGCGTCGCTCTCGCCGGAGCGGCGGCGATCCAGCATCTCATCGCCGACCGCGACGCTCTGCGGGACCGCGTCAACGCTCAGCAGCGCGAGCTGGTGGCTTTGAGCGCTTCGAACGAAGAGCTTCGCTGCCGGCTCGGCTTGATCCGACAGCAATATTTGGAGCTCGGCAGCCGGATTCTTGCGCAGCTGGAGCAGTTCGACCGGGTCACCCGCGAAGCGATCCAGGACAACCAGGTGATCTCGTCCACACCCCAGGACGAAGCGAACCTGATCGCGCTCGCGCACCGTCTCAAACCGAACAGCGGCCCGGCGAAGGCGAACTCCTAAGACCGGCCTCGCTTGCTTAGATGCGTGCTTCGAGGTGCGCTTGCGGGCGCTCATCAGCATGAGGGCGTCGGTGTTGTGATGACGCCCATCCCCTCACCTAGAGCGGGATGTTGTCGTGCTTCTTCCAGGGGTTCTCGACGCGCTTGTTACGCAGCATCTGGAGTGCCCGGGTGACACGCTTGCGCGTGCCGTGCGGCAGGATCACCTCGTCGATATAGCCGCGCTCGGCAGCGACGAACGGATTGGCGAAACGCGCCTGATACTCGTCGATGCGCTTCTTGATCTTGGCGGGGTCGCCGAGCTCGGCGCGGTAGAGGATCTCGACCGCGCCCTTGGCCCCCATCACCGCGATCTCGGCCGACGGCCAGGCATAGTTCACGTCGCCCCTGATATGCTTCGAGGACATAACGTCGTAAGCGCCGCCATAGGCTTTGCGGGTAATCACCGTGACCTTCGGCACCGTCGCCTCTGTGAAGGCGAACAGGAGCTTGGCGCCGTGCTTGATGAGGCCGCCATATTCCTGGTCGGTGCCGGGCAGGAAGCCGGGCACGTCGACGAAGGTGACGAGCGGAATGTTGAAACAGTCGCAGAAGCGCACGAAGCGCGCGGCTTTGCGCGAGGCGTCCGAAATCGAGCACGCCCGCGAGCACCATCGGCTGGTTGGCGACGATGCCGATCGTGCGCCCCTCCATGCGGGCGAAGCCCACGACGATGTTGCGGGCGAAGCTCTCCTGGATCTCGAAGAAGTCGCCCTCGTCGACGACCTTATGGATCAGCTCCTTCATGTCGTAGGGCTTGTTCGGATTGTCCGGGATCAGCGTGTCGAGCGACTTCTCCATCCGGTCCCACGGATCGCGGCTGGGAAGCTCGGGCACGCCCGAGAGATTGCTCGAGGGGAGGAAATCCATCAGCCGCCGCATCTGAAGAAGCGCTTCGACGTCATTTTCGTAGGCGCCGTCGGCGATCGAGGATTTGGTCGTATGGACCACAGCGCCCCGCCAGCTCTTCGGCCGTGACCTCTTCCTTCGTCACCGTCTTCACAACGTCGGGGCCGGTGACGAACATGTAGGAGGTGTCTTTGACCATGAAAATGAAATCGGTCATGGCCGGCGAATAGACGTCGCCGCCGGCGCAAGGTCCCATGATAAGCGAGATTTGCGGGATCACGCCCGATGCGAGCACATTGCGCAAGAACACCTCGCCATAGCCGCCGAGCGCCGCCACGCCTTCCTGGATGCGCGCGCCTCCGGCGTCGAAGAGGCCGATGATCGGCGCACGGTTCCTGAGCGCCATGTCCTGGATCTTCACCATCTTCCCGGCATGGGACTCCGACAGCGAGCCGCCGAACACGGTGAAATCCTTGGCGAAGACGTAAGTGACGCGGCCGTTGATGGTGCCCCAACCGGTGACGACGCCGTCGCCGGGCACGCGCGTCTTTTCCATGCCGAAATCGATGCAGCGGTGCTCGACATACGTGTCGAACTCCTCGAAGGAGCCCTCGTCGAGCAGGAGGTCGAGCCGCTCGCGCGCGGTGAGCTTGCCGCGGGCATGTTGCGCCTCGATGCGGGCGCCACCGCCGCCGGCCCGCGCCTTGTCGCGGCGAATCTCAAGCTCTTCAAGGACTTCCTTCATGGCAGCGCCTCGGGTGACATACCTGCTCGGCCGTGCATAGCACGAGGTTCAAATCCCGCAAATCCCAGTCCTTCATCGCGTCCCGGACGGGGTATAGTGAGAACTGGCAGTCACGCTCGTCTTGTTGGCGATGAAACGCGACCGTGTCGCTGCCGCCCGCAATCGCCACAGGGACAAGATGACAGCGCACTAGGACCGAATGGACCGGACGGGAACTCTTGAAGCAAACGCAACAGGTTTCTCGCCGCCGGCCTTGAGGACTTTGGTCTTGGAGCGGGGGCTTGCGTGTCTGCAGGAGCATTGGCTCAACCATGCCGATGCTGACTTGCAGCAAGTGCTTCGCCGAGATCCAAACCACGTCGCGGCACTTCACTTTCTCGGCCTGACAAGATTTAAGCTGGACCCCAAACTCTTCTCTCTAATTGCAGGCAAACGACATTCTCTTTATCGACAGCTCGCATCGCGCCTTTCAGAATTCCGATGTTACCGTTTTCTTTTTGGAGATCTTGCCGGCTCTCAACCCGGGTGTCATCGTGCACCTCCATGACATTTATTTGCCTTTCGACTATCCGACCGGATATTTGCGGCGCCTTTGGAACGAGCAGTACCTCCTTGCAACCGCATTGCTGTGCGCCGAGGGACGATTCGAGTTGCTGTTTCCCTGTTGGTTTGTGTCCTGCGACAGCGAACTTCCGGGCGATCGCAAGAAAAATTGGGCACAGGCCCTCTAGCTGACCTCAGTCTGCACGGCGCGTCGTTCTGGTTGCGTGTGCAGCATAAGACGGCCGCCGAAGGCCGCGCGGCCCTCCCCACGAAGGAGACGGGATAGAGCGCACCGAAACAGCACCGTCAGCCTTTGAGCAGCGCGAGCGAGCGCGCGGCGGCAGTGAAATCGCGCGCGCGCGCCGCCCGCCGCGAAGCCGCGTCCGCATCCTCGCCCCATTGGGCGATCTGCCAATCCTCATCGACATGGGCCGCTTTCCACGCCTCATCCGGGGTCATCTCTCCAAGCGCCACGGCAAGGGCGAGAAGCGCGGAGCCCGTGAGTCCCGTCATCACGTGGAGCGCCGCTAAGCTGAACGGGTCATGAGCCTTGAGCGCTTCTCTCAAGCGGCCGAGCGAGGCTTGTGGCTGGGCCACATGAACGATGCCCTCCGCACGCGCAAGCGGCACGCCGAGTGCGGATTTGGCCCAGGCAAGAACCGGGTCCCACTGCTTCCGTTGCGCTTCGACCAGCCCGCGCGGACCGTCCGCCCGGTAGCACAGGAGATCGGAGCCCGCGTAGTTGAGGATGTCGCCGATCACGTCCTCTTCGCGCCCCGGCACGCCGTCGATCGCGCTATTGGCGAGCTTGGTCAGCGGCATGGTAGCGGGATCGATGCGCTCCTTTTGCGCCCGCCATTCCTCAGCGACCGCATCGGCGAGGGCGCGCGACGGCAAGAGGAGCTGTCTCTTGCCCGGCGTGCGCACGGGCTTGCCGTCGAGCAGGAGCGCGAAACCCCGGTCCCGATCCGCGACATCGACGCGTTCGTAGAACCGCTTGGGAAGAGTAGCGGCCGAACGCGTCGCGGCGGCTGTCTTACCGGGATCGTCCATGCGCTAGCTAGCGGCTCGGCGACGGCTTCCGGCCGCGCAGCGTCTGGTGATGCGGAATTTCCTGCGCGAGCTTTTCATAGGTCTGCCGCAACTCCTCGAGCTCGCGATCGTCGAGCTCTTCCAGATCGAGCAGCTTGTTGCTTGCGGTGCGCGTCACGCGAATGAGCTCGTCGAGCTTGATCTGCATGGCGATGGTGTCTCGGATCTGCGTATTCTGGATCACGAACACCATGAGGAACGTGATGATCGTGGTCGCCGTATTGATGACGAGCTGCCAAGTGTCGCTAAAGCCGAAGAACGGTCCCGTGACGCCCCAGAGGAGGATCGCCGCGACCGCGACGATGAAGGCGTTCGGGCGTCCCGTGACGTGAGAGACTTTCTGCGCGAAGCGCGCAAACCAGCTTGGTCTTGGATGCATTGAGGTCTCGCCTCCTGATGTGCCGGGTGGGGCCTGCCGTATCCTACCGCGTCAGGGCGACGGATCGGCGCCCGCGCCGCCCTGAAAACCAAATAGGGCAAAGCTTTTCTTCATATGGTCCGGGAGCGGCGCGGTGACGTCCACCACCCCCTCCCCCGACGGATGCGGAAAGCTGATGCGCCGCGCATGCAGGTGGAGCTTGTTCCCGACGCCTTCGGGAAGTTCGGCGCCGCTCGGATACTTCGCGTCGCCCAGGATCGGATGGCCGATGATGGCCATATGGGCCCGAAGCTGGTGCTGCCGGCCGGTGACGGGCTTGAGCGAGACGAAGGAAACGTGCTGCCCGGCCCGGTCCACCACGGCGTAATGCGTCACCGCCGATTGCGCGACCTCCTGCTCGCCGGGGCGCGCTTTCCGCACCCGGTCGCCCTCGGGGCCTTGCGCCTTGACCAGCGCCGCCTCGATCTTGCCCTGGTGCGGCTTGGGTACGCCGTGGACGAGCGCCCAATAGATCTTACGCACCGATCGGGTCTGGAAGGCGCGGCCGAGCTTGGCGGCGACCGCGCGGCGCTTGGCCACGACCAGCACGCCGGACGTGTCGCGGTCGAGCCGGTGCACGAGGCGCGGCCGCGTCTCCGGCCCGTCGCCCAAACCTTCGAGCAGACGGTCGATATGATGAGGTGTCTTGGTCCCGCCCTGCACCGCGATGCCCGGCGGCTTGTTGAGGATGAGAAGATCGTCATCCTCATAGAGCGTGATCGCGGAGAGGAAATCGCGATCAGCCTTCGACAGGCCGCGTCGCGGCGACGTCGGCGGGGCGATGTCGGGGAGCGGCGGCACGCGAACTTTTTGGCCGTGCGCGAGCCGCGTGCTCGACTTGGCGCGTCCGCCGTCGACCCTCACCTGCCCCGTCCGCAACAACTTCTCGAGCCGGCTGTGGGGAAGCTCCGGATAGTGGGCCTTGAACCAACGGTCGAGGCGCATCCCGTCCTCGGCGCTGCTCACATCGCGCGTCTCGACGCCAGCCATGGTCAGAGCGCACGCACGATGGCGAGGCCGGCGAACAGCGCGCCGATCGAGAGTCCGACCGAAGCGGTCAGATAGAGTGCGGCGGCGAGATAGTCATGGCGCTCGACGAGAAGCGCGAACTCCGCCGAGAAGGCGGAAAATGTCGTGAACCCTCCCAGGATACCGACGGTGAGGAAGGCGCGAAGCTTGTTGTGAACCGTCCACCGCAGCGCCATGGCCTCGATCAGGAGTCCCATGATGAGGCAGCCGACGATATTGACGGCGAGAGTGCCGTAGGGAAAGCCGTAGCCCAACAGCCGTGCCGAGCCGACTCCCACGAGATAGCGCGCGCTCGCGCCGATCGCGCCGCCGGCCGCGACGAAAGCGAGTGTCTTCAACGCTTCTTGCCCCCTTTTGCGGCCCGCAACGCGGCGAAGCGGTCGAGGCGCGCTTTGATCTCCGCCTCGAAGCCGTAAGGCGTGGGCGCATAGAAACTCTGCCGCGCTATGCCGTCCGGGAAGTAGTTCTGGCCGGAGAAAGCCTCGTCCTCATCGTGATCGTAGGCATAACCCTTGCCGTAACCCTCCTGCTTCATCAGCTTCGTCGGAGCATTGAGGATGTGCTTCGGCGGCAAGAGCGAACCGCTCTCCTCCGCCGCCCGCCGCGCCGCGCCGAAAGCGGCGTAAGCAGCGTTCGATTTCGGCGCCGTGGCGAGGTAGATCGCGGCTTGCGCGAGCGCGAGCTCGCCTTCGGGGCTGCCGAGAAAATCGTAAGTGTCCTTGGCCGCGATTGTCTGCAAGAGCGCGTTCGGATCGGCGAGCCCGATATCCTCGACCGCCATCCGCACGAGCCGCCGGACGATATAGAGCGGGTCCTCGCCGCCCGCGAGCATGCGCGCGAGCCAATAGAGCGCGGCGTCGGGGTCCGACCCTCGCACCGATTTGTGCAGCGCGCTGATGAGATTGTAATGGCCGTCCTGGCTCTTGTCGTAGATCGGCGCCCGCCGCTGCACCAGCTTGACGAGGGCTTCGCGGTCGAGCGGCACTTGGGCGCCGGCGCCCTCGGCCAAGAACACATCCTCGGCGAGATTGATGGCGCCGCGGCCGTCGCCATCCGCCATGGTGACGATCGCGGCCCGCGCATCTTCCATCAGGGGCAGCTTGCGTCCCGTATGCGCTTCCGCCCGGGCAAGCAGCATCTCGATCGCAGCGTCGTCGAGCCGCTTGAAGGTGAGGACGCTCGCCCGCGACAGAAGCGCCGAATTGAGCTCGAAGGACGGGTTCTCGGTGGTGGCGCCGACGAGCACGATGGTGCCGTCTTCCATATGCTGCAGGAAGGGGTCCTGCTGGGAGCGGTTGAAGCGGTGGATCTCGTCGACGAAGAGCAGCGTGCCGCGCCCTTCCTCGCGGCGCGCTTTCGCTGCATCGAAGACTTTGCGCAGATCCTGCACGCCGGAATGAATGGCCGAGAGCTGCTCGAAATGGAGGTCGGTGACCTCGGCGAGGAGGCGCGCCACGGTGGTCTTGCCGGTGCCCGGCGGTCCCCAGAAGATCACCGAGGAGAGCCGCCCGGCTTTGACCATGCGCGACAGCATGCCCTGCTCGCCAAGGAGGTGGTCCTGGCCGATCACCTCGGCGAGCGAGGCGGGCCGCAGCCGGTCGGCAAGCGGGCGCGGCGCGGTCTCGGCGAGCCCGGCAGCCTCGAACAACGTGGCCGCGGCCTTCTTCATCGCTCAGCCTTAAATCGCGAGATTGAACAGCCTGCCGCCCCGCTCCACCGACAGGCGCCAACCGCCACCGGACGCGGCAAGAACCTCATAGAGCTGCGCCACGGATTTCACCTTCTCGTCATTGACGGCCACGACAACGTCGCCGCGCCTGATGCCGAGCCGTGCCGCGGGCGTCCGCTGCTCGACTTCGAGCACCACGACCCCTTCGCGGGTGTCGTCGTCCATGCCGATCTCCTGGGCGACCGCGGGCGAGAGGTTTGCCACTTTGCAGCCGCTGAGTGGATGGCGGCCGGTCAAGTCGCGCGCATCGCGCGGCGGATCCTCGACCGGGGCGACAAGAACGATATTGGCCTTGATCCTTTGCTCCTTGCGCACGACGCCGAGCTCGGCCGAGCCGCCGATGCCTTTGGTCGCGAAGCGGTATTCGAAGCCTTCCGGGTTCTGAACCGGTTTTTGGTCCACACTCACCACGACATCGCCCGCGCGCAAGCCCGCATTGGCCGCGGGGCCCTTGGCATGAACCTTGGCGATGAGCGCTCCCGACGGCGCCTCGAGCCCGAGCAAGTCTGCGATATCGGGGGTCAGCTTCTGCAGCGCGGCGCCAAGCCAGGGCCGCTGGACCTTGCCGCCTTTCAGCGCCGACTGAACCACGAGCCGCACCATATTGGACGGAATCGCAAATCCGATCCCGTGCGAGCCGCCGCTCTTGGAAAAGATCGCGGTATTGATGCCGGCCAGGAGTCCGTCCATGTCGACGAGCGCGCCGCCCGAATTGCCGGGATTGATGGCGGCATCGGTCTGGATGAAGAACTGATAGTCGGAGATGCCGACTTGCGTGCGGGCAAGAGCCGAAACGATGCCGCTCGTCACCGTTTGCCCGACGCCGAACGGATCACCGATGGCGAGCACGATGTCGCCGACTTCCAAACTGTCGGAATCGCTGAAGCCGATCGAGGGAAACTCGACGCCGTTCGCGTCGAGGCGAAGCACCGCAAGATCGGTCTGTTCGTCCTTGAGGATCGTCTTCGCCGGAAATTCCCGCCCGTCGGAAAGCGCGACAGTGATCTCAGCCTCCCCGCTCCCCTGGATGACATGGTGGTTGGTGACGACGACACCGTCGGCGCTGACGAGCACGCCGGAGCCGAGCGAATTCTCGATGCGCTCGCGCGGGATACCGAAACGCTCGCCGAACAGCCGGCCGAAGAACGGATCGTTGAAGAATGGGGAGACCATTTGCTCGACCCGATGGCGCACATAGACATTGACCACCGCTGGCGCCGCCTTCTTCACCACTGGAGCAAACGATTGCTTCAGCGTGACCGCGCTCTCCGGCACTGTGCGCTGAGCCTGGACCGGGACGATCAAGGCAAGGAGCGCGGCCAGGGCGAGGAGCGTCCGCGTTGCAAGATTACCCAAGCATTTTGCCACGACTGTCATTTTCGCTCATGCCCGAACATGGGACCGCGCGTTTCCTATAACGCATGAAACCGGCCTCGAATACGACCGAATAGAGCCCCGCGGGGCTTGCTCGCCCCTGTCTTTTCAATAAGATGCGCCCGGGCGTGCCCTGCGACCATTTAACAAGCCAAAAGTGGAGACAAACGCATGCGTATGATGAAATTTGCCTTGGCCGCCGGTGTTGCCGTCGCGATTTGCAGCGGTCCGTCCTACGCCATCACCGTGAAGAAGAGGATCGAGGCGCCAGGCCTGCCGGCGGAAGTTTGGGTCGTCGCCGGCGAGACCTTCTGCACGATCAAGACTTGGCATCCGGCGGTGGCCGAATGCGAGGAGACCAAGGAAGGCGACGTTACTTTCCGCACGCTCACGCTGAAGGATGGCGGCAAGATCAAGGAAAAGCTCACCGGCACCGAGGACCTTTCCTATAGCTACGAAATCACCGAAAGCCCCCTCCCCATCAAGAACTACTCGTCGAAGCTCTGGGTCGAAGCGGACGACGAGGAGGACCGTTCGGTGATCTACTGGCAGTCTGAATTCGAGCCGGCCGATGGAACGAGCGAAGAGGATGCCAAAAAGATAATCACCGGAATCCTCGGTGACGGCGTCAAGGGCATCAAGAAGAACGCCATCGCCGCCTGGGACAAGGCGCATCCCGACGATGCTCCGGAAGCAGATGACGACGACGACGACGACAAGTAGATTGAGCAAGGCGCGCCGTCAAAACGGCGCGCCGTCATTCTTCTTCGGTAAGAATAGCGAAATCGAGTCTACTCGCGCGAGACGCGCGACGAGTTAGGCGGCGGCCTGGTCGGCTTCGCCGGCTTCGTTCTGCGGCGGTCCGGAATCGAGGCCCTTGGCCGCCGTGTCGCGATCGACAAGCTCGATGATGGCCATGGGCGCGGCGTCGCCGTAGCGGAAACCCGCTTTCAGCACGCGCGTATAGCCGCCGGGCCGGGCCGCGTAGCGGGGTCCAAGCGTATCGAACAGCTTTGCCACCATCACCTCGTCCCTGATGCGGGCGAAGGCGCGGCGGCGCGCATGCAGATCGCCCCGCTTGGCAAGCGTAATCAGCCGATCGGTCACCCGCCGGAGCTCCTTAGCCTTTGGCAGGGTCGTCGCGATCTGCTCGTGCTTGATCAGCGCCGAGGCAAGGCTTGAAAGCAGCGCAGCGCGGTGCGTCGCGGTACGGTTCAGCTTGCGGCCCTGGTTGCGGTGGCGCATATGCGAAAACCTTCGGTTATCAGGGTGCAGTTATCAGTGATCCGAACGATCCGATTTCTGATTTCTGACGCCTGTCTAGTAATGATCCTCGAAGCGCTTGGCCAGCTCCTCGATATTCTCCGGCGGCCAGTCCGGGACTTCCATGCCGAGATGGAGCCCCATCGTGGCCAGCACTTCCTTGATCTCGTTCAGCGACTTCCGGCCGAAATTCGGCGTCCGCAGCATCTCGGCCTCGGTCTTCTGAATGAGATCGCCGATGTAGACGATGTTGTCGTTCTTGAGGCAGTTGGCCGAGCGGACCGACAATTCGAGCTCGTCCACCTTCTTGAGCAGAGCGGCGTTGAATACAAGCTCGGGCTGCCGCTCGAAGGTCGTCTCCTTCTTCGGCTCCTCGAAATTGACGAACACCGAAAGCTGATCCTGCACGATGCGCGCGGCGAGCGCGATGGTGTCCTCCGGCCTGACCGAGCCGTCAGTCTCGATCTCCATGGTGAGCTTGTCGTAGTCGAGAATCTGGCCCTCGCGGGTGTTCTCGACGCGATACGACACCTTGCGCACGGGGCTGTAGAGCGCATCGACCGGGATGAAGCCGATCGGCGCATCGTCGGGACGGTTGCGCTCCGCCGGCACATAGCCCTTGCCGGTCGAAGTGGTGAACTCCATGCGGATCGCGGCGCCCTGGTCGAGCGTACAGATGACGTGATCGGGATTGAGGATCTCGATATCGGCGCCGGTTTCGATGTCGCCGGCGCGGGCCACCCCCGGACCTTCCTTCTTGAGCACCATGCGCTTCACGCCCTCGGCATGCTGCCTCAGCGCGATTTCCTTGATATTGAGCACGATATCGGTGACGTCCTCGCGCACGCCCGGGATCGACGAGAACTCGTGCAGCACGCCGTCGATATGTACCGAGGTGATGGCGGCGCCTTGCAGCGACGACAGCAGCACGCGGCGGAGCGCATTGCCGAGCGTAAGCCCGAAGCCGCGCTCAAGCGGATCGGCCACGACCGTGGCCAAGCGCGACGGGTCGCGGCCTGAAATGACGTTGAGCTTGGTGGGCTTGATGAGATCTTGCCAGTTCTTCTGCAGCACCGGTGAAGCCCTTTCTTGGTCGATGAGCGGGGCGCCCTGCCCCAGCGTCCGAAAATCCTCGTGCAACATTTGCGGCCTAGCCTGCCTTTCCCTTAGACGCGACGGCGCTTGCGCGGCCTGCACCCGTTATGCGGGATCGGCGTCACGTCGCGGATCGAGATGATGTTGAAGCCTGCGGCCTGGAGCGCCCGCAGCGCCAACTCGCGCCCCGAGCCCGGACCCCTGACCTCGATCTCGAGATTCTTCATGCCATGTTCCATCGCCTTCTTGCCCGCATCTTCGGCGGCGACCTGCGCGGCGTAAGGGGTGGACTTGCGCGATCCCTTGAAGCCCATCGTGCCGGCCGACGACCACGAGATGGCGTTGCCTTGCGCATCGGTGATGGTGATCATCGTGTTGTTGAAGCTTGCATGCACGTGGGCGACGCCGGAGGTGATGTTCTTTTTCTCGCGGCGGCGAACGCGCGTCTTGTCTTTGGCCATGCTCTATTCCCGCTTTTTTCGAATTTGCGCCGCACGCGAGCGAACGCTCGCGCCCGCGCTTTAAGCTGAAACCTACTTCTTCTTGCCGGCGATCGGCTTGGCCGGGCCCTTGCGCGTGCGCGCATTGGTATGCGTACGTTGACCGTGAACGGGTAGCCCGCGGCGATGGCGCAAGCCTCGGTAGCAGCCGAGATCCATCAACCGCTTGATGTTCATAGCAACGTCGCGGCGGAGATCGCCTTCCACGACGTAGTCGTGATCGATGACCTCGCGAATCTGGATGATCTCCAATTCGGTCAACTGGCTGACGCGCCGCTCCGGAGGGATGGCGACCTTGGTGCAAATCTCTTTGGCGAAGGTGTCGCCGATGCCATGGATATACGTCAGAGCCACCTCGACCCGCTTGTTGGTCGGGATGTTCACGCCTGCAATTCGGGCCACGTAGTCGTCTCCTCGTGCACGGCTAACGTGCTGAAATTTAAGCCTGAATAGTCAATCTTAAACGCACAAGTCCGACCGCGGACAGGCATTGCCCCCCGGGACCGGTCGGTTCATCTTTCCATGTAGCGGGGCTTATGTAGCGATTCCTCTTGACAAGGTCAACCGGCCGTTTTTCCCCGTTTTTTCATCACTTCCCGTCGAGCGCCCGGCCGATATCCCGGGCGACTGTCTCAATATCGGCCATCCCGTCCACCGTCCTGACCTTGCCTTGATCCGCATAATAGTGAATCAGGGGCTCGGTCTGGGCGTGATACGCCTCGAGCCGCGCCCGTACGACCGCCTCGTTGTCGTCGGGGCGCCGTGTGAATTCGGTGCCGCCGCAGCGATCGCAAACGCCCGCCACGCGCGGGGTCTTGTGAACATCGTGGTAGCCCTCGCCACAACTTGCGCATGCGAAGCGGCCGGCAATACGCGCAACGAGCGCCTCGTCATCAACCTCCATGACCATGACCCGGTCGACCGCCTTGCCGCGCTCCTTGAACAGCCGGTCAAGCGCCTCGGCCTGGGCGATGGTGCGGGGAAATCCGTCAAGGATGAAGCCCCGCGCGCTTCTGTCCTCATCCAGACGCTCGGCAATCAAATTGATGACGAGTGCGTCGGGGACGAGCTCTCCGCGCTTCATGATCTCGCCCGCCTTGCGGCCGAGCTCGGTGCCGGCGGCAACGGCGGCGCGGAGCATGTCGCCTGTCGATAGCTTGACGAGCGACCGGGACTCTTCCAGGAGCTTCGCCTGCGTCCCCTTGCCCGCGCCGGGAGGGCCGAGCAGGACCAGATTCATCGCCGCCTCGCGCCTTTAAGCCGAGCCCGTTTGATGAGGCCTTCATATTGATGAGCGAGCAGATGGCTGTGAATTTGCGCGACCGTGTCCATGGTGACGCTCACCACGATGAGGAGCGAGGTGCCGCCGAAATAGAACGGCACGCCGGTATAAGAAATCAGCAGCTCCGGCAGCACGCAGACAGCCGCAAGGTAGAGGGCGCCGACAACGGTAATCCGGGTGAGCACATAGTCGATATATTCCGCCGTCCGCTCGCCGGGCCTGATGCCGGGCAGGAACCCGCCGTACTTCTTCAGATTGTCCGCGGTGTCCTTCGGATTGAACACGACGGCCGTATAGAAGAAGGCGAAGAAGATGATCATCGCCACATAGAGGATGATGTGAAGCGGCTGGCCCATTCCGAGCATGGCCGTGATGCTGTTGAGCCAATCCGGTCCCTGGCCGGACGAGAAATTCGCCATGGTGATCGGCAGGAGCAGAAGCGAGGAGGCGAAGATCGGCGGAATCACGCCCGCGCTATTGAGCTTGAGCGGCAGGTGCGAGGCATCGCCCTGGAACATGCGGTTGCCGATCTGGCGCTTTGGATACTGCACGAGGAGGCGCCGCTGCGCCCGTTCCATAAAGACGATAAAGGCGATCACGAGCACCGCCATGCCCAGCAGACCGATGAGCAGCGCCGTCGACAATGCGCCCTGACGGCCGAGTTCGAGCGTGCCGACGAGCGCCGAGGGCAATTCGGCGACGATGCCGGCGAAGATGATGAGCGAAATCCCATTGCCGACGCCGCGCGCCGTAATCTGCTCTCCGAGCCACATCAGGAAGACCGTTCCGCCGACCAAGGTGATGACGGTGGTGATGCGGAAGAACCAGCCGGGATCGACCACGACATTGCCGGCGCCCTCCAAGCCGATGGCAATGCCGTAACCCTGCAACGTGGCAAGCAGCACGGTGCCGTAGCGCGTATATTGGTTGATCTGCCGGCGTCCCTGCTCGCCCTCTTTCTTCAACTGTTCCAGATGCGGCGAGACGGTGGTGAGAAGCTGGATGATGATCGACGCCGAGATATACGGCATGATGTTGAGGGCGAAGATCGCCATGCGCCCGATCGCGCCGCCCGACAACATGTTGAACATGCCGAGGATGCCCGACTGCTGCTGCCGGAAAATGTCGGCGAGCGCCTCGGGATTGACGCCGGGGATGGGGATATACGTTCCGAGTCGGTAGATCAGGAGCGCGCCGAGCGTGAACCAGATGCGCTTCTTGAGCTCGTCGGCTTTGGCGAAGGCCGCCAGATTGAGGTTGGAAACGAGCTGTTCGGCCGCAGAAACCATCGAAACCTTCTTCCCTTAGCGCGCAGACGGCTGTCTCTTGCCGCCTCGCCTCACTCGGATGTGTCCTTCTTGGCGAGCTTCGCCTTCGGCGCCTTGGCCTCGCCTTCGGCCGGTTTCTCCGGCGCAGGCTTCGCCTTAGCGGACGCCTCTTCAGCGGCCCCCTTGTCCCCTTCGGCCTGCTCCGGCTTGGCCTTGCCGCGCTTCGGCGCCGCCTTTGCCGCGCGTTTCGCGGCCCTGCGTTCGGCTTTGACCTTGTTGGCTGCGGGCCGCTCGCGTCCGGTGATGGATTTGAGCGTCACCGTACCGCCTTTGGCTTCGACCGCCTTGATCGCGCTCTGCGAGGCGCCGGTGACCTCGAAGGCGAGCTTCGCCTTGAGTTCGCCGTGGCCGAGGAGGCGCACGCCGTCCTTCTCGCGCCGGATGAGGCCGGCTTCTTGCAGCGCCGCAACGGAAATCGGCTTCTTGCCGTCGAGGATGCCGGCATCGACGGCCTGCTGGATGCGGCCGAGATTGAGCTCGTTGAACGTCTTGGCGAAGATGTTGTTGAAGCCGCGCTTGGGCAGGCGCCGGTGCAGAGGCATCTGGCCGCCTTCGAAACCCTTGATGGCAACGCCCGCGCGTGCCTTCTGACCCTTGGTGCCCTTGCCCGCAGTCTTGCCGAGGCCTGAGCCGATGCCGCGGCCGAGCCGCTTCTTGGCCTTGGTCGCGCCCGCACGGTCGCTGATTGCATTCAATCTCATGACGTCTCTTCCTTAGGTCTTCGGCTCGTCCTCGACGATCCGTACGAGATGGCTCACCTTCGCCACCATGCCGCGCACCTGCGGGCTGTCGACGAGCGTCCGCCGCTTATGCATCTTGTTGAGGCCGAGCCCGATCAGCGTCGCGCGCTGGATCGAAGGCCGCCGGATCGGGCTTCCGATCTGCTCAACGACGATGGTTTTTCTTTTCTCGGCCATGTGCCAAACCTTCTCTTCCTTGCGGCCTTGAGGCTTACGCCTCCGTGCCGGCGGCGTCGCCCGCGCCGTCTCTCCGCCGCGAAACGATCTCGCTCACCTTCTTGCCGCGCCGCGCCGCAACCCCGCGCGGGCTGTCCTCGTGCCGCAGCGCATCGAATGTGGCGCGCACCATGTTGTAGGGGTTCGAGCTTCCGAGCGACTTCGCGACCACGTCTTGAATGCCGAGCGTCTCGAACACGGCGCGCATCGGCCCGCCGGCGATGATGCCGGTGCCGGGAGGCGCCGCTCTGAGCACGACCCGGCCCGCGCCGTGCTGGCCCGTCACGTCGTGATGCAGCGTGCAT
>CAWFRD010000026.1:0-18071 GCA_963818165.1 uncultured Alphaproteobacteria bacterium
GAAGCCGAGCAGGACCGCTGGATGCTCTGGGTCCCGGTGCTGTTTGCCCGCTCCTGATCGGCGCGCTGGGCTGATCCGCCATCCGGGCGCGCTGGAAGAGGATTGCCGCCTCGCCGTATCGTCATCGCCCCCTTCACCATCGGCAAGAAATGCCGCGCCGCGCGCGTCATCGTCGATCGCCGGATGCTGCGGGCGAAGGCGCGCAGTCTCTATATCGAGGGCCTCTCGATCAGGACCGAGACAGTGTCCGCCGCGCGCGGGCGAAGGCCCTGGGCGCCCGTCGCGCCACTGTCACGGCAAGGCAAGCGGCGTACCCGCAATGGGATGCGGGCGGCAAAGGGGGCGGCGCGGGCGGCGGCCCGCGTTCGACAGCAATCCCGAAAATTGAATCCTAGTAGCGGCGGATCAGCCCGACGAGGCGCCCCTGCACGCGCACGCGGTCGGGGCCGAAGATACGGGTCTCGTAGCTGGGGTTCGCCGCTTCGAGCGCAATGGAATTGCCCCGGCGCCGCAGGCGCTTGAGCGCGGCCTCCTCTTCGTCCACGAGCGCAACGACGATATCGCCGTTGCTCGCGTCGTCGCATTTCCTGACGATGATGGTGTCGCCTTCGAGGATGCCGGCCTCGATCATGGAATTGCCTTTGACCTCGAGCGCGTAGTGCTCGCCTTTGGACAGCAGCTCAGGCGGCACTTCGATGGTGCTGAGCCGTGTCTGGATGGCTTCGATGGGGACGCCGGCGGCGATCCGGCCCATGACCGGCACGGCGACGGTCTGCGGCAGGCTCTCGCCTTCGGCCACCTGGGGAACGCGCCCCAAGCTTCCCTCGATCACGCTCGGCGAGAAGCCCCTGCTCCGTCCCGCAAGCCCCTGAGGCACGGATTCGGGCAGGCGCACGATCTCCATGGCCCGCGCCCGGTGTGGCAGGCGGCGGACGAAGCCCCGCTCCTCGAGCGCGGTGATGAGACGGTGGATGCCTGATTTGGACCTGAGGTCGAGCGCTTCCTTCATCTCGTCGAACGAGGGCGGCACGCCCGTCTCTTTCAACCGCTCATGGATGAACATGAGAAGCTCTTTCTGCTTCGGTGTGAGCATCTGGTCCCCTTCGAGCGGTGAGGCTGGCCCTTGACAGGCGGCCCCGGCAATTCGTCTCTTGTACAAATCATGAACAGTTTATCTGTTCTGTTTGTGTTCTGCAAGAGTTTAACCCCCAAGATACAGGGGCGGGTCCAGGGCAACCAATCAGACAGGTCGCGCAATTCGGGTTTCCGACGCCTTAACCGCGGTCGAGCGGCATGATCCTCACCGATGCGCCTTGCGGGAGCCCCGCGGCGTGCGCGGGGCGGACGATGAGGCAGTCGGCGCGCGAGAGCGCCGCCACGAGAGAGGAATCCTGCGAGGGAAGGGGGGTCACGACCCGCACGCCATCCTCACGCCATTCGGAGCGCGCCCGCACGTAATGCTCACGCGGCCCGTTCGCCGGGAGCGCCGTGCCGAGGACCGCCTCGGGGAGGGGCCGGGGCTCCTCGGTAGCCCCAAGCAGCCTGCCGAGCATGGGCACGAGGAAGACTTCCGCGCAGACGAGCGCCGAGACCGGATTGCCCGGCAGGCCGAGCATCCTCTGGTTGCCCAATCGGCCAAAGAGGAGCGGCTTGCCCGGCCGCATGGCGATCTTCCAGAAATCGAGTTCGAGCCCCTCGGATTTGAGCGCCGAAGCGACCAGATCGTATTCGCCGACCGAGGCGCCGCCAATCGTAACGAGGATATCGGCCCCGCTGCCGGCGCGGGCCAGCGCCAGAATGCTTTCCGGATCGTCGCGAGCGATGCCGAGCGGCATTGCCTCGCCGCCGTGGCGCGCAACGAGCGCCGCAATCCCGTAAGGCACGGAGGAGACGATCTGATCGGCCGCGAGCTCCGATCCCGGCGGCATGACCTCGTTGCCGGTGGCGAGGATCGCGACCTTCGGTTTGCGGCGAACCGGCAAATCCGCCTGGTTCATGGCCGCGGCGAGCATCAGCTCGCGCGGCCCGAGCCTCGCGCCTGCGGTCAAGAGCACCTCGCCTTCGACGAAATCCTGCCCGCGCGGGCGGATATGGGGGCCGCCCGAAGCGTCACGCACGGTTACGGATCCGGGCCCGTCTTCGGCGTTCTCCTGAATGACGATAAGGTCGGCGCCTTCCGGCACCGGCGCGCCGGTGAAGATGCGAACGGCCTCGCCGGGACCAACACGTCCGCGGAAGCCGACACCCGCAAGAGACTGTCCGGCAACCTTCAGCGTGACCGGAACGGCCGCAACGTCGGCAGCGCGGACCGCATAGCCGTCCATCGCAGAGGCATCGAAGGGCGGTTGCGTCAGCCGCGCAGCAACGTCCTCGGCGAGCACGCGGCCATCGGCCTTGTCGAGCGCCACGCGCTCGGCCTCGAGCGGCACGAGCTCCCGCGTCACGCGGGACAGAGCTTCGGCAACGGAGAGAAGTGCCATCTTCCTTAGCGGCGGAACGCGCCCGAACGCCCGCCGGTCTTTTCCGCAAGGCGAATGCCGGTGAAGGACATCCCCCGGTCGGCCGCCTTGCACATGTCGTAGACGGTAAGACAGGCGACGGACACGGCCACAAGCGCCTCCATCTCGACCCCGGTCTTGCCATCGACCTTGGCCGACGCCGTGACAGCGAGGCCGGGCGGATCGCGCGACGGCTCGAATTCGACCGTCACCTCCGTCAGCGCAAGCGGATGGCAGAGCGGGATCAGCTCATGGGTGCGTTTGGCGGCCATGATCCCTGCGATGCGCGCGGTCGCAAGCACGTCGCCCTTGGGCACTCGCCCCGAGAGGATGAGATCGAGCGTCTCGGGCATCATGGCGACGAAACCCTCCGCGCGCGCCGTGCGTGAGGTGACCTCCTTGCCCGATACATCGACCATGCGGGCCTCGCCCTTGTCGTTGAGGTGGCTGAGACGCGCCGTCATTGGGCGGCCTCCGCGCGCGTCAACGACCCCGTCAGAAGCGCGCGGGTCGCCGCCTGAACGTCCTCCTGCCGCATCAGGCTTTCGCCGACGAGGAAGGTTCGCACGCCCGAGCCCGCCAAGCGGTCGAGATCGGCATGGGTGAAGATGCCGCTCTCGGCTATGACGATGCGATCCGCGGGCACGCGCGGCGCAAGCCGCTCGGTCGTGGCAAGCGTCGTGGCGAAGGTCTTGAGGTCGCGGTTGTTGATGCCGATGAGCGGCGTGTCGAGGGCAAGCGCGCGGTCGAGCTCGGCCTCGTCATGCACCTCCGCAAGAACGTCCATGCCGAGAGCGCGCGCCGTCTCCGTCAGACGCTGCGCGGTCGCATCGTCGACAGAAGCGAGAATGACAAGGATGCAATCGGCGCCAAGCGCGCGGGCCTCGACCACCTGATAGGGGTCGATCATAAAGTCCTTGCGCAGCACCGGAAGCCGCGTCGCCTCTCGCGCGGCGGAAAGATAGGCGGGCAGACCCTGAAAGGACGGCGTGTCGGTCAGGACCGAAAGGCAGGCGGCGCCGCCTTCCTCATAGGCTCTCGCAAGCGCGGGCGGATCGAAATCGGCGCGGATCAGTCCCTTCGAAGGGCTTGCCTTCTTGATCTCGGCGATGAGGGCGTATTCGCCTCGGGCAGCCGCGACCGCAAGGCGTCAGCGAAGCCCCGCACCGGACTTTGCGCCTCGGCCCTTGCGCGCAAGGCGGCTTCGCTCGCCGCGATCTTCGCGGCCTCCACCTCCTTGCGCTTATAGGCGAGAATGTTGTCGAGCACCCGTGCCATGGCTCACATTCTACCATGGCTGAGCTTAACGAGCGCTTCGAGCACGGCCCGGGCCTTGCCGCTGTCGATGGCCTGAGCGGCGCGTGAGACGCCCTCGCGCAAGGTCTTGGCCTTGCCCGCGACGAGAAGCGCGGCGGCGGCGTTCAGGAGAACGACGTTCCGATAGGGACCGGGCTTTCCTTCGAGCACGGCGCGGATCGCGGCCGCGTTCGCGGCCGCATCGCCGCCGATCAGATCCTCAGGCTTCGCTTCGGGCAACCCCGCATTCTTCGGCGAGACCTTGAATGTCGAAACCTTGCCGCCATCGAGGACCGCCACATGGCTGACGCCGGTCGTCGTGAGCTCGTCGAGGCCGTCTTCGCCATGCACGACCCAGGCCCTCTCGGTGCCGAGCAAGGCGAGCACCCGCGCGATGGGTTCGACCCACGCCTCGCTGAAGACGCCGACGACCTGGTATTTGACCGAAGCGGGATTGGCGAGAGGGCCGAGCAGGTTGAAGATCGTGCGCGTGCCAAGCTCGGTCCTGACCTTTCCGACATGGCGCATTGCGGCGTGATGGGCGGGCGCGAACATGAAGCCGAGCCCGCATTGCTCGATCGCGCGCGAGATCCCCTCCGGCGCGCATTCGATATTGACGCCGAGCGCCGCAAGCACATCGGCCGAGCCCGAACGCGAGGAGATCGAGCGGTTGCCGTGCTTGGCGACGGGGACGCCCGCGCCCGCAACGACGAAAGCGGCGCAGGTCGAGATGTTGTGCGTGTCCTTGGCGTCGCCGCCCGTGCCGCAGGTGTCGATGGCGCCTTCGGGCGCGCGCACCTTGACCGCGCGGGCTTTGAGCGCGCGGGCCGCGCCCGCGATCTCTTCCACCGTCTCGCCGCGAACGCGAAGCCCCATCAGGAGCGCGCCAATTTGCGCCTCGGTCGCGCCGCCGGACATGATGAGCCCGAACGCCTCGGCCGCTTCGTTCTCGGTCAGCGTCGCGCCGTCCGCCACGCGGGCTAGAATGGGGCGGAGATCCGCAAGCTCAGCCATGCTTGCGGCCGAGCGGTTAGAGGACACCGGTCGCCGCACGCGGCGCTTTGCCGCGTGCGCGCCGCTCGACGCGGGCGAGGTCGAGGAAGTTGGCGAGGAGTTGATGGCCGTGTTCCGAGGCGATGCTTTCGGGATGGAACTGGACGCCATGCACGGGATAGCGCTTGTGTTGCAGCCCCATGATGACGCCGTCGCCGGTCTCGCGCCGTGATCTCCAGCGCATCGGGCAGGCTTGCACGCTCGACTACGAGCGAATGGTAGCGCGTGGCTGAGAAGTCCTGCGGGATGCCGGCGAACACGCCTTTGCCCGTGTGATGCACCTTCGACAATTTGCCGTGCATCAGCGTGGGAGCACGCACGACGCGCCCGCCATAGACCTGGCCGATGGCCTGATGGCCGAGGCAGACGCCGAGGATCGGCACGGCCGGCCCGGCGCGCTCGATGAGCTCAAGGCAGATTCCGGCGCGGTCGGGATCGCACGGCCCGGGCGAGAGCACGATAGCCTCGGGCGCTTCCGTCAAGACCCCATCCACGGTGATCTTGTCGTTGCGATAGACGCGCGTGGAGGCGCCCAATTCGCCGAGGAAATGGACGAGGTTGTAGGTGAAGCTGTCGTAGTTATCGATCAGCGTGAGCATGTCGTGGTGTTACGCTTGCGGCCTGCGTTCCGTCAAGGCGTGCGGCAGAGCTCCGGCCCAAGGCGAGCTTCAGGCGCGCAAATCCTTCGGCGTCAGGAACAGGCTCAAAGTCCCGCTATTGACCGTGATGCTCTTCCACAAGCCGCCATCGAAATTGATGACCGCGAGGCCCGCGGTCGGATATTTCGCCCTCAGTCGATCCCGGTAATTCTTCGGGCCCGAGCCCACGAGATCGAGCGCGAAGGAGTGGATCTCGGGATTGTGCCCGACCAGCAGGACGCGGCTCGCGCCGGGCTGAAGGGCATGCAGCATGCCGAGCATCTCCTCCGCGCTCGCGTGATAAAGCGCGTCCTCGTAAACGACCTTGGGCTCGACGCGGAGCTCGGGGAGAACGAGGTCGAGGGTGTCGCGGGTGCGCCGCGCCGAAGAGCAGAGAACAAGCTCGGGATCGATGCCGCGCTCGGCCATGGCCTTGCCCATGAGCGGGGCGTCGGCGAGCCCCCGCGCGGCAAGCGGCCGCTCGCGATCGAACGTCACGGGGTCGCTCCAACTCGATTTTGCGTGGCGAAGAAGGGCGAGCGTCAGCATGGGGCGGCTCACTGTCCGCGCTTGGCGCGCGCGGCAAAACGCACGGCTTCATCGGCCGCCTTGAACAGCGCGCGCGCTTTGCTCACGCATTCGGCCTGCTCGCGCTCCGGCACCGAGTCGGCGACGATGCCGGCGCCGGCCCTCACATACATCGTCCCGTCCTTGACCACCGAGGTTCTCAGCACGATGCAGCTGTCCATCTCGCCGCCGGCCGAGAAATACCCGACGCAGCCCGCATAGGGACCGCGGGCTTGATCCTCCAGCTCGTCGATGATCTCCATGGCGCGCACCTTCGGCGCGCCCGAGACCGTGCCGGCGGGAAAACCCGCCATCAGCGCATCGACGGCATCGAAGCCGGCGCCGAGCCGCCCTTCGACATTCGACACGATGTGCATCACCTGGCTGTAATATTCGAGGAAGAAGGAATTCGTGACGGTGACGCTGCCGATCTCGGCCACGCGCCCCGCATCGTTGCGGCCGAGGTCGAGCAGCATCAGATGCTCGGCACGCTCCTTGGCGTCGGCGAGCAGCTCTCTCGCAAGCGCCTCGTCCTCCTCCGGCGTCGCGCCCCTCGGCCGCGTCCCGGCGATCGGCCTGATCGTGACCGTCCCGTCGCGCACTCTCACGAGGATCTCCGGGCTCGATCCCACGACGGCGAAGCCGCCGAAATTGAGGTAGTAGAGGAAGGGGGAGGGATTGACGCGGCGGAGCGCCCGGTAAAGCGCGAACGAGGGGAGGGTGAACGGCGCCTCGAAGCTCTGGCTCAACACCACCTGAAAGATGTCGCCGGCGGCAATATAGTCTTTGGCGCGGCTGACCTTCGCCATATAGGCCTGAGGGGCGGTCGCGGCCTTTGCTTCCGGGCGCGGCGCGCCCGTGTCGATCTCGCTCGTATGCGGCAGAGGCTGCTCGAGCCGCTCCAAGGCGAGATTGAGCCTGTCGGCAGCCCGCGCATAGGCCGCCTTGGCGCCGACCCCCGGCGCAGGCCGCACCGGCGTCACCACGGTCATCTCGTCCTTCACGCTGTCGAAGATCACGATCAGCGTCGGCCGCACGAGAATGCTGTCGGGGAGGCCGAGGCTGTCGGGCTTCTCGTCCGGCAGGCGCTCGATCAGCCGTACCGTGTCGTAGCCCATGTAACCGAAAATGCCGGCCGCCATGGGAGGAAGCTCGGGCGGAAGCGCGATCGCGGATTCGGCGAGGAGCGCGCGGAGCGATGCGAGCGTGGGGAACGGCGAGGGCGCAAACGCTTCGGGATCGGATTGCGGCGCCCGATTGATCTCGGCGGCCGCCCCATTGGCCCGCCAGACCAGATCGGGTTCGCAACCAATGATGGAGTAGCGGCCACGGGTCGAGCCGCCTTCGACCGATTCCAGCAGGAAACTGTTCGGCCGCTCATGCGCGAGCTTGAGCATGACCGAGACCGGGGTCTCCAGATCGGCGACGAGCCGCGTCCAAGCCACCTGCGGCACGCCGTCATCGTAGCGGCGCGCGAAGCTTGGAAAGTCCGGCTCGATGGGGTGGGCCCTGCCTTTCGGGTCGAGTTGCGTGACGGAGGCTTTCGCCGGGCTCATGGCTCTTCGTCGCTGCCTGCGAGCTTGGCGAGGGCTTTCTGGTTGAGCGTCACGCCATAACGTTGTTCCAGCGCGACGGAATACTCGTCGGTGGCGTCCTGGCTCAAGAGCAGTTCGATCTGCTGCTTGATGCGCTCGAGCTCTTTCTCGGCCAGGGGCTCGGGCGGCGTGGCTTTATCCACCTGGAACACGATGCGGCCCTCTTCGACGCCCGACGGACCCGATCCGTAGCCCTTTTCGGGCAGCGCGAAGGCCTGCTCCACCGAAGCGGGCAGGACGTTCACGGTGATGCTCTTGCGCTTCAGCGGGTCGCTGGTCAGGACCTCCACATTGAGGTCCTTGGCAATGTCCTCGAGCGTCTTGCCGCTGTTCAGGCTGGCGACCAGGTCATGCGCATATTTCGCCACCTTGGCACGCGCCTCTTCCGCGCGCCAATCCTTGGCGACCTCGTCCTTGACCTGATCGAAGGGTTTGAGCTGCTCGGGCTCGACGCCGAGCACCTCATACCAGATGACACCGTCGTCCTGAGCGTCGATCGGATCGTTCTCGACCCCGGCATCGGTGGCGAACACGGCATTCAGAAGCTCCGTCTGCTGGGGCAGGGTGACCGTCGTGCCGTCGGGTTCGCGTCCCTCGCGGTCGACCTGGTCCACGGCCTGGTAGTTGAGCTTGAGCTTGTCCGCGATCTCCGCGAGCGTCGCTCCCGATGCCAAAAGATCCTCGATCTTGTCATGCAGGCCCAGGATGACGCTCGAAGCGCGCTCCTTGACCAGCGTCTTCTCGAGACCGGCCTTTGCGGCCTCCAAGGTTGGCGTGTTGCCGGGCTGGACCGCCGTCACGCGCAAAAGCACGACGTTTCCGAGCTTGCCCGTGACCGGCTCGCTCACCTTGTTCGGCTCGAGCGCAAAGGCGACTTCGGCGATGGCGGGATCGGCAAGATCGCCGCGAGCAAGCGTGCCGAGGTCGATATCGGCGTCGCTCAGGCCCTGCTCCTTGGCCACGGCCAAAAAGGCGGTCCCCGACTGAATCTTCTGATAGGCGCTGTTCGCCGCAGCAAGATCGGGAAAGGAGATCTGCTGGATGAGGCGCTTCTCGGGCGTGCCGAGCTTGTCCTTCTTGGTCTCGAAGGCGGCGTTGATGTCGGCTTCCGAGATCTGAAGCTGATCCTTGAGGGTATCGGGCGTGACGGCAAGGACGCCAATCTTGCGGAACTCGGGTTGGGTGAACTGGCTGTGGTGATTTTCGTAGTAGCGCTTGAGGTCCTCATCGCTCGGTTCGGGAATGCTCCCGGCCGCGCTTGCGGGCACCAGCACGTAGCGCAGCGTACGCGACTCGCCGTTATAGGCATTGAGGGCGTCGATAAGCATCGTCGGCGCGTTGACGACCTCGCCGACGGTGGCGAGGATCTGCTGGCGCAGATTCTGCTCGCGCATCGACGCGAGAAAGCTCTGCTCGGTCATGTTGAGCGAATACAACGCCTGCTGGAAGAGGGCAGGGCTGAAATTGCCCGTCCCGTCCCTGAAGACGGGATCCTTCATGATCGCGTCGAGAAGCGCCGCGTCGCTGATGCCGAGCTTGAGGGATCGCGTATGCATGTCGATCGCAGCGCCGCCGACCAGGCGCGCCAGCACCAGGCGATCAAGCCCGAGAGCGCGTGCCTCTTGCAGGCTGAGGCTCCGCCCGGCCTGCCTGCTCATCTCCCGCAGCATGTCCTGCTGCGCACGCATGTATTCTTGCGGTCCGATCTTCACGTCGCCGACGGTGATGATGTCCTGCGTGCCGTAGCCCTGGAACCATCCCGCGGGAAACCAAATGATGAAGCTCGCAATCAGGAGGAGAACGAAGCCGACGCCGATGACGCCTCCCGCACGTTTGCGCAAACCTTCGAGTGCCACGCCCTGAACCTTCCATTCGCCATTTGCCAAAGCCGCGCTGGCGTCCGATGTTAGGACCTCCTCGCGCGGCGGCGGCATCATAGGTAGCAAGGGCAGGCCCGGCAAGGCAGGCGGCCCTGGTCAATATCTTGGTCCAGGGCCGAGAAGAGCGTTCAACGGTGGCGCGGTCGGAGGGGAAATTGGCAGCGAAAACGCCGCTCGTCGCGGGTAATTGGAAGATGAACGGGCTCGGCGCCACTTTGGGCGAGCTTCGAGCGCTAAAGGAGCGCCTGGCCCAGGGTCCCGCGCCGCGTGCCGAAATCATGGTTTGCCCCCCGGCAACGCTGCTTTCGCGGGCGCGCGACGTTCTTGAGGGGAGCGGCGTCTTGCTCGGCGCGCAAGACTGCCATCCGCTCGCTTCCGGTCCCCATACCGGCGATATCGCCGCCGAGATGCTGGCCGACGCCGGCGCAAGCGCCGTGATCGTGGGCCATTCTGAGCGAAGGCACGGCCACGGCGAAACCGACGCTCTGGTTAACGCCAAGGCGCGAGCGGCCTTCCGCGCCGGGCTCGCCGCCATCGTCTGCGTCGGCGAGACCGAGGGCGAGCGGTCGAGGGGCGCGACGTTGGATGTCGTCGGCCGCCAGCTCGAAGGATCGCTGCCGCGCGAAGCGCGGCCCACGAACGCCGTGATCGCCTATGAACCGGTCTGGGCCATAGGGACCGGCCTCACGCCCACGCCCGCCGATATCGCCGTCGCGCACAGCTTTATTCGCGACGCGCTTGGCCGCTTGCTCGGCCCTAAAGGCCGCGACCTTCGCATCCTCTATGGCGGCTCGGTCAAGCCGGAGAATGCCGGGGAACTCTTGTCGATTCCCGACGTTGACGGGGCACTCGTGGGAGGCGCGAGCCTCAAGGCGGGAGATTTCTACGCTATCCTTTCCGCCTATTGCCGGCTTCGGACCGGTTGATCTTCCGCGGGAGCGGGGTTGGCAAATGCGTCGATATTCGCCATTCTGATGCTGGCGATCTGCGGCCGGGGAACAATCCTGCAGGCAGTTGTGATGCCGTTGCTGCGCTTCATTGTCATGGCACTACTCACCGGGACGGTTGCAATGCTTCCCGGCGCGCGCGCTCATGCCGAGCCGCTCGACAGGGAATCCTGCGTGAACCTGCAAGCCGAGCGAGCCAAGTTGCTCACGCGCGAGATGAAGCTCGCTCTCGAGCGCGGCCCCGATTGGGTCAAGGACCATCTCAACACCGGCGAGATCGAGAAGGTCCGCGAATTCCTCGCCATCGAGGAGATGATCGAGTTCCGCTGTCGCGGCGGCGGCGTCTCCAAGCAGACGGCAACCCCGGCGAGCGGGGACGCCGTGCCCTTGCCCGATCGCAAGCCCGACCCGCCGCAGGGAACAGCCTTGGGAAGCGCCGATACGCCGCAGCCGAGCGCCACCCCCGCTGGCAGCGCCGATATTCCGCTCCCCGACCGCAAACCCGGTTCCGCGACCCCACCGATGGCTGACGTCGAGCCTAGCCAAGCCCTGGCAGATTCGGATAAGACAGCGCCTGCAAAAACGAAAGCGACACGATGAGCACTGTTCTTCTCCTGATCCATGTCATGATCGCCCTAGCCCTCGTGGGCGTCGTCCTGTTGCAGCGTTCCGAAGGTGGTGCGCTCGGGATCGGCGGGGGCGGCGGCGGCGGGTTCATGACCGGGCGCAGCGCCGGCAACGCGCTGACCAAGACCACCGCGGTCCTCGCCGCCTGCTTCTTTGCGACGAGCCTCGCGCTGTCGATCCTGGCGGTGCATCAGAAGCCGGCTCCAACCATTCTGCCGACCGGAGAAGGGGGGCTCGCGCCGCTCCAAGTTCCGGGAGCGCCCGCGCCCGCAACCCCGCTAGCGCCGCCGGCGCCTTCCGTGCCGCAGGCCCCGCAGTCGCAATAGGTAACCAATCCGGGGATAACGCCCGCGCCAAGCGCGCCGAAACGCTGTTTGGGACTACCGACTCGCCCACGTTTCAGTGTATGGTCGAGGCCCATGGCGCGGTACGTCTTCATTACCGGCGGCGTGGTTTCCTCACTCGGCAAGGGGTTGGCCTCTGCGGCGCTCGGTGCGCTGTTGCAGGCCCGGGGGTTCAGCGTGCGCTTGCGCAAGCTCGATCCCTATCTCAACGTCGATCCGGGAACCATGAGCCCCTACCAGCACGGCGAGGTGTTCGTCACCGACGACGGCGCCGAGACCGATCTCGACCTCGGCCATTACGAGCGCTTCACCGGGCGTCCCGCCTGCCAGGCCGACAACATCACCACGGGGCGGCTCTACCAGGAGATCATCGCAAAGGAGCGTCGCGGCGATTATCTCGGCGCGACCGTGCAGGTCATCCCCCATGTCACCGACGCCATCAAGGCCTTCATAACTTCCGGCAACGAAGGGGTCGATTTCGTGCTGTGCGAGATCGGCGGCACGGTTGGCGATATCGAGGGCTTGCCGTTCTTCGAGGCGATCCGCCAGCTCGGCAACGAACTGCCGCGCGGCTCGACCGCCTTCATCCATCTCACGCTCGTTCCGTTCATTCCGAGCGCGGGCGAGCTCAAGACCAAGCCGACCCAGCATTCGGTGAAGGAACTCCGCTCGATCGGCATCCAGCCCGACGTTCTGCTCTGCCGCACCGACCGGCCGTTGCCCCGGGACGAGCGGCGCAAGATCGCGCTCTTCTGCAACGTCCGGCCCGAAGCGGTGATCCATGCGCTCGACGTGCAGAGCATCTATGACGTGCCGGTCGCCTATCACGCCGAAGGCCTCGACCGCGAGGTGCTTGCCGCGTTCGGCATCGCCAATGCGCCCGAACCCGACCTCGAGCGCTGGCGCGAGATCTCCGAGACCATGGCCAATCCCGACGGCGAAGTGACCGTGGCCGTGGTCGGCAAATATACCGGGCTCAAGGACGCCTACAAATCGCTCAACGAAGCGCTCGTCCATGGCGGCATCGCCAACAAGGTAAGGGTGACCCTGCACTGGATCGAGTCGCAGACCTTCGAGAGCGAAGACGCGTCAGCCTATCTGGAGGACGTGCACGGCATCCTGGTGCCTGGCGGATTCGGCGAGCGGGGCGCCGAAGGCAAGATCAGGGCGGCACGTTACGCGCGGATCCGCCGCGTGCCTTACTTCGGCATCTGCTTCGGCATGCAGATGGCGGTGATCGACGCCGCACGCGAGGCCGGCATCGAAGGAGCGAGCTCGACCGAGTTCGGCCCGACCGATGAGCCCGTCATCGGCCTCATGACCGAATGGATGAAGGGCGAGGAGCTGCTGAAGCGGCAGTCGAACGGCAATCTCGGCGGCACCATGCGGCTCGGCGCCTATGACGCGGTGCTCGCCAAGGGCAGCAAGGTCGCCGAGATCTACGGCACGACCCGCATCTCGGAGCGCCACCGTCATCGCTACGAAGTGAACATGCGCTACCGCAACAAGCTCGAGGCCGAGGGTTTGCGCTTCTCGGGCCTCTCGCCCGACGGGCTCCTGCCGGAGATCGTCGAGATCCCCGATCACCCCTGGTTCATCGGCGTGCAGTTCCACCCCGAACTCAAGTCGCGGCCGTTCAGCCCGCACCCGCTTTTCGCCTCCTTCATTGGCGCCGCTGTGGAGCAGAGCCGGCTGGTCTAGCCGGCTCCGCTTTTCGCTTCTACCGGCGTTTGCGCGGCGCGGACGCCGCCGGCGCGACATCCGACTTCGCGCCGCCTCGCTCGGGGATCTCGTCATCCGCCGCGAGCACGCCGCCGGGCTTGAACAAGAAGCCGGCGATGGCCGCACCGATCAGCGGCGCAACGATGAAGAGCCAGACTTGGCCGAGCGCCGCCGGCTTCGCCCCGGTGCCGATCAGAGCGGGCCCAAGCGAGCGGGCAGGGTTGAGCGAGGTGCCGGTGATCATGAGGCCCCATAGATGGATCGCGATCAGGGTCAGCCCGATGACAAGTCCCGCGAGGCCCACGGGCGCGCCTCTCTGCGTAACGCCGAGGATGCAGACGAGGAAGAGGAAGGTGCCGATGACTTCGTAGAGAAAGGCCGAGGCGAGATTGAATTCGCCGAGATAGCCCGGCCCCCAGCCGTTCTGCCCGAGCCCGCCGTCCCAACCGGCAGCCTTGCCCGACATGACGAGATAAAGGATTGCAGCGCCGGCGATGGCGCCGAGCACCTGCGCGATCACATAGGTGATGAAATCCGACTGGGTCATCCGGCCCGCGACCAGAACCCCGAGGCTCACCGCCGGATTGATATGGCAGCCCGAGACCTGGCCGATGCCGTAGGCCATGGCGACAATGGTGAGGCCGAAGGCCGCGGCTATGCCGAAGATCGCGATGGCGCTCGGCTCGCTGCCCAGTCCTCCGATGACGGCAGCCCCGCAACCGACAAGGACAAGCGCAAAAGTGCCGATGAATTCCGCAATTGCTTTTTTCATGACGGTGTCCCCCCTTATAGGCGCGCCATGATGCCAGACAGCTCGGCCCGAGCCTAGGGGAGCGATGGTCGAAAACGATGGTCCGGGTACAACCTTCTACGCCGATTGCCTTGAGGGGAACTTTGGTCTCCTTTGCCCGCGATCCGTTTCTTGTTGGACCGGACGAGGCCGTCAACCATGAGAGCGACGGCCTCATCGTCTGCCGCGACGGCCTGATCGAGGCAGCCGGCCCCTACCACCATCTCCGGCGTGAGCTTCCCGCCGATGTCCCGATTGCCGGCTATTCCGGCTGCATCATCTCCGCCGGATTCATCGACGCGCATATTCACTACGTGCAAACCGGCATCATGGCCGCGCTCTCGCTTCAGCCGGGCCGCGAGGCCGATCTCGTCGTGCTCGACCCGCCGCAACGCCGCTTCTCGCGTTCCGGACCGCGCGGTCGCGCTCGCTTGAAGAGACATTGTTCATCCTGATGACGCTCGGCGACGAGAGGGCGGTTCGCGCCACTTCCATCGGCGGCGCGCTTGTCCATGAGCGCCCGAGCCGCCCCTGTTGACGCCCGCGCCTCAGGGTCGCATGGTCCGGCCATGAATGAAGCCATGAAACCGGCCCCGAGCGCCGTCGTTACGGCCGGAACCGCGAAATTCGGCAATGCCCTGCCGTTCGCCCTGATCGCGGGTCCTTGCGCGCTCGAGAGCCGCGCGCATGCGTTCGAGACGGCGGAGGCGCTGAAAGAGATCGCGGCAAGGCTCAAGATCGGGCTCGTCTATAAAAGTTCCTTCGACAAGGCGAACCGAACGAGCGCCTCAAGCGCGCGCGGGCTCGGGCTCGATGCGGCGCTCCCCATCTTTGCCGAGATCAGGGAACGAGTTGGCCTTCCCGTCACGACTGACGTGCATGAGGCCGACCAATGCGGGGCGCTGGCCGAGGGGGTGGACATCCTGCAAATCCCTGCCTTCCTCTGCCGTCAGACCGATCTCCTGATCGCTGCCGCGCGTGCTGGCAAACCGGTCAATGTCAAGAAGGGCCAGTTCCTGGCGCCATGGGACATGCGGAATGTCGTTGCGAAGCTACTTGGCGCCGGCAATCCGAACGTGCTCGTCACCGAGCGCGGCGTCTCCTTCGGCTACAACACGCTCGTCTCGGACATGCGCGCGCTCCCCATTCTCGCCGAGACCGGCGCGCCTGTCATCTTCGACGCGACCCATTCGGTGCAGCAGCCGGGAGGGCAGGGGACGGCGAGCGGTGGCGAACGGCGCTTCGTGCCGGTGCTTGCGCGTGCGGCAGTCGCTGTCGGCGTTGCCGGTCTCTTCATCGAGACGCATCAGGACCCCGACCGCGCGCCGTCTGACGGTCCCAACATGTTGCCGCTCTCCGCGCTCGAGCCTCTGCTCGAGGAGTTAATCGAGATCGATCGCCTAGCGAAGCGCCGCTACAACCCCGTCCGCGATAGGGCGCGACGCCTTGCTCCGGAATCCACACGCCCTCGGGCGGGGTGCCGTATTGCCAGAACACGTCGATGGGGATGCCGCCGCGCGGATACCAATAGCCGCCGATCCTGAGCCAGGCGGGATCGATGAGCTCGACGACGCGCTTGCCGACGGCGACGGTCGCGTCCTCGTGGAAGGCGCCAATGTTGCGGAAGCTCGCGAGATAGAGCTTGAGCGATTTTGATTCGAGCAGCCAGGAGCGCGGCGCATAGTCGATGACGAAATGCGCGAAGTCGGGCTGACCCGTGACGGGGCAGAGGCAGGTGAACTCAGGGCAGGTGAAGCGGGCGATATAGACCGTATCGGGATGCGGGTTCGGCACGCGCTCGAGCGTCGCCTCCGCCGGCGTTTTGGCACGCGGCGTCTTGGCGCCGAGCTGCTTCAATCCGCTGATCTTGCGCGCCATTGCCTTACTCCGCCGCGAGCCGGGGACGGGGACCCCGATAGACGCAGCCTTCGTGGCAGGAATCGCGCGCGACCTCGATCTCGGCGAGCCCCGGCAGCCGGTTGTGCAGGCGATCCCACAGCCACGCCGCGATCCGTTCGAGCGTCGGCTGCAACAACCCCTCGACCTCGTTGAGGAAGCGGTGGTCGAGCGCTTCGCGCACATCGCCGACGGCCGCCTCAACATCTTCCAAATTCATGACGAGACCGGTCTTGCCGTCAGGCTCGCCGTCGATCGTCACGCGCACTCTGAAGGAATGGCCGTGGATGCGCGCGTTGGGATGCCCCGGGGGCGCCGAAGGGAGGAAATGGGCGGCCTCGAAGCCGAACTCCTTGTAGATCCGCATGGCAGTCGTTTAGGGGATTTTTCGCGCCCGCACTAGGGCTTAGGGCAGGCCCAAGAGCTTGTGGGTCTGCACGCTCATGCGCCATTTGGGATGAGCCTGGCAATAGGCGATTGCCGCGCGGAGATTGCCGGCGGTTTTCGCCCCCTGGTCCATCGGCTGGATCAGGAAATGGGAGAAGGCAAGGTCCTCGAAGGCGCGGGGGTCGAGCGCCTCTTGGGGGTAGACGAGCTTCAGCTCGTCGCCCGAGCGCTGCTCGAGCGGCGCGCCGGCTTTGGGGCTCACGCAGATCCAGTCGATCGCGCGCGGCACGGGCAGCGTGCCGTTCGTCTCGATTGCGATTTCGAAGCCTTCCTCATGAAGCGCCGCGATGAGAACCTCATCGACTTGCAGCATCGGCTCGCCGCCGGTCAGCACGACGTAAGGCCGCGTTCCCGAATTGCCGCGCCAGGCGGCGCGGCAGGTGCGGGCGAGGCGTTGGGCGTCGGCGAACTTGCCGCCGCCCGGCCCGTCGGTGCCGACGAAATCGGTGTCGCAGAAATTGCAGACGGCGCCGGCGCGGTCCGCCTCGCGGCCCGACCAGAGATTGCAGCCGGCGAAGCGGCAGAAGATGGCCGCGCGGCCGGTCTGCATGCCTTCGCCCTGGAGCGTGTAATAGATTTCCTTGACCGCATACATGGCCGGAACTTGGTCCCTAACCGCGCCAAGGGCAAGTGGGCATCAGACCAGGGACGCGGCAATGGCGATGCCGGCCGTGATAACGAAGCGAGGAGAGCCCGCGCGAAGCATTTGCGCCAGCGTCACATAGCCCGTGCCGAACACGATAGCGTTCGGCAGCGTGGCGACGGGCAGCATGTAGGCGGACGAGGCCGCCAGAGCGACCGGCACGCCGACCCAGAGCGGGTCACGCCCGAGGCGAGCGCAAGACTTCCGGCGACGGGTAGAAAAGCCGCCGTGGTCGCGGTGTTGCTCATGAACTCGGTCATGCACACGAGCAACAGACTGATCCCGCCCACGACGAGGACCAAGTGCGCGCCGTGCAGGAAGGAGAGTGACGCACCCGTCCATGCGTGTCGATGGCTTGCGCCAAGCTGAGGCCGCCGCCAAACAGGATCAGAACTTCCCAGGGCACGTTTCGCGCCGTGGCCAAATCGAGGAGGAAAACGCGCTTGCGCCAATCGGCGGGAATGGCGAACAAGGCCACCGCGCCCGCCATCGCGATCCCATGGCGACAGTGGCAAAGACGATAGCAACCCGCTTCTCGGGCGTGCTCATGGGTCCAATCTCGACAAGCATGTCCGTCACGACATCGGTACGCCTGCCGGCGAAGTCGGCGGAAAAGGGAAAGACGGCGCGGGTAAGAAGAAGATAGGCAATCACGAGCATCACCGCGGCAATCGGCAGGGCCACGGCCATCCATTCGGCGAAGGTGACTTCGATATGGAATGACTGTTGCAGATAGCTCGCGGCGAGCGCATTGGGCGGCGAGCCGATCAGGGTCCCCATGCCGCCGACCGACAACGTATACGCAACGCCAAGCACCATGGCGGTGGCGAAATTCCTGCCATTGCGGTCGGCAGCACCCGATTGCGGCAGCACAATGAGGATCAGCGACAGCGCGATGGGCAGCATCATGATGGTCGTCGCCGTGTTGCTGATCCACATGCTGAGCGCCGCGGTCGTAAGCATCACGCCGCCGACCAGATTGTGCGGGCGGTCGCCAACGCGCCGGATGACATGGAAGGCGAGGCGCCGATGCAGGTCCCAGCGCTGGACGGCAAGCCCGATGAGAAAGCCCCCGAGGAGAAGGGGAGCTCTGGCGCTTGCAAGAAAAGCGAGTCGGCCGGAACCCGG
>CAWFRD010000027.1:0-125279 GCA_963818165.1 uncultured Alphaproteobacteria bacterium
GACCTGGCCGCACTCCTGATCAGCGTTCTGTGAAGGTCAGCAGCTTGCGCGCCATGGTCGGATGGCTCAGCTTCTGCAATGCCTTCGCTTCGATCTGGCGAATACGTTCGCGGGTCACGCCGAACGACTTGCCTACCTGGCCGAGCGTGTGGTCGGGCATTCCGATCCCAAACCGCATCCGCAAAATGCGCTCCTCGCGGGGCGTCAGCTCAGCCAGGACCTCCGCCACGCATTCTCGAAGCGCGGCAGCCTCCGCCGCGGTATGAGGATTGACAGCGTCCGGCGCCTCGATGAGATCCGCCAATGTGGCATCGCCATCCTCGCCGATTGGGATATCAAGCGAAGTGGGGTCTTGCACCAGCGACAGCGCCTGCTCGACTTGAGCCTGTGCAATGCCCGAGCGCGCGGCAATCTCGTCGGCCCCTGGCTCGCGCCCGTGCTGTTGAAGTTTGCTCCGCGCGCGATGAACCTTCCTTGCGGTTTTCGCCATGTGCTCGGGGACGCGAATCATGCGGCCCTGGTGGGCTATGGCGCGTGTGATCGACTGCCGGATCCACCAAACGGCATAGGTCGAGACCTTGACGCCATGCCGATAGTTGTATTTTTCGACCGCACGCATGAGACCGAGATTGCCTTCCTGGATAAGATCGGAAAGCTCCAAGGAGCGGTGACCTCGATACTTCTTGGCGATGGCAACCACGAGACGGAGATGCGCACGCACCATCTCCTCGCGCAGCCGCTTCTGCTCTCGCCGCGCCTGGTAGATCTCGGTAAGGGCAAGACGCAGCTCAGACAGCGGCAAGCCCAGCCGCCAGGCTACAGCCTCGAAGTCGGCACGAAGCTCAGCCAGACGCTGCGCATGCGTTTGCATGAATGTGCACCAGCTCCTGTCGGATAGAGATGCGGCCTCGCCGATCCAGTCCGGACCGAGCTCGCGCCCAAACAGGCGGTCGATCACCTCCGCGCGTGCGATGCCGCAGCCTTCGGCCAGCGACAACAGCTCTCGCTCCGTCCGGCGTAGACTCCGAGCCTCGGTGTCGACCTCGGCCACAAGATCCGAAATCCGGTCCTGCTGCAAATGCAGGCCGACAATCTCCGCCACGGCGCGCGACAGAAGCTCGTCAAGCCGCCTGCGTTCACGCCGTGAAAGCTCCTTGCCACGAGCGAGCGCCGCGATGCGCTTCCGAGCAAGACCGGCGATCTCGGGACTTAGGGCGGCAACGAGTTCTACCCGCGCGATAAGGTCCACCGCTTCGGCGCTTACCTCGAGGTTACCATCATCGCCAGGAAAGCCGTCTTCGGAAGCTTCGAGCTCATTCGACGGGACGGCATCAAGCAAATAACTCAAGCGAATGCGCCCCTCGCGCAATTTGTCTCCCCAGGTACCGACCCGCTCGACGATCAGAGGAATTCGGCAGAGGCAAATCAGCAACGTCCGCTGCGCCTCATCGATCCGCTTTGCAAGCGCGAGCTCCTCGTCGCGGGAAAGCAACTCGGTATTGTCGAGGTGACGGAAGTACGCGTCGAGAGGGTCACTCAAGCGCGGCGCATCGTCGACCTGATTCGCGATGCTGCCGATGGCGGCTGCGCCATCCCGGCGCATGGGCACGCCGGGTTCGAGCCTGTCCGAGTCAAGCTCGTGACCTGAATCGATCCCAGCTACTTTGGCGCGCCGGAAAGCGGCGACGTCGGCCGGACGCTCAACGGCGGAGCCGTCGTACTCCACTTCAAATTGATAGTTCCGCATCGAATCCATTGGATCAAATTCCTCCGGGCGCACCCGGCATAGCGGCCGGCATTGGGAACCACCGGATTTCCTCAAAATGCCGGGGTGGGTCGGATTGGCCCTAAGGATCGGCGCGGCCGCGGTGCGGGCCATGATCAGCGCAACTAGTTTCGAAACAAAATTATCAGGGTCCGTTCGGTTGTCAACTTGATTTCGAAACACTATTATATTTCCAAAGAGGCAATCTTGTCAGCGCGCGAAACGGCGGAACTGCTGCTGCTGCTGGGACGACTCGTGCAAGCCGAGGGCTATCACGGCGACCTCAGCCCCGCCCAATGGATTGCGCTGCGCTTCTTCGCCCGCGCCAACTCGTTTTCCCGCACCCCGTCCGCATTCGCGGAATTTCAAGCGACGACCCGTGGCACCGCGACACAGACCATCAAGGCGCTTGAGACAGGTGGGTACTTGGTCCGACAGCGATCGGAGGCGGACGGGCGAAGCGTCAGTCTGCGACTGACGGATAAAGGTCACGAAGCGGTTGCGCGCGATCCGTTCGAAGGTCTGGTGTGCGCCGTGGACTCGCTCGACGCGGAAGAGCAAACCGCGATGCACCACGCCCTGCACCAAGTGCTGACCACGGTAGCTGCGAGGGGCCGCATCCGCACTTCGGTGTTTGCCAGGACTGCGCGCACCTCGGTGAAGCAAGCTGCTGCAGCTCAACGAGCGCGACCCGGTCGGCCCTCGAATGCCTGCTGTTCGGCGTTGCGATCGCGCCAGAGGATGCTGGTCTCCTCTGCGTCTATTTTCAGCCCAAGCCTGGCGACAGCGACATCGGAACTGGAGCAGAGGCCGGGGCTGGCGACGTGGTGTCTCCTGTCGCAGATGAGCTGCAAGACCCATGACGCTCGAGAACATCCTCGCGGACTTCCAGCTCCTGGATGACTGGGAGGAACGCTATCGCTACGTGATCGAGCTCGGCCGCGCTCTGCCTCCGCTGCCGGAAGCGGCGCGAACGGAGGCGAACAAAGTTCGCGGCTGCGCCAGTCAGGTCTGGCTCGCGACCGAGGTCAATGGCGCCACCGCCGGGGCCGCGCCCCGCCTCAACTTCAAGGGCGACAGCGACGCTCATATCGTGCGGGGCCTGATCGCCATCCTCTTTGCGATCTACTCGGGTCGTTGCGCGGACGAGATCGTTCGGATCGATGCGGAGGGCGTGTTTCGGGGTCTCGGGTTGGCCGAGCACTTGACGCCGCAGCGCTCGAACGGATTCGCCTCGATGGTCGAGCGGATCTGCACCGACGCCCGCCGCGTCATGAGCAGAGAGGCGAGGGCTGCCTGAGCCGCGCACGCACCAACAAACAACGATCCATTGAGTCTGTTCAATCTTGTGAGGAAGGCGTGATGACATTCATAGCAGAGGACCTCGCCGTAACGACGAACCCCGATGGGAACCGCCTTCAGACGATCGCTTTAAGGCTTCGGAAGCACCTGCAAAAGATCGCCGGGCGGCGAATTCCGACCACCTACCAAGAGCTTGCAAAGGCACGGGCGCTGACGCCCCGGCACAGGATTCATCAGGTGACCGAGGCGTTGGAGCATCTCATGGCGGAGGACGCGGCGACCGCCCGCCCGTTTAACGCCGCCATCGCCATCAGTAAGGCGCGGGGCGGCCTCGAGGCCCCAGGGTTCTTTGATTGCGCCCGGCGGCTCGGACGCTTTGCCGGCGATGCGGCAGGAACTCGAGGCGTGCGCCTTCCATGCGCGGGAGTTCAACGCCGCGGTCGCGTTCTGGGCGGCAACGGCAACCAATGGCAAGAGCGGGTAATTGCGGCGGCATAGCCAAGCCTGGCGCGCGAAAAGTCAGCGCGCGCGTCGGTCACCAGCTCCCGCCTCTTGGTTGGCCTCGTGCCTCATTAGCGCGTGCGCCATCCTGCACACCATCACGCCTAATTTGTCGGTAGCATCTTCAGCCTCGGAGAAGGTCTCTGACTGATGCGCGATCACGTTGGCCAGCAGGACCACCGCTGCATTAAAAACAACCTCAGCCGGGTGGCCAAGTGCGGCGCGATCAAAGGCGTCGCATAGATTATTTGCGTCGGCCATTTTTTTTTGCGTGGCGGTGGCGTATTTTAATTTCACTGCCAACCTCAATTCTTGGCCCGGCCTATCACGCAAAAGCAGAGCTGCACTTTGCGCTAGGTGCAGTAGCTGTCGCATCCCAGTTCATGCCCGCCTTGTCACAGGCAACCTGACTTTTGGGAGTGGCCGCACTGAATCCAGCGACGAGAATGAGGGCAAGGAGCGTTACAAGGCTTTTCATAATGCGTTCCGTTGACCGCATGAAGCCGATAAGGTCCCGATCTCTTTGAGGCTGAGCGTGTGTCCGCAGGTCTCGCAGGAGTTGTCAGTCCATACCCGGCCATATTCATCTAAGCGAGTGCACAGCCGGACGTGCTCGTTTCCACACTCGGGACACTTGATGGTCCGCAACCAGGGCGATGCTCGAAAATTGCTCCTCGCGGTGGCCCGCGCCAACCAGGGCGATGCTCGAAACTTGCCCTTCGCGTGAGTGATCCCAGCGAGGCATTTCTCCTCGTTTTGAAACGGCCCGGACGAGAGCTTGCCACCGCTCTCCATCCCATACCAGCCAGGCTTGATCGCCCGAATATCCGATGTGTGTTCATTGACGTAATAGGGAATGGTCATTGCCGTAGTCCTAAATTGGGCTGGTCCTAAATCAGTGCACCCTCCCCAACTCATCCACACCACGCGCCACATGCTCCTCCATCGACTGGGCCGTGTCCGCCGTCACCTTGGTCGAAAGCGTGCGCACTTCCTCGGCCTGAGCCGTCAGTACGTCGAACTGCTTGCGCCAATAGGCCGCCTGCAACTCCACGATATCGGTAAGCTTCTTGGCGCCCGCCAAGCTCTTGGCCAGGTCGAATACGGAACTTACATTCCGTTGGGCGATGGCGATGATTTTGCGGTTGAACGCTGCAGCGCTTTGGCCCGCCGCATCGAAAGTTCTTTCAAACGTCGTGATTGATGCGTCGAGCGCATCTGCGTCGAGCGCATCCTTGGAGCTGTCATAGACTTCGCGGGTCTGAGCCACGGTCTTCTCGGCCATAGCTCGCACTGCCTCCGGAACAGAGGTGTTGAGACCGAGGTGACCGAGTTAAGTCGTCACGTCCCGATAATTTTTGCGGGCCTGCTCGGCGGCAGCTTGGGGATTGAAGGTAGCAGTCATGACACTGCCTCATGGTTTCGGTGTGGCGAATATTCGAAGGCACGGGCCCGGGCTCGAGACCCAAATGGCGCCTCCCACTGCACCGCGGACCTCGAGCCCTTAAAGGCACTCGACTGCTGAGAATTTCCGGAAAGGGGGCGTGCACGGAGTTGGCACGGTAGTCTTTACCGTCAGCGCCCAGTTCGGCGTGCCAGTAATAAACAATATGGGGCTTGAGCACGTACATTACAAGCCCTGCGCGTGATATATAGTTATTACCTGTAATGGTTGTATCTCTTACGGTTCGTTGCGAACCGAGCGAGAGGGGAAGAGCTGGTGACTTCGCTTAGGGTCAAAGTTACGACGATGCGCTGCCTTGCTTTCTCGCTCGAGCGTGCCCAATTATAGGGACTAGCACTCTTCTTCTACGAGTGCCAAAAGCACCCGATCCCGAACTCCCAGCAATCCCAAGGGGAACCCCATGAAATTCAGACCCCTACATGACCGCGTCGTTATTCGCCGTCTTGAAGGCGAAGAGAAGACGAAGGGCGGGATCATCATTCCCGACACCGCCAAGGAAAAGCCGCAAGAAGGCGAAGTCGTCGCCGTTGGTCCTGGCGGGCGTGACGAAGCAGGCAAACTCATCCCTATCGATCTCAAGGCAGGCGATCGAGTGTTGTTTGGCAAATGGTCAGGCACAGAAGTGAAGATCGACGGCGAAGAACTCCTCATCATGAAGGAGTCCGACGTCATGGGCGTGCTCGAAGGCGCCAAGGCCAGCAGGAAGGCCGCATAGGCTTGCCGTAGCCTTTCAATAGTTCAACTTAGGAGAATCAAAATGGCTGCCAAGGACGTCAAATTTTCCACTGACGCTCGCGACAAGATGCTGCATGGCGTCGACGTCCTCGCCAACGCTGTCAGGGTGACGCTCGGGCCAAAGGGCCGCAATGTCGTCCTCGACAAGAGCTACGGCGCGCCGCGCGTCACCAAGGACGGCGTCACCGTCGCCAAGGAGATCGAGCTCGAGGACAAGTTCGAGAACATGGGCGCGCAAATGCTGCGCGAAGTGGCATCGAAGACCAGCGACATCGCCGGTGATGGCACCACCACTGCGACAGTGCTGGCTCAGGCGATTGTGAAGGAAGGGATCAAGCTGGTTGCGGCCGGTATGAACCCGATGGACCTGAAGCGTGGCATCGATATGGCAGTAGACGAGGTCGTCAAGGACATTGCGCGGCAGGCCAAGAAGGTCAAGTCGTCGGAGGAGATCGCTCAGGTCGGCACGGTCGCCGCAAACGGCGAAAAGGAAATCGGCCAGATGATTGCCAAGGCCATGCAAAAAGTCGGCAATGAGGGCGTGATCACGGTGGAGGAGGCGAAGAGCCTCGAAAGCGAACTCGAAGTGGTCGAGGGCATGCAGTTCGACCGCGGCTATATCTCGCCCTACTTCATCACCAATGCCGAAAAGATGATGGCCGAGCTCGAGAGTCCCTACATCCTCATCTACGAGAAGAAACTCTCGAATATGCAGTCGCTGCTACCGCTGCTTGAGGCGGTCGTCCAAGCCGGCAAGCCGATCTTGGTGATCGCCGAGGACGTCGAGGGCGAGGCGCTCGCCACCCTCGTGGTCAACAAGCTGCGCGGCGGCTTAAAGGTCGCGGCCGTAAAGGCCCCCGGATTTGGCGATCGCCGCAAGGCCATGTTGCAGGATATCGCCGTGCTCACCGGTGGTGAGCTCATCTCCGAGGATCTCGGCATCAAGCTCGAGAACGTCACCGTGGAGATGCTGGGGCGCGCCAAGCGCGTGACCATCACCAAGGATGACACCACTATTATCCACGGCGCGGGCAAGAAGACTGACATCGAGGCCCGCATCGCTCAGATCAAGCAGCAGATCGAGGACACGACCTCTGACTACGACAAGGAGAAGCTGCAGGAGCGGCTGGCCAAGCTCGCCGGCGGCGTTGCCGTGATCAAGGTCGGGGGTTCAAGTGAAGTCGAGGTGAAGGAGAGGAAAGACCGCGTCGACGATGCGCTGAACGCGACCCGCGCCGCGGTCGAGGAGGGCATCGTGCCCGGCGGCGGTGTCGCTCTGCTATGGGCGGCGAAATCCCTGAAGGTCAAAGGCGACAACGAGGACCAGGAGGCCGGCATCAACATCGTCCGCCGGGCGCTCCAGGCGCCGATCCGCCAGATCGCCGAGAATGCCGGCGTCGAAGGCTCGATCGTGGTCGGCAAGGTGACCGACCATAAGTCGCCCTCCTTCGGTTATGACGCCCAAACCGGCGAATACGGTGACCTAATCGGGAAGGGCATCATCGACCCCGCCAAGGTCGTGAGGGTCGCCTTACAGGACGCGAGTTCGGTCGCTGGCCTGCTGGTAACAACGGAAGCGATGGTCGCCGAAAGGCCGAAGAAGGATTCTGGCTCTCCGGCCATGCCGGGCGGCGGCATGGGTGGGATGGACTATTAGGCTCTGGCAGGGGCCATGAGTGCTGCTGCACACCTTGAGCCTGAATTGAATCAATTTGTTGCTTCTTTTCCAGCCGATGTGCCAGCGGAGCAGCTGACCCGAAGAAGGCGGACCAGGACGGCTACGTTGAAACCCGCGACGTGGGCGCCGCTCCGCCGCCGCCTCGTCCCGCAACTCCTAACGCGCGGATCACTTGCACTCGACATGGCGCCGCCAAGCGTGCTCGGTAGCGACGCGAGGTCGGCTTCACTCGTAAGAAGCGGAGGTCGGAAAAACTCCGTTCATGCCCTCAGCAGCCTAGTTGCCTCCGCGCTGGCAAAGTCATAATTGATAATATGGGGATGCGTCCGACGAGTGAAGCTTGGCCGATGTCAGCCAGGATCGCGATGGCGCGCCAGCCGTTGGATCGGCCAAGATAGCTGCCGGTGTAACGCCCGCTATCCCCACAGCTTATCCGCGCGCACGACGGAAATCGAACCGATGCGCGGCGTGAATGTCGCAGAAGTGCCAAATTCGGACTCTCGGCACGTTCCCCGAGCCTCTCACGCCGCATTGACAAATCAGATGAGTAGGATTTGAGGTGGAACCATGTCGAGACCGCTCAAGCTTCAGATTGTAGAAAGAGCGCAAGTCCTTATCGAGGACGAGCAGCACTGGTGCCGTAATGAGCTGGCGAGGGATGCAAATGGCCGTTCAGTGGATCCAACAGATCAAATGGCGGTAAGGCGCTGTGGCCTGGGCGCCTTAATAGCGGCGGCCTATCAAATCACCAACGATCACCGTCGGGCCCACGATCTAGCAATCGCAGCGCTGCGGCCACTCCACGGCAGCACTACCCTCGTCAAGATCAACGACATAAGAGGCCATTCGGCTGTGCTCGCGCTGCTCGATGAGGTCCTTTCAGAGAAGTAAGCGGTTGCACTGATGGGGTAACGGGCTATCCTCGACGAAGGGTATTCTCCGCTCGTGAACTTGAGATCGTTCGCGATGCTTTGCTCGAACATGTCAAGGCTCTCACCGTCGACATCGGCCCGCGCACACCCTTTGTCGGCGACAGCCTAGCGCGAGCGGCGGCCTATATCCAATCTGCCTTCGAAAACGCGGGGCTCTCGGTAAGAGAGCAGCCCTACCAATACCACGGCCAGCGAGTGGTCAATTTACTCGCCACGGCTCCAGCCACTACCGGGGCATCTGCGTATTATGTCGTCGGCGCACATTACGACACCGTAGCGACGACGCCGGGTGCAGATGACAATGCGAGCGCCGTGGCGGTCATGTTAGAGCTGGCCCGGCGTCTGCCGGAAGCCAATCTGAAGGCGCCCGTTCTTTTCGCTGCCTTCACGCTCGAGGAGCCGCCAGCGTTTTGGACAGACCACCAAGGCAGCCGCGTCTTCGTGCGTGCCTGCCGGAGCAAGGGCGACTCTGTGCTCGGGGCGCTCATCCTGGAGATGGTCGGCTATACGTCGCCCCGCCAGCACTATCCATTTGTCTCCCGCTGGCCCGGTTATCCTGCCCAAGGCAACTTCATCGGGATCGTAGGGAACTGGCCGTCGCGACGATTCGGACGTGCGGTTCTAAGGGGATTCCGCAACAATAGGGGCCTGCCGGTAGAGTCGCTTTTCTTGCCCTTCGATGGATGGATCTTGCCGGCCACACGCCTGAGTGATCACGCCTCATTCTGGGACGCCGGTTGGCCGGCGCTTATGGTCACCGATACGGCCTTCTTCCGCAACCCCCACTACCACCTTCCCAGCGACCGTATCGACACTCTTGATTTCTCGTTCATGGCACAGCTCGTCGAGAGCCTCGAACTCGCATTGTTCGAGCTCCCGTCTGTCCCACAGGTATGATTGTGCTCTTCACGGATTTCGGGTTGGACGGCCCCTATGCGGGTCAGATGAAGGCGGTGCCACACCAGATGGGGCCCGGCATAACCGTTATCCGACCACTTGCCGACGTGCTGGCTGGCAACCGGCGTCCGCCCGTTCGGCACCCCGCTCGAGATCGTCTCTTGAACGAAGGCGGGGTCCGTCACAACTTTGAAATGTATGCGCGAAACACCGAAGTAGAACCCGGGCAAGGACAGAACAAAACGGCAAAAACGCCGCCGACGTTCACGCCATTCATCCGGGCGCTTCTGTGTTCGACGCCCTGAAATTGATGGCGGAGTAGCGCCGGCAGCGGCTTGTTGATCGCTGTGAACGACAAGAGGCAACTAAGAAGGGTTCCCCTAATTCGAGCGGCCGGCATCTGAGCCGTTCATTTGCAAGCCGCAAATTAGGGAGCGTTTTGCTAAATGATCGACTCCTCGCCGCGTTTAATTGGAGACGGTCCGGAGAAAGCCGGTCCCGAGGTTGCTGCAAAGCTCTGCCGCCTCGTGAGGGGCTTGGTTTGGGAGCTGCACCCCCATATGCATCGCAGGGTCGCTGTCACCCTCGATAGCGATCTTGACCGGGATCTGGGGCTCGACAGCCTGGGCCGCGCCGAGCTGGTGCTGCGAATCGATCGGGCATTCAAGGTTCGCCTGCCTGACCGGTTGCTTGCGGATGCAAGTTCGCCGCGTGACCTTCTGCAGGCGCTTCTTGCAGCAGCGCCGGATCGCGCGGCGGCGATGGAAGCGCCGCCGTCGGAGTTCTCGGAGCTGCCTGAGGTCGTCGCGCCGTTCTCCGCGGCGACCCTGATCGGGGTTCTGGGTCATCACGTACGTTCACACGGCGATCGCCCACACGTGCTGCTATGGCGGAGCGAGGACGACGAACAGACGATTTCCTATGCCGAACTCGATCGGGTGAGTCGCACCGTAGCCGCCGGGTTGATCGAGCGGGGGCTGGCACCCGGCGATCGCGTGGCCATCATGCTGCCGACGGAGGCAGCGTTTTTCGAGGCCTTCTTCGGCGTGCTCTATGCGGGGGGCGTGCCCGTTCCCGTCTATCCGCCGTTTCGGCGGGCGCAGGTCGAGGATCATTTGCGGCGGCAAGCCGGCATTCTGAGGAATGCGGGTGCGAGCCTTCTCATTATCGGGTCCGAAATCCGTAACATTGGCCAGCTGATGCTGGGGTTGGCCGAGGACCTGCAACATGTGGAGACGGTCGAAGCATTGTCGCGCGCGGGAGCCATCGCGCAGCCCCTACCGGCCGGCCCGGACACAATTGCGCTGATCCAATACACATCCGGCAGCACCGGCGACCCCAAGGGCGTGGTTCTGACGCACGCAAACCTTCTGGCGAACATTCGCGCGATGGGTGAGGCGCTCGATGCAAGCTCGTCGGACGTATTCGTGAGCTGGCTACCGCTCTATCATGACATGGGGCTGATCGGCGCTTGGCTTGGCACGCTCCACTATGGCGTCCCGACGGTCATCATGCCGCCTCTCGCCTTTCTCGCCGATCCAGGAAGATGGCTGCGCGCGATGGGCCGCCATCGGGCCACGCTTTCGGCAGCGCCAAATTTCGCCTTCGAACTGTGCTGCAAGAATGTGCGCGACGAGGACATCGAGGGTCTCGATCTCAGCTCGCTCAGGATGCTGATGAACGGAGCGGAGCCGGTCAGTCCTGCCACGATCGCGCGCTTTACCGCTCGCTTTGCCAAGTACGGATTTCCACCCAAAGCCATGGCTCCCGTCTTTGGACTGGCCGAGAACGCTGTCGGCCTTACCTTCCCTCCTGTCGGGCGAGGACCAATCGTCGACAGGATACAGCGGTCAGCGCTTTCCCGTGATGGACAGGCGAGGACGGCACAGCCAGGGGACGCGAGTGCGCTTGAGTTTGTGGCCTGCGGCCGACCAATCGCTGGGCATGAGGTTCGGATTGTCGATGAGGCCGGCGTCGAGCTTCCCGAACGAGCAGAGGGCCGACTCCAGTTCAAAGGGCCGTCCGCGACACGGGGTTACTTCCGAAATGAGGAGAAGACTAAGGCGCTGTTTGACGGCGAATGGCTGGAGAGCGGAGACCGGGCTTACATCGCCAGCGGTGATGTGTTCATCACGGGCCGCATCAAGGATATGATTATCAAGGCTGGGCGCAACATCTACCCTCATGAGTTGGAAGAACTCGTCGGCGGAGTGGAAGGCGTGCGCAAGGGGGGCGTGGCGGCGTTTCCAAGCACATTTGGGGGCGCAAGCACCGAGCGGTTCGTGCTGCTCGTTGAGACGCGCCTCACCCAGCCCAGCAAAATCGAAGCGCTGAGAACTAAGATTGTCGAGGTGACGAAGACGCAACTCGATATCGCGCCGGATGAGGTGGTGCTGGCGCCGCCTCGCACGGTACCGAAGACCTCCAGCGGCAAACTACGGCGGTCCGCGGCGCGCACCCTATACGAGAGCGGCTCGCTTGCGCAAAAGGGCTATGCGCTGTGGTGGCAGCTGACTAGGCTCTCCTTGTCCGGGCTTGGCCATCGTGCCCGCCGTCTCCGGCGTAGGATCTTCGACCTCGTCTACGCAGGCTACTGGTGGGCGGTGCTGGTCGCAGGCGCCGGCGTGGTCTGGTCCGCGGTTCTCCTACTGCCGAGCCGAGGTTGGCGCCACCAGGTGATCCACTACGTGGCACGCACCTTTTTGTGGCTTACGGGGCTGTCGCCCAAGGTCAGCGTGGAAGAGCCGATCCCTGCGCGGAGCGTGCTGCTCGCCGTCAACCATTCCAGCTATCTGGATCATCTAGTGCTATCGGCGGTGATCCCGGGTCCGCTCTCCTTTGTTGCCAAAGAGGAGCTGGCGGGTCAGCGGGTAGCCGGTCCATTCCTGCGCCGCATCGGCACTCTGTTCGTGCGCAGAACGGACGTAAAAGGCGGCATTGAAGACACGCGCAACGTGCTCGAGGCATCGCTATCCGGGGAGCGCATCGTCTCGTTTCCGGAAGGTACGCTGACCCGGATGCCCGGCCTCATCGGATTTCATCTCGGATCTTTCCTTGTTGCCGCGGACGCCGGCATTCCGGTGGTGCCCATCGTTATCAGCGGCACGCGGTCGGCTTTGCGCGGCGGACAATGGTTTCCCCGGCCGAGCAACATAAGTGTGCACATCGGGAAAGCGCTGCGGGCTGATGGAAGCGGCTTCAGCGCCGCCGTCCGCCTGCGCGATGCGGTGCGCGCGAGGATGCTCGCGCTTTGCGGGGAGCCGGATCTTGCGCTGGAGAAGGTGCCGCTGTAAATGCTCGACGTTGCTATCCGCACCCGTGGCCGCTTCATGGGGGCGCGCGCTCGCGCACCGCCCTGAAGGGTGCCGTGCCAGGCTCCGTTATGCGCGATCGGAGCGTCGCTGTCCCGGGGTCATTCTCATGCCGCACGGCGACCGATTACCTGTTTAACGGTGAAATCTCCGCGCCCGGGTTTCCGGAATTTAATGGCTCAGCAGAACAGCTCCGGCCAAAACGCAGCGGCAATTGCATAGGTACAGGCAAATGCCGTGAAGCTACGAGTTTGTCCTGACAAGCGCCGCACGCGTGCCGCTACCACCTCGGCGGCCACAGTCTCCCCAAAATGGCAGTTACACACCACGTCGTGAAGCTGCCAAGGTGATAGCTCAAAAAAGCGTGCGACCTCGCCAAATTGATCGCTCGCCAGACCGGCCGATCGCAGCACCGGATCCTCGAAGGCAACGGTCAACGGGGAGTTTTCTTGCCTCAGAGTTACCTGTTCCTTCGGCGGTTTGTGTTCGGTCTCTCTCAGGGTGCAGAGGCGGGAGCCCTTTCGTTTTTCAAGTGCCAGGGCCCACCTCTCGAGAAGTTCTTTCTTCGAGAGTTCCTGCGGACGAATGACCGCCGCGTAGCCTTTGAACTCAGCTGATGTTCGGTGTTCCATGATATCCTCCATGGAATAACCGACCAACTGGACCCCGACTCAATCCGAGTTTGCTGTCAAACGCAGCAGAGCAGATCGTGGGTTGTGCTCAGCCGAGGGTCGTCGGCCGGCTATCATTCGCTAATCATACACCGTGGTAGGGACGATTCTGAGGCAGAAATCACCTTTATCGGTACCCGGCGATAGCAACAGACATGATGACCCTGCGATCGGCAACAGCGATGCGTCCGTTTGTTGCCGCCGCCTGACCATTCAGGCGCTGAACGCCCTCGAGCCGCAACACAGATGCTCTAATCTCTCTGCCGCCTCGGCGTCAGGGGCCATTGAACTGCCGAATCAGGAAGGTCGTCGGAAAGGTTGAATGTCTCAAGGCTCTTTTCCGTATGTCGACCGTCCTCCACGGACTCAACCAGCTCGTGGTAGAGGCTCTTGTACGTAAGGAAAATGGCGCCTTCGGCTTTCATTCTCGCAATCGCCGAGTTGACATTGCGCGATGAAGAAAATAGGAGTTCTTCCACCACGTAGACCTCATATCCAAGGCTCAGCAGGCCAAGACACGACTGGAGAACACAGACATCAGTTTCGCAACCGGCCACGATAACCTGTTGCTTCTTCAGGCGGCCAAGGTAACCCTTTATCTCCTTCTCCTTGCACAAGTCGAAGAAATCTTTTTCGAACGTTTCTGAGAGACCACTCAAGTGTTTGCTAATCTCCTGAGGCAGGGCGCCCTTTTTACCAACGGGCCTCTCAAGGGTCACAACGATCGGAATTCTGAAGTGGCCGAGCAGGCGGACAAAATTCTTTGTGTTCGTCATGATGTTAGAACGAAGTCGCTTGTCCACCTGCACCAAAAAAAACCTTTGGACGTCGATTATCAGACCGCAGCAATGATCGGGGATAATGCGTTTCGCCATGGTTGTGTTGTTGTCACTGCCTGCTGATGATGTTCCTCATTGCGGGCTATCAGACCGCGCACTTGCCAATCCTTAATCTCCACTTAGCCTGCTGCCACGATGCAATATTTTTTGTTAGGACGGACACTGCGATCCCGCCAATTGGAATCGATGTCCGCTTAGGGTCATTAGCGAACATAAGAGCGGATATGAGGGATGTCCGTTTTATCCCCATCAGCGGACATGCTCATCGTCGGCGCCCGCGCTCACTGTCTCGCACGTGTAGAATGGCCATCACCGCTTCCTCTGCAAGAATTGAACTCGGGAGGCTTCTAAGGACACGTGTCTTGAAAAGCGGCGGCCCCTCCCCAGTTATGCCGGTTCGCTTGGCCGGAGGTCGTGCTATGGGGATTGCGGTGATCGTTCCCTGCGATCACTCCTTTGGTTGGGAAGCCCCGGTCATCCACCTTGGCCGGGGCTTCTTCTTAAGTCATGACAAAATGTTCATGATTGAGGGGGTTGTTCTCACCTCCCCAAGTGCTACGCAAGAACCAGTGACGGCTTCCCTCCCGTCACATTGTTCCCCCAGAGGAACCGAAGAAGCCCCGTCCCCCCGTCGGGGCTTCTTCTTTTTCAGTTGAACGGGCACTTGAAGAGCGTATGGGTCTTTAGTGTCCATGATGAGTGCCCGAGCCCGCCTGACTGATTGTTGAATTCTTGTGGCGTGCAAAAAATGAAAGCCCGGCCGTTGAGCCGGGCTTCCCCCGTTGAGGCTTACGATTTCCTCTCGTACGCGCGAATCTGAGTGCGTAAACGCTCGCCCGCGAGCGTGGCAATTCTCAGGCAGCTTAAAGGCATGCTGGAATAAGTCCGCCGCGTTACCGGAAAGTCACAGGGCGGTTATGTGGCGACGGGATCGGCTGCAGCCTTCATTTTCAAGGCATCTCGGCCCTTTCCGCCCTCCCGCACGCCTCGACGCACAAAGGCCCCCGCCGCTAAGCGGGGGCCGTGCAGTTCGTCCTTAGCAGTCGCAGCCTACCCTTTCTTCTTAGAGTAGTAGGCCTGCGCCTTAGCGAGATTGGCCTCAGGGGCCTTCATGAACTCGGTCTTGGCCTCTTCACTGCCGAAGCAATAGGTCTTGCCTCCAATCTGCCCATTGATGGAGCAGTCGGTCTTTATGTCCTTGCCCATTGCGAGACCCATCGTGCACATGTTGTCGTACTCGCCGGTTAGGGCCAGGGCTGCCGTGGCCATGCCAAGCAAGAAAGCGCCCGCAACGGCGGATGTGACATACGCTCTAAGCATCGATACCTCCTTGGGGTTTGACGGATTCTTCCCGCCCTTTCGTGATCGAATGCCTAATGTCGGAGACATTCAATTCAAATCTCCGTGCTTAGGGGCGAGTGACCCAGCGATCACGACGCCCATGGTGGTGCCTTCAGTTAGGCTTGCCGTGGTCGCGATGCGGCTCAGCCCCCGGCCAGATGATCCTGAACTTCTCTCTGGTGTTAGGCGCAGTTTCGTAGCGGCAGCCCAGCACACCAGCGACTGATCTGCGAGTGCAATGTCTTCCGACTTGGCGCAGGGTTGCGCGGCCTCAGCCATGACGTAGGCAACGATGGTGACGAGATGAACCTTATAACCGAGGCTATCGGCTATCACCGCGTGCTGCCCTGGCGCGCAGGACCAGACGACTTGCTCGGTCGCTTGCGCCACTAGCTTGGGCACATTCTCCATGGCTTAGGGTTTGCTCGGGCCGGTGTTCACTTGCGTCATGTAGTGCGCATCATGTCCGCAAGAGCGTGGAGGTCATCCTCCGACAACTCCATGAAGAGATCGGTACTGGAAGAGCCCCATCGGTTGCAGGCAACGCAGCCTACGAACTCCTCGCCATAACGGTCGATCCTCATCAGCGGTCGTTTGCACCGGTCACAGATCCCGATGTCATCGTCCATTTCGAGTAGCTTCTCTCGCCCCACGGGGGGCGGCTGGGCGCTCTTGCCTAGGGCCTTGGGCATTCAGGGCCTTCCACTCAACTATATGATTTGGATAGCGGCGGTCGCGGTACGCTTCTGCCCATGTCAACAAGGCAGCAAATTCCTTCTCGTCATGATCTGGGCTGCCGGGCAGGGGTAAGTCAGTCTCCACACGCAGAAACCCCACATGATGTCTGCCAGGTTCCCAGCGGTACCCTGACCTAATTGCCATTACATGCTCAGGATATTTCATGGCGCACGCCTCATGCCTTCCTCTATGCATATATGATGGCACAACGCTACACTGATTATTCGGCAGAGTGCTATGCGATCTTGCGCGAGCCCAATGTGTGGAGCGCCATCGAGTGCGTTGCTGCCAAGCTCGTTGAACGCGGCAAGCTGAGCGCAGCTGAAGCCCTTGAGGCTATCGGCGGCGACGCTGCGAGACTTTCACCCATAGACGTCGGTTTTCTCAATAAGTGTGAAAGCGTCGATAGCCCCATCTGAAGCATGATCTCAGGAACGGTCGAGGTGCGCGCTCTAGTTAGCCGGGCTCATCGATATGGGGCGTCGAGCGAGATATTCCTAGCGATCGCCCGCTCCCAGCGGTCGCCGTTCGCAAGCAGGCGCTCCTTGTTGTAGTAGAGCTCCTCGGGTGTCTCGGTCGCGAACTCGAAGTTCGGTCCCAGGACGATGGCGTCAACAGGGCAGGCCTCCTGACAGAAGCCGCAGTAAATGCATTTCATCATGTCGACGTCGAAACGGGTGGTCCGCCGCGTGCCGTCGTCGCGGCGCGGTCCCGCCTCGATCGTAATGGCCTGCGCCGGGCAGATCGCCTCGCACAGCTTGCAGGCGATGCAGCGCTCCTCTCCGTTCGGATAGCGGCGCAGCGCAAGCTCGCCGCGAAAGCGGGGTGAGAGCGGCCCCTTCTCAAACGGATAGTTCAACGTCGCCTTCGGCTTGAAGAAGTAGCGCATCGCCAGGAAGAACGCGGACACAAACTCAGTCAACAAAATCGACCGGGCCGCTTGGTCAAGCTTCCATGTTCTTGTCCTGTCGGTCTTCACGAGTTTGGCCACACGCTCAAACATCTCGCGCTCGCCGGGTCTGCGACCTGTCTACCCCCTCAGCTAGTACTAGAACTAGACCCCGATGTTTTTGATCTCACTATCGCACGCAACGACATTGCGCTGTCCAACCTTCAATCGCCTGTGCCAGGATTCGGCGAAAACAAGTTGGCTTTACCAGGCTTGCCCTCCCAGTCCTTGGCATCTGAAGGCGGCTCACGTTTTACGGTGATGTTCGGCCAGACCCGAGCATATTGGGTATTGATCTCGAGCCACTTTTCGAGTCCCGGCTCAGTGTCTGGCTTGATGGCATCAACCGGGCATTCCGGCTCGCACACACCGCAATCGATGCATTCATCGGGGTGGATGACGAGCATGTTCTCACCCTCATAGAAGCAGTCGACCGGACAAACCTCGACACAGTCCATCAACTTACATTTGATACAGCTTTCATTGACGATGTAGGTCAATTAAGCCTCCTTCCAGCACTCGCCCGCCAAAGGCGATCTCTGTCGTGGAACTCATGCGTGATCGTCCACGGTCAACGGTCCTCCGTGAGGGTGTGAGGCGGGTGACGTGTGTCGCCGCGTTGGTTCAATCGGCGGACGTACAGAATTGTGGCCTCAGGCCGCTCAGCTTTGACCTTTAATGCAGCAATGAGCGCGTCTTCAGCGTCGACGACAATTCGGTCGGCTTTCCTTTTCACTCTCAGTCCGACTGTGAAGTGCGACGACATTTTTGGCCTTCCTCAAAGCTAGGTTAGGCTATGAACCAGCGCTCAGCGGCATCGACCACCCTGCCTGCGCGCTCGGTCTTCTTTTATGCCGGTGTTTCGCGTCGCGACACTCAGCGCGACGCCTATATTCACAAATAGAGAATGGGGCGGACGCTGGTTGTATGGGCATCACATGCGAATATGTCCGTCCCACGGCGCGCTTCATGTATTGGCATTAGTCAACAATGGCGCGCTTCCCTCAGAGATGGCAATTCGGACACGCCAGCACAAGTGAGTCTCGATTAAGGTCAAGATTGAAAGCCTAACATAGGAGCCTGGATATGGCGAACAAGCAGAAGTGGACACGGTGACGCAAAAAGCCTTTTTGACAGGCACTCAGGCCGTTGAGGAGGTGTCAGTTGTGATTGGCGACACCGGGATCTTATTCCTCGAAATCCTGCCAACAGGAGTCGTTCAAGCAACGACTGTATCGAATAGCGGCAGCAGCGTTCATAGCCGCCACACGATCATAACCGATCACCTTGTTGCGACTCAGTACTTTGGAAAGTGCATTTCCAATACCGATTGATATTCTGAGATCGGTTGATTGTTCCTCAATCGGCCCCGGTTGCCCAACTTTGCCCCGCTGTTATCCCCCCGGATGCTTAGTCTGTGGCCCAGTGCCTGCAAGCTACATCTTCGCCATCTCGCACGCAGCTTCTGTTCTGTTCCAACCCAAGTGACGCCAGAGTCGGTGGTGGGCAAACTTATGCTGACTGTTCTAAGTGATATCGCCATCCGCACATCGGAAGGAAGAGAGCGTGCTAAGAGGTTTGGTGTGAGGTTCGGACCGAAGTCCAAGCTCAGCTGTCATCAGGTTGAACAAATCAGACGACCATGTCCGCTTGCGGGGGCAAAGCGGACGTCGAAGGGTGCTGCGAAGAGCGTCCGCTAAGTCCATAGGGACAGGTCATGTCACCAGACGCGTTCGGAAATTATACTGTTTGCTGTATTGTCTAGCAGCGGTTTTGCTCTTGTAGGGCTCGTTAGGGCTGTCAGATTTTATGAGGTTGCATGACGACATATCCGCCGCTTGAAATCCCTGAGACGCTTGCCGCCGGTCCCGGTCCCGGGAACACCGACCCCCGAGTGCTCGAACGCTTCGCAAAGACGGGCCTGGCCGACCACATGCAGAAGGACGTTCTCCGCGGCATGATCGAGGCCAAGGAGATGCTCCGTGAGCTCTGGGGTACCAAAAACGTCTATACCTACGGCGTCGGTGGCACCGGCTTCAGCGGGCTCGATTGCGTGCTGTCGATGATCCTACCGGGCGACAAGGTCGTGGCTTTTACCAACGGCACCTTCTCCGCCATCGATGGCCTCACTATTCGCATGAAGGCATCCACGAATGAGGATCTGGCTGCGGATTCGTTGGACCCAAGGCCCAAGAACGTAATTACGATCGGAACGCCGCATGGCAAATCCGTCACCGGCGACGTCGTGGACAAGGCCCTCGCCGAGCACAAGCCGATGTGGGCGTGCATGGCCCATTGGGAGACGGGCTCCGGCCGCATCAATGACCTCAAGGGCTTTAGCGAGGCCTGCCTCAAGCATGGGGTGATGGGGCTCGTCGATGCCGCGTCGAGCCTCGGCGTCGCCGACTTCAGCATCGACGACTATCCGGGGGTAGTCGCCTGGGGGTCGTGTCCGCAGAAGGGCGTCCTCAGCCTGCCATTGACCTATGCACCCGTCAGCTTCACCGAAAAAGCGATCGATCTCGTGAGGAAGCGCGGCTGCTACACCTATGTGCACCATCCGATCTTGGAAGCGCGGCATTGGGGAATCATCGACGGCAAGGACACTCCCACCCCGGCCTATCACCGCACGCATTCTTGTTACGCGGTGGCGGCGTTCCACGAGGCGCTGCGCATTATCCTGGCCTACGGGCGGCACCGCAAAGCCTCGGACTACGCCTATCACGAGAAAGCGTTGCGCCAGGCTGTGGAGGCCATGGGCTGCGAGGTCATCTCCAATACGACCAGTCTGGTCGTGCTCAATCTGCCGGGCAAGCTCGCTGGCAAAGAGAAGGATCTTGTCGCAGAGTGCCGGGCACATGGCTTCGGCATTTGGCCGACGCTGTCGGAACCTATTCAAGTGCGCATCGGCATTCTTAACCAGTTGTCGCCAGAGCAGATCACCGAAATCGCGAGCCGCTTCGCCGGCGCCATGCTCGACATGGGCGCCGAGTTCGACAAGCAGCAAGTCATGAACGGGCTCAAGTCTTACTACGCGAAAGCTGCCTAGGAGCATGCCGCTTCCGAACGCCAACGACGCGCCGGTGTCCCCATGGCAGGCTGAAAGCAGCCGAGCCTATTGCACTCTCGCCCTCGGCGCCGGCGCCCAGTAGCTGTTCGACCTCGATCGCATCATTGCGTAGCTAATGTCCGTCGTAGTGGACTTCTCCTTGTAGCACTTCGCCGACATTGAAGCGGCGCGACTCGACTCTATTGCCTCTCTCTCCTCGCAGTTCGAAGAAAATTCGAGCGCTGCCAGGCCGACACACAAACCGGCAAATGCCAAACTCTTTTCAACTGTTACGCGTAATGAGGAGGTTTCACGCGTGAGGCTTGTAATGCCACTCCTTAAGACCCATATGTGGAGTACTGGCACGCCGGACCTAGGCGCTGGCGGTGAAGACTACCGTGCCAACTCCGTGCACGCCCCCTTTCCCGAAAATCAGCACCTAAGCGCCCCCTTACGGGAGCGTGGTTCGGCGGCTGCCAGCCCAAACATCGCTCGCGATGTGACCCCAAGAGGCGCTATTATGAATGCTATCTCCAATCCCCAAGCTGCTGCCGAACAAGCGAGCAAAAATTATCGCGCCTCGACGGCCCAACTCGGTCTCAATACCTCGATACCGGAGAGCGTGCGAGCCACGGCCGAGAAGGCCGTGGAGCAGAGCCGCGAGGTCTATGACCGCTCGAAGGATGCTCTCGACGCATCGGTTGTGACACTTGAGAGGACCTTCGACGCCGCTGGCCAAGGCGCTGTCGCGCTCAACCGCAAAATCATCGACATCGCCCAGCGGAATGTAAATTCCGGCTTCGACCTGGCCAAGAGCTTGGCGGGCGCGAAGAACCTCTCCGAGATGGTGGAGTTACAGGCGGCCTATTGGCAGAAGCTGTTGAACACGCTCACGTCCCAAGCCGAAGAAATTCGCGCGCTCGCGAACAGGATGGCGGCCGCGGCGAGCCAGCCGCTTAAGGAGCAGGTGAAACACGGCGTGGATAAACTCGGGAAGGTGATTTGAACGGCTCTACCACTGAGCTCCCCAACCCGGCACTCTATGATTTAACCAGAAGAGGAGACGACAATGAAACAGTGGCTAAAGCCAGAGATTGAAGAGTCCCAGGCTGGCATGGAGGTCACGAGTTACCTCCCGGCCGAGTTAGACCGGGCCTAATCCGGACTCGAAAGTCAGGGACAGATCTCGCGCAAAGCGAGATCGCCCTGATCCCGAGATCTAAAATTTGTCGAGAGGAATTATTTGATGACTTACGTTGATAGGGACTACGATTCTCACCCTCTCTACGCCCCACCAAATTTAGGGACGTGGACGATGGTGATCGGGTGGATTCTCATCGCCTTCGGGTTGGCCTATTACTGGGCGCACATCAGCCTCGGTTAGGCTCAATACGACCCGGAGGTGTGGCGCGCACCATGGTGGGTCGGTTCGGGTGACTGGGATAAGCTCTTATAACTACAGATGTCGACCCAAGGTCTAATTCGATGACGGTACGAACAGGCAGCAAGACAGTTACGTTTCATCGACCTTTCCATTTGAAGGACGTGGGTCGTATGCTGCCACCTGGAAATTATCGAGTCGTCACAGACGAAGAGGTAATCGAGGGTCTTTCCTTCACGGCTTATCACCGGATATCGACTGAAATCTTTGTGCCGGCCGAGGCTGGGTGCGCCGTCGAGATGGTGACCATTGACCCCATGGACCTTCAGGCGGTGCACGAACAAGACGTCGCAATGCTTGCCGTGCACTCCGTGGTGGGAAGGCCGACGAACACTGCTGCCTCCTAGGCGCAGGGTGGATGAGCTGCGCCAGTCAAACTGAGCGGCTTTACGCCCGCGATGGAATACGTCAACTGATTTCGCAGCCCGGAAATGCACTACCAAATGGCGGTCGTTTCCTGGAATCCAACACGAGAGAGACTGTGCCGACGGGAGAACCGCACCTTTGCCGACCGACGCCGACATTTATCACACCAAGTACACATTGAGCCCGCGCTTAGTAATCCATTTGGTCGCGAACAGCGAAGCTTACGGCCGGAACTGAGAAACTTTCCGCGTTCGACCGGGGCCGCGGTTAAAGTCCTCGGCCCGGGCGCAATGTCCCGTGATCCGCTCTAGAATGTCGGCTTATGACCCAAAGCGGACATAGTGCGCAAGCCACCGGATCGACCGTCAGCCCGCTGCTGTAATTGTCACCCACGTGCCCTCCGGTCCGCTCGACTTCCCGACCGTCGCCTTGAGCTGATGCGCCAATGCCTCGACAATACTGGTGCCAAGACCGGCGTGGGGGGCCTCGCCGCTCAACTCCTTGGCCCCCGATCCATTGTCGGAGACCGAGAGGCGCCAGCCAGACGCTTGCGCGTCGTAACTGACCAGGATTTCGCCCTCTGCTCCCGCCGGGAAGCCGTGCTTCAAGGCGTTGATTACCAACTCCGTCACGATCAGCCCGATGCTCACAGCTTCGCTCGATACCGCACCTCCGGCGGTTGCTAGCACCTTGATCGAAAGCGGGCGACGCTCGCCAATCATCGACGCTGCAAGGCTGGCGCACCTCGCGACGCCGAGTCACGTCCTCGATCGCCAGAAGAATGGCGGAGGCTGAACCATCCTCGTCAAACACCCGGCGGGCGTTGAGGAGCATCACGCGTCGGCCGATCGACGGGAATTCGTGCTCGACCTCATAGGCCTCGACGGTGCGGCGCTTCGGGATGATGTCTTCGAGGAGCGCGCGGAGCCCTGGAATGTTCCACTGCCCGGCGCCCAGGTCGAAGACCAGCTGGCCTTCCGTCTTGTGTGGTGTCACCGCGAATGTCCGGTAGAACGAGCGGCTCGCGGCAATCACGCGCAAGTCCGGGTCGAGCACGAGAAGGGGCTCCCGTAAGGCATCGACGATGGCCTCAGCCAAGTCATGCCCACGCGCGATGGCAGCGAAAGGATTGCGTTTAGCCACGCCAGGGGGTCCGCTCTTCTGCTCTATCTGAACGTGGGATTTTAGCAAACCTGCGGCGGAACCGAACCTCGCCGGATCACCGAAAAGGAAACCGCCCCAGCAAAGACCCCGAGGCCGCTTCATTACACGGACTACCTAGGAGTGGAGGAGTCGGTCAATGCACTGCTTGGCCTCGGCTACGGCCTCTTCCTTCCGGAGTGCCAGGGTACGCAGAGTAGATCGGGAAAACAGGGGCAGATCGGCGCGCGTGGCATAGACGCTCACACACCATTGGGACCATTGCCAGTTAGGCACAATGTCATATCCGCGATATCGGCAGGTTTCCGTTGTCATCCGAGTGGGCCTCGCTAATGGCAGGCCCCCGTTTGAGGCTAACGTGGCAGCAGAAACAAAGTTCATAAGAGTCGCTGCTATGCGAATTGAATTGCGGGTTGACCGGAATGGCCAGACAATTTTCCGAGCTGAATGTGATACCGAAAGGGGTAGCAGCTTTGCCGAATTCTCGAAGTTAGCTCTGAGGGAGTTCAATCAGCGGCACCCGGAAGTGTCGCTACTCGATGATGACGTTTGGCTGAAATTCGACACGGTTCGATGTCCAGAGGCCCCAAAGACTGGCTCGCCATAATGGCCCGACTGTCACGTGCGGGTTCTGAGTCACCACACTCCGGGTAGGAATACTCAACAATGCAATATCTCACGCCACGGTCTCCGCAATTATAGGCGGGAGCGGGATCACTGATAGCTGCGTGCGCCATCGCAAAGACAAAGACGGCAGTGCTTATTGGCACAGGCCTGCGACGCGGCTGCGTCGTCGGCTATTGATGGGCGAAGGTTGGGTCCATATGTCATAGAGCGAGTGTTTGAGGTTTCGCGCGAGGCCTCCAAGCAGGGGGGTCTCCATCCCTGAGTGGCCCTTTGGGACAATGAAAGACTTAGCCAACATCTACCTGAACACGCTGGTGCCCATGGTGGTCGAGCAGACCAACCGCGGCGAGCGGGCCTACGACATTTATTCGCGCCTCTTGAAGGAGCGCATCGTCTTCATCACGGGTCCGATCGAAGACCAGGTGGCCTCCCTGATCACGGCGCAGCTCCTGTTTCTGGAGGCGGAGAGCCCGAAGAAAGAGATCTCCATGTACATCAACACGCCGGGGGGCATCGTCACCTCCGGCATGGCGATCTACGACACGATGCAGTTCATCCGGCCGGCCGTGGCCACCCTGTGCATCGGTCAAGCCGCGTCCATGGGCTCTCTTCTGCTTGCGGCCGGCGAGAAGGGCATGCGCTATGCGTTGCCCAACGCCCGCATCCTGTTGCATCAGCCTTCGGGCGGTTTCCAGGGTCAGGCGAGTGACATCGAGCGCCACGCCGAGGACATCATCAAGATGAAACGGCGTCTGAACGACATCTATGTGCGCCATACCGGGCAGACCTATGAGACGATCGAGAAGTCGCTCGACCGCGACTACTTTTTGTCGGCGGAGGATGCCCGAACGTTCGGAATCGTCGATGAGGTCATCACCAAGCGCCATCCGCTCGACGAGAAAATTCAAAAGCTGATGCCGGTGTCCTAGCCGCGCCGCATGTAGCGCAAAGTGCCGGCCGTTTCATTTCCCGCGTTCGCGCTGCTTAGCGTTTATTGGCTGCCCTTCCCTGGCCTGGGACAGCAAACGCGCTTCTTAGCTGCTATGGCGGACCTTATTCCAGAACTTCCTCGGTGCAACGGAGCAGGTGATCGGGCGTTCCGCGTAAGCTGACTGTAGGGGGCCAACTTAGCTTCGGGTCAGCTCGATCTTCACGCTTTCCAGGGCGATCCCCTGCGTTGAGATCGAAACGCTCTGTCGCGAGGGGGTGTAGGCAACCGACATCGTCCCCGTCACACCGCCGCTGATGTTGAGGCTGATCTTGCCGCCACTCACCTGGCCGGAGGCGTTTCCTAGCGCGTTGTAAGTGCGCTCCTCCCAGCTGCCGGTGATGCGGCCTCCACTTAGGCTAAGGTTGCTCCTGAAGTGCAGATCGGAGCTTTCGCTCTGGCACAAGATGGCCATGCGAAGCTGCGAACCTCCGCCCGTGTAATAGGCATTGCATTTGAGACGCTCTTTGCGGCCTTGGTCGAGCTCCATCTGGCCGCTTCCGCGCCACGAGCCGAGGAGCGTGTCAAAAGGGCTGCGGTCGGCTTTGCTGCCGTCCGATTGGGCCAGCGTGAGGACGGCCATCAAAGCGACGGCGGTCAGGACTCGAAGGCTAAGTGTGCGGACAATACGCATCTTGTGCCGGCCATTCTCTTCATTCTTCAAATCGCTTGCTTACGAACACTGGTGAAGTGGCAACAGTCGTCAAGCTGCCGATGCGTCCACTGGCTCGCGAGTTGCCTTCAACTCATTTTCCTTACGCAGCCTAGTGGTAAGCTTCTCCGGCGCTGTTCGCATATTGGTTTGGGGCGAGCATGTTGAACGCCCATCGAAATAGGCACCGCGTTCGATGGATAGATGCTGGCATTGAATGTCGCCAACGACATGAGCGTGCGATTTAAGCATGACTTCGCTTCCGCGAATGGGCCCCTCTACCTTGCCGTTCACCACAACACGGTTAGCTTCAACGCCTCCATTGATGACCGCATTAGGAGAAATGAACAGCGATGTGCAGTGCACATCGCCCTCAATTTGACCATTGATCTCGACCAGACCCTCTGCCGAAACGCTACCCCTAATCTTCAAGCCTTCTGCAATGATCGTTCCTCTGCGCTTGAACATGACGCGATACCTCACCTATTTGCCACACTAGCCTATGCCGCATTCCCTCACGGAGACTGGCCGTCGAAGACGACGTACTTGCGGCCCGATGGTTCCGCCACGGTTACCGAAATCCTCCCCTCTCGATTGTGCGCGGTGATTTCAATGTCACCGCCTGCATCGATGACAGCGTAGACCAGTTGTTGAATGTCGGGTTGATCTCTGGCGATCTTGATGAACACGTCACCAGCAGCTGTCCAAAATTGGTGTACGGCATCAGGGTTTCGGTCGAGCTTATCGGGCTCTTCGCGATCAATACCCTTGATCGTGAGTGTCATGGCAAACCCCTCTCTAACGCGATACAGCGGGGTGCCCCAGCCTTCCGAATTGTAGCGGGAACGCAAAGCCTTTGACAGAGACGTTTAACCCAGCGCGAGCCTGAACGAACCAGAGACTTCTGCGATGTCAACGTAGTTGACCCCGTCGAACCCCGCCAAAATAGGCGAAGTATCGGTTGGCGTTTTCCCGTTTCGTTCGATCTTAGTTCATGGCAACCTGGGGCGAAGCTGGGGCGCTTGTTCCGGCCAGGCGTCGAACCGGACAGTAGCGGGGCAGCGACCATGTCGCTAAGGCAAGTCCTGGAGCGTATGAGATTGCTGAGTTGATGCGTAAGCGGCTCACACACCTAGCGCGGACAGAGTAGGGTTAGCAGTCGAAGCGAGGTCACACCCAAACGGGGGAGTGCTGGAAGGCGCGCCGAAGAAGCAGCTAGTGAACCCTCGCACCATTGAACTCGATCTCAATGGCCCTTCCTTCACCGTCCTCATTTAGTTGGGCGCCTTGGCAATCGAGCACGCGCCATCCGGGTTCAAGTGAAACCCACGTCCCCGCTTGCGCCGTCCCTGGATGTCCACGTTTTGCAATCTTCACGCCGTCAGCAATGACAAAGATGTCGGTGCCGTCGCTTTCAATCCTGCATTCCTTGACCTTCATCTCAGCCCCCCTCGTGAGTTGCGAGGCCGCCGCGCCCGGTAGCGTACGGGCATTTGCGGGGGCCTCTAGGTCTTAGTGAGGCGTGACGCTCGGCGCTTCCTCTGGCGCAGGTGGAGGGATGACTTCCTCCTTATGCCCAGCATGTGGGTTAGGCGCATCGGTGTAAATATCCTCATCGCCCACGGGTGGCGGTGGGATGACTTCTTTATCCTTCGAAGGAGGAGCTTGCTGGCCGTCGTCGGCCCCAGGCGGGTCCTGCCCCTGCGGGATGGTTTTCTCAGGCTGGTCGGTCGCGTCAGCAAATGAAGCCTGAAAAGGCACGACCAAGCTCAGGGTCGCGCATAGTGTGACCGTTGCTTAGAACGTTCGCATGGTGCGTTCTCCGGAAGGAGAACTAAGGTCAGCGTCGTCGCGTTCCACGTGTCCAGGAGAGCGACGGCAGAGGTTTAGCTGCCGCCGGGTCAGGGGGCTCGTCTTTTCGCGTGATCGATCGCTTGCTTGTTACTTCTGCCCAAGCTCTCCACGTGCCGCTGTCTTAAGTTCGGCCACATCGAAAATGCCCTCAGCGGCCGGGGGTAAGCTATGCCACGTTTTAGGGTCTGCGTGCGACATGTCGATGATCGCAGGCATGTCCGTGACAGCCGAATGCAACTCGTCGCCCGTTTGGCTCTGAAGGGGTATTGCAGGATTAGTAGCGACGCTGTGGAGTGGGGCGACGCTAAGCATCGCGCACGTCAGCGGCGCCAGAATTTGAATTCATGGCAGCCTCTAATCGGCATGCCACCCGTCAGTCCATTAACTCAAATCTTCGGACGCAGGTTCCCCTCGGGACTTAGCTGGCTGTGGAAAACAAAGCTGGGTGACCGGGGACCCGAGATCTAGCTAGACGGTTGGACACCACCCGGAGCATGGGCACGATTGTCCATGGTTTTAGCAATCATTTGTTAACCATCAGCGCCTCACGGTTACAGATAAGGAAATTGGTTCATCGAACAGGAGAAAGACATGGGCACTATCCTATTCGGAGAAAGACATGGGCACTATCCTATTCGAATGTCCTATGACAGGACGCCCAGTCTCGACCGGTATTGAAACCGAGCCCGTCAGCTTTTGCCGAGTATCTAAAACTTGGCTCGAGGTGTAGTGCCCGCTCTGTGGGCGCTTCCATGGGGCCAATGCGTTGGCGCCGCATAGGCGGCACCTATCGCTAGGCTTCAAAGAGTTTTTTGATTCCTGATCCTGCCGTGCGCTCCACACGCAGTGGGAGGCACATACGGGTTCCGGTCAGCGAGGAATGTTTGCTCCCGGCTACAATTTGCGCAGACGAATACTTCTCTCTGTTTTCCTAAGGTGCTGGCAGTCGGCTCAATCAGCTTGAGCTGCAGCTCGCCACCGCATATGCAATGCAAGGAGGGCGGAGGTTCGACGAGGGGACGCATGTGATTTCTTCACGCTTCAAAGCGGGGGGAACGACGTGGAACTTCCTTAACGTCGACGAGGCCCACGGGGTTCCCGGGCGCGAGAGGTTGTGCCAGTGTCGGCGTCATTCCCTCATGGGACCACAGCCACGCATGGGGCGATGGTCCTTCGATTAATCGGTGTCGTGCTCGCAGTCGTACTCGTATTGTTTTTGCTGGGAAAGATTTAGGACCGCTGGGTGGCCAAACCCAGTTCCGTCCCGCGCCTTTCTGTGTGGCAGTATCTGGCCGCCCAAGATGGCGTCAGCTAATCGCCTGTATTGAACGTGTTCATGGCTCGGACCTCGGACCGATGAAATCGGCCAACGCGAGCGCAAGTCCGCACCACGTCCAAACGTCGTGTTCGAGATCGAGGTCGAGCGCATCCGCGCGCCGAATCCTTCGGTCTAGTTGCTCGCGCTGTTCTGCGAGACATTGGAGCGCGCGGGTCCATGCCTCAAAGCGCCGCCTGTCGCTTTTGGATGCCGGTCGGCAACGGGCCTTTCTTTTGCCCTGGTGGTGGTCATTGCCGCGCCTCCGGCCTTCCGGCCGCGCAGGGTCGATCTAGCCGCCTCACCGCCTTAAAGCGGAGTGGTCCCTCCCTCGTGCAGTAACCAGCCGCCTTCGCTATGTCGGGGAGGGTGCTGCGATGCTGGCCGGTGACGGCGTCGACGATCTTGACGCAGCCGACGATCCCTCGCGCGAGCAAGGCGCGGGCTAGGTCAAACTCAGGATCGGCGCTGTTCTTGACGATGATCTCGCCATCGAGCCGCACGTCGTAAAAATAGACGTTACGCCTCCCGGGCTTGGGCGGCGTTCGCTTCACGACTAGTGTGGCGGTAATCGACTCGCGCGATTGATGCTTGTCATCTTCGCCGGAATGTTTATCTCTGGTGCTGTTCTGCTCATCGCACGCTAGAACGCTGCTACCAGAGGCGCTCGCCGGTCCCTGCCGGTCGGGCGCTTCGTCTTTCAGGATCATTCGCCGTCCTCGTCGGGCGCGGCGGCCTCTTTTCCCACTAGGCGGTCGAAGTGCTCGTCAAGCGCTTGGCGGGTGGTGACTACCGTGCGCCCCATCTTGCCTATGGGCACCTTTAGCTTCTTGCGGTTCTCGACAATGTGCTCCGCCTGGCGCTCGCTTATGCCGAGGTATTGGGCAATGGCGCGGGTGCCGAACAGCTTGTCAGAGCAAGTATTCGCAGTGTCAGTCATCGAAGTTTTCCTTTCCTGGTTTTTCTGGCCTGTCGCATTTGTCGCAAGTTCTGTCGCAAGGGCTTGCGGGGCAGGGGTGCGGAAACGGCGGAGAACAGCCGTTTTCAACCGGCCAAATGGGCAACGGCAAATGCGCAAAATGAGAGATTTGGCTGAGGCTAAAGCGTTATAGCCGTTTGGGTATTTTGGGTTTGGACGTGGTTCGGGTTACCCACCCCAACCCAGTAAAATGGCATTGGTGTTATTGGGTATTTTCGCCTTCATCGCGATTCTGTCGCAAGTCGGATCGCAGCTCGAGCAGGGCCTTTCTAGTATTCGGCACTCCGTTCTCGAACGTCTGACGCCAGTTCGTCACGGTGACCCTGCCCGTATTGGTTAGCTTCGCGATCTCCTGGTCGCCGTATCCCTTCTCGTACAATTCCTGATAGCGCTTATCTCTGGCCTCCAGCACAAACTTGTTGGGCGGCGGTAGGCCCAATTTGTGGAAGGTAGTGTTGATAGTCGTTCGATGCTGACCGAGGTGCTTGGCAACAGCGGCGGGTTTCCAGCCACTTTGGAGGAGACGGACAGCCTCAGCCGGCCAAGGTCTGGAGCATTCGATAGCAAGCGGCTCGGGCTTATACTCTATCACCTCGCCCTCAATAAGCCGTCCCTGCCCCTCAGCTGATAGCTGGAATCGCTCTTTCCAAATTGGCGCAATATCTCGATGGCCTTTCAGGACGTGCCCGTACGTTTTAAGGGTCGTAGAGGCATCTTCGTGCCCGACTTCCTCTGCTATCACTAGGACGCTTTCTCCATTCAAGAGACGCGCACTGATATGAAAGTGCCTATTTGCATGTGCTGGCCATAATATTTCTTCATCTGAATCCGGCTTGGTCAGTTCAGCATCCCGCATTAGCTCTCGGAAATTATCGCTAACATCATTCATGGGAAGAGGCTTATCGGGATGGAGTCGATTCTTGACGACAAACCCATCAAACCCAACGGTGGCAAAATGGTCTACACACGCATCATACAGATATCGGCGGATAGGGACGTGCCGCGCGCCTGCAGGTGACTTTGGCTCCTTGAGCTTGTCCCATTTGGAATTGCTTCCCTCGTCAGGAAGCACCTCTAGGGTACGGTGGGGTAAATTCACTGACCGCGTGTGCAAGGCTGATATCTCGCCAGGGCGTAAGCCAGCGTTGAAGCCCAGCGCAAATATTATCTTCCTGTTCGCCCAGGCTAGTTCGTGCGCCCACTGCGGCTTAGGTCCAGCCAGGAACTTGATAAGCCGCTCCATGCCCTCATAGCTCGGAATATCTATGCGCTTCTTTGATCGCGCGTTGGGGAAGATTTTCACCGGCTTCTGCCTAAGGTGGTTGCGTAGGCGGTCAGCACCGGCGTGCTCCAGCACAAGAAGCATATAGCCGTACAGGTTATCGACGCTTTTGTGCTTATAGGTCTTCCCCGGCTTATATTCCGTTGCCAGCTTTTTGTGCACCCATTCCTCAATGTCTCTTCGATCTAGGTCTTTGACCTTCTTGTTCCCGAATGCCATTGGTAGGTGGAGCCGCGACCAACGATAGTTGTCTATCGTGTTGCCCCAGATCAGCTTGGCTGCAGACTTGGCTTCCTCTGCCTCCATCCATTCCTGCCACGCCTCTTTCCAAGTGGCATTCTCGCGTCTAGCCACCCGCTCTCCACTTTTGACCGCTTCCTGTTTTCTCTTAAGCTTTTCACGCGCCTTATCCCGGTTCTCGTGGGACGCATAGCGACGGCTGTTGTTGAGGTCACGATATTCTCCCTCCCAACGGGTGTAGTTCGTCCCGTCCGTGCGGATAATGGTCTTTTGCCTAAGCTCGTCTTTTGCCATCACCGGGACCTCCCCGGCTTGCGGCTGCGAGCGAGCCGAGAATTGAGAATTGCGGCCATCAAGATGCCGATGAACGTGGTCGGGATCGTCATTGCCCACCTCCTTCCTTGGAGGCGGCTTCCATCTGCCGCTGCCATTCCAATCTGGCCTGGTGGGAGATGCGCCGGACGTTGCCGACATAATAGAAGCGCGGTCCCTTACCTTGGGACCAGAGCTTGTAAATCATGGACCTCGAGAGACGCTCGACCTCAACGAACTCATCAACTGTGTAAGATGGATCGTTTGCCACCGTTATGCACTCCTGTCGCTGGAAGCGCACAAGCATTGATCATATCGGCGGGTGGTGTAAGGCCGGAACCCGCGTCAGTTTTGGCGCAATCTGCATCGCGTGCTCGATGCACTGCGCGCCAATGGCGTCGAGGTGTAGCGATGGCTTGCGGCTAGTGGGCAAGCCTAAGCGGCGCTAGGTGCTTCAGATATTGGACAGTGATTGGACACTAAGACTCAACCAGTTGAGTTTCTTAGTGTTTACACACCATTTAGTAGCCCTGCAAGGGTCGTTCCAAGGGCCGCAGGGGAGTTTGCCACGACAATTCCTGCGTCGCGCATTGCCTCAACTTTGTGCTTAGCGTCGCCTTTACCGCCCGAAATCACGGCACCGGCATGACCCATCCGCCGTCCGGGCGGAGCGGTCGAACCGGCGACGAAGCCGATAACGGGTTTTCTGTTGCCCACCTCGACCAGGAACTCGGCTCCATCCTCCTCGGCATTACCGCCGATTTCACCGATCATGATGATTGCCTCGGTGGCGTCATCGGCGAGGAACAGGGAAAGCGCATCGACGAAATTCGTGTCGTTGACGGGATCGCCGCCGATGCCGATGCAGGTCGATTGGCCGAGGCCCACCGCCGTGGTCTGGGCCACGGCCTCGTAGGTCAGGGTGCCTGAGCGCGAGACGATGCCGACCTTGCCCGGCTTGTGGATATGGCCCGGCATGATGCCGATTTTGCACTCACCCGGGGTGATTATGCCGGGGCAGTTCGGTCCGATCAGGCGTGTGTCCGCGCCGCAAAGCGCGCGCTTGACCTTGACCATATCGAGCACGGGCACGCCTTCGGTGATGCAGACGACGAGGGGGATGGCGGCGTCGATCGCCTCGAGGATGGCATCGGCGGCGAAGGGCGCCGGCACATAGACGACGCTCGCATCGGCGCCGGTCGCCTCGACAGCTTCCTTGACCGTATCGAACACCGGAAGGCCGAGATGCGTGGTGCGGCCCTTGCCCGGCGTCACGCCGCCGACCATGCGCGTGCCGTAAGCGATCGCCTGCTCGGAATGGAACGTGCCTTGCGCGCCGGTGAAGCCCTGGCAGATGACGCGGGTGTTCTTATCGACGAGGACGGACATGGCCTATGCTGAAACCATCACGCGGCGCTTTTCACGGCGGCGACCGCTTTCTTGGCCGCGTCATCGAGATCGTCGGCCGGTATGATGGCGAGACCGGACTGCACCAGGAGCTCCTTGCCGCGCGCGAAATTGGTGCCTTCGAGCCGCACGATCAGCGGAACGGCGATATGCGTCTCGCGCGCCGCCGCGATGATACCTTCGGCGATGATGTCGCAGCGCATGATGCCGCCGAAAATGTTGACGAGGACGGCCTTCACATTCGGGTCCGAGAGAATGATCCTGAACGCCTCGGTCACGCGTTCCTTGTCGGCGCCGCCGCCGACATCGAGGAAATTGGCAGGCTCCCCGCCATAGAGCTTGATGATGTCCATAGTGGCCATGGCCAGCCCCGCACCGTTGACCATGCAGCCGATCGAACCGTCGAGCTTCACGTAAGAGAGACCGAGATCGCCGGCCTCGACCTCGGCAGGGTCTTCCTCGTGAATATCGCGCAAGGATGCGATGTCCTTGTGACGGAACAGGGCATTGTCGTCGAAGCCGATCTTGGCATCGAGGCAAACGAGGTTGCCTTCTTTCGTCACCACTAGGGGGTTGATCTCGATCAGGCTTGCGTCCTTCTCGACGAAGAGCCGGTAGAGCGAGGTGACGAGGCTGCCGCATTGCTTTCCGAGCGCGCCCTCAAGCCGAAGCGCCGAGGCGATGATGCGGCCATGAAAGTCGCTGATGCCATAGGCGGGATCGACGGAGAGCGTCACGATCTTTTCCGGGTTCTTGGCGGCAACGGCCTCGATGTCGACGCCGCCTTCGGTCGAGGCCACGAAGGCAATGCGGCCCGAGCCGCGATCGACCAGAAGCGAGAGATAAAGCTCGCTCGCGATGGTCGTGTCCTTGACCACATAAACATGGCGCACGAGCCGGCCCTTGGGCCCTGTCTGGGGCGTGACCAGCGTCATGCCGAGCATGCGGCTCGCTTCGGCGTGGAGCTCGGAAAGCGTCTTCACGAGCTTGATGCCGCCGCCCTTGCCCCTGCCGCCCGCGTGAATCTGCGCCTTCACCACGAAGATGTCGCCGCCGAGAGCGCGGGCATGTTCAGCCGCTTCCTGCGGGCTCGCCGCGACGCGGCCATCGACCACCGGTGCGCCGTACGCCTTGAGCAGCGTTTTGGCCTGGTATTCGTGGATATTCATCTGCGGAATCGTCCGTCCGCGCCTCTCGGCCCGGCGGTCGCGATCGGGTTGAGGCTTAAGCGGCGGCGAGGCTCGGCGCGATCCGCTGGCACAATTCCACCAGCGCCCGCACCGATGCGACCGAATGCATGAAGGCGTCTTTCTCGGCCGAAGTGAGGTCGAGCTCGATCACGCGCTCGACGCCCTTGGCGCCGATGATGATGGGGACGCCGGCATAGATGCCCTTCACGCCGTACTCGCCGTTGAGATAAGCCGCGCAAGGAAGCACCCGCTTCTGGTTCTTGAGATAGGACTCCGCCATCTCGAGCGCGGCAGCGGCAGGGGCGTAAAAGGCCGATCCCGTCTTGAGCAGGCCGACGATCTCCGCGCCGCCGTCGCGGGTGCGCTGCACGATGTCGTCGAGCCGCTTCTGCGTGATCCAGCGCATCTTGACGAGGTCGGCGAGCGGGATGCCGGCGACCGAGCAACAGCGGATGAGCGGCACCATGGTGTCGCCGTGGCCGCCGAGCACGAGCGTGTGGATGTCCTCGGGGCTCACGTCGAATTCCTCGGACAAGAAGAAGCGGAAGCGCGCCGCGTCGAGCACGCCGGCCATGCCGACCACCTTGTTGCGCGCGAGCCCGCTCGTCTTCTGCAGCGCCCACACCATCGCGTCGAGCGGGTTGGTGACGCAGATGACGAAGGCCTCGGGCGCATATTTCCGCAGACCCGCACCGACCTGCTCCATGACTTTCAAATTGATCTCGAGCAGATCGTCGCGGCTCATGCCGGGCTTGCGCGGCACGCCCGCGGTGACGATCACCACGTCGGCGTCCTTCAGCTCCGCATATTCGTTGGAGCCTTTGAATTTCGGGACATAGCCCTCGACCGGCGCCGACTGGGACAGGTCGAGAGCCTTACCCTGGGGTACGCCGTCAACCACGTCGAACAGCACGACTTCGCCGAGTTCCCTGATGCCAGCAAGATGGGCAAGAGTGCCGCCAATCTGACCGGCGCCGACCAATGCAATACGACTGCGCGCCATGAAATTCCCCTTTCCTCCCGGGTGCCCGATTCCGTGCAGGAACGGGCTCGCATCAACGCGAAGGGTTGGTTAAATGCAATCGGGCGGAAGCGCAAGGGCAGCCGCGCATGGCCCCTTGGGCTCCGATCGGATAAGCTTGGCTGCGGGGCGTCATGGCCGAAACTCGGGCAAGCGACAAGGCTCTGGAAACGACTTGGCCGGCCGTGGTCTGGGCGGCGCGGCTCAGCGTCTATTTGCTGGCGCAAGGGGCGCTCGTTCTTCTGGCCTATGCCTATTACGGCTTCGACAGCGATCCGGAGAGCTTCGCGCTCGGCTTCCGCATCGATCCGCTGCTCGCCGCGGCCAACCTCCTATGGGGCGCGGCGGGAACCTGTATCGGCTTCTTCCGCCCGCGCTACGCGCTTCCCTTCGTGCTCGCCTCGGCCGCGTTCTATACCGCGCTCGCCGCGCTTGGCTCGTTCACCCCTTACCATCTCGGCATGAGGCTCAATGACAGGGTGAATCTGTTTCATTGGCTGATTGCGCTCGCGGCATGGGCCATCGGGCTCTATGCGCTCCGGGGGAGAGGCGGGAGGCGCTGACGCGCCGCCTATTGCGGCGGCGGAACCTCTTCGACGAGCGGCTTGTCCTTTGGCTTGATGCGCACAACGAACAGCCTCACCGGCTTGTCCGTCTTGTTCATCCCGCGATGGACGACATTGGGCGCGACATAGTCGGCCTCGCCTGCCGCGATCTCTCTCGGCGCCTCTCCGGCCCGCTCAAAGGTGAGGGTGCCTTCGAGGATATAGGCGATCTCGTGAGCGTCGGGATGGATATGCCAGGGGAGCACGGTGCCCGGCGGAAAGGTATAGACCTGCGCGTTGACTTCTTTGCTCGGGTCGCCGGCAAGCGCTTGCGCTATCAATTGCTCCGCGGTCACGGCGCCCGGGTTCTCCGGCTCGCGGGCGACGATGAGGCCCGCTCCAGCAAGCGAGCAGGCAAATGCGATTGCGACGATCGCGCCCTTCGTTCTCATGACCAAAGCTCATTCATCTTGGGCCGGGCCCTTTAGCGGCGCTTGCCTCCCCCTCTGTCGCCCCGCGCTGCTGTTACGGCGGTCCCGTAGTGGCCCCGAGTTATGCGTACCCGCCCTGTCCGCTTGTCGGTCCCGCACCCTTTACTGTCGCTATTAGCCTCTCACCGCCAGCGTCGTCATCCAAATTGAATCAAATTGGCGCCACTCCCCGCGCCGGAGGAGACCTGATGACCACAATCATCAGACTGGTTGCCGCCTCCGCGGTATCGATCGCGCAAGCCTCCCGGCCCTCGCCGAGGAGACGAAAGCCGCGCCCGACGCCCCGCCGATCCCGACGCTCCATTGCAAGTTCAAGGCTGTCAACGCCTGCTCTACGGTCGGCGCTTGCAAGGCCGGGAAGGACATCGCCGGCATGCCGCACCCGCACGAGGTTACCGTCGATTTCGAGAACACGGTGGTCTCGGTGATTGACGACACCGGCTATGCCCGCACCGATAATATCGATGCGGTGGCCGATTCCGGCGGCCAGCTCATGATTCATGGCATTGATCCCGCCTTCGGCTGGCAGATCGTGCTCCATCAGACGAGCCCCGCCGCCTCGATCAGCTTCGCTTCGGCCGATACGGTGATCGCAGGTTTCGGTACCTGCAGCCAAAAATAGGCGTGGCGCTCCAGCCCGGCATCAACCTTGGCCCAGCCAAAGGGCCGGGGTTTTTGCTGTGCGTGGCGTGGTTTTCGGGCGTCCTTCTCAGTGTGGCGTTTTGAAGCTAAGCTTGCGGCCTTGGTGAGGGGGATCAAGTTGCGTCGCAAGGAGGGGTTCCGGCTTCGCGGTGTTGCGTTCGTCGCATTTGCGGCGGCCATCCCGGTCATCGGCGCGAATGCGGTCGCCGGCTCCTATGAACAGCCGCCGAGCTTTACGCCCTCGCAAGTGCTCCCGCCCAACCTGCTCAACAGCCCCAACTACACGATCGGCAAACAGGTCGGTCTCGACAATTTCCAATACGTCTCCAGGGTCGACACCAGATGGGGCACCTTCACCGTCAAGGGCCTCGACCTGATGCGCGTCCGTGCGCGCGAGATCGCCGCGACCGTGGCGATGGAACAGATCGACAGCGCCGGCACGATGGTCAACGCGGCGGGACGCACGGTGCTGAAGCCGCTCGCTACCGCCAAGGACCTCGTCACCGCTCCCGGCAGGACGATCGGCGACACCGTGCTCGGCGTCGGCAATTTGTTCGGCAGCGTCGATGCCTCCGTGGCAGCGACCGATCCGCACAAGGAGGGCGTGGTTGCTTCCTTGACCGGCGGGGCGACGGCGCGGCGCAAGATCGCTTACGATTTTGGGATCGACCCCAACACGACGTTTCCGCCGCTGCACGATGAGTTGACGCGGCTCGCAACTGCCAACGCGATCGGCGAAACAACGACCAATGCCGGACTCGCCTTCGTCACCGGCGGCGCCGGCATTGCCATCAGCGTCGGCGGCACGAGCCGGACACTCAGACTCGCGCTTCGCGACAAGACGGCGGCTCAGCTCGAGAAAGAGGGGCGCCTGTCGCTCGCCGCGATGGGGGTGCCGGCCGCCACAACGAACGCCTTCTACGCCAATCCGCACCTTTCGCCGACCGACAAGGCAATCGTCGTCGCGGCATTGATGAATCTCGGCGCGACAAGCGGACGCGAGATCTTCATCGCCGGCGCCGCCGGCACGCGGAGCATCGAGATGGGCTTCTTCTACCGGCGGCAGGCGGAGCTGATCGCGGCTTATGACGGCAGGATCGCACCGGTCACCGCTTTTATCCGCATGGGTGCCGCTCCCATGCTCGAGACCGGAAAGGGCACCGTCAGCATCCTGCCGGTCGACTATCTCTATTGGTCGCCGCCGCTGGAAGCGCTCGTCGCCGGCGCCGGACGCGGCGGCCAGATGTGGATCACGGGACGGGCGAGCGAGAAGGCGACCGCGCAATTGGCCGCGCGCGGCTGGACGCTCGTGCCCAAGGCGGGCGGCAAGCTCGGAGATTAAGCGACCGACACTCGATCGGCGCGCTGCGCACTCGATTGGCGCAGGGAGAGAGCGGCGCGCCGAGTTCGCTCAGGGGGACGTTTGCTGACGGCGTGGCTCGGCCACCGATTTCGAAGGAGATGGAAATGACGTCCTACAACGGTGAATGCTTCTGCGGGGCGGTAAGCTCGAAGCGTCCGGCGCGCCCGAGGGCATGGGTTACTGCCACTGCGGATCGTGCCGTTCATGGTCGGCCGGGCCGGTCAATGCCTTCACGCTGTGGAAGCCCGGCGCCGTGCGCGTCACTCAAGGAGCCGAGCTTGTTGGCACCTACAAGAAGACACCGAACAGCGAGCGGCAATACTGCAAGAGATGCGGCGGCCACCTCATGACCAACCATCCGCAGATGGGTCTCATCGATGTTTACGCGGCCACGCTGCCGGAATTGAAGTTCTCCCCGGGCCTCCACGTCAACTACGCAGAGACCGTGCTGCCGATGCGAGACGGATTGCCGAAGTTCAAGGACATTCCGGCGGAGCTCGGCGGATCGGGAGAGTTGATGCAGGATTAGCGATGTCCCCTGCCATGATGCGGCCGGATTTGGAGAGGAGGAGCAAAGTCATGCGCTCCTCTTTTGTATCTGCGGCGAGGCTCGGTCTTTTCTTGCTGGCGGGCGCCGGTCTCTGCTCGGGGCTTGTCACTTCCGCCGGGGCTCGCGATCCGGCAGCGCCCTATCTCGGCATGACCGAGGCCGAGATCATCGCCTGCGCCGGCGAGCCGCACGCCCGCTTCCGGAGCGGCGCGAACGCCGAGACCCTCACCTATCGCTATAGCGGCGCCGGACCCGTTCCGGCCGAACCGGCCAAGTCCGGGGAGAAGGACAAGTCCAAGGAAAAGAAGAGCTCGATCGCCGATATCTTCGGCGACAAGAAGAACAAGAAGAAGGACAAGGACTGGACCTGCTCGGCGAGCCTCAAATTCGAAGACGGGAAGCTCGTCAGCGTGAACTTCGCGCACAAGGACGTGCGCAGCCCCTACGCATGGCAGGCGGAGAAAGACCCGAAAAAGCAGGAGGCGATGCGGAACGAAGAAATGCCGACCTGCACGTTCTCCTTGCCGCGCTGCAGCCGCTAGTTTGAATCCTTAGATGCGCTACCGCTCCGCTACGCGGGCGCGTGGCACACGGCCTCGATGTTGTTGCCGTCGGGATCGAAGACGAAGGCTCCGTAGTAATTGGCGTGGTAGTGGGGGCGAAGCCCGGGAGGGCCATTGTCCTTGCCGCCCGCGTCGAGAGCCGCGCGATAGAACGCATCGACGCTCGCGCGCGAGGGCGCCACGAAAGCCACGTGGACGTGTTCGCCTAGGCGTTTCCCCTCGCCGATCCAGAACGAAGGCTTGCCGCTCTGGAAGTCCTCGGTCTCCCCCGGAGGTCCGAAGCCGACCGCTGCGCCATGGCCGGTCTCCGCGGCCGAGACCTCCATCACTAGGCCATAGCCCAAAGGCGCGAGTGCCTTCAGGTAGAATTCCGTGGCGCGGGCAATGTCGCCGACCGGCAGGCCGACATGATCGATCATGGCGCGGGCACCCCCTATTCCGCGCGTTCGACCAGCTTCCGCTTGAGCGAGGCGATGGCCGCGGCCGGGTTCAGCCCCTTGGGGCAGGCCTTGGTGCAGTTGAGAATCGTGTGGCAGCGGTAGAGCCGGAACGGATCCTCGAGCTCGTCGAGGCGCTCGCCCGTCCGCTCGTCGCGGCTGTCCTCGACCCAACGGTTCGCCTGCAACAGGATCGCGGGGCCGAGATAGCGGTCGCCGTTCCACCAATAGGACGGGCAGGCGGTCGAGCAGCAGGCGCAGAGGATGCACTCGTAAAGCCCGTCGAGCTTGTCGCGGTCTTCCTTCGTTTGACGCCACTCCTTCTGCGGCGTCGGGCTGTCGGTCTTGAGCCAGGGCTCGATGGCGCGGAGCTGGGCGTAGAAATTCGTCATATCCGGCACGAGGTCCTTGATCACCGGCAGATGCGGCAGCGGATAGATGGCGATCGCGCCTTTCGCGTTCTCGGCATGCATGGTGCAGGCGAGCGTGTTGGTGCCGGCGATGTTCATCGAGCAGGATCCGCACACCCCTTCGCGGCATGAGCGGCGAAAGGTGAGCGTGGGATCGACGTTGTTCTTGATCCAGATGAGGGCGTCGAGGATCATCGGCCCGCATTCCTCCATGTCCACCCAATAGGTGTCGAGGCGCGGGTTCTCGCCTGTCTCGGGGTCGAAGCGGTAGATGCGGTACTCGCGATAGCGCGCCGCCGGCGCACCTTGAGGCGGCGGATTCCAGGCCTTGCCTTGTTTGACCTTCGAGTTCTTGGGAAGCGTGAATTGGACCATCTTCGACCTTGAGGCTAGTACACGCGCTCCTTGGGCTCGATATAGGAGACCTCGTTCGACAGCGTGAATTTATGCACGGCGCGATAGTCGAGCCTGACGCGGTGGCTCTTGTCGTCGGCCCAAGAGAGCGTGTGCTTCATCCACTTCTTGTCGTCGCGCTTGGGGAAGTCCTCGCGCGCATGCGCGCCGCGGCTCTCCTCGCGGGCGAGCGCGCCCTCGACGGTGACGGCGGCCTGGGCGATGAGGTTGTCGAATTCGAGCGTCTCGATCAGGTCGGTATTCCAGATCAGCGAGCGGTCGGTGACGCGGATATCGGCCGCGTCTTCCCATACGGCGCCGATGGCCTTGGAGCCCTCTTGCAGCACCTTCTTGGTGCGGAACACGGAGCAGTCGCGCTGCATGAGCTTCTGCATGCGCAAGCGAAGCTCAGCCGTCGGCGTGTCGCCATTAGCGTGGCGGAAGCGATCGAGTCGCGCGATGGCCTGCTCGCCCGCGCCTTTCGGCAGTTCGGGAATGGCGCCCCCCTTGGCGATGAGCTCGGCGCAGCGGTGCGCGGCAGCACGGCCGAACACGACGAGATCGATCAGCGAGTTGGAACCGAGCCGGTTCGCGCCATGCACAGAGACGCAAGCCGCCTCGCCAAGCGCCATGAGGCCGGGGACGGTCGCATCGGGATCGCCTTCGCGAGGGCTGATTGCCTCGCCATGCATGTTGGTGGGAATCCCGCCCATATTGTAGTGGCAGGTCGGGGTGACGGGGATCGGCGCCACTCTGACGTCGACACCGGCGAAGATGCGGGCGAGCTCGGTGATGCCGGGGAGCCGCTCTTCGATCAAAGCCTTGTCGAGATGATCGAGATGAAGGTGGATATAGTCCCTTTCGGGGCCATGGCCGCGGCCTTCCCTGATCTCGATCGTGATGGCGCGCGAGACCACGTCGCGCGAGGCGAGGTCCTTGGCCGAGGGGGCATAGCGCTCCATGAACTTCTCGCCCTCGGAATTGCGCAAGAAGCCGCCTTCACCGCGCGCGCCTTCGGTGATCAGCACGCCAGCGCCATAAACGCCCGTCGGATGGAACTGCACGAACTCCATGTCCTGGAGGGGAAGGCCTGCGCGGAGCACCATGGCGTTGCCGTCGCCGGTGCAGATATGGGCCGAGGTGCAGGAGACATAGGCGCGGCCATAACCGCCGGTCGCGAGAATGACCTGATGCGCGCGGAAGCGATGCAGCGTTCCGTCCGGCATCGACAGCGCGATGACGCCGCGGCAGCGCCCCTCGTCGTCCATGATGAGGTCGATGGCGAAATATTCAATGAAGAACTCGGCCGAATGGCGCAGCGCCTGGCCGTACATGGTGTGCAACATGGCGTGGCCGGTGCGGTCGGCGGCAGCGCAAGTACGCTTCGCCTGCCCCTTGCCGAAATCGGTGGTCATCCCGCCAAAGGCGCGCTGGAGGATCTTGCCGTCCTCGGTGCGCGAGAAGGGCACGCCCCAATGTTCGAGCTCGTAAACCGCCTGCGGCGCGTTGCGGCAGAGATATTCGATGGCGTCCTGATCGCCCAGCCAGTCCGATCCCTTCACAGTGTCGTACATGTGCCAGCGCCAGTCGTCGGGGCCCATATTGCCGAGCGCGGCCGCAATGCCGCCTTGCGCCGCCACGGTGTGAGAGCGGGTGGGGAACACCTTGGTGATGCAGGCGGTGCGAAGCCCCGCTTCGCTGCAGCCGACCACGGCCCGCAATCCCGAGCCGCCGGCGCCAACCACCACCACGTCATAGGCGTGGTCGATGGTCGGATAGGCGCGGCCATTCACCTGGACCGCGTTCCGCGAAGCGGCATCGTTTAGCGTGGCGTCTTCAGCCATTGAGACTAGGATCCGAGACCGATCTTGAGGATGGCGAGGGCGGCGGCGAGGCCGATCCCCGCCGCGAAGAAAGTCGCAAGTACGATCGCGGCGATTTTCGCGCCATCGCTATGAACATAGTCCTCGATGATCTCCTTCAGCCCGATGCGCATGTGGATGGCGGCGGAGATGACGAGCGCAAGCATGGGCACGGCCACGACCGGTTGCGCGAAGTAGGCTCTCACCGCGGCGTAATCGGCGCCAATATGGCTGACGATCGAGAGGATCAGGAAAATCACGAGCGGGATGTTGGCGATCGCCGTGAGCCGCTGGCGCCAGAAGGTCTCGGTGCCGCCATGCGCGGCGCCGAGCCCGCGCACCTTTTTCAGTGGCGTGGCCATGCTAGTGGCTCCCCCTGAGGGCGTAGCCCGCGTACCAGATGAGAACCGTGAGCGCGATCGAGAAGATGATGGTGAGCCAGGCAAACACCTCGATGCTCGTCTTGTCGAGCGCCCTGCCGGTGTCCCAGATCAGGTGACGGATGCCGCCGAGCATGTGATGGACGAGCGACCAGGTGAACAGAAACAGCACGACGCGCCCCAGGCCGCTGGCGAAGAAGTGCGAGACTTGGGCGTATGCTTCCGGTCCAGCGGCAATCGCGATGAGCCACCAGGCGAGCAGGATAAAGCCAGCCGCGTTCGCCGCGCCCGAGAGGCGATGGGCGATCGACATCATCATCGTCAGCATCGGCCGGTAAATTTGCAGATGCGGGGAAAGCGGCCGCTCTCCCCCCAATTTGGCGTTGCCCATGGTGCTCGTGCAGGTTTTTGCCCAGGCGTTCCCACTCATAACGCAAATCGCGGGGCCTGGGCAATCGAGCCCGGCCGGCCAAATGCTCAATTAGGGCGCAATAATGCCGCAGGCGATGCGGTCGCCGGCATTGCCGGCGGGGTCGGTGCGATAGTCGTCCGCGCCGGCATGGATCACGAGGGCGGCGCCGTCCTCGTCGAGCAGCGCCGATTTGCCGCCCAGCGTCACCGCGGGGCTTAGCACCTCGATGCTCAGCTTGCCGTCGCCCGGGACATGGAGATTCGGCATGTCGCCGGCATGAGGCCCCTCAGGGTTCTCGAGACCGTGCTTGGCCGCGCCGGGATTGAAATGGGGACCAGCCGATTTGAAGTCTGGCGGTTCGCATTTGCCAACGGCATGAATGTGGAAGGCATGCTCGCCTCCCGGCGCGCCGGTCAGATCGAGGTGGATCAAGACGCCGTTCGGCGTGTCCGTCAACGCGGCGTTGCCGACCTCATTCCCGCTTGCGTCCTTGAGGCTCACGGTCGCGCTCTCGGCCGCTAGCGCAGCAAGCGCTGCCCAAAGAACAATCGCTGCCGAGACCAATATTTGTCGCATCGCCTTCCTCCTGTGTCATCGTCCGCGAAGGCGGACGATCCAGTAACCACCGACAACGCGCTTTGGTTCGAGGTTAATGATACTGGATGCCCACCTTCGCGGGCATGACAATCGCTGGCCGGTGAAAGCAAGACTACCGCGGCAGCGCCACCCAGTAGTCCATGTCGAGGACGACGCCGTCCTCATGGCTGCCGTCGGCCTTCAGGTCCGGAAAGTCGGCGCAAGCGCGGTCCTTCACGGCGTAGGTGCGTAACCGCAGCGCGCCCATGTCGGAGCGTCCGGGGAGCTCGGCTTTGTCGAGAACCGCACTCCACGCATAGATGGTGTCGCCGGCGAAAGAGGGCGCGACGTGCCGCGCGCCGTTCAGGCCGAGCATGTGGAAGGCATTGGCGAGCCCGTTGAAGCTCAGCGCGCGGGCGATCGAGATAATGTGGCCGCCATAGACGAGCCTCCGGCCGAACCGTCCCTGGCCCTCGACATGCTGATTGAAATGGACGCGCGCGGTGTTCTGGAACAGGCGGGTGGCGAGCTGATGCTCGGCCTCCTCGATGGTTTGCCCGTCGACATGGTCGATCTTGTCGCCCACCGCGTAATCGCCCCAGCGCTTGGGCGAGCCGGAAAGCGCATAGTCGTAGCCGGAAAGATCGAGCCCCGGGAGGGCCGCGCCGAGGGTCGCCGGATCGACGCTTGATGCGAGCTCCGGCACCACGGGGGCGGGGGCGGGGGCATCGAGGTTCCGCTTGTTGACCATCACCCAGCGCGCATAGGAGAGCACCTTCTGTCCGCGCTGGTTCTTCCCCGTCGAGCGCACATAGACGGTGCCACTTTTCTTGTTGGAGTTTTCCTTGACCCCGATCACTTCCGACACGGAGGCCAGTGTGTCACCGGGATAGACGGGGTTAAGGAAGCGGAACTCGGCGTAGCCGAGATTGGCGATGGCGTTACGCGAGATGTCCGGCACGGTCTTGCCGATGACGACGTGGAATACGAGGAGGTCGTCGATGGGGGAACGCGGATAGCCGATGCGTTGCGCGAAGGCGTCGGAGGACTGCACGGCAAAGCGCGGGCCGTAGAGCGCGGTGAAGAGGCTCACGTCGCCCACGGTCACTGTGCGCGGCGTGGCATGAACGATCTCCTGGCCGAGCTTGAAGTCTTCGAAAAAATTGCCGGTGACGGACTTGTCGATCTCTAGGCTCTGCTTGGCGTTCATGTCAGTTTCACGGTTTGGGCGTGGCCGACCATAGTTGGCGACCCACCGTCAGACAAGCACCCGAGGCGATCCGCAACGGCGCCGCGTTCGTATACGCAGCGTCAGGCCCAAGCCTGCGACGGAGATAGCTAGATTGGCGAGAAGGGTCAGGCGCGAGGCGCCGTCGGCGGTCCAGGCGCAAAAATGGCGGTCCCCACTTTCGCGGGAACCGCCATCTTCAAACGAAAACTTGTAAGATCGACGCTCTGATTAAGCGCGGTCGAGCTCGGCGGGGAGGTAGCTCGTCACTTCCATGCCAGCCTCGGACTCGGTGATCTCGGGTTTCAGCCACTCTTTCATGGTCGTCTCCTTCGGTGAACTCACAGGAAGAGATAATGGGGTATGGGCATTAGGACTGCATGACGCGGCCATGAACGCTCCCTGAAAGCTACATTAAGAAATTCTGACAAATCAGACCCTCATTTTGTGCCCTGTAGGGCTCGGTATCCCAGATATTTGGTCCCAAGCTGGGCGAGCAGCGGAAACACGCCGATGACGCCGCCGTTGAGAGGTAATTGGCCTGATCGCGGCTAGGCGAAAAGCACAAGAGCCTTATCGACCGTGATCCAGATGCCCCACAGGAGCGGGATGCCGACAGCGGCCCATGCGAGGGGGGCGATCTCGAGACGCCTTGGGCCCAGAACGATCCCCGCGAGCCAGAGCGCGAGCCCAATCCACATGAGAAACGGCCGATAGGCCAAACCGCCTGCCGACTCGGCCTGGGCGATGGCGTTCTGGCAGGAGGCCGAGGTGAAGACGAGGCACTCCCAGGCGCCGCCGACGCCTCCGGCCTTGGTGTAGAACGTGATCCACCACACGACGGCGACGGCGATGAGCGCCATGCCGATCGGCTGTAGCAGCCGGATGCCGGGTCGTGTCTCCTCGGGCGCTCTGATCTCAATGGTATGCATCGCCCGATCGCGTGCCCTCTTGGTTTGCAGCGCCTCCACTTCCTCAGCTTTCATGAACCACTTCTTGTTGAGCGGCCGGATCAGAAGATTGGCAACGAAGCCGGCGACCAAAAGACCCGCCAGCACGTAGAAGATCGGATGATAGATCTGGTCAGCGGGAATGCCCGCCGCTTTGCGCGAATCGTGCATGTAGTTCACGATCACCGGCCCGACGATTCCCGCGGTCGACCAGGCGGTCAGCAGCCGCCCGTGAATGGCGCCAACGAACTGCGTGCCGAAAATGTCGGCGAGATACGCAGGAATGGTGGCGAAGCCGCCGCCATACATCGACGCGATCAGGCAGAAAGCGGCGGCGAACAGAGCAAGCGCGCCGAGCGTGGCAAGCGTCGGGGCCGCGGCGTAACAGGCGAAGCCAAGTGAAAAGAAAATGAAATAGGTGGTCTTTCGGCCGATCCGGTCTGACAGCGAGGCCCAAAAGATGCGGCCGGCGATATTGAACAGCGAGAATAAGCCGACGAAGGCCGCACCGACCAGCGCCGCCTTCGCCTTTTGGTCGTCGGTGAAATCGGCGAAGCCGACCGAGGGGTCGCCGAACAACCGCCCACCGAAGGTCTCCTGCAACATCGGCGCGGCGGCGCCAATAATGCCGATCCCGGCCGACACGTTGAGGCAAAGCACCGCCCAGATCAGCCAGAACTGCATGGTCTTGTGAGCATCCTTAAGGTGGACATGCCCGGTCGTGATCATCGCCTTGGCGCTGGCCGGTGGTGTCCAGCCTTCGGGTTTCCATCCCGCCGGCGGCAGCCGGTAGCCGAAGGCGCCGCACATCATGAAAATGAAATAGATGACCCCCATGGTCACGAAGGTTTCCCATACGCCGACCGAAGTCGACGTGGCGTAGTGGTTCATCAGAATGGTGGCGAGCGGCGAGCCGATCATGGCGCCGCCGCCGAAGCCCATGATGGCCATGCCGGTCGCCATGCCGCGGCGGTCGGGAAACCACTTGATCAAGGTCGAGACGGGCGAGATGTAGCCAAGCCCGAGGCCGATGCCGCCGATGAAGCCGGAGCCGAGCCACAGCATCCAAAGTTGGTGGATATAGACGCCGATCGCCGAGATCATCAGGCCGCCGCACCAGCACAAAGCCGAGACGACGCCGGCCTTACGCGGTCCGACGCGCTCGAGCCAGCCGCCCCAGATGGCGGCCGACACCCCGAGGAAGACGAAGAACAGCGTGTACATCCAGCCGAGATCGAACTGGGTCCAGTCGCAGTCGGTGGCGAACAAAGCGTGCGCGGTGATCGCGACCTTGCCGAAAAAAGTGGTCGCATCGCCCGGGCAGGGGATGGCCTTGTCGAGACCTTGCGATACGCCGACGGCGCGGCCCAGCGGCAGCCAGAACACGCTGAAGCCGTAGGCCATGCCGATGCACAGATGGATCGCGAGCGCGGCAGGCGGCACGAGCCACCGGTTGTAGCCCGGCGGCGCGATGATTTGCTCCTTGTCGAGAAGGCCGATACGACCGCCCGCGGCCACAGACCCTCCAGCCGTCGCCATAGCTGCGTCCCCCAAATTAGCCTGCTTTCGTCACGCCCGACGGCAGTCTGGCCGGGCTTGACTGCAATCGCAAGGCCCCAGGGCGACGCAGCCTCGCCCGCGCGAGCGGACGGTTCCCAAGGCTAACAAGGGAACTGCTCCAAAGGCTAAAAGGGGAACTCGAGGCGACGGATTGAGGTCCCCGTCACGCTCCCTTTTTGTATTTTGCCGCTTCCTCGGAGCCCTTGGTCGTGTCGCCGGCGGTGTAGGAGTGGGCGCCGGTACCCGCGAGCTTGCCTTTGTCGACGATCAGATACTCGGTGCGGATCGGCTTCTTGGCGAAATAGTTCTCCAGGATTTCGCGCACGCCTGCAGCGTAGCGCGCCTGGGCCGAGAGCGAACTCCCCGAGATATGCGGGGTCATGCCGTGATGGGGCATTGTGCGCCAGGGATGATCGCGCGGCGCGGGCTGCGGGAACCATACGTCGCCGGCATAGCCGGCGAGCTGCCCGCTTTCGAGCGCTCGCACGACGGCGTCGCGATCGACGATCTTGCCCCGGGCCGTGTTCACCAGATAGGCGCCACGCTTCATCTTGCCGATCAGCTTGTCATTGAACATGCCTTCGGTCTCAGGGTGAAGCGGCGCGTTGATCGTCACTACGTCGCAGACCTTCACCAGCGACTCGACGTTGGGGTGGAAGGTGAGTCCGAGTTCCTTCTCGACTTTTTCGGGCAGACGATGCTTGTCGGTGTAGTGCAGTTTCACGTCGAACGGCTTCAAACGGCGGAGCGCGGCAAGTCCGATGCGGCCGGCGGCGACCGTTCCAATGTTCATGCCTTCGAGATCGTAGGAGCGCTCGACGGAGTCGGCGATGTTCCAGCCGCCCCGGATCACCCATCCGTAGGACGGGATGTAGTTGCGCACGAGCGCCAGGATCATCATCACGATGTGCTCGGAGACGCTGATCGAGTTGCAATATGTGACTTCGGCGACCGTGACGCCTTTGTCCATGGCCGCCTGCAGGTCGACATGATCCGAACCGATGCCGGCGGTGATGGCAAGTTTGAGCTTCTTGGCCTTGGCGATGCGCTCCTTGGTGAGGTAAGCGGGCCAGAAGGGCTGGGAGATGACGATCTCGGCGTCGGGAAGCTCCTTCTCGAAGACGGAGTTGGGACCGTCCTTATCGGAGGTCACGACCAGAGTGTGACCGGCATCTTCGAGGAACTTTCGGAGCCCCAGTTCACCCGAGACGCTGCCGAGCAGCTCGCCGGGATTGAAATCGATTTTTTTCGGCGTGGGCGTCGTCATGCCGTCGGGATAGTGATCGATCTTGGGAATGTCGTCGCGGGCGTAATTGGGCGGATAGCCCCCGACCGGATCGTCATAGAGAACGGCGAGCACTTTTGCCATGGGCGAGCTCCTTCATGGGCTGGCATGGAGGCAGGTCCTAGGAGCACCGGCAGGGAGACGGGCCCCTTCTGCCACATGTCGCGGTCGAGCGAGGACCGGGTTGGGCGTGGAACACGCCAACCACCCCATCCTCGCGTTTCCTTATATCGGCGATCGCGCTTAGAAGCGGCCTCTCGAATTGCCGATCTTTGAGACTGCACTCCCGTCAGTAGCGGAAATCAAGTGGGCGCATCCGAACGGCCCATAGAAGCGCTCTATCGACCGACCTGGACAAAAACCAACTCGGCTGAAATGCTGCTGCGGAACTTCTGTTGAGGGAGACGAAAAAGCTTTGTCACTACCGAGAACGCTGGTCGAGGGTCATTTTCGTTTTCGCCGCGACGAACACGCCAAGAATCGTGGGCGCTATCTTCAGCTGGCCGAGCTCGGTCAAGCGCCGATTGCCATGGTGATCGCCTGCTGCGATGCGCGCGTCGATGTCTCGGCGATCTTCGATACCGAGCCCGGCGCGCTGTTTATCATGCGCAACGTCGCCAATCTCGTGCCTCCTTACGAGCCGGAAGGCAAATATCACGGCACGAGCGCCGCGGTCGAATACGCCGCCGCGGCGCTCAAGGTGCCGCATATCATCGTGCTCGGTCATTCGCATTGCGGCGGCGTCGACACGTACCGGCGCGGCGTGCGCGACAAGGTGCCCGAGCATGGCTTCATCGGCCGTTGGCTCACGCTGCTCGACGATCTCAAGCTCGTCGAAAGCGATGTCTTCGCCTATGGCGACGAGATGGCGTTCGAGCTTGCCGCGGTGCGTTCCTCGATCGCCAACCTTCACACCTTCCCCTTCATCCAGAAGCGATTGAAGGCGGGGCTGCTCGCATTGCACGGGCTGCATTTCGATCTCGGCAGCGGGCAATTGCTCAGCCTCGAGCCGCAGACGGCGCGCTTCTCCGCCGTGATCGAGGCGTAGAACAGCGATCCCCGAGGCGCCAGCTACCAAGACGGCGGGCTAAGCGACGCGGTCGAGCAGTTTGCGGTTAACGATCGTTTCGGCGATCTGCACCGTATTGAGCGCGGCGCCTTTGCGCAGATTGTCGGACACGATCCAGAACGACAGGCCGTTGTCGAGCGTCTGGTCCTCGCGGATGCGGCTGACGAAGGTGGCATAGTCGCCCACGCATTCGACCGGGGTCACGTAGCCGCCGGGCTCGCGCTTGTCGACGACGAGCACGCCGGGCGCCTCGCGCAGGATCTTGCGCGCCTCATCCGCCGTGATCGGCTCTTCGAACTCGACATTGACCGCCTCGGAATGGCCGACGAATACCGGCACGCGCACGCAGGTCGCGGTGACCTTGATCTTGGGGTCGAGAATCTTCTTGGTCTCGGCCGACATCTTCCATTCCTCCTTGGTCGAGCCGTCATCGAGGAAGACGTCGATATGAGGAATGACGTTGAAGGCGATCTGCTTGGTGAACTTCTTGGGCTCGGACGGGTTGGTGGCGAAGATGCCCTTGGTCTGGTCCCAGAGCTCGTCCATCGCCTCCTTGCCCGCGCCCGACACCGACTGATAGGTCGCCACGACGACCCGCTTGATCTTGGCGCGGTCATGCAGCGGCTTGAGCACCACCACGAGCTGGGCGGTTGAGCAATTCGGGTTGGCGATGATGTTCTTCTTGGTGAAACCGGCCACGGCGTCGGCATTGACCTCGGGCACGATCAGCGGCACGTCGGGGTCGTAGCGCCAGAACGACGAGTTGTCGATGACGACGCAGCCTTGCGCGCCGATCCGCGGCGCCCAATCCTTGGAGATGGCGGAGCCCGCCGACATCAACGCGAAATCGACGCCGCGAAAGTCGAATTGCTCGAGGTCGCGGCACTTGAGCCGCCGGTCGCCGAACGACACCTCGACGCCCATCGACCGCCGCGAGGCGATGGCGAAAACCTCATCGGCGGGGAACTCGCGCTCGGCCAGAATGTTGAGCATCTCGCGCCCGACATTGCCGGTCGCGCCGACAACGGCGACTTTGTAACCCATGGCTGGCAAACGCTCCTTCGTGCAAGCGTATGGCTGACGGCAATTTGCGGCTGATTTACGGGGAACGGCCCCCGGTTGTAAAGCTTTGCCGGCAAGTGAACCCCTGGCCTTGAGGACGGGATCATGACCGCGATTGCACGCGCCGCCCTTCTCGCCATGCTCGCCCCTTTCATCGCGGGGTGCGACTGGTCCACGCTGAGCGATGCCGAAACGGAGGGCCCCAATCCGACCATTCCCCCGCCGGCCAAGTCGCTCGTTCCCGCCATCAACCTCGTGCGCGCCGTCGGCTGGCCCAAGGGCGCCACGCCGGCACCGGCGCCCGGGCTTGCGGTCAATGCCTTCGCCGAAGGGCTCGACCATCCGCGCTGGCTCCATGTCCTGCCGAACGGCGACGTTCTCGTTGCCGAGACCAATGCGCCCAAGGGCGAGGGCGTGGGAGGGTTCAAGGGCTTGTTGATGGCCATGGCCATGAACTATGCCGGCGCGGGCGTTCCAAGTCCCAACCGCATCGTGCTCCTGCGCGACGCCGACGGCGATGGCGTGTCGGAGACGAGGCACATGTTCCTCGCAAGCCTCAACTCGCCCTTCGGCATGGCGCTCATCGGTAACGAGCTTTGCGTCGCCGATACCGATGCGCTGCTCCGCTTCGATTATCGCGAGGGCGCGACGGAGATCGAGACGCCGGGAACCAAGATCGCCGATCTCCCCGCCAACCCTGTCAACTATCACTGGACAAAGAGCCTTGCCGCGAGCCCCGACGGATCGCGCCTCTATGTCGGCGTTGGCTCCAACAGCAATGCCGGCGAGAACGGTCTCGCCTTGGAGGAGGGGAGGGCGCAAATCCTCGAAATCGATCCGGGCACGGGAGAGGCGCGCAGCTACGCGACCGGATTGAGGAACCCGGTCGGGCTTGCCTTCGCGCCCGAGAGCGGCGCCTTGTGGGCGGTTGTGAACGAGCGCGACGAGCTCGGTTCCGATCTCGTCCCCGACTATCTGACAGAGGTCAAGGAGGGCGCCTTCTACGGCTGGCCGTTCAGCTATTGGGGCCAGCATGTCGATACGAGGGTCGAGCCGCAAAACCCTGACCTTGTGGCGAAGGCGCTTCGGCCCGACTATTCGCTCGGCAATCACGTCGCGCCGATCGGGCTTGCCTTCGCGCGGGGCACGCTGTTACCGGAGCCATTCCGGAGCGGCGCCTTCGTAGGCGAGCACGGCTCATGGAACCGCGTCCCGCTAAGCGGCTACAAGGTCGTGTTTGTGCCGTTCGCCGGCGGGAAGCCCCTATGGTCAGCCCGCCGACGTGCTCACGGGCTTCCTCAACGGGATTGGCGAAGCGCAAGGCCGCCCCGCCGGTGTCGCCGTCGATCGCTCCGGCGCGCTCCTCGTCGCCGACGATGTCGGCAATGTGGTGTGGCGCGTGACGCCGGCCGCTCCGGAGGCTACGCCCTAGCGGGCGAGCCTCCGCGGCGATTGTCGAGCGCGTAGGCGCCGGGAGCGGAGCCCGCGAGAACGAGGAAGCCGCCGGCGATCGTGACGTTCTTCATGAAGTTGATCATCTGCATCATGTCGCCCGGCTGATAGTGGAACAGATAGGCCGCGAGCACGCAGAAGCCGGCAAGGGCGATGGCCGCCCAGCGCGTGAACAGCCCGAGTAGAATGCAGAGCCCGCCGCCAAGTTCGGTCAGAATGACGAGCGGCAGAAGCGCGCCGGGAACGCCCGCCGCCTGCATATGCTCCACGGTTCCGGCATAACCGAAGATCTTGCTCCAGCCCGCCGGGATGAAGATGATCGAAAGCAGCACGCGGCCAATCAAGATGAGATGCGGCGCCGCTCGTTCCATTTGAATCCCTCCGCTGTCATCGCCGAATCGCGGGTCAGTCTAGCGACGCCCTGGCTTGAGGCAAACGCCTTCCGCCAGAGTCCCGCGGCCCTCAATTCAGGATACCGGAGAAGAGCAGGAGAAAGGCCTTGATCAGGCCGACGACCACCGCCGCCGCCACCGTCAGGCTCGCCACACCCACGGCAAGTCCGGCGAGCACCGCGAGGCCGTCCTTCTCGACGATGGCGAGCCCGATGATGGCGATGGCGCAAGCCGGGAGCCAGTTCGCGAAGGGGATCGGCAAAGCGAGGACGAGCGCAAGGATGAGGATGGCGAGGCCGATCAGACGCTCGCCGGTCCACGACAAGAGGAAGGTCAGGCGCGGTCGCAGCAGGCGCTCGGTGCGTTCAAGGTAAGGAAGCGAACGCAGCACGACATTGGTGAAGCCGTCGCGCGGGAAAGACTGCGCCGTCAGCCAGTGCGGAAACCACGGCTTGTGACGCCCATAGGTGAGCTGTGCCGCGAGCAGCACCAGCGGCAGGCCGAGCACCGCCGAGAGCAGAGGGATGTTGACCGGCACGAGATTGGGCAGGGCGAAGATGAAAAGCAGAACCCCGAAGCCGCGATCGCCCAGCGCATCGCGCAGCGCCCCGAGGCTGATCCGCGGCTCGGGATGGCTCGTGACGAAATCGCGCAGCAATTGCGAGGTGCGGCGCGGCCGATGCCGTGGAGGTATGTCCGGCGCGTTGCTAGTCGGGGAGGCGTCTTCCTGCAATGTCATCCTGCCTCGAGCCTCGCGCGCGCCAATCAGGAACTACCGGCAGGCGCTTCCGCCTTCACCTCGGTGCACTTCTTGCTGGCGAACTCGTTGACCATGCGACCTCGGGCCCCAGCACATTGGTCTTATTGTCGAGGCCGATGCCGGCATAGATAAGAGGATAGATGAGGAGCGGAGCCGTAGCCTCGCCCCAATTGATACTGGCTTCGATCGCCTTGCCGTTCTCGAATTTCACCTTGGGCGCAAGCGCCAACTCGACCGTATAGGGCTCGCCTTCGGTCGTCTGCGCAAGCGTGCAGCGCACTTTCTGCATCGGCAAGAGGCCTCGCTCATCGCCAAAGCGAGCGGCTTCCGCTCGAGCTCGAGCTTCGATTGGCACACCGCCTTGCCCCAAGGCCAGCCGATCTGGCCGCTGAGCATCTTGGCGATGTCCTCCTCGCGCCAGGTCTTGACGATATCGCAGGAGACGTTCTCGCCATTGGGGTCGCGGGTGGCGACGATGTCGCAGATCTTCTTCTTGCACTCTTTCCGCGCCTCTTTCTCGGCCGTCTCTTCCGGGGTTAGCTTCCGCTTGGCATCGGCGGGGCTTGCGCCGGAAGGAGCCGCCTGTTCAGCCGGAGGTTGGGCTCCGCCTTGCGCGGAACTGTCCTCCGCTTCGAGCGCGCTAGGGCCGAGCACAAGAATGGAAGCGGCGATCAGGCTCAAGGAGCGTTTCATCTTCCTTCAATCCCATCTTGCGGAAGCCCAACAGGGTCCATGGCAAAAGCGGCTGTCCTGCGGGGCTCACGCATCGAGCGCCTTGACGATGGCCTCGCCCATCTCGCGCGAGCCGACGGTGCGGCAGCCTTCCTGCTTGATATCGGCGGTGCGGAGACCCTGGCCGAGCACGCGGGCGATGGCCTGGTCGATCCTGTCAGCCGTGTCGCCGAGGAAAAAGGAATAGCGCAGGCACATGGCGAGGCTGGCAATGGTGGCGATCGGGTTGGCGACGCCTTGTCCCGCGATATCGGGCGCCGAGCCGTGCACGGGCTCGTAAAGAGCGCGCCGATGGCCGCGCTCGTCGGTTGCCCCGAGCGAAGCGGAGGGCAGCATGCCGAGCGAGCCCGTGAGCATCGCCGCCTCGTCCGACAGCATGTCACCGAACAGATTGTCGGTGACGATCACGTCGAACTGCTTCGGCGCGCGCACGAGCTGCATGGCGCAGTTATCGGCGAGGATGTGGTAAAGCGTCACGTCGCCGTAGCGCTCCTTGTGAATTTTCGTGACCACCTCGTTCCAAAGAACGCCGGTTTTCATGACATTGCGCTTCTCGGCCGAATGCACCAGGCGTTTCCGCTCACGGGCGAGGTCGAAGGCGACGGAAGCGATGCGCTCGATCTCGTAGGTCTCGTACACTTGCGTATCGATGGCGCGCTTCTGCCCGTTGCCGAGATCGGTAATGGTCTTCGGCTCGCCGAAATAGACCCCTCCGGTCAGCTCGCGCACGATCATGATATCGAGCCCGTCGACGCGGTCGCGCTTGAGCGAAGAGGCGTCGGCGAGCGCGGGATAGCAAATGGCCGGACGGAGATTGGCGAACAGCCCGAGATCCTTGCGGAGCCTGAGAAGCCCCGCCTCGGGCCGCTGCTCGTAAGACACGCCATCCCATTTCGGACCGCCGACCGCCGCGAGCATGACGGCGTCGGCGGCAAGCGCCCGTTCCATGGTGGCGTTGCAAATGGCCTGGCCGTGGGCGTCGTAGGCCGAGCCGCCGACGAGATCCGTCTCGGTCTCGATCGAGGCGACGCCCGTTCGGTTCACCCAGGCGACGACGCGCTCGGCCTCCGACATCACTTCGGGGCCGATGCCGTCGCCGGGAAGCAGCAAAAGCTTATAGGTTGCCATGCCCCGTTCCATGCCTCAGAGACAGAGGATACTAGCGGCCTTGCCTAAAGGGAGTGCGAAATGCTGACAAGAGCGCTGTTTGCCTTGGTTCTCATTCTCGGAACCGTGGCGGCAATCGCCTTAAGCGCCGGTGAGTCGAAGGTCTTGGCACTCGGTTTGGCCGATCACGAGGTCACCCAAGAGGAGCTTGAGAAGGGGGAGGCTTTGCCTGGCCCGCGTTTCAACACGGGGGCCATCGCCTATGGGCTGGCGCAAGAGCTGAAAAAAGGCGACGCGGTCGAGATCGCCCTCGTCAAGGACGGCACGCCTCTGCTCACGAATAGCGAGACGCTGGCCGAGGATAAGGAGCGCTACTTGCTGCAGGCCGGAAAGCGCGGGGTTCCCGCCGGCGGCTGGCCCGGCGGCAAATATCAGGCCGCGCTCAAGATCACACGCGACGGCAAGACGCTCATCGAGCAGGCATCGGCGCCAATCCCGTTCGAGTAGCGAAATGCTGACCTCACGCCCAGGGGCGCTCGAGGCGGGACCTTGCCTCGAATGACTCGATGGCGCCCGCCTTTTCCAGGGTGAGCCCGATATCGTCGAGGCCTTCGATCAGGCAGCGCTTGCGGAACGGGTCGATCTCGAATCGGATCACGCCGCCGTCGGGGCCTCTGATCTCCTGCGCGGGGAGGTCGATCGTCAGCGTGGCGTTGGCGCCGCGGCCCGCATCGTCGATCAGCTTGTCGATCTCCGTTTGCGGCAGCGCGATGGGGAGAATGCCGTTCTTGAAGCAGTTGTTGTAGAAGATGTCGGCGAAGGACGGCGCGATCAGGCAACGAATGCCGAAATCGAGCAGCGCCCAGGGCGCGTGTTCGCGCGAGGAGCCGCAGCCGAAATTCTCGCCGGTGATGATGATCTTCGCTTCCGTGTAGGGCTTCTTGTTCAGGACGAATTCGGGCGAGGCTGCGCCCGTCTCGTCATAGCGCAGCTCGGCGAACAGGCCGTTGCCCAGCCCCGTGCGCTTGATGGTCTTGAGATATTGCTTGGGGATGATCATGTCAGTGTCGACATTGATCATCGGCAGAACGGCGGCGATCCCGGTTAGCGTGGTGAATTTCTGCATGGGTTCCTCTTGCGATGACAGGTTATGTAGCGGCAAGCGGTCGCCCTTTCCAGCTTTTCAGGCCGGGGCGCTGCGACCAAGGTTCGCCGGGCCAACCGCGGGATGAGGATGGAAGAATGACGGACAAAGTGATTTACGAGGCGCATCCGGCCATGTTCCGGGCCCATCCCTTCTGGTTCATCCTCGCGGTCCTGCTGATCGCCGCCTTCGGCATCGGCATCCTCATCCTCCTCTATTGGTACATCAAGACGCGCGCGACCACGCTCACCGTCACCGACAGCGACCTCCTTTACGAAAAGGGAATCCTGAGCAAGGACCGCACCTCGGTGGCGCTCCGGCACATCCGCTCGGTGAACGTCATGCAGAGCTTCGTCAGTCGCATCCTCGGGGTTGGAACCATCCAAATCTCCACCGCCGGCGACCTCCCCGAGTTCACCATCGCCGACATGCCCGATCCGCACTTGATCAGTGAAGCGATCTCGAACGCGCAGGACATGCGCGAGGACCGTGACTAAGGCGGAGGGAAGGGAACGCGGCGATGGCACGGCCGAGCGACAAGCGCGAGCGCAACGAGGCGCTGAGGCTGCTCGTCGCAGCGACAAGCGGAATCCTGCTGCTCATCATCATCGGCGGCGCCGGTCTTTACTACCTCGGCGGGCTCGGCGGCGGCGATCCGTTCTCGGAGGGGCTCGGGCTCAAGGACGCGGCGCTGATCGCCTTCGGCGTCTCCTTCGCCGTGATCGTGGTGATGGCCGTGGTGTCCGGCGGCGACGCCATTTTCGGCGAGCTGCCGTTCACAATTCTCGGCTTCCTGATCTTCTTCGTCGTTTTTTGGCTGATGATCGCCTGGATCTTCTGAGGCGTCTCGCCCCGCGCGCTACTGCGCCGGCGCGAGCGCCTGCGGCTTGGCGGACGAGGCGGGGGCTTCTGCCTGCTGACCCGAGCCACCGACCAGCTGGCGATAATATTTGCGCATGGTCTCGCAGCGTAGCGGTCCGGGCGGGTGGACAGAGTCGCCCTTCAACTGCGAGATGAAGACGCAGATGTCCTCCATGCCTTGGGCGTCGAGCCAGCCCCATTTGACGCCGCGCCTGATGGCGAAGAGATCCGCCTTGGTCTCGTCGGCGCCCTCGAACTGGTGCCCGCATTCATGCGAGTAGATGTAGAGCTTCACCTGGGTCGAGAGCCCGGTGATCTTCTTGTTGTTGAGGATCATGAAGCCCGGGAAGGCGCCGCCCCAACTGTCGAAATCCGGGTTCAGCACCGTCGGGCGCTTGCCGCAAGTGACGGATTTGCCGTCGATCTTGAGCTGGCCCTGGGGAATGACCTTGGCGTCGGGACCGAGCCTCTTCACATACTCGTCGAGGCTGGGGCCGGAGGTGGTGGAGCCCTCTTTGCCCGCCCATTGCTGCGCGTTTGCCGCGGCTGAGCAAGCGGCGCAAAAAGCGATCGCCGCAATGCCGGAGAGTATCGCCCTCAAATTCGCCCGTCCGTCCCTCATGCCGGCAGTCTAAGGCTCCCAACGAGTCGGCGCAATTGCGGCGAAATGCGTCATCTCGGCTCTTCCTTGGCCGTAACGCTCCCCTTCTTGACGAAGCATTGCCGGAGCTGATTGCAGCGTTGCTCGGGATCGGGGTGGAGGGGACCGTGGCCGGCGATGTTGAACACGGCGCAAATCTCCTCAAGCGCCGTGCTGCCGAGCCAGCCCTCGCGCCGCGCCCGCCTCACCGCATAGCAGTCGGCCGCCGACTCGCTCGGCCCATAAAGGATATGCCCGCATTCATGATAGTAGATCAGCCACTGCACCTGACGCGGCAGGTCCTTGAGCGCCTCCATGTTCAGCATGATGACGGTGGAGGACACGGCGAAGCCCTCGAAGTCGCGAAGGAGCGTCGCCGTCTTGCCGCAGGACAATTTTCGGCCCGCGACTACGAGGCGGCCCGGCGCCACGAACTTGCCTTGTTCGAGCGCGACCGCGCCTCGATCGACGGGACTCGTTGCAGCGAGGAGGGGTAGGAGCGCAAGCCCCACCGAGAGCCGGGCAGCCAATCTCATTCTTGTTCCCTCTGCTGCCGCGTCCCTTTCAACCGCAGTCTGCGAGGGGGAAGCGCGAGCGTCAACGCCAAATCGCTGAAGCCGCCCGCTAACCGACGGCTTCGGCTTCGATGCGCTCCATGTCGGCATCGGACAAGCCGAAATGGTGGCCGATCTCGTGCACCAGGACATGGGTGATTATGGCGCCGAGCGACTCCTCGTGGTCGGCCCAATAATCGAGAATCGGCCGCCGGTAGAGGAACACCATGTCGGGCACCGTGGCTACGTCAGACACGCTCTTTCGCGCAAGATCGATCCCGGAATAGAGACCGAGCAGATCGAACGGCGATTCGATGCCAAGCGAATCGAGCACGTCGTCGGTGGGAAAATCTTCGACGCGGATCAGAAGATCGCCGGTCAGCGCGCGGAAGCGGGCAGGCAGCTGCGCATAGGCTCTGCCGGCGATGGCCTCGAGTTCGGCGAGGCTCGGCGCTTCAAGCTTGTTCCAGTCGGTCATGCGCGCCTCGCCGTGTCCGCCACCCCAAGCTGAACCTTGCATGAATGTAGCGATCAGACCCGGTTCAGGCCACTCGCCTCAATATCGGAGCCGACACTCGAGCCCGCACTCCAGCGGGGCGGGGTAGAGCAGAAGGGGTATCAGCATGGTTAGGAAAAGCTTGTTTGCCGCCCTCGGCTTCGTCGGCGTGCTTGCCGCCGGAACGGCCGCCACACCGGCTCCCGCCTCGGCGGGCTATGCCTGCGGAGCTTGGAACGGCTGGTGCGCGCCGCGCTGCGGGTCCTGGAACAATTGGTGCCGGCCCGTGTGCGGGCCGTGGAACGGCTGGTGCGCGCGTTACTACCGCTATCCGGGCTTCAGCTTCGGCTTCGGCTACGGCCCGCGCTACGGGGGCGGCCATGGCGGCGGCCACTACGCCTATCGCAACGGCGGCGGCGATTGGAACGGAAACCACGACGGCTACGGCCACCGCGACGGTTACGACCGCAACCGCTGAGGCATCGCAAAGTCGCGCGGGGTGAGTTGCCCTCCCGCTCTCCCCGCGTAACCGGCACGTCATTCCCGGCAAGTGCGCGTCTCCCCCGCGCCGCCCGCTCCCGGGGATGGCGTGTCCGGCGTTCAGTGGAAATCGCGGATATCGACGAAGCGACCGGCGATCGCCGCGGCGGCCGCCATTTGCGGCGAGACGAGATGGGTGCGGCCAAGCCGCCCTTGGCGGCCCTCGAAATTGCGGTTCGAGGTCGAGGCGCAACGCTCGCGCGGCGCCAGTTGATCCGGGTTCATGCCGAGGCACATCGAGCAGCCAGGCTCGCGCCACTCGAAACCCGCATGCTTGAAAATCTTGTCGAGGCCTTCAGCCTCGGCCTGCGCCTTCACCAGCCCCGAACCCGGCACGATCATGGCGCGGACGCGTTCATTGACTTTTCGGCCCTCGACCACCTTCGCGACGGCGCGCAAATCCTCGATGCGTCCATTGGTGCATGAGCCGATGAACACGCGGTCGAGCGCGATGTCGGTGATCTTCTCCCCGCCGTTGAGCCCCATATAGTCGAGCGAGCGCTCGGCGGCACGGCGCTTGGTGTCGTCCTGGATTTCGGACGGAGTGGGAACGCGGCCCGTAACCGAGACCACCTGCTCCGGGCTCGTGCCCCAAGTGACGAGCGGCGGCAGCTTTTCGGCATGCAGGACGATCTCGCGGTCGAAGAAGGCATCCTCGTCGGAATAGAGTCGCTCCCAATCGCGTTGCGCCAAGCTCGAAGGCGCCTGCCTTCGGCGCGCGCGGGCGCCCCTTGATGTAGTCGAAGGTCTTGGCGTCGGGGGCGATCAGGCCGGCCCGCGCCCCGCCCTCGATCGACATGTTGCAGACGGTCATGCGCCCTTCCATCGAGAGCGCACGGATCGCTTCGCCCGCATATTCGATGACATGGCCGGTGCCGCCCGCCGTGCCGATCTCGCCGATGATGGCGAGGATGATGTCCTTGGCGGTGACGCCTTCGGGAAGCGTGCCGTCGACGCGCACGCGCATGTTCTTCGCTTTATGCTGGATCAGCGTCTGGGTCGCGAGCACATGCTCGACCTCGCTCGTGCCGATGCCATGGGCGAGAGCCCCGAATGCGCCGTGGGTCGAAGTATGGCTGTCGCCGCAGACGATGGTGGTGCCGGGGAGCGTGAAGCCCTGTTCGGGCCCGACCACATGCACGATGCCCTGGCGGCGGTCGCGCTCGTGATAATATTCGATGCCGAATTCGCGCGCGTTCTCGGCGAGCGTTGCGATCTGAAGCGCCGATTCGGGATCGTCGATGCCATGCGAGCGGTCGGTGGTCGGCACGTTGTGATCGACCACGGCCAGCGTCTTCTCCGGCGCACGCACATTCCGCCCCGCCATGCGCAGGCCCTCGAAGGCCTGCGGGCTCGTCACCTCATGCACGAGGTGGCGGTCGATATAGAGCAGGCAAGTGCCGTCGGGCGCCTCATGCACGAGATGGGCGTCCCAAATCTTGTCGTAGAGGGTGCGCGGCTTCGACATGGCAAGGGTCTGGGTGTCTCAGGGCAGAGATAGCCTCTCCGTGGCCGGTTTACAAATCCCTGAGGCTCGAGCCGGCCGTGGTCGCGGGGAGTTCGGCCCTAGCCCTTCTTGGGCTTTTTCGCGGGCTTGGCCTCTTTGCTTTTCTTGGCCTTGTCCTTGGCTTTCGGTGCCTTCTCCGCCTTGGCCTCGGCCTTGGCCTCGCCCTCGGCCTCTTCCTCTTCCTCGGCGGGGACTTCGCCCGCCGTGGTCTCGGCCATCAGAGCGACGGACTTGGCCACCCAATCGTCATGCTCGATCGCGCCCTTCAGCGAGAGCTTCTCGTCGAGCCAGCCGATCTCGTCATCGGAGAGATTGGCGATCTGCTCGAACTTGATCACGCCGAGCTCGTTCAGCTTCTTTTCCAGCTCCGCCGAAACACCGGGGATCAGCTTGAGATCGTCGGCCTCGCCCTTCGGCCGCTTGAAGCCCTTGAAGGCCTCTTCCTTCTTGCCCCTGACCTCCTGCCGCTCGGCGATGCGGGCTGCCTTGCCGCGCAGGCCGCGCAAGTAATAGAGCTTGGCCCGGCGCACCCGGCCCCGCCGCACCACCTCGATCGAATCGATCAGCGGCGAATGGACCGGAAAGACGCGCTCGACGCCCTCGCCGTAGGAAATCTTGCGGACGGTGAAATTCTCGTTCACCCCGCCGCCCGAGCGGCCGATACAGACGCCCTCATAGGCCTGCACGCGCGTACGCTCGCCCTCGACCACCTTGACGTTGACGCGCAAGGTGTCGCCGGGACCGAATTCGGGGACTTCGCGTTTCTTGGAGAGCGCGGCAGCCTGCTCTTTGTCGAGCTGCTCGATGATATTCATGGCCAATACCTTTCGGTGGGCGCCTGCCTCGGCTCAAAGCCTTCCGGCGAACGCCATTCTTTTTGATTTGATCCTTTAAGTCTTGAGGCGCGAGGGCTTTGGAAGCGCTCGCGCGGGGCCTTCCTAGCCCAGCTTTCCGACCTTGTCGATGGATTTGCGGTGGAGCTCCCGCCGGCCGGCCCGCGCTCCTCAGCGGCAGATATGGAGCGTGATCCAGTCCTGGCTGTCGGGGAGCGCGATCTTGATGCGCTCGGGCTTCTCCGAAAGGTCGAAGACGAGCGTGCCGAGGCGCACCTCGCCCTTCTCCCTGCATTTGGCCTCATAGGCCTCGGTGCCCTTGTCCGTCGGCCGCGTGGCGCCAAGGATGCAGAAGATGTCGGGTCCCTCGACAATGCCCCGCCTGATCTCGAAGTCCTGCGTGGCCTCGTCGCGGCAGCCGTCGTCGGTCGTGGAATATTTGCCGAGAAGGTGGTCCGTCTTGACCTGCGCCTCGGCCGGAACAGCGCAAATGAGGGACGCGCACAACGCCCAACGCACACCCCAAGTCATCGCTTTCTCCTATTCGCGAGCCTCGATCAAGGTTTTCGCTTGCGGCGGCGCTCCCACAGATCGGGGCGGCGCTTCCTGGTGAGCTTCTCGGCCTCGTCGCGCCGCCATTCCGCAATTTTCTTGTGATCGCCCGAGAGCAGCACCCCGGGGATGGCGCGGCGCTCCCACTCGCGCGGCCGCGTGTAGTGCGGGTATTCGAGCAGGTCCGATGCGAAGCTCTCCTCGGCAAGCGAACTCTCGTTGCCGGCAACGCCCGGCAGAAGCCGCACGCAGGCGTCGATCAGCACTTGCGCGGCGAGCTCGCCGCCGGACAGGACGTAGTCGCCGATCGAGATTTCCTCGATTTGGCGCGCCTCGAGCACGCGCTCATCGATACCCTCGAAGCGCCCGCAGAGCAGGATCGCGCCCGGCCCTTCGGCGAGCGCGCGCACGCGCGCCTGCGTCAAAGGGGTTCCGCGCGGGGAGAGATAGAACGAAGGCGTGCCGGACTCGCGCGCGCGCGCGCGCGGCATCGATGGCGGCGGCGGCAAGATCGGCGCGCATCACCATGCCCGCGCCGCCGCCCGCCGGCGTGTCGTCGACCGATCGATGCTTGTCGGTTGTGAAGTCGCGAATGTCGATGAGGTCGAGCGCCCATCTCCCTTCGGCGAGAGCCTTGCCGGCAAGACTCAACCCGAGCGCTCCGGGGAACATCTCCGGAAAGAGCGTGAGCACTGTCGCGCGCCAGGTCATTCGAACAGGCCTTCGGGCGGGACGAGCACGAGGCGGCCGCCTTCGACATCGACCTCGGGCACCGTTTCGCGGGTGAAGGGAACGAGCACGGTGGCGCCGCCCGCTTCCGGTTTCACTTCGATCAGGTCGACCGCGCCGAAATTCTGCACGGCGACCACGACGCCGATCTTTTTCCCGCCGACATCGATGGCGGCGAGGCCGATCAGATCGGCATGGTACCACTCCTCTTCGGTGCGCTCGGGCAGGCGGTCGCGCTCGACATAGAGCTTGGTGCGGGCGAGCGCTTCGGCCGCCTCGCGCGTGGTCACGCCCTTGAAGCGAGCGATGAGCGCCTTCGGAGTTCCGCGAACGCGCTCGATCTCGAAGGCGCGGCCTCTCTCGTCGAGAAGCAGGCCATAGCGGGCGATCGCTGTAGGCTGCTCGGTGTAGGAGCGGAGCCGGACTTCGCCCTTTAGTCCTTGCGCCGCACCGATCTCGCCGAGAAGCACAAGCTCACGCGACGGCAACGAGGTTACTCGGAAGCCGGCTGCTCGGCGGCAGGCTGCTCGGCGGCAGGCTGCTCGGCTGGCGCCTCGGGCTCCGGCTCAGGCTGCGGCGCCGGGGGAGAGGCGGCGGCCTTGGCCTTCTCCTCCTCCGCGGCGCGCTTTGCCTCCTCGCGCTCGAGCCGCTTCTTGCCGGGCTTGGCCTTGTTCGGGTTGGAGCGCGCCGCACGCTTCCTCAAGCCCGCGGCGTCGAGGAAGCGGAGCACGCGGTCGGTCGGCTCAGCGCCGACGCCGAGCCAATGCTTGAGCCGCTCGTCGACGAATTTCACCCGCTCGGCCGAGCCTTTCGGCTGGAGCGGATCGTAGGTGCCGATCTTCTCTATATAGCGGCCGTCGCGCGGACTCCGCGAATCGGCGACGACGATGCGGTAGTGAGGCCGCTTCTTCGCGCCGGCCCGCGCCAGTCTGATCTTCAAGGACATCGTTTCGTTTCTCCTGCCTTCAAGTTGATCTCATCGTTTCTTCGAGCCGGGGAGGCCGGGAAGGCCCCGCGGAATGCCTCCGGGAAGGCCGGGAAAGCCGCCGGGCAATCCGGGAAGTCCGCCAGCCGGAAACGGCGGTAGCTTTCCGGGTGGGAGACCCCCCGCCGGCGGCTCCGCCGGTAGGTCGGGAGGCGGTCCGCCGCCGAAGAGCGAGCCAAGCAGCCCGCGCTTCTTTCCCATGGTCTTCATCATGTCGGCCATCTGCCGGTGCATCTTCACGAGCCTGTTGATCTCCTGCACGCTCGTGCCGGAGCCGGTAGCGACGCGCATCTTGCGCGAGGCGTTGAGCAGCTTCGGGTTCTTGCGCTCAGCCTTCGTCATCGAGCCGATCATGGCCTGCTGGCGCTTCAAGATCTTGTCGTCGAGATTGGCGGTATCGAGCTGTTTCTTGATCTTGCCGATGCCGGGCAGCATGGCGAGCACGCCGCCCATGCCGCCGAGCTTCTGCATCTGCTTCAATTGCTCGGCAAGGTCGTCGAGATCGAAAGCGCCCTTCTTGACCTTCCGCGCGATAGCCTCCGCCTTGTCGATCTCGACCGTCTGAATCGCCTTCTCGACGAGGCCGACCACGTCGCCCATGCCGAGGATGCGCCCCGCGATACGCTCCGGGTGGAAATCCTCAAGCGCATCGAGCTTCTCGCCGACGCCGATGAGCTTGATCGGCTTGCCGGTGACGGCGCGCATGGAAAGCGCGGCGCCGCCTCGTCCGTCGCCATCGACGCGGGTAAGCACGATGCCGGTCAGCGTCACGCGGGCACCGAAGCTCTTGGCGAGGTTGACCGCGTCCTGACCGGTGAGCGCGTCGGCGACGAGCAGCGTCTCATGCGGGCGCGTGATCTTCTCGATGGCGGCGGTCTCGGCCATCAGCTCTTCGTCGATATGGGTGCGGCCGGCGGTGTCGAGCAGAAGAACGTCGAAGCCGCCGCGTTTCGCGGTGTCGATCGCGCGCTTGGCGATTTGCGCCGGCGTCTCGCCGGCAACGATCGGGAGCGTGGCGATGCCCGTCTGCTCGCCGAGCAGGCGAAGCTGCTCTTGCGCCGCCGGGCGCCTGGTATCGAGCGAGGCCATCAGCACTTTCTGCTTGTCGCGAACCTGAAGCCGCTTGCCGAGCTTCGCGGTCGTGGTGGTCTTGCCCGAGCCTTGCAGGCCGACCAGCATCATCGCGACGGGGGGCGTCGCGGCGAGATCGATCGCTTGCGCGTCGGACCCGAGCATCCGCACAAGCTCGTCATGGACGATCTTGATGACCATCTGGCCCGGGGTGATCGAGCGCACCACCTCCTGGCCGACCGCCTTCGCCTTCACGGCCTCCGTGAAGTCGCGGACCACGTCGAGTGCCACGTCGGCTTCGAGCAGCGCGCGGCGCACCTCGCGCATGGCTTCGGCGATGTCTGCCTCGGTCAGCGCACCCTTGCGGGTCAGCTTGTCGAGGATCGCGCCAAGGCGTTCCGATAGACTCTCGAACATCAGTCCATCCCGCTTTCCATTGTCATAGCCCGCGCAGGCGGGCTATCCAGTAGCCCCTGAATATCCGCCACGAAGACAGGGGGGGTTACTGGATGCCTCTGGTCAAGCCGGGGCATGACAAGAAGTTTGATATGCGTCGTTCCAACAATCAACCACCGAGGCCATCGCGCTGTCGGGTATTGACCCCCCTGGCTCCCGATATATGTGCGCTACCGCGCAATATTATGTGCGCTACCGCGCAATATCATGTGCAGGGCGGCGGCTCGTGTTACGGAGCGGCCTTGAATTTCGCCGGGAATGTCGGCGAGGAGCGGGCGTAAGTCAAGCCGTGAGAAACGCCGTGGACGTGAAAGGGAACGGAGTTGCGTGCATGGCGCCTCCCTTGAGAAGCCGTTAATGGCTAGTGCGGAAGCGACTGCGAGAACGTATTTGCGACGACGACCCCGGCGATAATGAGGGCAAGGCCAAGGAGCGCCGGCCCGTCGAGCGTCTGCTTGAACCAAAACCATCCGATCAGGGCAATCAGCACAATGCCAAGGCCCGACCACATGGCGTAGGCGATGCCAACCGGGATCGTTCGCAGGCTGAGCGCGAGGAAGAAGAAGCACACCGGATAGGCGACCAAGGTCACGAGGCTCGGAACGAGACGGGTGAAGGTGTCGGATGCTTTCAAAGCCGATGTTCCGATCACCTCGAAAATGATCGCGACCGTCAGGTAGAGATAAGGCACAGCGAGAGTCACAGGCTCACTCCTCGGTTTGGGGAACTTGCTTCGGCAAGATATGTGCGACCGTCACGGCGAGGTCGAGAAGCGCCTCGTCGCCTCCTTTCCAGCCGATGAAGGAGAGGCCGATGGGGCAGCCCGCAGCCTCGGTCGCAGGGATGGAAATCTGCGGCAGGCCGGCATGCCCGGCGAGACAGGTATAGCCGAGCGTCTGGCTGCGGAACTCGGCGAAGGACGCCCCATCGGGGATGTCGCGCTCGGGCGGAAGCGTCGGCGTCGTCGGCAGCACGATCAGCGTTCCGGGCCGCATATGCACGTTCGAACGCCCGACGATCTCGGCGCGCAGGCGGCGCGCGGCTTCGGCCTCGGCCGCGGTGATCTCCGCCGCAGCGGCGAAGCGCTCCTTGATGCCTGGCCCGAGATCGACGTCGTGCGACTGAATGAAGGGGAGCAGCGTCGATTGCATCTCGAAGCCTTGGATGAGACGAAAGGCATTGCGCCAATCGTCGATCGCTTCGCCCACGATGTCCCGGTGCTCAGGGACCGGCAGCGCGGGGCCCAGTCGCGCAAGAATATTCCACAGCGCCTGATCGGCGCTCGCCTCGGCATGGCCGAACAGGTCCTCGGCAAGGAGCAAGCGTTCGACCTTGGCCTCAACGCGCTCGCCTTCGAGCAGCACATGCCCGATCTTGCGGAACAACTCCGCGTCGCGCGCGAGGAAGCCGATCGTATCGTAGCTCGGCGCCATCGGGGTTGCGCCCTCCGTGGCGATGCGGCCGAAGCTCGGCCTCAAGCCGTAGAGCCCGGTGAAGGACGCCGGCACCCTGATCGAGCCGCCCGTGTCGCTGCCGAGCGCGAAGTCGCATAGCTCGCCCGCGACGGCGGCGGCGGAACCGCAGGACGACCCTCCGGTCACGTGCTTCGGCGCGCGCGGATTAATCGGCTGGCCGTAGTGAACGTTGGAGCCGAGCACGCTGTAGAAGAACTCGTCGCAGATGGTAATGCCGGTGCAGGATGCGCCTGCGTCGAGCAGGCGGACGATCGCCCGCGCGGTCCTCGAAGCCGGCACGGCGTGCGCATAATAGGCCGGATTGCCGTTTCCCACTTTCCGGCCGGCGATGGCGAAGAGGTCCTTCACCATGAAAGTGAGTCCCGCGAGCGGTCCGTCTGCGCTTCCGGCGAGCTCGGTCAGGGTATGAGGGACGAGGGCGTGAACGGGGTCTTGGGCTGGAACGGAGATCATGTTCACCTGGCAATGCCTTGCTCTGTCGAGAAAGATTGCCCTCTATATCACAGGCGCGATTGAGCGATCCTTTAGAGGGAGGGGTGCCCGGTGAGCGCTGCGGACAGAACGGGGCGGCGCCTGCCGCGCGCGGTGTGCTCGCGGCCCGGTTCCTCGACCGCATCGGCAAGGGAATCCGCGGCGCGCCTCGCGATGCTCTTGTCGCCGACCTGACGCCTCCCGCGATGAGAGGCACCGCCTTCGGCTTGCGCCAGTCGCTCGACACGGTCGGCGCCACGCTCGGCCCCGTCTTGGCGATCGGCCTGACCTCTTCAACGACGACATTCGCGCCGTGCTCTGGTTTGCGACAATCCCCGCGGCACTTGCGGTCGCCGTCCTCGTCCTTGGCGTCAAGGAGCCGAGGGCCCCGCAAGCGAAAGTCGCGGGCGCCGCTCAAGATCAAGGAGATCGGCGCGCTCGGCTCCGTCTATTGGCTCGTTGCCCCCGGGGGCGCCGTCTTCGCCATGGCGCGGTTCAGCGAGGCCTTCCTCGTCATTCGCGCGCGGGACGCCGGGCTCGCTCTTGCCTGGGCACCTACGGTCATCGCAGTCATGAGCCTCGTCTTTGCGGCAAGCGCCTACCCTGCGGGCCGGCTCCAGGACCGGATCGGGGGACGCCCGCTCCTCATCTTCGGCCTTGCTCAGCCGTCTTCATCGGCATCGGGCTTTGGGGCCTGCATATGGGCCTAACGCAAGGGGTGCTCGCGGCGACCGCGCCCGAGCGCCTGCGCGGCAAGGCTTTCGGGCTGTTCGGGCTGATCGCGGGGCTCGGCGCGCTCATCGCGAGCGTGCTCGCCGGCCTTCTTTGGGACAGGATCGGCGCGGGAGCGACCTTCCTGGCAAGGGCCGCCTTCGCCGCCATCGCGCTCTTTGCGTTCCTGCCGATCGCGCGAAGGCCCGGCGGCGCTGGAAAGAGCGGGGCCGCTCGCCCTATATAGCGGCAGGAGCGAGGCGCCATGCAGGCTGAAGCGATCAGGTTCCGCAAGATGAACGGGCTCGGCAACGATTTCGTCGTGCTCGATGCACGCCTCCGCGCGCTTCCGCTTTCGCCCGATGCGGTCTGCGCCGTCGCCGACAGGAAAGAGGGCATCGGCTGCGACCAGATCGTGGCGCTCGAACCCTCGCGCAAAGCCGACGTGTTCATGCGCATCTGGAACGCCGATGGCGGGGAGGTCGGCGCGTGCGGCAACGCCGCGCGCTGCGTCGCGGCGCTCATTGCCGCCGAGCGCGAGAAGCCCGCTGTCAGCATCGAGACCGGGAGCGGGGTGATCGGCGCCTCCGTCAATGCCGATCGGAGCGTGACCATCGACATGGGCGCGCCCCGTTTCGCCTGGAGCGAGATTCCGCTCAGCCAACCGTTCGACGACACGCGGGCGATCGCGCTCGGCCCGATCGAGGATCCCGCGCTAGGCTCGCCATCCGTGGTCAATGTCGGCAATCCGCATTGCCTGTTCTTCGTCGACGACGTCGGGGCCCACGACCTCGCCCGGCTCGGGCCTGAGCTCGAACATCATCCGCTCTTTCCGGAGCGCGCCAATATCTCGCTCGTCCAGGTCCTCGGCCCGACGCATCTCAAGCTCCGCACTTGGGAGCGCGGCGCGGGTCTCACGCGGGCCTGCGGCACGGCCGCGTGCGCGGCGGGCGTCGCCGCGGCGCGGCGGGCGCTTAGCGGGCGCAAGGTAAAGGTGAGTCTTCCCGGCGGCGACCTTCTCATTGAATGGCGCGAGAACGACGGCCATGTCCTGATGACCGGACCTTACGCCCTCGACTACGAGGGCACTCTGCCCGCCACGCTGTTGCAGCCGGCGCGCGTTTGAGCCTCTTCATTCCGACGCAAGCCGGAGTGAAGAAGCGGGCATGGGGTCTGACTCGCCCGCCATTTCATGTTAGAAGCCGCCAATGCCGGATCTCGACATCATCACCTTCGGTTGCAGGCTCAACGCCTATGAGTTCGAAGTCATGCGCGCGCAAGCGAACGCCGCCGGGCTCAAGGAGGCGGTGATCGTCAACACCTGCGCGGTAACGGCGGAAGCGGTGCGCCAGGCGCGCCAGGCGATCCGCAAAGTGCGCCGCGCGCGGCCCCGTGCCAAGATCATCGTCACCGGCTGCGCCGCCCAGATCGATCCGTCCCGCTTCGCCGCCATGGCCGAGGTCGATCATGTGATCGGCAACCGGGAAAAGCTCGAAGCCGAGACGTTTGCGAATTTCGGCGCCGATGACAACGAGCGCGTCGTGGTCAACGACATCATGTCGGTGCGCGAGACGGCATCGCATCTGATCGAGGGCTTCGGCACGCGCGCCCGTGCCTATGTGCAAATTCAGAACGGGTGCGATCATCGCTGCACCTTCTGCATCATCCCGTTCGGGCGCGGACCGTCACGCTCGGTGCCGGCGGGCGAGGTGGTGGCGCAAGTGCGCCGGCTCGCGGAGAAGGGCTATGCCGAGATCGTTCTGACCGGCGTGGACATCACCGCGTACGGCAAGGACCTTCCCGGCGAGATGACGCTCGGCAAGCTGGTGCGCTCCGTGCTTAAGCTCGTCCCAGAGCTTCCGCGCCTCAGGCTCTCCTCGATCGACTCGGTCGAGGCGGATGCAGCGCTTCTTGCGGCGATCGCGGAAGAGGAGCGGCTGATGCCGCACTTGCATCTTTCGCTGCAATCGGGCGACGATCTGACGTTGAAGCGCATGAAGCGCCGGCACGCCCGCGCCGATTCGGTCCGCTTCTGCGAGGACGTGCGCCGGGTCCGTCCCGACATGGTGTTCGGCGCCGATCTCATCGCGGGATTTCCCACCGAGACCGATTCCATGTTCGCGAACTCGCTCGGTCTTATCGACGATTGCGGGCTCACCTTCCTCCACGTCTTTCCTTTTTCGGCGCGGGAAGGGACGCCGGCCGCGCGCATGCCCCAGCTTCATGGCGCGGTGATCGCGGCCCGCGCGGGCGCGCTCCGCGAGAAGGGGGTTGCCGCGCTTCAGGCTCATCTCCGAGGCGCCAGGGGACGCCGCATATCGGTGCTGATGGAGAATGAGGCAAGCGGTCGCGCCGCCGATTTCACGCCGGTGCGCTTGGAGGCCGGGGCGAACACAGGAACGCTCGTCGAGGCCGTGGTTGCCGGCGATGACGGTACGGCGCTGATCGCGGTGCAATCATGAGCGAAGGCGAGAGGACGGAGCCCAAGCGGGGCTGGTTCGATCAGCTTCGCCACGGGCTCGCCCGCACGACCAATTCCCTGTCCGACAGTCTCGCCGGCGCGCTCACCAAGCGGAAGCTCGACGATGAGACGCTCGACCGGATCGAGGAGGTCCTGATCAAGGCCGATCTCGGTGTCGGGATGGCGGCGCGCATCCGCGAACGGCTGGCGAGCGGTCGTCACGAACGGGGCCTTACGCCTGAGGCCGTGCGCGAGGTCGTCGCCGCGGAGATCGCAAGCGTGCTCGCGCCCTTGGCTCAGCCTATCGAGCTGTCAGTACGCCAGCGCCCCCATGTGCTTCTCGTTGTCGGCGTCAACGGCACCGGCAAGACCACGACCGCCGCGAAGCTCGCGCACCGGTTCAAGCGCGAGGGCATGAAGGTCATGCTCGCCGCCGCCGACACGTTCCGCGCCGCCGCGATCGATCAGCTCAAAATCTGGGGCGAGCGGGTCGGCGCCGAGGTCGTTGCGAAGGCGGTGGGCGCCGATCCCGCCGGCGTCGCCTTCGAGGCGGTCGAGCGCGCGCGGGCGGAATGCGTCGACGTGCTCCTCATCGACACCGCCGGGCGCCTGCAGAACAAGGCCGACCTCATGGCCGAGCTCGCCAAGATCGTGCGCGTCTTGAAGAAAATCGACGAGACCGCGCCGCACGGCGTCATCCTCGTGCTCGACGCCACCACAGGGCAGAACGCGCTCGCGCAAGTGGAGATCTTCAAGGAGATCGCGGGCGTCACCGGCCTCGTCGTCACCAAGCTCGACGGCACGGCGAGGGGCGGCATCCTTGTCGCCATTGGAGAGCGCTTTAGGATTCCCATCAATGCCATCGGCATCGGCGAGGGCATCGAGGATCTCAAGCCGTTCGGCGCGCAAGACTTAGCGCGCGCGATCGTGGGAGCGAATAGCGAGAATGAAGCCGCAGCCTGAGCGCAACATCGCGACCGAGAACGCCGCGGCCGCCCCGGAGCAGGGGGTCTGGTCCAAGCTCATCATCGAGCTCGGGCCGCTCTTGGTGTTCTTCGCCACGAATGCGATAGCCGGCATCTATGCCGGCACGGCGGCGTTCATGGTGGCGACCCTCGTGTCGCTCGCTGCGGCTCGCATCCGTCATCAGAAACTTCCGGTTATGCTGCTCGTGAGCGGTGCCATCGTGCTCGTGTTCGGAGGGCTCACGCTCTACCTGCACGACGAAACCTTCATCAAGCTCAAGCCGACGATCGTCTATGCGATGTTCGCGGGCCTGCTTACGGCCGGGCTCATGCTGAAAAAGCCGCTGCTCGAACTGCTCTTCGGCTCCGCCTTCACGCTGACCGAGGAGGGCTGGCGAAAGCTCACCGTGCGGTGGATCGCCTTCTTCGTCGCCATGGCCATCGTTAACGAGCTGGTGTGGCGCAATGTCTCGACCGATACCTGGGTCAGCTTCAAGGTCTTCGGCTTCCTGCCGCTCACCTTTCTTTTCGCGCTCGCGCAGGTCCCGCTGCTCCAGCGACATGGCATGCCGAAGCAAGACACGCGGGAATAGCCGGCAAAGGAGCGGGGCTTGGTTTCCTTGCGGCGCCCATGACAGCGCGTCCGGCTTAAGTGTTCCCCTTGGCTCTCAAGGAAAAAATGACCTTAACGACCGTGGGGACTACCACGATTGCGCCCGTGTCACCGCAGACTGACATTTGCGGCCCGGTCTTTTCGGTGTAAAATTTAATTAAAGTTCTATCGACGCAACGCAGAATTACGCGTCCTACGCGACGGAGAGGTATTTGGGTGAGATGGCTAAGCTCGGAAAAGACCTTGACCGTTCGGCAACACATTTGCTTCACCGCGCCGGCCAATGCGCCGCCGAAATATTTTCCTCCGAGGCGCGCACCGGCGGACTGACGCCGCGCCAGCTCGCGGTGATGATGGTGATCGGCGACAAGGAAGGGCTGAACCAGACCGAGCTCGTCGAGCGCACCGGCATCGACCGGTCCACGATGGCCGACCTCGTCGCGCGGCTCACCCGCAGGGGTCTCGTCCAGCGCCGCCGTACCAAGGAAGATTCCAGAGCCTATGCCATCAAGCTTAGCCAGCAGGGTACAAGGCTGCTCCGCGAGGCGAGGCCCGGCGCTGCAGCGGCCGACCAGCGGCTTATCGCCTGCCTCCCGGCCAGCAAGCGGCAAGACTTTCTCGACGCGCTCGATCTCATCGTGACCTCTGCCAACAAAGCCGCGCCGCTAACCTTCAGGCTTGCCATTCGGCTTCGTCAGCAGGGGCAAAATTTTGTCCTTGACGGCTTCTTCCGTGAGCGGGCCGACATGCCGGTATGCGATCGTGCCGTCGCCCGTCACCACGTAGGTTTCCGGTACACCGTACACCCCAAAATCGATGGCGACGCGGCCCGAGCGGTCGGCGCCGACGCGGGCGTATGGATTGCCGTAGCTGCCGAGGAAGCGCCGCGCGGCTTTCGGATCGTCCTTGTAGTCGATGCCGTAGAGCCTGATGCCGGGGTTTTGGCCGAGAGCGAGCAGGAGCGGGTGCTCGTGCTGGCATTCGAGGCACCAGGACGCGAAGACATTGACGAGGGTGGGCTCGCCTCCGGCGAGATCCGGCGTGGCGAAGCCCGGAACCTGATCGCTGCCGGCCGCGAGACCTTCAAGCGGAGGCAGCGTGAACTCAGGCACCTTCTTGCCGATCAAGGGCGAGGGCAGAAGCGAAGGATCGCCGCTCCGAAGGGCGTACCAGAAGAGGCCGGCGAGCAGGGCGAAGAGCGCAAGCGGCAGAATGGGGCCGAAGCGCCGGAACGGCGCGGCGCGGCTTTCCTCGCTCATGGCTTACGGCCTCGCGTGGGCTTCCCGGCGCGGGCCGCGGCCGCCGATCGCCGTCTGATTCCCTTCGCCTCGAGATCGTCAATCAATTGTCGTTGCTTGCGCTCGTCGGCGACAATGAAAAGCGCAAGGGCAGCCACCGCGGCGAACGTGAAGCCGTAAGCGGCAAGGATGAAGATTGCGTGGGGGCCGAGATCGGGCATGGCGTTCGGGCGTCACGTTTCGGCCAGCGCCGCATGCTCGACCTGCATCTGCTGCATCGCCCGCACGCGCCGGCGCAAGATTTCCGCGCGCATCGCCATCAGATGCAGAAGCAGGAACAGCAAAGTGAAGGCGAGCGCCATGACGGCGAGCGCGCCGAGCATCGATGAGTCGATGGTGGGGCCGCCCATGCGGACGATGCTCGCCGGCTGGTGCAGCGTGTTCCACCAGTCGACGGAGAACTTGATGACGGGAATGTTGATGGCGCCGACAAGCCCAAGGATCGCGGCGGCGCGGCCGGCGCGGCCGGGCTCCTCGATCGCCTGCCACAGCGCGATCAGGCCGACGATAGAGCAGGAACAGAACGAGCATCGAGGTGAGGCGCGCATCCCACACCCAATAGGTGCCCCACATCGGCTTGCCCCAGAGCGAGCCGGTGACGAGCGCGACGAGCGCGAAGGTGGCGCCAATGGGCGCCGCGGCCTTGCCGGCGACGTCGGCGAGAGGATGGCGCCAGATGAGCGTGCCGAGGCTTGCTATCGCGATCAGCACGTAGCCGAACATGGCGAGCCAGGCGGCAGGAACGTGGACGAACATGATCCTGACGGTCTCGCCCTGCTGGTAGTCGGGCGGCGCCACGAAGAAGGAGAGATAGAGCCCGATGGCGATGAGGATCGCGGTCAGCGCCGCAAGCCACGGAATGAGGCGGCCGGCAAGGGTCAAAAAGCGCGTCGGATTGGCGAGGGTCGGCATCGGGCCTGATCTAGTGGGTTTGGCTTGGCATGGCAATTGGCCCTACCGGAGCGCGCTGCGGAGCGAAGCGGCCGCGGCAAGAGGGGCGAGCACGATGCTTGCGAGGCTCAACGCGCACAGCATGAGAAAAGGCGGCCAGGGCGAGGCGGGGCCTGCGATCGCCGCTGACGCCGTCGCCACGCCGAAAATGAGCACCGGCACGTAGAGCGGCAACACGAGGAGCGCGAGAAGAAGCCCGCTCCGCTTCAGTCCGAGCGTGAGCCCCGCGCCGATCGCGGCGATGAAACTCACGGCGGGCGTTCCGGCGAGCATCGCGAGCACGAGGAACGGGCTCGCCTCTGCCGGGAGATTGAGCAGGAGCCCGAGCAGCGGCGCAAGCAGCGCCAGCGGAACGCCTGTCGTGAGCCAATGGGCGAGGCTTTTGATCGCGGCGACGAGCGGCAGAGGAAGCAGGCCGGTCGTGAGCACATCGAGCGCGCCGTCTTCGTAGTCGTTGTGGAAGATGCGGTCGGCCGAAAGGAGAGCGGCAAGGAGGAGCGCCACCCACAACAGGCCGGGCGCGATGCGCGCGAGCAGGTTGAGATCGGGCCCGAGGCCGAGCGGCGCAATCGCGATCACGACGAGATAGAAGCCGAGCGCCGTGCCGATGGCGCCTCCCTCGCGAAAGGCAAGCTTCACGTCGCGGGCAAGGAGGGCAAGGCCGGCGCTCACGACACTCGCTCCTTGCCGAGGGCGAGGTGCTTGGCGAATTTCGTTCCGAGCTTCGCGTGGCTCGCGACGACCGCGATCCCGCCCGTCTCCAGGTGATCTTTGAGGGCGACATCGAGCAGCTTGAGCGAGGCTTTGTCGAGCGAGGTCTGCGGCTCATCGAGCAGCCAGATCGGACGGGTCGCGGCCAGGAGGCGGGCGAGCGCAAGCCGCCGCTTCTGTCCCGCCGACAGGAGCCCGACGGGGAGATCGGACAGGGACGCAAGCCCGAAGGCAGCAAGAGCGGCTTCGAGACTTTGATTTCGCTCGCCGAGGAATTGGGCCCAGAAGGCAAGATTCTCCGCAACGCTGAGGCTCGCCTTCACGGCGTTGGCGTGGCCGACATAGTGGCTGAGCTCGGGGATCGCGGCGTCGGGGTCTCCGCCCTCGAGGCTAAGGACGCCGCCCGCGAGCGGAAGAAGCCCCGCGACCTGGCGCAACAGGCTCGTCTTGCCGGCGCCGTTCGGCCCCGTCACGAGGAGCGCTTCACCCGGCGCAAGGCGAAAGCTCAAGTCCCGGATAGATGGTCCTGCCGCCGCGCTGGCAGCTGATTTCGAGGGCGGCGAGGCCAATCGCGTGCGGCATGCTTCGAATTGACGCGAAGTCAAAACAGGGGAAGGCAGGCATTCCCGAAGGAATCGCTGCCGAGAAGCTCTCTTCGCGTCATTGTCTCATTGCCGCAAGCGCTTTTATATAGGCCGAGAGCACGCAAACCTTAACCAAGGGGCCGTTCGAGGTGGGAGCCGAGGCTGTTCCCTCCCGCCTTGGCCACGCCCGCTTGCCGCAGACCATTCGCCGAAGGAGACCCCGTTTGACCGCGGCCCTCGAACCCTCGCTCGACAGCTTCAAATGCCGCCGCACGCTGAAAGTCGACGGGGCTGAATACGACTATTTCAGCCTGAAGGAGGCCGAGACGAACGGGCTTGCCGGCATCGGCAGCCTCCCCTTCTCGCTCAAGGTGCTGCTCGAGAATCTCGCTCCGCCACGAGGATGGGCGGACAGTCACCGCCGACGACATTCGCGCCGTCGCGCTCTGGCTGAAGGAGCAGAGAAGCGACCGCGAGATCGCGTTCCGACCGGCGCGCGTCCTGATGCAGGACTTCACCGGCGTTCCCGCGGTGGTCGATCTTGCCGCCATGCGCGACGCCATGGGAGCGCTTGGCGGCGATCCGCGGGCGATCAATCCGCTCGCGCCGGTCGACCTCGTCATCGACCATTCGGTCATGGTCGACGCCTTCGGCTCGAACATGGCGTTCCAGATCAATGTCGAGAAGGAGTATGAGCGGAACCGCGAGCGCTACGCCTTCTTGCGCTGGGGCGCGGCCGCCTTCGACAATTTCCGCGTGGTGCCGCCCGGCACCGGCATCTGCCATCAGGTCAATCTCGAATATCTCGCGCAGACGGTGTGGACCAAAGAGAACGGGGCGGGCAGGCTCGCCTTCCCCGATACGCTCGTCGGCACCGACAGCCATACCACCATGGTCAACGGGCTTTCGGTGCTCGGCTGGGGCGTCGGCGGCATCGAGGCCGAGGCCGCCATGCTCGGCCAGCCGATTTCCATGCTTATCCCGGAAGCGGTGGGCTTTCGCCTGACGGGGGAGCTCAAGGACGGCGTCACCGCGACCGACCTCGTTCTCACCGTCACGGAGATGCTGCGGCGTGCGGGCGTCGTCGGCAAGTTCGTGGAGTTCTTCGGCACGGGCCTTGCGCATCTTCCGCTCGAAGACCGCGCCACCATCGCCAATATGGCGCCGGAATACGGCGCGACGTGCGGCTTCTTTCCCGTCGATGAGGAGACGCTCGCCTATCTTGCGGCGACGGCGCGGCTGCGCGAACGCATCGCGCTAGTCGATGCTTACGCGAAGGCGCAAGGGCTCTATCGCGACGGCGATACGCCGGACCCCGTCTTCACCAAGACGCTCAATCTCGACCTCGGCGATGTCGAGCCTTCGATCGCGGGACCGAAGCGTCCGCAGGATCGCGTGCCGCTATCCCGCGCCGCTTCCGCCTTCGCCGAGGCCCTCGACAAGGAATATGGCAAGGGCGACGAGGCAACGCTGCGCGTGCCGGTCAAAGGCAGGAATTTCGACCTCGGCCACGGCGACGTGGTGATCGCCGCCATCACGTCCTGCACCAATACGTCGAACCCGTCGGTGATGGTCGCCGCGGGCCTGCTCGCCAAGAACGCGGTCGAGCGCGGCTTGCGGGTGAAGCCCTGGGTCAAGACCTCGCTCGCACCGGGCTCGCAGGTGGTGACCGATTATCTCGCGGAGGCGGGGCTCACGAAGCACCTCGACGCGCTCGGCTTCAATCTCGTCGGCTACGGCTGCACCACCTGTATCGGCAATTCGGGGCCGCTCCCGGAAGAGATCTCCCACGCCATCCACACCCATCACCTTGCCGTCGCCGCCGTTCTCTCCGGCAACCGCAATTTCGAGGGCCGCGTCAATCACGACGTGCGCGCCAACTATCTCGCCTCGCCGCCGCTCGTCGTGGCCTATGCGCTCGCGGGCTCCGTCGCGATCGACCTCACGAAGGAGCCGCTCGGGACGGGCGCTGACGGCGCGCCCGTCTATCTTGAGGACATCTGGCCGAACGCGAAGGACATCGCCGCGGTCGTGCGCAAGGCGGTGAAGACATCCATGTTCGAGAGGCGCTATGGCGACGTCTTCCGCGGCGATCCGGAATGGAGTGCGATCGACGTCAAGGGCGGGCTCACCTATGACTGGGAACCGAACTCGACCTATGTGCGGAACCCGCCCTATTTCGCCGGTATGGTGCTCAAGCCAGCTCCGGTGACCGACCTCAGGGCCGCGCGCATTCTCGGCCTCTTTCTCAATTCGATCACCACCGACCACATCTCGCCCGCCGGAGCGATCAGGCGCGACAGCCCCGCCGGCCGCTATCTGATCGAGCACGGCGTCGACGTTCACGATTTCAATTCCTACGGTGCGCGGCGCGGCAATCACGAAGTGATGGTGCGCGGCACCTTCGCCAATACAAGGATCAAGAACCAGATGGTGCCCGGGGTCGAGGGCGGGGTCACGATCCATTACCCGTCGCGCGAGCGCATGGCGATCTACGATGCCGCCATGCGCTACCGTGACGAGGGAGTGCCGCTCGTCGTCTTCGCCGGGAAGGAATACGGTACCGGCTCCTCGCGCGACTGGGCGGCGAAGGGCACGCGGCTGCTGGGCGTTCGCGCCGTGATCGCCGAAAGCTTCGAGCGCATCCATCGCTCGAATCTGATCGGCATGGGCATGTTGCCGCTCCTCTTCGCCGACGGCGAAACGTGGCGTTCGCTCGACCTCAAAGGCGACGAGCAGGTAAGCATCGGCGGCCTTGCTGCGTCAAGCCGATGCAGAGCGTCGAGGCGGAGATCGTCTCTGCGAACGGCGAGAAGCGGGCCGTTCGCCTGAAGGCCGCGATCGATACGGCCGACGAGCTCGACTATTTCCGCAATGGCGGAATTCTCCCATATGTGCTGCGGAGCCTCGCCCAGCGGGCCGCCTAGTCACTCACTTGTGACCGCGAGCGAGGCATTTTTGGTCGGAAATTCCGCCTCGTTTCCTGCATCCTAGCGCCATGAACCCGGTTCACTGGTTGAGCGCAGGCGCGTTGGTGGCCTTGGCCCTTGCCGGGCCCGCGAAGGCCGATCCGCCTGCACCGGCGATAAAATCGGTGCTCGAGCTTTTCACCAGCCAAGGCTGTTCGTCCTGCCCGCCGGCCGATGCGCTTCTGGCGCAGCTTGGCAAGAATCCCGACATCGTGACGCTGTCCTACTCGGTGGACTATTGGAACTATCTCGGCTGGCACGACACGCTCTCAAGTTCTGCCAATAGCGAGCGCCAGCGCGACTATGCGCGGATGCGCGGCGACGGCAGGGTCTATACGCCGCAAATTGTCGTCGACGGTCTCACCCATGTGAACGGCAGCAACGAAGCCGCGATCGAGATGGCGATGCGGAGCGCCGCCAAACGTCTCGAGGTCGTGAAAGTGCCGGTCAACATCCGTGCCGAAGGCGACACACTGATCATCGGCATTGGCGCGGCGCCGGAGAAATCTGATGAGCGCTCGGCCACGGTTTGGCTTGCGGTCGCCAAGAAGGATGCGACGGTCGCCATTACTCGCGGCGAGAATCGCGGGCGCACGTTGAGCTACCACCACCCGGTCAAGGAGCTCACGCCCGTGGGCATGTGGAACGGCGATGCGATGACGCTCAGGCTTCCGCTCAAGGATCTCAAGACCAGAGGTGGTGATTGCCTGGTCGCGCTGCTCCAGGTCGAGAATGCCGGCCCAATTCTCGGCGCGGCCGAGCACAATCAGTAACCCCGCCGCGCGCGCAGAGCCCGCCAGCGCAAAACAAAACGGGCCGGCTAACCGACCCGTTTGACGTGTCCCTCATCTGAAGGAATTGGCCCGGTCCTAGAGAAACCCCGGGGGGGCTGGGGGGCTGAGATTCCGAAGCCTCTCCATTGGACCGGGCCGAGAGGCAACGTTAAGCATCATACGTTTCTTTGGGGCGTGGCAACGGCTGAACTTGGGCGGAACTGTGATTTATGTTTCGTTATGTTACAGCTTGTGTGACGCGCGCCATCAGCTTGAATTTCGTTAAAGGTCGGCTCATCATGAAGCTTCCGTTACAGGAGGCGCAAGTTGAGCGAAACGGAACCCATAGTCTTGCCGCTGGCCCTCAAGGCCGGCGGCCATGCAAATCTTCCGGAGGCCCTTCCTCGACGCGGCGGTATCGCGTTTGACCGCGAAGAGCTTAGCCAAATCCTCGACATCTACGGGCGCAAGGTCGCAAGCGGCGAATGGCGCGATTACGCCATCGATACGCTGAGGGAGAAGGCCGTGTTTTCGGTGTTCCGGCGTGCATCGGAAACCCCGCTCTACCGTATCGAGAAGGCGCCGAAGCTCGCGCGGCGTCAGGGCGCCTATAGCGTGATCGCGGCGACGGGCTTGATCCTGAAACGTGGACCCGATCTCGGCCGTGTGCTTCGCGCGCTCGATCGCGGTTTACGTCTCGTCGAAGCCTGAAAAGAAAAAGCCCCGGCGGGGAGCCGGGGCTTTGGTGCTTCTGCTTGGCCGAGCGCCTAACGGCGATCGCCGAAGAGCTGCAACAGCAGCATGAACAGGTTGATGAAGTCGAGATAGAGCTTGAGCGCTCCCATCACGGCCTTGCGGCCGGTGACCGTGCCGTCGTCGCCGGCATAGTACATCTCCTTGATCTGCTGCGTGTCGTAGGCGGTGAGGCCGGCGAACACGAGAACGCCGATCACCGACACGGCGAATTGCAGCGCGGTCGAGCCGATGAAGAGATTCACGAGCGAGGCGATGATGACGCCAATGAGACCCATGAACAGGAACGAGCCCCAGCCCGAAAGATCCCTGCTCGTGGTGTAGCCCCACAGGCTCAGAGCGCCGAACGCGGCGGCGGTGACGAAGAACATCTGCGCGATGCTCGCCTGCGCATAGAGGAGGAAAATCGAGGAGATCGAGGCGCCCATCAGCGCGGCGAAGATCCAGAACGCGATCTGCGCCCCGCTTACGCTCATCGAGCCGATGCGCGCCGACAGGAAGAACACCATCGCGAGCGGAGCGAATATCACCACCCACTTGAAGGCGCTCGCGAACATGAACGAGCCGAAGGCGGTGAGCTGCAGGCCCGCGGCCGTCTGCTCAACCGACATGGCGTAGATGAAGTAGGCGACCACGCCGGTGATCGCGACACCGCTCGCCATGTAATTGTAGACGCGCAGCATGTAGGCCCTGAGGCCCTGGTCGGCGACACCCGCCTCGGTGCGTCCGACCGTCGTGCCTTGCGCGTAACGTCTGTCGAGGTCTGCCATTGTTCCGGTATCCTTTCCCCTAGCGATGTGACCTGTTCACGATAGGCATTTTGTTTTCGAATATGGGGGCTTGGGCAAGGCTCCGCAAGCCGTCCTATTCGGCCCTTAGATAGGGGGCGGCCTTGGCCGAGAGCACGAGCCATGTGGCGATCGCGCCGATGGAGAGCACGAAAACGAGCGAGAGGAGCACGGTCTCCAAGGCCGCACGGGGCGAAAAGATGAATTCCACCTCGAAAGCCCATTTGCACAGGGCCCAGGCGGTTATGGTGGCGATCAGGACCGCAAGCAGCGCCGTGGCAAGGCCGGGCAGGCCGAACTCGAGCAGCTCGGCGCGGAGAATGCGCCCGCGCGTCGCGCCGAGCGTTTTGTAGATGACCGCGAGATATTTGCGCCGCTCCTGGCCCGCGGCGACGGCGCCGGCGAGCACGGCGGCGCCGATCAGAAGCGTGACGCCGGCCGTCGCGCCGATGGCTGCCATCACCTTGCCGAGCATGTCCTTGGCCGCCTCGACGATATCGCCGACCTTGATCGCGGTGACGAGGGGGAAGGCCTCGGCGAGGCCTTGAATCACCTTGCCCTCGCGTTCCGGCGGCGTGCCCTTCGGAAATTCGAGGGTCACCAGCATGCGATGGGGTGCGCCTTCGAGCGTGTTTGGCGAAAACACCATGACGAAGTTGATGGCGAGCGATTCCCAGTCGATTTTGCGCAGGCTCGTGATGGTGGCCTCGACATTGCGGCCGAGGATGTTGACGGTGATCGGATCGCCGAGCTTCAGGCCAAGCCCTTCCGCAAGCTCGGCGTCGAAGGAGACAAGCGGCGGTCCGGCATAACCTTTCGGCCACCATTCGCCGGCGACGAGCGTGGAAGCTCCCGGAATCGTGTCCGTGTAGGTCAGCCCTCGGTCGCCCGCGAGTACCCAGCGCGCATCGGGCGCAGCCTCGGCCTTCTCGGCCGGAACACCTTTCAGCGCCACGATGCGGCCGCGGAGCATCGGCGCTTGGTCGAGCTTCGCGCCGGGCTCGATCTTCCGCACCGATTGCTGGAAGGAGGCGAGGTCCTTGGCCTCGACGTCGAGGAAATAATAGGCCGGGGCGTCGATCGCGATGTCGTTGGTGATCTCGACGTAGAGCGAGCGGTGGATCAGCGCCACTGCGACCAGGAGTCCAAGACCGAGGCCGAGCGAGACGGCGATGGAGCGGGCGAGCGAATTCGGCCCGGCAATGCTCGTGAGCGCGAGCGCAAGCGAAGGCGGCCGCGTGCGCCGGAAGCGCGCGGCGTAACGTTGCAAGAGGAGGCCGAAGACGGTGAGCAGCAGGAATGCGGCAACGATGCCGGCCGAGATCGAGGCGGTGATGGCGCGTTCCTCTGATGCGGCGATGGCGAGCGCGAACAGGGCGAGCCCGGCAATCGCCGAAGCCGCGGCGTAGCGCCACGCCGAAGGCTCGGGCTCGTCGGAAAGATGCGAGCGCATCAGCACGGCCGGCGAAACGGAGGCGGCGCGGCCGAGCGGCCACAACACGAACAGCACCATGGTCAGAAGCCCAGCGAGCGACGCCGTCAGAAGCGGCAAGGGGTGCGGCTCGAGCGCGAGCGCGATTGGCAGCGTATCGCCATAGATGGTCGCGAGCAGCGCGGGCGTGAGCGCGCCGATGATGAGCCCGATGGCGATGCCGATGGCGGTGAGGAGAAGGGCCTGGATCAGATAGACGGCGAGAACGAGTCGGCTTGTGGCGCCGAGGCATTTGAACGTGGCGATGACCTCGCGCTTCTTGGTCATGTAGCTCTGGATCGCGTTGCCGACGCCGATTCCGCCGAGAAGAAGGGCCGTGAGCCCGACGAAGTTGATGAATTGGGTGAAGCGATCGGCCTCGCGGCGAAGAGAAGGCGCGGGGTCGGTCCAATCGCGGATGGCGAAGCCCGCTTGCAGAAATTCGCTCTCGATCTTGCTGCGGGCGGCGATCAAGGCGTCCTTGTCGCGCGCGGTGGCGGCGGGAAGCTTCACGCGGTAAGTCCAGCGGATGAGGCTTCCGGGTTGCACCAGGCCCGTCTTCGCGAGCGTCTCGCGCGACATGAGCAGCTTCGGTCCGTAAGCGAGGCGGTCCGCGAGCCGGTCCGGTTGCTCGCCAAGAATGCCGCCGATCGTGACGGTGGCCTCGCCGATCGAGAGCGTGCTTCCGACGGTAAGGCCAAGCCGGTCGAGCAGGGTGCGCTCGGCCAGGACGACGGAGGGGTCGCGCCAGAGGGGGTCGGTCTTGTTCGAATCGACGATCGAGACGTCGCCATAGAGCGGATAGGCGTCATCGACGGCCTTGACCTCGACCAGCGCGCTCTTGCCGGAAGCGCTCCTTGCCATGGCGCGGAACCCCGCCGATTCGCTTAAGCGGCCGAGAGACTCGAGCGCCGCGCGCTCTTCCGGGTTGGCTTGGCGGTGGATCAGCTCGAAGGAAAGATCGCCGCCGATCAAGAGCCGGCCCTGCCGCGCCAGCGCCTCGTCGAAGGCGGCCGCGAGAGAGCCGATCGCCGCCACGGCCGCGACGCCAAGAGCGATGCAGAGCACGAACACGGCAAGCCCGCCCGCGCCCGCGCGGAGTTCGCGCAGCGCCATGGCGAAAGCGAGCTTCAGGCCGAAGCGAGAGGCGGATTGGGCGGCGCGCGCGCCCGTCATGATGCCGCGACATTGCGCTTGACGCCGCTCACGATGCGGCCATCGGCGAGACTTACGATCCGGTCGCAACGTTTGGCGAGAGAGCGGTCATGAGTAATGAGAAGAAGTGTGGCATCCGTGCGCTCCTTGAGATCGAACAGGAGGTCCATCACCTCGGCGCCCGTGGCGAGATCGAGATTGCCGGTGGGCTCGTCGGCGAGAATGAGAGCGGGCCTAGGGCTGAGCGCCCGCGCGATCGCCACCCTCTGCTGCTCGCCGCCCGACAGCTGGCCCGGGAAATGCAGTTCGCGATGCGACAGTCCCACCTCGGCGAGCGCAGCTTGCGCGGTCGCGAACGCATCGTCGCGATCGAGGAATTCGAGCGGCAGCGCCACGTTCTCGAGTGCCGTCATCGTGGGGACGAGGTGGAAGGACTGAAACACGATGCCGATATTGGCGGCGCGGAGCCGGGCAAGCCCGTCCTCATCGAGGTTCGCGTAGCCCGAGCACATGACCTCGACACTGCCGTTTGTTGCGTGCTCGAGCCCCGCGATCACCATGAGCAGCGTCGATTTGCCCGAGCCCGAGGGACCGACCACGGCGATGGCCTCGCCCGCTTTCACGCTGAGATCGACGCCGCGCAGGATCGCGACCGGCCCGGCGCGCGACGGCAACGTCACCTCGACGTCTTCGAGCTTGATTGCCGGGCTATGGCGCTGTTTCAGTGGGCGATCCATGGGGCGAAAAAGAATCCCTGACAGATGGCATGGGGATCGGCAATAGAGAAGGCAAAGAGGTCGAAATGATGAAACTTGCAGCGATCGCCGTCTCTGCGGCATTGAGCCTCTTCTTCGCCGCGCTCGACCGCGGAGCGGCCGAGGCTCAAGCGCCGGTGATCGTGGCGCTCGGCGACAGCCTGACTGCGGGCCTCGGCTTGCCGCAAGACCAGGCCTTCCCCGCGCAGCTCGAGGCCGCGCTCAAAGCGCGCGGGATCGCGGCGAGGGTTGTCGATGCCGGCGTCTCCGGCGATACGGCGGCCGCGGGACTCGCGCGGCTCGATTGGGCGCTGCCCCCAGACGCGAGCGCCGTCATCATCGAGCTTGGCGCGAACGATGCGCTGCAAGGCTTGCCGCCCGAGAGCACGAAGGCTGCGCTTACGGCAATCATCGAGAAGGTGCAGGCGAGGGGGCTGCCGATCCTGCTTGCCGGAATGGAAGCGCCGCGCAACATGGGCAAGGAGTATGTCGAGGCGTTCGGCGCGATCTATCCCGATCTTGCGGCGCGCTACGACCTCATCCTCTATCCCTTCTTCCTCGAGGGTGCCGCTCTCAACCAGAGCCTGATGCAGGCCGACGGCCTCCATCCCAACGCCAAGGGCGTGGCGGCGATCGTTGCGAATATTCTGCCGAAGGTCGAGGAGCTTCTCGCCCGGGTGAAAAAACAGGGATAGCGGGGACTTCGCACTCGCGCGGAACCGGCGAAAGCATTACAACTGCACTGCCTCACCTTGCGCGCTGGCTCACGCGTTGGCCACCATCTACGACCTCAAGCCGCAATTCCAAAAATTGCTTCGCCCTCTCGCCGCGAATTTTGGCCAAGCGGAGGTTCACCGCCAATGACGTGACGCTCGGCGCGCTCGTCTTGAGCGCCGCCCACGGCGCGTGGCTCGCGCTGATGCCGGCGTCGCGCTGGCCTCTGCTTCTCCTTCCCGTGACGCTCTTCCTGCGCATGGCCTTCAATGCCATCGACGGCATGATGGCGAAGGAGCACGGGCAGGCGAGCGCGAAGGGCGCGGTGCTGAACGAGCTCTCAGACGTGATCGCGGACGCCGCGCTCTATCTCCCCTTTGCGCTGATCCCGGGGCTCAACGCGCCGCTCGTCGTACTCGTGGTCGTCGCCGGCATCGTCGCCGAGATGGCCGGCGCGCTCGGGCCGATGATCGGCGCCTCGCGCTGCTACGCCGGGCCGTTCGGCAAGAGCGACCGCGCTTTCGCCTTCGGCCTTCTCGCCGTGTTGATCGGGATCGGTCTCGAACCGGGATTGTGGAGCACGCTCTATCTCGCGGCGCTTCTCGTGCTGTCGGCGCTCACCGTGCTCAACCGCGCGCGTAGCATCGTCGCCGACGCCAAGGTGAAGCGGCCATGAGCGGCATCTTCGGCATTCCGGAAAATGTCGTCTATGCCACGGCCGCAATCATACGCGGTCCTGATCCTCGCGTCGGTGATCGTGGCGTTCCTGCGCTGGCGCCATCCCGGCGAGCGCTACCAGGAGCTCGCCGACCGGACGGACTCGTGGTGGTGGATGATCGGTGCCTTCACGCTCTGCGTCCTCTTCAATCAGACCGTCGCCGTCGTCTTTCTCGCCTTCATCTCTTATCTCGCGCTGAAGGAATATCTCTCGCTCATTCCGACGCGGCGCATCGACCGCGCGATCCTGCTCTTCGCCTATCTCGCCATTCCGATCCAGTTCTATTGGGCTGCAAGAGACTGGTACGGCATGTTCATCGTGTTCATTCCGGTTTGGATGTTCCTGTTCTTCCCGGCGCTGATGGCGGCGCGGGGCGAGACGCAAGGATTCTTGCGCGCGGTCGGCACGCTGTCCTGGGGCCTGATGATGACGGTGTTCACCTTGAGCCACATGGCTTGGCTCCTGGTCTCCGGCGACCGCGTCAATCCGGTCGCGGGCGGTCTCGGTCTTCTGTTCTTTCTCGTCGTGCTCACCCAGTTCAACGACGTGGCGCAATATTGCTGGGGCAAGCTCTTCGGCCGCCACAAGGTCTCGCCCACGGTGAGCCCGAAGAAGACCTGGGAGGGCCTGATCGGCGGCGTGGCGACGACGACGGCGCTTGCCGCAGCTGTGGGGCCTTATCTCACGCCGATGGACTGGCGCTGGTCGGCGCTCGCGGGCGCGATCCTCGGGATCTCGGGATTCCTCGGCGACATTACGCTGTCGGCGGTGAAGCGCGATCTCGGCGTCAAGGATACGGGCGGCCTCATCCCCGGCCATGGCGGCATTCTCGATCGCGTCGACAGTCTCACCTACGCGGCGCCCGCTTTCGTGCTATTTTGACGCATTGCGGCTGGTTCGCCAACAAATCGTCGGCATCATTCCGGTGAAGCGCGGCAGCGCCAGGAGGCGGAAATCCGCTTCAACTCGCCGAGGAGGCGCTCGATCGCGGCGAGATCCTGGTGCTGTTTCCGGAAGGAACGCGCGGCGAGCCGGAACAGCTCCAGGCGTTTAAGAAGGGCATCGGCCATCTCGCCCGCGCCCGGCCCAAAGTGCCGGTCGTGCCGGTGTTCATGTACGGGCTCGGCAAGGCGCTCCCAAAGGCTCGGCGCTGCTCGTGCCGTTCAACGTCAGCGTCAATGTCGGCGAAGCGCTGTACGGGCAAGAGTCCCACGACTGGAGAAGGCGATGACGGAGCTTGCGACCGAAGAGAGGCTGCCGGTCTGGGAGTGATGCTATTCGCGGGCGTCGAGGGGCACGCCGCCTTCGATGAGCGCCAGGAGGCCCTGGAAAAGGCTATGCTCTCTGGGCGCTCGCAATATTAGGGGGATCGATGTCGGCAATCACCGGCCAACTCAGCACTGCTCGCCTCAAGACGATCGGGTTTTGGGTCCTGAAGCTCGTGCTTGCGGCGCTGTTTCTGTTTGCGGGAGGCGCCAAGCTCGCCGGGCTCCCCGCCATGGTCGCGGTGTTCGAGCATGTCGGCCTTGGGCAATGGTTCCGCTATTTCACCGGCGTCTTGGAAGTGGGGGGAGCCCTCTTGCTGCTATGGCCGGCGACGACGGCTCTCGGCGCTCTGATCCTGATGATCGTCAGCATCGGGGCCGCGTTGGCGCAGCTTCTCGTTCTGCATGAGGACGTGATCCACGCGATCGTTTTGGCGGTCCCGCTCGCCGCCATCGCGTGGTCCCATCGGGACCAGCTTCGCGGCTTGAGGTCCTAGGCGCGAGGCGGGATTGCGACCGGAACCTGCTTGGTCTTGCCGCTCAGCCCGGCGCAGAAGGTGAGCAATGCCGGAAAGCGCTTCGGAAAGGCGACGGCAAGCGCGGCACTCCGCGGACGCATCAGCATATGCGCAAAGGCTGCTGCCGCGCGAATGCGGCCGGCGAAATGTCCGCGCCAGCTTGCCGAATAGGCGCGGCCGGCCTCGGCAAGGGCTGAAGGATTTGCGAGCGCTGTCCTGCTCGGCAATCAATGCGCGGCAGAGAAACCAGGCCGATTGAATCGCCATGGTGATCCCCTCGGCGATGATCGGATGGGCCTCGCCGGCGGCGTTCCCTGCACGAAAGATTCCATCGGCAAAGGCCGCGCGGAGTCCCGGCCTGATGGGACCAGCGGCGTGCCAGCTCTCGTGAAGCTTGGCGCGGGCAAGCGCGTCAGCCACGCCTTTGCAAGACCGAGTGATATGCCGCAGCACGGCGTCACCGGCGCGCTCTTTATCCTTGCGGCATCGGTTCAAGGTTTCCCGGCTAATGCAGCAGGAGAGGTTGACGCGGTCCCGATCGCTCCGCACCATCCCGCCATACCCGCCGGGAAAGACGAGGAGCGGCATCAAATCGGGCGCAAGGTCCGCGCGGTCGAAATGAGCCTTGAAGGCGATGAGGTCGGACTCCCCGTGGGGCGCATCGCAATCGGGCAGCCAGGGGCTTTTCTCCCACGAACCGTTGGCCGCGATGATCGTGTCCGCGAACAACGAGGTGCGCTTCCGGTCCCGGCCGATCTCGCATTGCCAGCCATGGCGCAGAGGTTCGATGTTCGTGACGCGATAGGGTTGCCAGAGATCGGCGCCGGCACTCGTAGCGGCCTCGAGCAGGAGGAGATCGAGGCGCTCGCGGCCGAGCGCTCGCCCCCATTTGCCAAACGAGCCCGAGACCTCTGGCATCGGCGCGAAGCTTACGGTCTCGCCCGCGAAGATGCCGACGCGCCGCACCTCTGGGCCGGCGAGCCCGCGCACCTCCTCAAGCAGGCCGAGTTCCGCGAGCAACGGAAACGTGCTCGCCGAGATGAATTCGCCGCAGACTTTCGGCCGGGGGAAGCGGCTCTTCTCCACGACCGCGACCGCCCAGCCTGCGCGGGCGAGCATGAGCGCGGTGGCCGAGCCCGCCGGGCCGCCGCCGATGACGAGCGCGTCGTAGCGTTTGGATGATGCAGCGTTCAGCATTTTTGCGCCGTGAAGCTATGAGAGAGCGCGGCAGGCCCCTCCTGCAGGGACCAGCCCTTGGGGTCCGGCCACAGGGCAGACAGCTCGCAGCCGCGGAAGCCAGCCCGCACACTCGCAGCCGCATCGTGCCGGCTGACATGGTTGCAGCCAAGGAGCCAGATCAGCCGGCTGCCGAGGAGGGGAAGCATGGACCGGCGCGGCTCGAGAGCGATGAAGAGTGGGGCGAGCCCGGCCGATCGCGCGAAAATTTCCGTGAGTTGCCCGGGCTCGAAGTGATGCAGGAAGAGATTGGCGATGACGATGTCGGCCGGCTTCGCCGTCGTGAGATACGCAAACACGTCTTGCGCGACCTGCTCCTGCCGCCAGCCGAGTTCCGCAACAGCCGCGCGCGTCGCCGCAGGCACGATCGCTTGCTGATCGACGAGAACGGTCGCGACGCCCGGCCAGTGGCGCGCAAGACGCCGGGCGAGTCGAAGCATCAAACTGCCGTCGCCCGCGCCAAGCTCGACGATCCGTTTCGGCGGAATAATCGCGAGACGGCGCATGCGCCGCGCCATCATGGCGGGATGCAGCATCACCGCATTGAGGAGCTTGAGGTCGCGGCGAGATCGGACCGCGGCGGGATCGTCGGCCGGCAGAATATCGAGAAGCTCGGTCTCGAGACGGCGCGGTAAGGCCATGATCGCTTCACGCCCCTCGTTCAAGCGGCACGGCCCGTTCGGAACAACATGGTTTCGGCGATGAGGCCGGGCCCAAACGCCATGCCGCAACCGGCCGCATCGCGCGCGCCGCCGGCGAGCAGCTTGTTGAGGACGAACATGACGGTCGCGGAGGACATGTTGCCGAAATCCCGGAGCACGCCGCGTGAGACCGATAGCGAAGCCGGAGGAATCGCGAAAGCGCGCTCGACGGCGTCCACCACGGTCCGGCCACCAGGATGAACGGCCCAGAGCCCGATCGTTCGCGGGTCTACTCCTGCCAGGATCTCCTCGCCGTAAGCGCGAATTCCCTGCTCGATCGCCGCGGGCACTTTCCCTGAGAGAATCATGTCGAAGCCGCTATCGCCGATATCCCAGCGCATCAGCTCGGCGGTGTCGGGAAAATGCACGGCGCGGAAGCTGTCGAGCGCGATGCCGTTTGGATCGGAGGTGACCAGCGATGCGGCGCAGCCGTCGCCCCAGAGAAGGAAGGTGAGAAGCTTGGCGAGGTCGCTCGTATCCTGGAGATGCAGCGTGCAGAGCTCGAAATTGACGATCAGGATTCTCGCCTTCGGATCGGAGCGGACGATGTGGCGCGCAAGTTTCAGTGCGTTGATCGCGGCATAGCAGCCCATGAAGCCGACGATCGTGCGCTCGATGGAGCGGGGGAGGCGGCAGCGCTCCACGAGTTCGAGATCGAGACCCGGCGCGGTGAAGCCGGTGCAGCAGGTTATGAGGAGGTGCGTAAGGCTTTCGCGTCCGCTACCAAGTTCGAGCTGTTCAACGGCGGAGGCGGCGAGTCCCGGAGCCTTGTCGGCGAAGAGCCGCATGCGCACCGCCGTCGAGGGGAAATGGCCCCTGACATAGAAAGCCGTCGCATCGAGTTCCGGCGTGTTGTTCTCGGAGGCGGGCGCAAGAAAAGAATAGCGGCGCTCGATGCCGGAGTGCTCGGCCATGCGCCGGAAGATGGTGCGCTGGCGGCGATCGTCCGGCAGCAGCGTTTCGGCAAGGCGAACGAATCCGGCGTGCACATTGTTGGGCGGCACTGCAGTCGCGATACGGTTGATATAGGCCGTTGTCATGACGGGACTGGACTTCACCATCCTCCGCAAACAAACACCCCAGGCACGCTGGCTATTCGGTTGACAGGGCGAGGCGGGCCTATTGCGGCTGCCCGCTCGCTGCAAAAAAACCGAAGAAGCCAATCCACTACCAGTTGGGGTTGGTGCAGCGAACGCCTTTAGGCGGGATCGAGACGATCTCGCCGGTCTCGAGCGAAATCTCCCACGCGCGGCGCACGTCGCTCCACCACTCCTTGTCTTCCTTGCCTTTCGCTTCGCCCATGAATTTCAATGTTGCGTCCTCGCCCTGAACGCAGGCGATGGAAAACGCCGCATCCTTCTGCGGCGTCGGCACGATCAGAGCATCGCTCACGACGAAGGAGGCCGGGATGTCGGCGGCCGCCTTGGCGACTTCGCGGCTTGTGAGCACGAGGTAGGTGCCGTCTTCCTCACGCTGATATTGGTGGACATAGATCGGGGGGGCGACCAGACCGCCGCCGAGATCGATCCAGCCCTCGATTTCGAGCTCATCGTCATAGGTCTTGCCAAGAAAACTGTTGGCGAATGTCGCATCAGCGGACTCTTCTTGCGTCGGCTCGGCCGGCCCAGCCAGGGCAAGTTGCGGCGCGAAGAACAAGACGGCAAGGATCAAGTGAGAGAGAGCGGGGCGGACGCGGACCATTGAGATTCCCTCGGCACGGAACTGTCGGGTCCCGTAGTCTACTCACAATAGTGACCAAATCGGTGCCGCCGCGGCGCTTCTTGGCCTCGAAGGAAACCTGAGGCCGGATCATGGCCCAGTTTTCCCCGAGGTTCCGGGAAGACGCTATCAACGCGGGACAGTGCTGGTCTTGCAGGTCTTGGTGGCCTTGTCCCACACGCCGCCCACGGCCCTGCATTGCTCCGCCCGGCCGAGGCATTGCTTGCCGTCCCAGACTTTCCCAGCCTTCCGGCACTTTTCGGCGAGGCTGGCATCCGGGATCGACAGGCTGGGGCCCGTCTTTGGCAAGCAGCGCCTGCCATCCCAAGTTCCACCCTTCTTCTTGCATTCATCGGCGGGGTTGGTGTTTGGCTGGCACTGCTTGCCATCCCATACGCCGCCTTTGATCTTGCGGGCGTCGGCCGGGCTCAGGCAGCGCTCGCCGTCCCAAATCCATTTGTAAACTGGATTGGAGCGGCGCCCGCGCAATTCTGTCGAAGAGTGCGCGGAAGCCCGATCCCTCCGCTGCGGCTGAGGCCTTCGGCGCCGGTATCGTCGACGTCGCCGGCGCTCTGTCGGTGGATGGCAAGGCTGCAGTGCTGGTAGAGCCGCCAGCGGGAAGCGATCAATCGGGCGATCGCTAGCCCTGGCGCTGACGATGCATTTCAGACAAAAGAACAGCGCCGGACTCTCCCGGCGAGGACGTTGGAAGCATGATCAATGCACAGATGATGAGGATGCTGCTCGGCGCCGGCCTCGTGTGCTTCGGAATTTTGCTCGCCGGTCTCGGCGCGGCCTACGATTCCGAGACGCAGCAATCCGCCGAAACGGAAGCAAGTCGGCTCGACGCCATGATCGGGCAGATGATCATGGTCGGCTTCGAAGGACGCAGCGAGTACAAGCCCGGCGTCATTGCCGTACACGATCAGCTGGCGAACGGCACGATCGGCGGCGTTGTGCTCTATCCGGATAATATCGGGTCACCGGAGCAACTCCGCGCGCTCACGGCGTATCTGCGCGATGCCAAGTCCTCGCCGATCCCCTTCATCGCCGTCGATCAGGAAGGGGGCTTGGTGCAGCGGTTGACCCGGCGGACCGGGCACGGCTACTTTCCGTCGGCGCGGAGCGTGGGCGCCAATCCGAGCCTCGCGACGCCACAAGCCGCAGAGCGTCTCTACGCGACGATGGCCGATGAGTTGGCCAAGGCCGGATTCAATCTCAATTTCGGTCCCGTCGTCGATCTCAGCTTAAACCCCCACAACTACGTCATCGTGCAGCGGGATAGAAGTTTCGGGGCCGATCCCAACACTGTTGCCACGCTTGCCGGCGCCTTCATCCGCGCCCATCGCGCGGCGGGCATCGCGACCGTGACGAAGCACTTCCCCGGACACGGATCGAGCAGCGCCGACAGCCACAAGATGCTCCCCGACATTTCCGGCACCTGGCAGGAGATCGAGATCGAGCCCTACCGGACGCTCGCAAAGGAGGGGCTGCTCGATGGGGTGATGATCGGTCACCTCTATCATCCCCGCTTCAGCGACGGGGCGAAGCTTCCGGCATCGCTGTCGGGGCGGGCTATTGCGGCGCTCCGCGACAAGGGTTCTATCGGGTTCCAAGGCGTGGTCGTGAGCGACGATATGGAAATGGGCGCGGTCAGCGACGACTATTCGCTCGATGAGCGCGTGGTGAAGGCCGTCAATGCCGGCACCGATCTTCTGGTCTTCTCCAACGTGTCGGACAGCGACCCCGAGCTTGGACCCAAACTCCACGCCATCATCGCCAATGCCGTGCGCGACGGGCGCATCTCACGGTTACGAATCGAGAAGGCATGCGGCAAGATCATTCTCTTGAAGCGCCGCATCGCCGCGCACGACCTTTCCGGCAAATGGTAATGGCGGTTCTTCGCGCCTCAATGATAGGCGTCGTGCTCGGGCGCGTCCCATAACGCGTAGTAGGAATAGGCGGTATAGCCGAGGATGATCGGAAGGAGCGGGATCGCGCCGTAGAGCATGAAGAGCTGGCTGTCCGGCGCGGCGGCCGCCTGCCAAATCGTGATGCCGGGGGGAACGATATAGGGGAAGAGGCTGACGGCGAGGCCGGTGTAGCACAGCATGAAAAGCGCCACCCCGAGCAGGAACGGCGTATAGCGCTGACGCCGGTTGAGCGCGATCCACATTGCGCCGACGGCGGCGGCGGTCGCGAGCGGCACCGGGCTCAGCATCACCATATTGGCCGGAGTGAACCAGCGCGCGGCGATCTCGGGATGGAGGAACGGCGTCCAGATGCTGAAAATGACGATGAACGCGGCAACCGCTACCAGCGCAATATAGGCGATGCCGTAGGCCCATTCGCGCAAGGCCTCGTCGGCCTTCATGATCAGCCACCCCGTGGACAACAGCACATAGCCAGAAAGCAGCGCCACGGCGGTCACCGCCGAGAACGGCGTCAGCCAGTCGAACGGGCCGCCGGAAAATTTGTTGCCGGTCACCGCGAAACCTTCGATGAAGGCCCCGATGATGACGCCCTGCATCAGCGCCGCAAGCACGGATCCGAAGCTGAAGGCGAAGTCCCACAGAAAGCGTGAGCGCTGCGATTTGAAGCGGAATTCGAAAGCGACGCCGCGCAGAATGAGCCCGATCAGCATGAGGATGATGGGGATATAGAGCGCGGGCAGCATGATGGAATAGGCGAGCGGAAACGCCGCGAGCAGCCCGCCGCCCCCCAAGACGAGCCAAGTCTCGTTGCCGTCCCAGAACGGCGCCACCGACGCCATCATGGCGTCGCGGTCCTTGTGGGAGGGTGCGAGTGGGAAGAGCACTCCGATACCGAGATCGTAGCCGCCGAGCAGGACGTAGAGGAACACGGCAAGAGCCAGGATCGCAGCCCAGACGAGCGGCAGGATCACGGGAAGGAACTCTGTCATTTGGCTCGCTGTCTCGGTCATGGGTTGCCTGCCGCGGCCATCGGCCGATGTGAAAGGTCAGCGTCGTCGAACTGGGGCACGGGCGGGGTCTCGTCGGGACCGCGCCGCACGAGCTTCGCGATGTAATACAGGCCGGCGCCGAACACGATGCCGTAGACCAAGACGAACAAGATCAGCGAGGCGAGCACGCTGCCGCCAGGAACCGGAGAGACGGCATCCGCCGTTCGCAGCACGCCATAGACGGTCCAGGGCTGACGTCCGACCTCGGCCACGAACCAGCCCGCCAGCACGGCAAGGAAACCAAGCGGCGAGACCCACACCAACGCGCGCAAGAACCAGCTTGTGGCGAAGAGCCGTCCCCTGAGCCACAGGAAGGAGCCGATCAATCCCACGGCGATCATGATGAGGCCGATGCCCACCATGATGCGGAAGGCGAAAAACGGGATGATCGGATTGGGCCGGTCCTCGGGCGGGAAGGATTTCAGTCCCCTGATCTCGCCGTCCCATTCGTGGGTCAGGATGAGACTGCCGAGACGGGGAATCGCCACCTCGAAATTGTTCTTCTCGGCGGCGGGATCGGGAAGCGCGAACAGGATGAGCGGGGCGCCAGGCTCAGTTTCCCAATGGGCTTCGACCGCGGCGATCTTCGCCGGCTGGTGCTCGCGCGTATTCAGTCCATGCAGATCGCCGATCACGAGCTGGAGCGGCGCAAGCCAGACGAGCAGGCTCAAGCCCATGCCGAGCATGATGCGGCCGTGGGCCACGCTCCGCTCGCGCAGGATGTACCAGGCGCCGATGCCGGCGACGATAAAGGCGGTGGTGAGATAAGCGGCGGCAACCATATGGGCGAAGCGGTAAGGGAAGGACGGGTTGAAGATCACCTGCCACCAGTCGGTCACGTGAAGCACGCCGTCCTCGGCGACGCGGAAGCCGGCCGGGGTCTGCATCCAGCTATTGGCCGAGAGAATCCAGAAGGCCGACACCGCGGTGCCGAGCGCCACCATGCAGCTCGCGAAGAAATGCACCCATTTCGGCACGCGGTTCCAGCCGAACAGCATGATGCCGAGAAATCCCGCCTCGAGAAAGAAGGCGGTCAGCACCTCGTAGGACATCAAGGGGCCGATGACATTGCCGCCGCGGCGCGACAGCTCGCTCCAATTGGTGCCGAACTCGTAGGAGAGCACGACGCCGGAGACCACGCCCATGCCGAAGGAGACGGCGAAGATCCTGGTCCAATGCAGGGAGATGTCGCGGTAGATCGCCTTTCCGGTCCGGAGCCACAACGCCTCGAGCACGACGAGCCAGGCGGCGAGCCCGATGGTGAAGGACGGAAAAAGAATGTGGAACGAGATGGTGAAGGCGAACTGGATGCGCGACAGCAAAAGCGGATCGAGCTCTGGCATTCCCGGCCTCACCGCGAAACTGTGAGCCTTTGGGCTCACTGATTCCCCGGGCTAAGAGTAACGCCGTTCGTCCGCGAGGCGAAGCGCCCGATTCAATCGGAGCGGATGGTCTTCAAGGCTTTGAGCGCGCGGGCGCGAGCGGCGGCATGCTCGACGATGGGAGCGGGATAGGTGCGGCCCAAGGCGACATTTGCCTCGGTGAGGGTCTGAAGCGGCACGTCCCAAGGCGCGTGAATGCCGGGCGCAGGCAGATGCTTCAGTTCCGGAACCCATCGCCGCACATTATCGCCGCCCGGGTCGTACTTCTGGCCCTGAAGTGCGGGATTGAAGATGCGGAAATAGGGCGCGGCGTCAGTCCCCGAGCCCGCAACCCACTGCCAGCTCGCCGAGTTGTTGGCGAGGTCGGCATCGACGAGGGTGTCGAGGAACCAATCGGCGCCGGCCTGCCAGGGCAGGAGCAGATGCTTGACCAGAAAGGAGGCGACGATCATGCGCGCGCGGTTCGGCATCCAGCCGGTGTGCCAGAGCTGGCGCATGGCGGCATCGACGATAGGGTAGCCGGTCTCGCCCTTTTGCCAGGCTCGAAGCGCGGTCGGATCGTCGTGCCAGGGGAAGCGGGCAAACTCGGGCTTAAGCGGCTCGTGCGTCATCGACGGATAATGGCAGAGCAGGTGATAGGAAAACTCGCGCCAGCCGGGCTCGCGCAGGAAGGAGAAGGCGCCGCGATCCAATCTGCCGCGAGCGCCTGCGGCGGCATGAGTTACGGCGTGCCAGACCTGGTTCGGGCCGATCTCGCCGAAATGGAGTTCCGCGACGACGGTTCGCCGTCGAGATTTCCGCGGTCGTCGGCGTACGCTGAAGGCCCTCTGCGATGAAATCCTGAAGCCGCGCTTGCGCCGCGCTGCGGCCAGGTTGCCAGACCGCGCGCAAACCGCCTGCCCAATCGGGTTCGGTCGGCAGCAGCTTGAGGAGACTCTCGCTTTTGGCTGTGGCGAAACGGCCGAGCTTTGGGACCGGAAGAGGGGCGCGCGGAGGCGGCGCGGCGAGGCATGCCTTCCAGAACGGCGTGCACACGAAAGGGCTTGCCGCTCCCGGTTGCGATCGCCTCGGGCTCGAACAGAAGCCGGCCGGGGAACAGGCGAAGCTCCGCGTTGCGCGCAGGGGCGGCGATGGTTCGTTCGAGCGCGTTCTCCCAGGGCTCGTAACCTCTCGTCGCATGAATGGCGGAAGCGCCTGTTTCATGGAGCAGGTCGGCGAGAATTTCGGGTGCCGCGCCTTGAAGCAGGTGAAGCTTGCCGCCGCGGTCAGCAAGATCGCGGTCGAGCGCGGTGAGGCTCCCATGCAGCCACCAGCGCGCGGCGCCGCCCATCCGCAAAGCCCCGGCGTTTCGACGGGGAGCAGAGCCGCGCCGGTCTTTGCCGCTTCGCAGAGCGCAGCATGATCGGCGAGCCTGAGATCGAGCCGGAACCAGACGATGATGGGGCTCTCGGCCAATCGTGCGACCGTCCCGCGTCTCAGTCGCCGCGCGCCGCGGCAAGAGCCGCTTCGTGATGCCTTCGCGAGGGCAAGCCGAAGCAGCAGAAGACGACGCGCTCGATTGAAGCCGCTTGACCGAGCGCGGCGGCAACCGTGCGAACCGCGATGAGCGCCGCGCGCTCGGGTGGAAAGCCGTAAGCGCCAGTCGAGATGGCGGGATAGGCGATCGAAGCGAGCCCGCGCTCGGAGGCAAGCGCGAGGCTGTTGCGATAGCAGCTCGCTAGCAGCCGGTCTTCGCCACGCTCCCCGCCGCCCCAGACGGGTCCGACCGTGTGGATCACATGGCGGGCCTTGAGGCGGAAGCCGGGCGTGATCTTGGCCTCGCCCGTCTCGCATCCGCCGAGCGCGGCGCAAGCCTTTCTAAGCTCGGGGCCGGCTGCGCGGTGGATCGCGCCATCGACGCCGCCGCCGCCAAGCAGGCTCCGATTGGCGGCGTTGACGATGGCATCGACGTCGAGCGTGGTGATATCGCCCTCGATGATCTCGATGCGGCTTTCCATCGCCTATTGGTCCCCCGGCGCGGGTCAGACATCAAGGCCCATGCCGTACGCCGCTGCCAAAAAATGGCTGATTTGCGCCCCCACGGCGCGGCTTGTGGCGGTAAAAGCGTTATGTTATATCATCATGCATGGCCGCCGCCCAGCATCACCATCACCACCCCCACCCCAAGCTCTCGCGCAATCAGAGCGAGATTCTCACCTGCCTGCGCCGGGCAAAGGAGCCGATGAGCGCCTACGCCATCCTCGACCGGGTGAGGGATGCGGGGATTTCGCATCCTCCCACCGTCTACCGCGCGCTCAACGAGCTGATGCAGAAGGGCATGGTGCATCGCCTTCAGTCGCGCGCGGCCTTCATCGCCTGCGATCATGGCGCCTGCGACGGCAAATTGGCGTTCGCCATCTGCCGCCAATGCGGAAAGGTCGTCGAGATTCCTTTGTCGGATCGGGACGAGGCGGCCCTGCTCGATCTCGCCCCGGATCAAATCCTGCCCGATCAGGTCACGGTCGAGATAGCGGGTCTATGCGAGGCCTGCCGCGCGTAAGTCCGTCAGCAAGAGGAAACGTCAATGCGCATCGAGCGGCGAGGCGAGCATCACCTTCATGTGGCGGCGGTGGCACACGGCCGCGGCGCCGTTCCCGCAAGCCACTTCTCGCTGTTGCGCCTTTCGCTTGGCGCACGCCTCCTCTTCGTCGCCGCCGCGTCGGCGCTGCTTTGGGGCGCCATGTTCTGGGCCTTGAGGTGAGCATGACCGGAGGTGCGCCCGCGATCTCCTTCCGCGACGTGACGCTCGGCTATGACCGGCATCCGGCCGTGCATCACATCACGGGAGAGGTTAAGTCCGGTGCGCTTCTTGCCGTCATCGGTCCGAACGGCGCCGGTAAATCGACCCTGCTCAAAGGTATTGTCGGCGAACTTCGGCCGCTCGGCGGCAGTATCACGCTCAACGGTGTGAAAGCTTCGGGGATCGCCTACCTGCCGCAGCAGATTGAGATCGATCGCCTGTTTCCCATCTCCGTGTTCGACTGCGTTTCCATGGGGCTGTGGCGCAAGATCGGCGCCTTTCGCGGTGTTGGCGGCAAGCGCGGGGACGAGGTCGCGCACGCGCTTGCAACGGTCGGCCTGCTGGATCTCTCCAACCGTCCCGTCGGCGTGCTCTCGGGCGGCCAGTTTCAGCGCGTGCTGTTCGCGCGCCTCCTCCTGCAGGACGCCGCAATCATCCTTCTCGACGAACCGTTCCGGGCCGTCGATAACAAGACCGTCGCCGATCTCATCGGGTTGATCGAGCGCTGGCATAGGGAAGGGCGCACGGTACTCGCGGCGACCCACGATATCGAGCAGGTGCGGGCGCACTTCCCCGAGACGCTCATCCTCGCGCGCGAAGTGGTGGCCTGGGGCGAGACGCGCAAAGTCTTGACGCCGACCAATCTCGCCAAGTCGCGCCAGCTGGTCGAGGCATTCGACGAACATGCCGAGATTTGCGTGCGCGACGACGCCAAGCGCGAGCGGCAACCCGCATGATCGACGCCGTCGTCAGTCCCTTTGTGGAATTTTCCTTCATGCGTCGCGCGCTCGTAGGCTGCCTCGCGCTCTCGCTCGGCGCGCCGCCGATCGGGGTGTTCCTGATGCTCCGGCGCATGAGCCTGATGGGGGACGCGATGAGCCACGCCGTGCTCCCGGGCGCTGCGATCGGCTATCTCCTCTTCGGACTTTCGCTTCCGGCTATGTCGTTCGGCGGCTTCCTCGCCGGGCTTGCCGTTGCGCTCGCCGCGGGCCTCGTTGCGCGCGCGACCCTGTTGCGCGAGGACGCGAGCCTCGCCGGGTTCTATCTCGTCTCGCTCGCCGCCGGCGTTCTGATCGTCTCGATCAGGGGCAGCAATATCGATCTCCTGCATGTGCTGTTCGGGACGGTGCTTGCGCTCGACGATTCCGCCCTCGTTCTCGTCGCTGCGATCGCCACGATTTCGCTCACGGTGCTTGCGGTCATCTATCGCCCGCTCGTGGTCGAATGTTTCGACCCGCAATTCCTGCGCTCGGCAAGCGGGTGGAGCTCGCCGACGCATCTCATCTTCCTCGTGCTCGTGGTGCTCAATCTGGTGGCGGGGTTCCAGGCGCTCGGCACGCTGATGGCGGTCGGCATCATGCTGCTTCCCGCGGTGACCGCGCGGTTCTGGGCCGAGGATGTATCGGGGCTGATTCTGGTCGCGATCGCTTGCGCATTCGCGGCGAGCGTCGCGGGCCTGCTCCTTTCCTACTACGCCAACGTGCCGACCGGACCCGCGATCATTCTTCTGTGCGGGGCCTTCTACATTCTCTCGATGCTGATCGGCCCGCGTGGCGGTTTGGTCTGGAGCCTCGTTCCGCGCCGGCATCTGGAAGCCTGACCTTCAACAACGGGACTTGCGTCATGAAGCGTCAAATCATCTCATGGCTTGGGTTGGCCGCAATTCTTCTTGCCCTGCCTGGCGCGGCGGAAGCGGCAGACAAAGTCAAGGCGGTCGTCTCGTTCAGCATCCTCGGCGACATGGTCCGCCAAGTGGGCGGCGACAGGGTCGAGGTGGTGACGCTCGTCGGACCGAACGGCGACGCGCATGTGTTCAGCCCGACGCCCGCGGACGCCAAGGCGCTCGCCTCGGCGGATGTCTTCTTCGTCAACGGGCTCGGCTTCGAGGGCTGGATCGATCGGCTGGAGAAAGCCGCCGGCTTCAAGGGCGAGGCGGTGGTGGTGAGCAAGGGCGTGAAGCCGCTCACGATGATCGAGGAGGGCGACAAGTCCGAGACCATAACAGACCCCCATGCCTGGCAGGACCTTGCCAACGGCAAGATCTATGTCGCCAATGTCCGCGACGGGCTGATCGCCGCCGACCCGGACGGAAAGCCCGTCTACGAGGCGAACGCGACAAAGTATCTCGATGCCATCGCCGAGGAGGAGCGCGCCGTGAGGGCGGCGCTCGGCGCCCTTCCCGAAGCGCGCCGCAAGATCATCACCTCGCACGACGCCTTCGGCTATTTCGGCAAGGCGTACGGGCTCAAGATCATAGCGCCGCAAGGGGTGAGCACCGAGAGCGAGGCATCGGCGAAGGACGTGGCCAAAATCATCCGCCAGATCAAGGAGCAGAAGATTCCGGCGGTGTTCATCGAGAATATCGCCGACCATCGCCTGCTCGACCAGATCGCGCGCGAGACGGGCGCCAAGATCGGCGGCGCGCTCTATTCCGACGCGCTATCCGACGCGGACGGCCCGGCGCCGACCTATCTCGATATGTTCCGCCACAATACCGGGGCGATCACGGCGGCGCTGTCGTCCTGAGGCGAGGCGACCCCGGCGGGGACCAAGGATTATTCTCGGCCATGGTCAAGGCCTCGCTTTCACGCGTGACTGGCTTCGCCGGAATGTTGCTGCTTGCGGCGATCGTCGCGGCGACGTTCGTTCCGGCCGGCTGGCGGGTGAGGCTCGGGGTTCATTGGCTCGCCGAGCATTTCCTTGCGTATTTCGTCCTTACCCTCGTGTTCTGCCTTGCCACGCGCCGGCCGATGGCGGTCGCGGCGGCGCTCCTCCCGCTCGCTATCATCCTCGAATCCTTGCAAGCGCTGACCGCCGATCGCGTGGCCGATGCCGCAACCGCGCTCTTCGCCGCCGCGGGCGTGGCGTCGGCGGCGCTTCTTGCCGACCTCGCCATGTTGCTTGGGCGGAAGCCCGGGGGCGACCCCGGCAGCGAGCGGAAAACCTGACACGGGGGGTTCTGGCGCGGCCCCGCCAAATATGATGTATCCTGATCCCATGGAGACGAAGGCGCGGCGGCGCGCAATTCCGGTCAGGATCGGCACCGTCACGGTCGGCGGCGGCACGCCGATCGTCGTGCAGTCGATGACCAATACCGACACGGCCGATGTCGAGGCGACGGCGGCGCAGGTCGCTTCGCTGGCGCGCGCGGGCTCCGAGCTTGTCCGCATCACCGTCGATCGCGCCGAGGCGGCCGCTGCCGTGCCCCATATCAAGGAGCGGCTCGACCGGCTCGGCGTCGATGCGCCACTCATCGGCGATTTCCACTATAACGGCCACACACTGTTGAAAGAGCATCCGGCATGCGCCGAGGCGCTTGCCAAGTATCGCATCAATCCCGGCAATGTCGGCTTCAAGGACAAGCGTGACAGGCAGTTCGCCGAGATCATCGAGATCGCGCTTCGTCACGCCAAGCCGGTGCGGATCGGCGTGAACTGGGGAAGCCTCGACCAGGAGCTGCTCACGCGGCTGATGGACGAGAACGCAGCCTTGCCTGAGCCTATGGACGCCCGCGCGGTGATGCACGAGGCGATCGTGCAGTCGGCGCTGCTGAGCGCGGAGCGCGCGATCGAGCTCGGGCTGGGGCCCGAGCGCATCATACTTTCGGCCAAGGTCTCCGCGGTGCAGGACCTGATCGCGGTCTATTCCATGCTCGCTTCGCGCTCGGAGCTCGCGCTTCATCTCGGGCTGACCGAGGCGGGCATGGGCTCCAAAGGCATCGTCGCCTCCGCGGCCGCGCTAGGCGTGCTCCTGCAGCAGGGGATCGGCGACACGATCCGCATCTCGCTCACGCCGGAGCCCGGCGGCGACCGCACCCTCGAAGTGAAGGTCGCGCAGGAACTGCTTCAGAGTATGGGCTTGAGGCACTTCGTGCCAGTGGTCGCGGCGTGCCCTGGCTGCGGGCGCACCACCTCGACCACCTTCCAGGAGCTTGCCCGCGACATTCAGGATTTTATCCGTGACGAGATGCCGGTGTGGAAGCGCCGCTATCCGGGCGTGGAGACGCTCTCGGTCGCGGTGATGGGCTGCATCGTCAACGGACCGGGAGAATTGAAACACGCCGATATCGGCATATCGCTTCCCGGCACCGGGGAGGCGCCGGCGGCGCCCGTCTTCATCGACGGCAAGAAGGCTGCGACCTTGCGCGGGCAAGGCGCCGCGGCGGAATTCAAGCAGATGGTGCTCGACTACATCGAGAGGCGGTTCGGCCGGAGCGCCGGCCGCGACGCGGCAGAGTAGGGGTGGAGATGCGGACTGGTTTTCTTGCGCTCGCCGCGCTTCTGGTCGTGGGCACGGGCGCACTCGCCGAGGACGTTGCCGAAGAAGAGGACGTCAATTCTTGGATCGGCTGCTGGAGCCGCGTCTACGATGCCGTGCATCTTGCCAAGCACACGGGACAGAAGGTCTCGGCGATGACGCTTGCGATTGCGCCACGCGAAGGCGAAAGCGACGCCGCACCCGGCGCCTATCGTGCGAAGGTCACGGCGCTCGTGCGCGACAAGCAGGAAACCTTCTCCAATACCGATGGCGCCCGCTGCGTGGAACAGGGTGCGACGCTTTCCTGCTTCACCGATGGATTTTTCATCGGCCAATTCTCGATCGAACGCGCGGGCAAGAACCGGAAGCTCGCCTTGCGCGGCGCGGGTCAAAATCTCGCGCTCGTGCCGGGGGTCGATCTCGGCGCCTTTATCGTGCTGTCGTCACAAGATCCGGAGAATGCGCTGTTCCTGCTTCAGGCGGCTCCGGCGAAATCCTGCGCGAGGTAGTGCGCCCTATTGGATGGAACTGGTGTCGACGACGATGCTCACCGTCATGGCGATCAAGGTGACGTTGAAAACGAACGAGACGATGCTGTGGATCGTCACGACATGGCGGATGGGCTTTGACGTCACCGCGACGTCGGCGACCTGCGCCGTCATGCCGACGCCGAAGGCGAAATAGACGAAGTCCCAATAGTCGGGCTGCTCGTCTCCGGGGAAGCGCAAACCGCCGCCGGCGCCGCGATGCTCGGCGTAGAACTCATGCGCGTAGTGCAGCATGAAGATGGTGTGGATGAAGATCCATGACAGCGGGATGGTGAGAAACACGAGCGCGAGATCGCGCGTCGGCGGTTTGCCTGTGCTCATCTCACCGCTGAGCCAAACAAAGATCACGGCGACGCTGATGACGACGGCGCCGATCGCGCTGACCAGCACCAGATTGCGGCCCTCGTCCTGCATCGCCGATTGCTGTCGGATGAAGGCCGCATCCGAGTGCGAGACCATCCAATAGACCGAAGCGAGAAAGCAACCGACGCCGACGTCCCAGCCGAAGAATGCGCGCGGCATCGGCAGCCCTTCCTCGGGCAAAAGCAGGAAGACCAGAAGTCCGATCGCGATGCTGCCGAACAAACGCTTGTGCGCGAGCACGAAGCGGACGAGCCACGGGTGCTGCACCCTGGCGTCGGGTGACTTGGATTTGGGTCTCTTTGGTTTGGCCATGACGAGATTGGAGTTCACCGCACCCGTTTTTTCAAGCCTTCCGTGTAGCGATGAAACGGGCCAGTTCTTTCAGGACCTCGGCTCGGGCGCCGAACGGGGCAAGCGCTTGCTCGGCTTCGGCGACGAGTTCATCGAGCCGTTTCCGTGCTTCGTCAGGGCCGAGGCGGGCGATAAGCGTCGCCTTGCCGCGGCGAGCGTCCTTCGCCACGGCCTTGCCGAGGGAGGCCGCGTCGCCTTCGGCGTCGAGCAGATCGTCGGCGAGCTGAAAGGCCTGGCCGAAGGCCGACACATAAGCGACGAGCGCCGCGCGTTCAGACAAAGCGGCGCGGCCGAGTGCCGCTCCCGCCTCGCAGGCGAAGCGGAACAAGGCGCCTGTCTTGAGGGCTTGCATGGCGGCAATCTCGGCGGGTCTGAAGCTCCGCCGCTCGGCGCTGAGATCGAGCGCCTGGCCTTGCGCCATGCCGCGCCAGCCGGCGGCTCTCGCCAGAAGCAGGACAAGCTCGGCGCGAATGGCGGGATCGGGGTGGGTGCCTTCGTCGCTCAAGATTTCGAAGGCGAGCGTGAGGAGCGCATCCCCGGCGAGGATGGCGGTCGCTTCGTCGAAGGCGATATGAAGGGTGGGGCGGCCGCGCCGTACGGCGTCGTCGTCCATGGCCGGCAAGTCGTCATGCACGAGCGAGTAGCAATGGATGCATTCGAGCGCGGTCGCGGCGGGAAGGGCCTCTTCGTCCTTCACGCCGAACAGCCGCGCCGACTCCACGAGAAGGAAGGGCCTCAGGCGCTTGCCGCCGCCGAGGGCTGCGTAGCGCATGGCCTCGCCCAGCCTCTCGTCCTCCGGCCTGTCGCCGGTCTTGGCAAGCAGGCGGTCGAGGCGTCCCTCGACGGCGCCGGCCACGCGTTCGAGCTGTGCGAGAAAGGACATGTGGGAAAGCGAAACAGCAGCGGCGCTTTGTCGCAAAATGATCGGTAATCCTTACCCTAATACGACGTTGCTTGAGGCGGCAACCCGGAGGTACAAGGCCAAGTCATGGCGGTCCAAGCGGTCTCAGGCGAGCGCACGCGGAAGCGCAGCATGAGGCGAAAGAAGCATCCCTGGCTCAGGCGCGCGCTGCGCCTTGTTTTGGTTATAGTGGCCGCGATTCTCCTATCCATCATCGCCTTTCGCTACATCAATCCGCCTATCACCCCGGTCATGTTCGTGGAGAAGTTGAGGGGGCATACGCTCCGCCACGAATGGATGCCGCTTAAGGATATGTCGCGGCAGCTTCCGCTCGCCGCGATTTCGAGCGAGGACGGCCGCTTCTGCGCCCATTGGGGCGTCGATTGGAGCGCCGTGAAGGAGGCGATCAACGAAGGCGGTGGTCTCGGGGCTTTTCGCGGCGCAAGCACGATACCGATGCAGACCGCAAGGAACTTGTATCTATGGAGCGGGCGAAGCTATGTGCGCAAAGCGATCGAGGTGCCGCTGGCCTATCTCTTGTCGGTGCTGTGGCCGAAGGCGCGGGTGATGGAGGTCTATCTCAATGTCGCCCAATTCGGCCCCGGCATTTTCGGGGTCGAAGCCGCGAGCCGCTACTATTTTCACAAGAGCGCGGCAGAGCTGACCCGCCGCGAGGCGGTTCTTTTGGTGGCAGCGCTGCCGAATCCGCGTTTCCGAAACCCGGCAAATCCGAGCCGGCGCATGCTGCTGGTCACGAGGGCGGTCGAGCGGCGCCTGCCGATCATGGTCCCGCGCTCGGGTTGCGTCGTGCCAAAGCGATGATACCGCGTTTTGTCCTTCAGCCCTCTGGCCAGCCCCAACGAATGCCACTATAAGCGCGGACTTAACGAGGCGCGGCAACCCGCGCCGGTCCGTCGATAGGGTTTTACGAAAATGGCCGTTCCTAAAAGAAAAGTCTCGCGCATGAAGCGGGGCAATAGGCGGAGCCACGATAGGCTTAGCGCTCCGACTTACGTCGAGGACAAGGATTCCGGCGAGCTCCGCCGGCCGCATCATATCGACCTGAAATCGGGCCGCTATCGCGGCCGCCAGGTGCTCGACGTCAAGGAAGAGACTTAAGTCGCGCGGGCGCGCTGAGCCCGCCCGCCTTCTTCATTCCAAGTCTAGCTCTTGGGCGCGGCGCGGCCGGGCGTCTCAATGAGATGCCTTGCAAGCGTGGCAAGCTCCGCGTCGTGAATGCCCATCTCCTCGAGATGGCGCACGGTGTTCAGCACGTAGTCGATATTGCCGCCGGCCAGGCCAACGGCCGATCGCACGAGAGCCGCCTGCCGCGCGAGTGAGAGGCGTCCCGCATATTGCGGGTGGCCGCGATCGGCGAGATAGCACAAGGCGTCGTATTGCCGGCCCGAGCCGTCGAGCAGGCTCACCGGCTTGATCGCCTCCACATAGACGTCCGTGACCTGCTCGCGCGCGCGGAGATAGGCAACCGTCTCGTCTCGCTTCTCAGCGGCCACGCAGAAGGCGATGCCGCGGCAGGCGCCGCCCTCGTCGAGCCCGAGCACGAGGCCGGGCCGTTCCTGCGTGCCGCGATGATGGAAGGAATAGACGCAAAGGGAGCGGTGCGCGCCGACCAAGGCCGCCGGCACGCGCTCCGTAAAGGCGAAGCCCGGCTGCCACATCAGGGAGCCGTAGCCGAAAACCCAAAGCTCAGCCATGAGCCTTCAGTCGTCGTGGCGGTGGGGGCGGCCGAAATCGGCGATTTCGGTGTCTTGCCCCGCCTCGATGATCCCGCGGCGAATGGCCCGGGTCCTGGTGAACAGCGCTTCGAGTGCAGGCCCGTCATCCCACCGGATCATACGCTGCAGGGCGGCGAGGTCCTCCGAGAAGCGGCCGAGCATTTCGAGCACCGCCTCCTTGTTGTTGAGGAACACGTCGCGCCACATCACGGGGTCCGAGGCGGCGATGCGGGTGAAGTCGCGGAAGCCGCCGGCGGAGAACTTGATGACCTCCGACTGCGTGACCTCCTCCATGTCGGCGGCGGTGCCGACAATATTGTAGGCGATGAGATGCGGCACGTGGCTGGTGATGGCGAGAACGAGGTCATGATGCTCGGGGCTCATGATGTCGACCTTGGCGCCGATGAGGCCCCAGAACGCTGCGAGCCTGTCAACAGCCTCGGCGTCGGCTCCTTTGGGCGGCGTCAGGATGCACCAACGGCCCTCGAACAGCTCGGCGAAGCCCGCGTCAGGGCCCGAGTGCTCAGTGCCCGCGACGGGGTGCGCCGGCACGAAATGAACGGTCTTCGGCAAATGCGCGCCCATGTCGCGGACGATCGAGCTCTTGACCGATCCCACGTCGGACACCGTGGCGCCGGGTTTGAGATGGGGACCGATTTCTTTAGCAACCGCGCCGCAAGCACCGACGGGAATGCAGACGATGACGAGGTCGGCACTCTCCACTGCTTCGGCGTTGGTTTCGACCACCTTATCGGCGATGCCGAGTTCGGCAACGCGCTTGCGCGTCTTCGGCGAACGCGCGGTCGCCACGATTTCGCGCACGGCGCCATGCGCGCGCGCGGCCCGCGCGATCGAGGAGCCGATCAGCCCGACGCCGATAAGGGCGAGCGTGTCGTAGAGCGGTGTCTTCATTGCCGGACGCCATTCGCGCGCATGAAGGCGGTGAGCGCGTCGAGCGCGGCGCGGTTCTCTTCTTCCGTGCCGATGGTCATGCGCAAGGCGCCGGGCAGGCCGTATTCCTCGACCCGACGCAAGATGATGCGCCGCTCATGCAGGAATGTGTCGGCCGCAACCGCCGATTTGCCATTCGTTGCGCCGAAATGCAGGAGGAGAAAATTGGCGGCGCTCGGCGTGACGCCAAGCCCGATGCCGGAAAAGGCCTCGGCGAGCCGGCCGCGCCAAACCTCGTTATGCTCGACGGCCGCTTGCGCCCAAGGCTGATCGGCAAGCGCCGCGACGCCAGCCGCGATCGCAGGCCCCGAGACATTGAAGGGACCTCTGATCCGGTTAAGGGCATCGGCGATGGCAGGCGGGCAGTAGGCCCAGCCGATGCGGAGCGAAGCAAGCCCATAAAGTTTGGAAAAGGTGCGCGTCATGACCGTGTTGGGCGATGTCGCGACAAGCTCGATGCCCGACTCGTAGTCGTTCTTCCGCACATATTCGGCATAGGCCGCGTCGAGCACGAGCAGCACATCCTCCGGCAAGGCCTCGCGCAGGCGTTTGACCTCGTCGAACGGCAGATACGTGCCGGTCGGATTGTTGGGATTGGCGATGAACACGAGCCGCGTCCGCGGGCTGACGCAGGCGAGGATCGCATCGACATCGGCGGTGAGCTCCGTCTCCGATGCGGCAACGGGAGTGGCGTCCCGCGCCATGATCGCAATCTTGTAAACGAGGAAGCCGTGGGCACTGTAGATCGCCTCGTCGCCCGGTCCGAGATAGGCGGAAGCGAGCAGGTTGAGCAGCTCGTCGGAGCCCGCGCCGCAGACGATGCGCGCCGCATCGAGGCCATAGAAGGCCGCGATTGCCTCCCGCAAGGGCCGGGCCGAACCGTCAGGGTAGCGGGACAGCGCGCCGGCCGCGTCGCGATAGGCCTCGATCGCGCGGGGCGACGGCCCGAACGGGGTCTCGTTCGAGGAGAGCTTGATCACGGCCTGCGCGCCAGGGAGCGTGCTCGTGCCCGGCACATAGGGCGCGATGTCGAGAACGCCTGGACGGGGGCGCGGGCCACGCGTGGCGGCCATGGGATCCTGCTCCTCGAAGGGTTGGCGAAGGGGCCTCTCATAGGCCCAATCCCTGCGGCAAAGCAAAGAAAAGATTGACTTTCACCGGCAAGCTCCTAGCTAACCCCGAATTGTGGAATTGGCGTTAAGGTCTCTCATTATTGGAGAGACGGCCTACGAGGCCTTGGCGGGTATTGGACCGAGATGAGCGAGACACCGACGGCGCAAGCCTTTGCCGACCACTCCTTGCGGCTTGCGCAGATCACGAACCCGCAGAGCGAGATCGTGCACTTTCCGGCGCACGAGCCTCTCCCGCTCGACTGCGGGGCCGAGCTCGCGCCGTTCTCAATCGCCTATCAGACCTATGGCGTGCTCAACGCGGCCAAGTCGAACCTCGTTCTCGTCTGCCATGCGCTGACCGGCGACCAACACGTCGCCAACATTCATCCCGTCACCGGCAAGCCCGGCTGGTGGGACACCATGGTCGGTCCCGGCAAGCCGATCGACACCAATAACTATTTCGTGCTCTGCCCCAACGTCATCGGCGGATGCATGGGCTCGACCGGCCCGAGCTCGGTCAATCCCGCCACGGGGCGCGCCTATGGGCTCGATTTCCCCGTCATCACCATCGCCGACATGGTGCGGGCGCAAGCGCGGCTGCTCGATCATCTCGGCATCCCCGATGTGCTCTCCGTGCTCGGCGGGTCGATGGGCGGCATGCAGGTGCTGGAATGGGCCTCGACCTACAAGGACCGTGTGTTCTCGGCGGTGCCGATCGCCTGTTCCGCGCGCCACTCCTCGCAGAACATCGCCTTCCACGAGGTTGGACGCCAGGCGGTGATGGCCGACCCCGATTGGTGCCAGGGCCGCTATCTCGATGAGGGCCTGAACCCGCGCAAGGGTCTCGCCGTTGCGCGCATGGCCGCGCACATCACCTATATGTCCGATGACGCGCTGCACCGGAAGTTCGGTCGCAATCTCCAGGACCGGGACAAAGTCACCTTCGGCTTCGATGCCGACTTTCAGGTGGAGAGCTATCTCCGCCACCAGGGCTTGAGCTTTGTCGATCGCTTCGACGCCAACTCCTATCTCTACATCACCCGCGCCATGGATTATTTCGACCTCGCCGCCGACCATGGCGAGGTGCTCGCCAATGCCTTCGCCGGCACCAAGACGCGCTTCTGCCTCGTCTCCTTCACGAGCGACTGGCTGTTCCCGACCGAGGAGAGCCGAGAGATCGTGCACGCGCTGAATGCGGTCGCCGCCAATGTCAGCTTCGTCGAGCTCAAGACCGACAACGGTCACGACTCGTTCCTGCTGCATGAACCCGAGCTGTTCGATACGATCCGCGGCTTCTTGGGCGCGGGGGCGGCGAAGCGCGGGATTGCGGGAGCGGAAGGATGGCTGCCATGAACGTCAACGTGCCGCCGTTAGCCATCCGCGCCGCCGACACGAGCCGCGTCGATCTTCTCCTCATCGCCGAGATGGTGAGCCCCGGCGCGCGCGTGCTCGATATCGGTTGCGGCGACGGCACGCTGCTGCGCCTCCTTGCGGAGAAGCGCGGCGTCGACGGCCGCGGCATCGAGCTAAGCCAAGCCGGTGTGAATTCCTGCGTGGCGCAGGGCCTGTCGGTGATCCAGGGCGACGCCGACACCGACCTCGTCCATTACCCGGACCTCGCCTTCGACTTCGCCATCCTCTCGCAGACGCTCCAGGCGACCTATTCGCCGCGCCATGTGCTCGAGCAGCTGTTGCGCATCGGCAAGCGCGCCGTGGTGTCGTTTCCGAATTTCGGCCATTGGCGGGTGCGGGCGCAGCTCCTGTTCGGCGGCCAGATGCCGCAGACCGACAATCTGCCCGACCGCTGGTACGACACGCCCAATATCCATCTCTGCACGATCAATGACTTTCTCGGCCTGTGCAAAGATGTGGGCGCACGCGTCGAGCGCGCCGTGGCGCTCAACGCCTATGGGCGGAAGCTCGGCGTCTCCATGCCCGCCTTCGCCCAGAACCTGTTCGGCGAGCAGGCGGTGTTCCTACTCTCGCGGTAAGGCCTGAGGCGTAACGCCGGCCGGGACGGGGACGAGCCTGCGGCGCATCTTGACGGTCTCGCGCGCCGGGATGGCCGCGTAGACTTCCTTGGTCGCCTCGACGACGATCACGCCGGAGAAGGTCGGCCACAAGAGGAGCCCGAGCCGCTCCCAGAACAGCGGCCACTTCAGCAGGATGCGCCAGTTGAAGGGCGGCATGTGAAGCGCGTATTCCCAATCGTGGGGCGAGAACATGGCCTCTTTCAGAAGGCGGGTGAGCTGGCGGCGGCTGAAGGGGCTGCCATAGCCGAAGGGTGTCGTGTCCACGCGCGCCCACAGCCCGCGGCGATTGGGCACAACGAGCAAGAGGCGCCCGTGCGGCGCCAAAACCCGCCAGATCTCGCGCAAGAGTTCGAGCGGCTTCTCGGACCATTCGAGCATGTGCACGAGAACGATGCGGTCGACGCCCTCGTCGATCAGCGGAAGTTCCGTGTCCTCGACCAGAACGGAGAGAGACTGACCCTGCTCGGGCCACAGGATGGCGCCGAGGCGGGCCGGCATGAGCGCGCCCAACGGTTCCGCCTCGGCCCTGAAAGGCGCGAGATACGGCGTGACGAAGCCCAGCCCGAAGGTGCGGCAGGATTTCAGGTCGCTCCACCGTGACCTGAGGCGCCTGCCAAGCAGACGACGCACCACGCGGCCGAGGGGGCAAGCGTAGAACTCCTTGAGGTCGGCGGCATCGAGATGCATGCGCCATCATAGCGCGTGAAGGTTAAGCGCCGCACCATCCCTCACGGGGCGGGCTCGTCATTGTCGCAGTGCCGTTTCACGCGGCCTGCTTCGATGGTAGGGTTGTCGTTGGAAATCGATGAGCGGCGGAGAAGCGATGTCTCGCCTCAAGTTGCACCAATATCGGACGCGGAGCGACAATTACGGCGTGCTCGTCCACGACCCTAAGACGGGCGCGACCGCGGCCATCGATGCGCCCGACGCCGAGGAGCTGCTCGCCGCGTTGCACGAAAAGGGCTGGACGCTCAGCCACATTCTCACGACGCACCATCATCACGACCACACCGCCGGCAACACCGTCGTCAAGCGCATGACCGGCTGCACCATCGTCGGACCGGCGAAGGAGGCTTCCTCCATTCCCGATCTCGATGTCGCGGTCAAGGAGGGCGACATTGTCGCAATCGGCGGCGCGAAAGCGCGCGTGATCGAGACGCCGGGCCACACCAAGGGTCATGTCAGCTACCATTTTCCCGACGACGATCTCGTCTTCGTCGGCGATACGCTCTTCTCGGTCGGCTGCGGCAAGCTGCTGGAAGGCGACGCCAAGACCATGTGGTCTTCGCTGAAGAAGCTCGCGAGCCTTTCGCCAGAGACCCATCTCTATTGCGGCCACGAATACACCAACAACAATTGCCGCTTCGCGCTGACCGTGGAGCCCGAAAACGACGCGCTCCGCGCGCGCGCCTCGGAGGTCGCCGCCCTTGCCGAGGAGGGCGCGCCGGCATTGCCGACGACGATCGCGCAGGAGCTTGCCACCAATCCGTTCCTCAGACCCGCGAGCCCCGCCATCCAGACGCGGCTCGGCATGAAGGGGCGGGAGCTGTGGGAGATCTTCGGCGAGATCAGGCGCCGCAAGGACCGGTTCTAACGCGTGTCCTTCGAACATGAGCGAAGCGCTGACCGCCGAGGATGTGATCAGGCAGCATGCGCTCAAGCCGCATCCTGAAGGGGGCTGGTTCTGCGAAACGTTCCGCGACGCGACAGGGCCTCACGGCCGCGCGCATTCGACCGCGATCCTGTTCCTGTTGAAGGCGGGCGAGGTTTCGCGCTGGCACAAGGTCGATGCGGCCGAGCTTTGGCACTGGTACGGCGGAGCGCCGCTCCTGCTCGAAGTGAGGCATGGACGGGGCGCGCCACGAATACCGACTCGGCCCCGATTGGCACAAAGGGGACCACCCGCATGCGGCGGTGCCGGCGCATGCCTGGCAGAGCGCGCGGAGCCTAGGGCCTGGACGCTGCTCGGCTGCACCGTCGCGCCGGGCTTTGAGTTCGGGAGCTTCGAACTGGCGCCCCACGATTTCGAGCCGTAGTTAGTCCACGACAAGCTCATATCTGGCCGCGAGTTCGGCAACGGTGCCGGTCGCCTGACCCGACAACCTCTCCTCGGCTTTCCCATCGCGCGCCCGTACTGCACGAGGATGCATGTTGCCGATGAGACGCGCGAGACTCGCGCGAGGGATGTCATTGAAGCAGAGTCTAAATTGCGTGTCTTCCGGATAGGTGCGCCGGTTGGCGCCAAGCCTGTTGGCGGCCTCGCCGACAACGACCTTTGCCCCGCCGTCGGTGCTCCCCGCGTGATCCTGAGTAACACGCCGGGACTTGCTCCCGCATTCGCCTCGTCGAAAGCCGGCAGCGTTGTGGCTTGCACCACTGCGTGCAGTCCCCGCAGTCACTCGTGCAGAAAACGCCGCATCCACCCGGGCAATCGATTTCGATTCCGCAGATTCCCCCACAATGCGATATGGTGCCCCCCTCATCCACTACTTCCTTGCACGATCGCCAAGGCGCATATCAACGCCGGGTGTCTCGGCTTGTTCCAAGGCACGGAACTGGCCAGCAGACCTTGCCGTGAGAAGGGAGGCTAGAGATTGCGTCAGCGGGGGGAATGCCGTTCGCGCTGAATGGCCTCGATGATCAGCTGTTTGGCCTCTTCGACCCCACCCCAGCCGATCATCTTGACCCACTTGCCGGCCTCGAGATCTTTGTAATGCTCGAAGAAGTGCTGGATCTGCTCCTGCGCGATTTTCGGCAGGTCGGCACACGTCCTGACATGCTCGTAATGCTTCGTCAGCTTCGAGGTCGGCACGGCGATGATCTTTTCATCCATGCCGCTGTCATCTTCCATTTTCAGCACGCCGATCGGGCGCACATTGATGATGGCTCCGGGGACGATCGGCCGCGTATTGGCGACGAGAACATCGAGCGGGTCGCCGTCGCGGGCGAGCGTGTGCGGCACGAAGCCATAATTGCCCGGATAGCGCATCGGCGTGTGGAGAAAGCGATCCACGACAAGCGTGCCGGCGGCCTTGTCCATCTCGTACTTGATCGGCTCGCCGCCGATCGGCACCTCGATGATGACATTGAGGTCGTCAGGAGGATTTAGGCCGATGGCGATCGCATCGAGACGCATGAGGGTAACTGACTAGTCCTGGCATGGAACCACGCGGAGTGCGCCGGCGAAACTATCCTCCCCACGAGGGGGAGGGTAAAGCTCAATCCATGAAAGCGCCGCCATTGATGGTGAGCGTCGAGCCCGTGATCCAACCCGCTTCGTCCGCGGCGAGAAATACGACGCAGCGCGCGACCTCGTCGGCCTCGCCGAGACGTCCCACCGGAATCTGCCCGACGATCGACTTCATCACCTCTTCGGACACGCCCGCAAGCAGCTCGGTCTTCACATAGCCCGGGGCGATCGCGTTCACGGTGATGCCTTTGCGGGCGCTTTCGAGCGCGAGCGCCCGGGTGAAGCCGATCACGCCGGCCTTGGCCGAGCAGTAATTGGCGAGCCCAAGCTGGCCCTTCTGCCCGTTGATCGACGAGATGTTGACAATGCGGCCGAAGCCCCGCTCGCGCATGGCGTTGATGATCGGCCGCGTCATGTTGAAGAGAGAGTCGAGATTGGTGCGGATCACCTGCTCCCACTGCTCATGCGTCATCTTCTGCAGCATGCCGTCGCGCGAGATGCCGGCATTGTTGACCAGGACCTCTATGGGACCGACCTCGTTCTGGACATTGACGATGCCCTGCTCGCAGGCCGCGTAATCGCCCACGTCCCATTTGAACGCCGGAATCTTGGTCTCCTTGCTGAACGCCTTGGCGGCGTCGTCATTGCCGCCATAGTTGGCGGCGACGGTGTAACCTGCCTGCTTCAGCGCCCGGCTGATGGCGCCGCCGATGCCGCGCGTTCCTCCCGTAACGAGAGCTACCCTTCCCATGAATCCCTCCTTTTGAAAGCGCGTCGCGGCGCTTGAGTAACGTTCAACGCGGGCGTCCGAGTGGGCTACCCGCGCGGGATCGATTGCGATCGAAGCGGCGAGATCAATCCCGCTCGACGCACATGGCGATGCCCATGCCGCCGCCGATGCAGAGCGTGGCAAGGCCCTTCTTGGCATTGCGCTTTTGCATCTCGTGCAGCAGCGTGACCAGCACGCGCGCGCCGGAGGCGCCGATCGGATGGCCGATGGCGATGGCGCCGCCATTGACGTTGACCTTGCCCGTGTCCCAAGCGAGGTCCTTGTTCACCGCCAAGGCCTGCGCGGCAAAAGCCTCGTTGGCCTCGATCAAGTCGAGATCGCCGACGCTCCAGCCGGCCTTTTTCAAAGCTTTGCGCGAAGCGGGGATCGGCCCAGAGCCCATGATCTTGGGATCGACGCCGGCAACGGCCCAGGAAGCGATATGGGCAAGCGGCTTCAGGCCGCGCTTCTTTGCTTCCTTGGCGCTCATCAGCACGACGGCGGCGGCGCCGTCATTGATGCCCGAAGCATTGCCGGCCGTCACCGTGCCTTCCTTGTCGAAAGCGGGCCTGAGCTTCGCCGCATCCTCGAGCTTGGCGCCCTCGCGGATATATTCGTCCTCGGCCACCACCGTCTCGCCCTTGCGGGTTTTCACCGTAACCGGGACGATCTCGTCCTTGAACTTGCCGCCCTTCCTGGCGGCCTCGGCCTTGTTCTGCGAGTGGGTGGCGAACTTGTCCTGTTCCTCGCGGGTGATCTGCCACTGACGGGCGACATTCTCGGCGGTGTTGCCCATGTGGTAGCCGTTGAAGGCCTCCCACAGCCCGTCCTTGATCATCGAATCGATGAACTCGATCGCACCCATCTTCTGGCCGTTGCGGAGGTGGGCAAGATGAGGCGCAAGGCTCATGCTCTCCTGGCCACCCGCGACGACGATATCGGCGTCGCCCGCGGCGATCTGCTGGGCGCCGAGCGCTACGGCGCGGAGGCCCGAGCCGCAAACCTGATTGACGCCCCAGGCGGTCGCCTCGATGGGCACGCCGGCGGCGATCGCCGCCTGGCGGGCCGGGTTCTGGCCCTCGCCTGCGGTAAGCACCTGACCCATGATCACTTCATCGACATCGGCCGGAGCGACCTTGGCCCGATCGAGCGCTGCCCGAATGGCGACTTCGCCAAGCGTATGGGCCGGCAAGCTCGAGAGCGAGCCATTGAAGGAGCCAACGGGCGTGCGCGCCGCGCCGACGATGACAATATCTTCCTCTTTCATTCTCCACATCTCCACTTCGGTGGGGGTCAAAGGTCATAACTTAGGGAGTCCCTCTAGGGAAGCCTAGGTTTTCGCCCCATTAGGGGCTTTGGCGAAAAGCCCTGGTGCTATGCACAAAGATCGTGCTACTGATTTCGCAGTTGCGGGATAAAGCCCCTTGGGCGCCCCCAAGGCTAGGAGCGATAGGCACGTGGCAAGGGACGCGGATCACGAGAGCCGGCCGGTCATCATCAAGAAATACGCCAACCGCAGGCTCTACAATACCGATACAAGCACGTATGTGACGCTCGAGGACTTGGCCGAGATGGTTCGGTCCGAGCGAGACTTTGTCGTTTACGACGCCAAGACCGGCGAAGACTTGACCCACTCGGTCCTGACCCAGATCATTGTCGAGCAGGAAAGCCGCGGCACTAATCTCCTTCCGATCGGTTTCTTGCGCCAGCTCATCCGCTTCTACGGCGACAGCATGCAGAAGCTCGTGCCGAGCTATCTCGAATTCAGCCTCGACTCGCTCACCCGCCAGCAGGAACAGTACCGGCGGCGATTTGCCCATGCTTTCGGCACGGCGGCCTTCGAGGCTATGCAGGAGCAAGTGCGCAAGAACTTCGAGACGTTCGAGCGCGCGCTTGGAATGTTCAGCCCCTTCGGCGCGGCGGACGGCGAAGGGGACAAGAGCGCTGGTCAAGCTGAGCGAAGCGAAGCGAGTGCCGAATGTGGCAAGCCTGGCGAGGACGAGATCGCCAATCTGAAGGCCGAGCTCACCGCCATGCAGCAGCGGCTCGAGCAACTCTCCCGCCGCTAGCAATCCCCCGACCGACGCCGGCGCTTACGGGCTCTCTGCCCTTACGAGATCGTCGCGCGCCTTTTCCAGATGTTGCGTAATCAACGCATAGGCGCCTTGCGCGTCGCGCGAGTTGAGCGCGTCGAAGATGGCGCGGTGCTGGCGGTTGTAGTCGGCGATGACGTCGGGCGTCAGGATCTTTTCCTTCATCGCGTCCCACTGCGCGTGAAGCCGCACATGATTGATCTGGCGGTAGACGTTGATAAGCAGCGGGTTCGCCGATGCGTGCGCGATGAGGAGATGGAATTCGCCGTCCCATTTGGAGAAGGAGTCCTTGTCGCTCACCGACTCTTCGGCGTGGACGAGAACCGCCTCCATGTCGTCGAGATTGCGCCGCGTCGCATGCAAGACGGCAAGCCGCGTGGTGAAGGGCTCGACCGCAAGCCGCGCCTCGATGAGCTGGAGCGGGCTCACCTGATCGGCAAGATCGATGTTCCGCCGCACCGAGGTCGCGTTCGCGCCGACGAAAGTCCCGCTGCCGAGACGGCGTGATACCAGCCCGGCCTTCTCGAGTTGATCGAGCGCGCGCCGCACCGTGCTTCGCGCCGCCTGGAAGGTTTCGGCCAATTGCCGCTCTGGCGGCAGCCGGTCGCCCTCGCTATAGGCGCCGGTCTCGATGGCCCGGCGGATATAGGCGGAGATGGCGCGCGGCCCCCGGCTCGGTTTTTCGAACCCTGCGGGGACGGGCTGCGTGAGTCGAAGGCGCTCCTCAGTCAAGGTCTGTACCTCCCGATCGAGAGCCCACTTTGGACCCAAACGAAAAAATTGGTTTACAGCAGGTCAGCGTGATGCGCTATAGTCATCTTACAAAGCTTCCTCGATTGGGTCCAGTGTCTAGGACCAAAACCAGACCAATCCTTCCGCCGCGGGGATGACGCCGATGACTGTCCCACAGGGTGTCAAATACGCCATCATCGGGGCTGGCGTTCACGGCCTCAGCACCGCCTTCCATCTGGCGCAAATGCTGAAAGCGTCCGGCAAGGGCTCGGGCGCCGACATTCTCGTCGTCGACAAGACGGACGTGGGGGCGGGCGCCTCGGGCATCGCCTGTGGCGTCGTCCGCAACAATTATTTCCAGCCGGCCATGCGCGAGTTGATGGCCCACTCCGTCGAGGTGTGGGAGAGCGACGCCAAGGCCTATTCCTACCATCCCGTGGGCTACATGCAGATCAGCCCCGAATGCATGCACGCCGACGTCGCCTCGATCTACGAGCAGCAGAAGGCGATCGGCTACGAGTCGACGTTCATCGAGGGCGTGGATGACTCGATGCGATACATGCGGGGCCTGTTCGACGATTGGCAGGCGCAAGGCATCACCTCCGTGCTGCATGAAAAGCGCGGCGGCTACGCCAACAATCAGGCGAGCATGCACGGCCTTGCCGCCAAGGCGCGCGAAGAGGGCGTGCGCATTCTCTCCGGCGTCGAAGTGAAGAGCTTCGAGTTCGGCTCAAACAGCGGGGCGGTGACCGCGCTCAACACCAATCAGGGGCGCATCGCCTGCGATACGGTCGTGGCCGGCGTCGGACCCTGGGTCAACAAGATCTGGAACCTGCTCGAGCTTCCGAAGACGATTACCGTCAAGGCCAACGGCAAGGTTCGCGACGGCGTTCCGATGTGGAAGTTCTGGTGTCTGGAGGAAGGCACGCTCGGCGTCGATCCGCACATGCACCGGACCAATGACGGGCGCTTCCCGCCGGTGCTCCATGTCGATACCGACGCGCCGCTCTATTCCAACCGCGACGGCAAGCTCATCACCGACAAGATCTGGGGTATCTACTACAAGCCCGATTTCAATTTTGGCGGGGTCCAGGGCGGCGCCTCGCCCTACAAGGTCGACCAGGATCCCGATCAAGTCGCAGTCGACCCTTACGGGCCCGACTCGCCGGAGTTCGTCGTCGGCGAGGACTTTATCGAAATGTGGTGCTCGGCGCTCGCCCATTGCCAGAAGCGTTTCGAAGGCCAGATGCCGCTCTACAAGCGCGAAGAGAATTCCGGCGGTCTCGGCTGCTTCACCCCCGACAATTTCCCGGTCTTCGATCTGTTCCGCGAGAACGTCTATGTCATCGCCAATTCCAACCACGGCTATAAGATGATCGGCGTCGGCAAGCTCGTGGCGCAGGAATTGATCGGCGAGAAGAGCAGGCTGCTCGAGCCGTTCCGGTTCGCACGCTTTGCCAAGGGAGAACTTCATCCGACCTCTCATAGCCCGTTTCCTTGGAGTTGATGAGAGGGCGTCAGTTTCACGTTTGCGGTGGTCAGCGGGAGAGTGCCATGGATCGACGCGTTGAAACGAAGAAGGGGAGTAGAACGAACCGCTCGAAACCCACGGATATCGAGCGGTTCGTCGAGGCGCCGGGACGGAAACAGCTCGTCGCCGAAGTGCGGAAGAAGATCGATGCGCTAGGCATCGAATATCTCTATCTCCAATTCATCTCGGTCACGGGCCGGATCATGGGCAAGGGCATCCCGGCCGACCACTGGGAGTCGGTGGCGGAGAAGGGCTTCCAGCTCGTCTACGGCGCCACCATGAACCTTTTCCTCAACCGGCGCGGCGAATATCTCGGCTACGGGCCTGAAGCCGCCGAACTCGTCGGCATCCCCGAGCCCGAGACCTTCATGCAGCTTCCCTGGGACAAGCGGGTGGCGCGGCTCTGGTGCATGCTGTTCCGCAACCGCGAAGAGCGCCAGGAGCCCGGTGCGTTCCTTACGGCGGATGCGCGCGGCAACCTTCGCCGCCTGCACGAGCAGTTCCAGAAGGACCACGGACTCCAGCTTCGCCACGGCACTGAGCCCGAGATGATGTGGCTGAAGAAGGACGCCGACGGCCAGCCCAACGGCGGCTACTCCAACCCCTATTGCTATCACATCGATCAGTTCGAGAGCTTGCGGCCGGTCTACATGCAGGTGATCGATTATTGCCGCAAGATGGGCCTCGACATGATCCAGGGCGATCACGAAGATTCGCCCGGTCAGCTCGAGCTCAATTTTACCTTCGACGATGCGCTCCGGACCGCCGACCGGCTGGCGACCTACCGGCAAATCTGCGCGCAAGTCGCGCGCGAGTTCGGCATCATCGCCTGCTTCATGTGCAAGCCGTTCATGGGGGTGAGCGCCAATGGCTGCCACCACAACATCTCGCTGTGGCGGGGCGGCAAGGACGAGCTGAAGACGCTCGGCAACGACCCCAAGAAGCTTCCCGGAATGGCGCAGAACTACAATTACGCCAAGGGCGGCGTGAACACCTTCATGCCCGACACCGACGACATACAGCTCCCGGGCAAGATCGGGCTCATGGCGATCGGCGGCATCGTCAAACATCTCGGCGCGCTGACCGCGATCGGCTGCTCGACGGTGAACTCCTACCGGAGGCTGTGGGACACTGGCTTCTGGGCGCCGGTGTTCTCGGATTGGGGCTTCCAGAACCGCACCACGGGCCTGCGCGTCTCGGCGCCCGGCCGCTTCGAGTACCGCGCCGTCGACGCCATGGTGAACCCGCATCTGATGGCCGCGGCGCTGCTCATGGCCATGGATGACGGCCTCAAGAACAAGCTCAATCCGGGGGCGCCCGAGGAGCGCAACATCTATCAGGCCATGGAGGCGGGAAAGCAGGTCAAGAAACTGCCGATGACGCTCGGCGACGCTCTCGCTGCGCTGGAGAAAGACCCGGTGATCCGATCGGCGATGCCCGGCGAAATGTACCGGCTCTACGACGAGTACAAGCGCGACGAGTGGGAGCGGTTCCTCCATACGACGACGGAATGGGACATCAAGACGTATCTCGATTGCCTGCCATAAGCGGACGCCCGAGCAGAGGAGACTTAATATGTGCGGAATTGCCGGCCTCATCCATCGCGACGGCGTGACCAATGTCGGCCGGGAGATGACGGCGATGCTGAAGAGCCTCAAACATCGCGGTCCCGATTCGACCGGGTTCGCGATCTATGGCGCCTCCACCCCCAATGAATATGTCATGCGCCTCAAGCTCGCCGAGCAGGAGGACATGACGCGCGACCACCGCATCCGGCAAAAGATCAGGGAGCGCCAGGCCGAAGTCGATCGGCGCCTCGCCGAGCTCGGGGCCGAGACGGTCGAGATTGCCGAAGCCACACCCTACGCCTTCCGCTATCTCCTGCGTTATGCCGGCGACACGCGGCGGCTCACCACCGAAATCGAGCAGATCGAGGGCGCCGAGGTCCTGTCCTTCGGCTCCGCGCTCGAGCTGATCAAGGACCTCGGCGACGCGTCTCAGGTCTCCGAGCAATACGGGCTTGGCGCCTTCAGAGGCACGCACGGCATCGGGCACACGCGCATGGCGACGGAATCCGACGTCGACATTCGCTCGGCCCATCCCTACTGGGCCTATCCCTATAACGATATCGCCGTCGTGCATAACGGCCAGATCACCAATTACTGGATCATGCGGCGCGAGATGGAGCGGCTCGGACACCGCTTCATGTCGAATTGCGATTCGGAGCTGCTCGCCGTCTATACCGCCAACAATCTCGAGAAGGGGGCGACGCTGGAAGATTCGCTGAAGGCTTCCATCAAGGACATCGACGGTGTGTTCACCTATGTCGTGGCAACCGAGAACGAGCTCGGCATGGCCAAGGACACGATGGCGGCGAAGCCGATGGTGCTTTTCGAAAGCGACAATCTCGTCGCGCTCGCTTCGGAGGAGGTCGCCATTCGCGCCATCATGCCGCGCGAGATCGACACGTTCGACCCTTACGACGAGGAGATCCGCGTATGGCAGAGATAGCGCGATCCGAGCTTAGTGAGCAGGAGCGCCGCTCTTACGAGATGGGGCTGCATACCGAGCAGCTCAAAGGCCGCTCGATTCAAAAATTCTTCGACGTCGATTTGAGCGAGACGCGCATCATGGCTTCGCGTTGCCCAACGCCTTCGACGTCGATTTCAACAAGCGCGCCGAGATCGACGCCGGCGACCTCGACACGAAAGTCGTCAATCTGCGCATCCGCGAATTGATGGAGGACGGGTACGGCACGATCGTGATCCGCAATCCCGGCGCCAAGCATTCGATCGCGGTCGGCATCTTGAACCGGCTCAATCTCATCATCGACGGCTCGCTCGGCTATTTCGGCTGCGGCCTGATCGACGGGCCGAATGTGCGCATCGCGGGCCGGGTCGGCTGGTCTTGCGCCGAGAACATGATGAGCGGAACGATCCTGATCGAGAAGAACGCCGGCTCGCAGTTCGGCGCGGCCATCCGCGGCGGCGATCTCGTCTGCCGCGGCAATGTCGGCTCGCGCACGGGCATCGACCAGAAAGGCGGAACCATCATCGTCGGCGGCGATACCGGCGCCTTTACCGGCTTCATGATGCAGCGCGGGCGCATGGTGATCTGCGGCAATGCCGGGAAGAATCTCGGCGACTCCATGTATGACGGGACGATCTACATCGCCGGCGAGCCGAAGAGCCTCGGCGTCGATGCCGTGTGGGGCACGATGACCGATCTCGACAAGAGCTGGCTCGAGAAGAAGCTCCGCGTCTACGAGCTGTTGCCGAAGGAGGGGCGTCGGCGCCTTCCGCAAGATCGTCGCCGGCAAGCAATTGTGGAACTACGACAATCTCGAGCCGACGGAAAAGAAACTGGTGTTTGAGGCGAGAAGCCGGGCGGGAGCCATGACGAAGAGCAGGAACGGCAAGAACGGCAACGGCAGCGTCAGGGCGCCGGCCGAGGCCGAACGATTCATTCTCGGCCATAGTCGGATCTTCACGCCGGAGGTCATCAACGACATCCATGTGAAGTCGGAGCTCGGCCGCTATCGCATGCGCGGCTTCTCCCTGTTCAAGAAGATCCCGCATTGGGACGATTTGACCTTCCTGCCGGGCACGCTCACGCGCTTCGTCATCGAGGGCTATCGCGAGAAATGCGAGACCAAGACGGTGATCGGGCCCAAGGCGAAGCGGCCGATGGTGCTCGACATCCCGGTCTATGTCACCGGCATGAGCTTCGGCGCTTTGTCCTACGAGGCGAAGATCGCACTCGCTCGCGGCGCCACCATGGCGGGCTCAGCCACCTGCTCGGGCGAGGGCGGCATGATCCCCGCCGAGCGGCGCTACTCGATCAAATGGTTCTATCAGTGCATCCAGTCGCGCTACGGCTTCAACCCGCATCATCTGCGGCTCGCCGATGCGTGCGAGTTCTTCATTGGCCAAGGCTGCAAGGTCGGGCTCGGCGGCCATCTGATGGGACAGAAGGTGACCGATCAGGTCGCCGAGATGCGCTCGCTTCCCGCAGGCATCGACCAGCGCTCGCCGGCGCGGCATCCCGACTGGCTCGGCCCCGACGATCTCGCGCTCAAGATCGAGGAAGTGCGCGAGGCGACCAATTGGGAAATCCCGATCCAGCTCAAGCTCGGCGCCGCGCGCGTCTATGACGACGTGCGCATGGCGGTGAAATGCGGCCCCGACTCCATCTATATCGACGCGATGGAGGGCGGCACCGGCGCCGGTCCGCACATCGCCACCGAAGATACCGGCGTGCCCGGAATCGCCGCCATCCGCCAGGCGCGCCGCGCCATCGACGAGCTGGGCAAGCGCGGCGAGATCAGCTTCGTCTATGCCGGCGGCATCAGGAATGGCGGCGACGTGGCCAAGGCCATGGCGCTCGGCGCCGACGCGGTCGCGATCGGCCACTCGGTGCTGATGGCGCTCAACTGCAACAAGGAGATTCCGGAGTCGGATTTCAAGAACGAGATCGGCGTACCCGCCGGCTATTGCTATCACTGCCATACGGGGCGGTGCCCGGTCGGCGTCGCCACCCAAGATCCCGAACTCCGCAAGCGTCTCGATCCCGACGCTGCTGCCGAGCGCGTCTACAATTTTCTGCACACGCTCACGCTCGAAGCGCAGATGCTTGCGCGCGCCTGCGGCAAGACCTCCGTTCACAACCTCGAGCCCGAGGACCTTGCCGCGCTGACGATGGAAGCCTCAGCCATGGCGCAGGTCCCGCTGGCCGGGACCGACTATACCGTCGGCGTCGAGAACTATCACAAGATCGGATAAGCGGAGCCCGCCATGTCCCGCAAGAACAGCAAAGACGGAAAGCGCGCCAAGGGCGCCAAGAAGTCCAGAGCCAAGGACGATATCGACAAATATTTGAAGGACGCGAGCGGACTCGACACCGCGCGCGAGCAAGCGATCGGCCAGCACATCGGCTATCGCTACGATGTCAATCTTCTTCCCGATTACAGCCGGCTCACGCCCTACCTGAAGGAGTACATCGAGTTCATGGGCTGGGACGACCTCAACTGGCTCGAGGACGTGCATATGGGATACGAGGCGGGCGAGCCTGCGATCTTCGACCGCAACATCAACGGCTGGGTCCGCATCCCGAAAGACATGAAGCTGCCGGACAACCAGCAGGACCGCGACATGCTGGCGCGCGAGCTTCTGGTGCGCTTCCAGACCTCGCCCAACCATCCGCTCATGAGCTGAACAAGGCTTATAGGAAGTTCTAGATGGGGGCAGTTTGCTCCGAAGGCAGGGATGCTGCCTTACGTCACTCTTGCCGCAGGCGTTGCCGTTGCGGCGATCGGTTACGTGATATTCTGGACATAGGCGCGGTCAAGTATGTCGCGCAGGATCGGCCGAGGCCCTGATTAGGTCTCGGCCGATTTCCAATCCGGCCTGAAGCCGAGCACCAAAACGTCATCGGGCAGTGACGGATTGAACAGACGATTGTGCCAGAGCGTGACTTCCCTGATCGCTTCGCCAGCTTCCGTCTCGAACACCGCGCAAGGCAGACGGTAGCGTTGCGCGAATTGTTCGAAGGCGAGCACGCATCTCCCATCGCGAATGAGTCTTGCTGCGAGATCAGACTGTGCAGGGAGCACCGCCGTCAGAACATCGCCAAATTCTGTGGGTTGCTGGAAATAGTCGGCCTGCAAATAGGCGAGCGCGCGCTCGTAAATGTCACGTGGATCGGCGGTTTTCATCACCTGGAAGCGGAAGAATGCCGTGCTCTCGGCCGGGTCGCGCGGAAGGATGAGTACGGTGAGAGCCGGCGACAATTCACGGCCCGATGCATCGCGCACGCGTGGGCGCATGCCGGGTGAGGGGCGCCCGCCGTCCTGGCGCATGGCGATTTGTCTAACGCGGCACTGCCAGGCGAGGAAACCGTCGCGCAGCGTCTTGGCGGCACTTGCCGTCATCGGAGGATCCTCTCGCTGTGGCCGACGGTAGAGCGACGCCTCGGACAGGCCCATTGTGGTACTGCAAGCGATTAAGAAATCCAGGAATTTCAATCCTTTCCTCTTGGTAAAAGGATTTTAACGTCGATTGACGGGATTTCGGGAGAAGCCTAGCATCTTCGGGAGGCAGGCGAGCAAAACTCTAAGCCAAAAGAGGGAGGGACCAGCAGGAATGCACTGTGCCGGGGCGCACAGGACGCATGAATCTGCATCATCAACGAGGAAGGC
>CAWFRD010000028.1:0-114608 GCA_963818165.1 uncultured Alphaproteobacteria bacterium
AGATCGACCTCCGAGGGCGTCTTCAGCGCTTCGAGCGCCACGATCGCCGCCATCAGCTCCATGCGGTTATTCGTGGTGAGCTCCTCGCCGCCGGTCAGCTCCTTGCGATGCGCGCCAGATTCGAGGATCGCGCCCCAGCCGCCAGGTCCCGGATTGCCGGAACAGGCGCCGTCGGTATGGATCACCACCTTGGGTCGCGACCCCATGCTCAAGCCTCCTTGAGCCCGTATTCGCGCGTGGACTTCACGCGCTGATGGAAACGGAGCTTGCGCAGATATTCGTTGGGGTCCTTCGTCTTCACGAGCGCATTCGCGTCGGTGTTGATGAGGTCGTAGGTGCGGGTCAAGAGGAAGCGAAGCGCGGCGCCACGCGCAAGCGTGGACAGCCGATCGAGTTCGGCGCGGGTCAGGGGCCGCACCTTCTCGTAAGCCTCAAGCAGCGCGCGCGCCTTGGTGACGTTGAAGCTGCCGTCGGTCTCGAAGCACCAGGCATTGAGGCAGACGGCGACGTCGTAGGCGAGCATGTCGTTGCAGGCGAAATAGAAATCGATCAGGCCCGAAATCCTGTCGCCGAGGAAGAAGACATTGTCGGGGAAGAGGTCGGCATGAATGACCCCCTCAAGCAAGTCTTTGGGCCATTTGCCTTCGAGATGCCGGAGCTCCTTTTCGATGACGCCGGAAAGCCCTCGCACGACTTCGTCGGCCGCGCGGCCGATCGTTGCGAACAAGGCCTGCCACCCGGGAAGGGAAAGGCTGTTTGCACGCATCATGGGAAAATCGGCTCCCGCGAGATGAAAGCGCGCCAGCGCGTCGCCGAGCCCGGCGCAATGCTCGATTGCGGGCCTCCGCACCCAAAGCCCGTCGAGAAACGTGATGAGCGCGGCCGGACGTCCCGCAAGCGCCTTCAGCGTGCTCCCCTCGCGGTCGCGCACAGGAAGCGGGCAGGTGATGCCGCGCGCGGCGAGATGCTCCATCAAGGCGAGAAAATAGGGGAGGTCCTCGCGGCTCACGCGCTTCTCGTAGAGCGTGAGGATATAGCGCCCGCTCTCGGTGTGGACCAGGTAGTTGGAGTTCTCTACGCCCTCGGCGATGCCTTTGAAGGAGGTGAGCGCGCCGATGTCGTAGCTTCCAATGAAGGCCTCGAGCTCTTCGTCGGAAACGTCGGTGTAGACAGCCATCTAGAGTGCCGGCATCTCTCTGAGCTCGCGCGGAAGCTTGAAGGCGATGCTCTCTTCCGCGGTGGTGACGCTCTCCACCTTGACCTCGAAGCGCGACTTGAAGGCGTCGATGATCTCATCCACGAGCACTTCGGGCGCCGACGCTCCCGCCGTTACCCCGAGCCGGGAGATCCCCTTGAAGAGGTCCCAGTCGATCTCGGCCGCGCGCTGGATCAAGACGGCTGAGGGGCAGCCGGCCCGCTCAGCCACTTCCACCAGACGAAGCGCGTTCGAACTGTTGGGGGAGCCCACCACGATCATGCGCTCGCAGGCCGGAGCGATCCGCTTCACCGCCTCCTGGCGATTGGTCGTGGCGTAGCAGATGTCGTCCTTGGGCGGCGTCACCATGCGCGGAAAGCGCGCCTTGAGCGTGTTCAGGATTTCCTTGGTGTCGTCCACCGAGAGCGTGGTCTGGGTAATCACCGCAAGCCGGTCGGGGTCGCGCGGAACAAAGGCGAGCGCATCCTCCACCGTTTCGATCAGGGTCACGGCGCCGTCCGGCAACTGGCCCGTGGTGCCGACCACCTCGGGATGGCCGTCATGGCCGATCAAGAGGATTTCGCGTCCCTCGCGGAATTGGCCCTCCGCCTCGACATGCACCTTCGAAACGAGCGGGCAGGTGGCATCGAGAAAGAACAGTTCCCGCGCCCGCGCCGCGGCCGGCACGGCCTTCGGCACGCCATGCGCCGAGAACACAATTGGGGCGCCAGTATCCGGGATTTCGTCCAATTCTTCGACGAAGATGGCGCCCTTGGCCTTGAGGCCCTCCACCACATAGCGGTTATGGACGATTTCATGGCGCACATAGACGGGCGCGCCGTACTTGGCGAGAGCAAGCTCGACGATCTGGATCGCGCGGTCGACGCCGGCGCAAAAACCGCGCGGCGCGGCCAGATAGATGATAAGCGAAGGACGGTCGGCGCTCCGCCCGTTGGCGTTGTTGGAACCGGTCATCGTCGTCCCGGAAGATGCGTCAGTCTGACTTCGCGCGGGCTCAGTCTGGCCTTGTCGCGCTTCCCCACTGGGCCTAGTTTGCGCGCGAAAGTTAAAGACCGGCAACCCGCGATATTTCAAGACACTTGCCAGATCGAGCGGCATATCAGGCGGGCGAGCCTGGCATGTCAAGCCGAGGACGGGGTCAGGTGAGGCGTACCGACGCGCGATCGTGGCTGACAAGATGCGCCCTTATTGGGCTCGTCGCCGCGCCGGCCTTCGTCTCCGGGTGCTCCGTCCCGCGCTTTTCCAACCCCTTCGGCTCGAGCGAGAACGACGGTCCTCCCCAGACCAGCAGGCTCGAGACGACCAAGGTCGACTTGGCCAATCTGCCCGCCGGGTATAGCGCCAATTGCCCGCAAGTCGTCGCCTGGCCACGCGACCGGCTCCTCACCGTCTATCAGCCCGATCGTGTGGGGGATACGAACGCCGTGGTGCATCGCGGCGAGATCACCAAGATGGCGCGTGAATGCCAGCTCTTCGCCGATCGCGTGGTCGTCAAATATGGCTTTGCGGGGCGGGTACTGCTTGGGCCGAAAGGGGGTCCGGGCGCCGTCACGCTCGGCGTGAACGTCCGCGTGGCCGGCACCCAGCAGAACACTCTGGCGACCGACAAGATGAAGGTCACGACCACGATCCCGCCCGGGGGGCCGGCCGGCTATTTCTCCATAGTCAAGGAAATCTCCTTTCCCGTCGCGGTCGGGACGAGGCCCCAGGACTATAAGATCTTCGTCGCTTTCGACCGGAATGTTGCCGGAGCGGGCTAAGATTCTACTGTAAGACGGGTCGCCCTTTGCCGGGTGGCGCGCGGGGGGCGGAAGGGGGGTGCCTCCCTGTTTCCATGCTCATGACAAAATTTGATCGAGCGGGCTTGCTACAAATCCGCGAGTTCTGCGTTTATGTCGCAGGTGGTATGCGTACGGGGGATCGGCGGGTGAGGGATCTTTATCGAATTCTCGGGATCGGGCGCGATGCCGCCCGTGACGAAATCCACCGGGCCTATCGGCGCAAGGCCAAGTCCTCCCACCCCGATAGCGGCGGCTCCGTCGGCGCCTTCGGCGAGCTTGCCACCGCCTATGCCGTTCTCTCGAATCCGAGATGCCGGGAACGCTACGACCATACCGGAGAGGTCGAGCCGCCGCGTCCCAACAATCTCGATGCGAGCGCGGTCGAAGTCATCGCGCAGAAGCTCGGGCTCATCATCCATGCCGAGCAGGACATGACCGGCATGGATATCGGCGCCATGATCGAGGCTGCGATCCGCGCGGACATGGCCGAACGCCGGGCGACGATCGCGGGCCAGAGACGCGCGATCGACCGTGCCGGGCGCCTGCGCGCGCGGATCCAGCGCAAAGTCAAGGGCGACAACATGCTGGCGCGCGTGCTCGACTGGCACGAATCCTCAACGAGGTTGCAGATCGACAAGAACGAAGCGGCCGTCACCTCGATGGAACGGGCGCTTGAGATTATGAAGGATTATTCCTTCACCGAGGATGTGCCGGGGCAGGACGGCGACGAGGTGTCGCTTGCGCTCCACGACGCGCTTCTTTCGCTCGACCAGCTTGCGGCGGTGCTCAAGACCGGACCGGCCTGGTGCGATCTCGATATCGCGCGGCCTTCGGCGAGCGGCTAGAGCCCGCGCGCGGCAACAAGAGCCAATTCAGCGTAAATCGCTAGTTCAGCCGGCCCTTGAGCGCGTCGATGCCCTGCTTGACGAGCTTGTCGGCGGCTTCCGGCGTGAGCTTCTCCGCGATCACGGTCCGCGCCGCCGCGATCGCGGCATCGGTGGCGGCGGCGCGCACCTCGCGCAAGGCTTCCGTCTCGGCGCGGGCGATCTTGCCTTCGGCGAGCTTCATCCGGCGCTCGAAGCTCTCCTTCATCGAGCGGCGTGTCTCGGCGGCGAAAATCTCGGCCTCCTCGCCGGCGAGGCTGATGATCGCTTGCGTCTCCTTGACGGCGTCGCCCTGCTTCCGCCGGTAATCGGCGAGCACTTTCTCGGCCTCTTCGCGCAGTCGCTTTGCCTCGTCGAGCTCCTTGGCGATGGCGGCCGCTCTTGCGTCGAGCGCGGCGGCGATCTTCTTGTGCACGCCGAGATAGAGGACGGTCCCGACGAAGAGGAAGAAAGAAACCGCAACCCAGAATTCGGGCTCGAACAGGAAGTCCATGGTCACCCCTTCCGCGCCGCTCCGACCGCCTTCTCGATCTCGGCCTTGGCCGGCGCCACCCCGATGAGCCGGCGCACGATATCGGAGGCGACATCGGCCGCGACCGTGCTCACGTCCTTCATCGCGGAAGCCTTTGCCGCATCGATGCGGGCCTCGGCCTCTGCGCCCTTCTTGGCGAGATCGCGTTCAAGCCGCGCGCGCTCCGCCGCCGTCTCGGCCTTCAGCTTGGCGCGTCCTTCCTCGACGATGGCGTGAGCCTTCTGCTTCGCCTCCGCCAAAGCCTGCTCGTAGGCCGCGATCGCCTCCTCGGTCTCGCGCCTCAGCTTCTCGGCCGTGGCGAGGTCGGCCGCGATGCGGGAGGCGCGCGCCTCGATCACGGAGCCGATGCGCGGCAGCGCCACATACACCATCAGCAGATGGAGAATGCCGAAAGTGAGCAGCAGCCATACGAGCTGCGGGCCCCAATCGAGAGGGTTGAGTTGCGGCACGGTCGCCTCAAGGTCTCCCTACTTGCGCGGAGGTTCCCCGCAAGACCTAGAACACGAACAGGATGATGAGCGCGACAACGAGGCCGAACAGGCCGGTGGCCTCGGCGAGAGCGAAGCCGAGCAGGAGATTGGCGAACTGCGTCGGCGCGGCCGACGGGTTGCGCAAGGCGCCCTGCAGGTAGTTGCCGAAGATCGTGCCGATGCCGACGCCCGCGCCGACGAGCGCGATCGAGGCAAGGCCTGCGCCGATCAACTTTGCTGCTGCTGGATCCATGTCTTCTCTCCTTCGAACGATGTTGCGTTGAAATCGTATCTAGTGATGCATGTGAAGCGCGTCGTTGAGATAGATGCAGGTCAGGATCGCGAACACATAGGCTTGGAGGAACGCGACCAGGACTTCCAGCCCGGTGAACGCCACCATGAAAGCGAGCGGCGCCCACCCGCCGAGAAAGCCGAGCGCCACGACAAAGGCGCCGAACACTTTCAGCATCGTGTGTCCCGCCATCATATTGGCGAACAGCCGCACCGAGAGCGAGATCGGGCGCGTGAGATAGGAGATCACCTCGATCACGACAAGCAGCGGCAGCATCAGTACGGGCACGCCCTCGGGCACGAAGAATTTGAGGAACTTCGCCCCGTGCTTGATGAATCCGATCAGCGTCACGCCGAGAAAGATGAAGGCGGCGAGCGCGAAGGTGACGATGATGTGGCTTGTCACGGTGAAGGAATAGGGCACCATGCCGAGCATGTTCAGCACGAGCACGAACATGAACAGGGTGAAGACGAAGGGGAAATATTTCATCCCTGCGGTGCCGACATTGCTGCGCACCATGTTGGCCACGAATTCGTAGGAGATCTCCGCCACCGACTGAAGCCGCGTCGGCACGAGCGCGCGCCCGCGCATGGCGTAAACCGTAAAGAGGGTGATGAGCGCGGCGGCGATCACCATGAACAAAGCCGAGTTGGTGAAGGAGGCGTCGAAGCCGAACAGCTCGAGCGGAATGATCCGCTTGATCTCGAATTGATGCATCGGATCGGGCATGCCGCCGGCTGCGCCGCCGCCGTGGCCTTGCCCTGCTTCCTCTGCGGCGATGGCTGCCTCGATCACTGCCAAATGCCCCTAATCGTCATCGTCGTCATTCACGCTCGGCAAATTCTTGCCCGAAGGCGCCTCCGCCTGCATGCGCTTGGCGGTCCGCACCACGTTGAGGATGCCTGCGGCAGCGCCCAAGCCGAGGAACGCCACCATCAGGAAGGGCGCCGTGCCCAACAGGCGGTCGAGCCCCCAGCCGATGAAAAACCCGACAGCGACGCCCGCGACCAACTCGACACCGAGCCTGAGCGCCTGGCCGAGCGCGGCACCCTGGCTCGGCGGCGCCTCCGCGTGAGCCGGCCGTTGCCGGCCTTGGGCCTCGCCGAGCTTTTCACCAAGGGCGTCGAGCCGCCGCCGAATTTCGTCGGAGTCGCGGCCGGTTTTTCTGCGGCCGGACTGATTTTCGGCTCCGGCCATTGGCGCGGCTCAATTTCCGGGAGGGCCTTAGGATCGGCTGGCCCCAAGCTTGGCCGGCACTTTAGTTGGCGATTTCGGGCTGTCAAGGAAGTCCAACGGCGGCCGAAATCCTTCGGAATCGGCCCGTTTCGACTAGCTTGCGTCGCGTAAGCGCTCGGCCTGCTCAAGATCGACCGAGACGAGCTGGCTCACGCCCCGCTCGGCCATCGTCACCCCGAACAGCCGGCTCATGCGCGACATGGTGAGCGGGTGGTGGGTGATGATGAGGAAGCGCGTGTCGGTCTCCTTCGCCATCTCGTCCATGAGCCGGCAGAAGCGCTCGACATTGGCGTCGTCCAGCGGCGCATCAACCTCGTCGAGCACGCAGATCGGCGAGGGATTGGTGAGGAACACGGCGAAGATCAGCGCAAGCGCGGTCAAGGCCTTCTCGCCGCCCGAAAGCAGCGTCAGCGCCTGGAGCCGCTTTCCGGGCGGGCAGGCATAGATTTCGAGTCCCGATTCGAGCGGATCGTCGGAATCAACGAGCTTGAGTTCGGCCGAGCCGCCGCCGAACAGCGTCTTGAACAGCCGCCCGAAATGACCGTTGACCGCATCGAAGGCATCGAGCAGCCGCTTGCGGCCCTCGCGGTTCAAATTGGCGATGCCCTGCCTGAGCCGTGCGATGGCGGCCTCGACGTCGGCCTTCTCGCGCTCCATCTCTTCGAGCTGCGCGGCAAGAAGCGCCTCCTCTTCTTCGGCCATGAGATTGACGCCGCCCAGCCGCTCGCGTTCGGCCTTGAGCTTGAGAAGCCGCGCGTCGACTTCGGCGAGCGGCGGCAGCGTCGCGCCCTCCTTCAGGCCTGCGAGCGCAAGGCAGGCTTCCGGAGCGCAGTCGAGCTGCTCGCGGATGGCGCGTGCGGCGTCGCTGCGTCGCTCGCGCACCGCCTCGAGCCGCGCCTCGTTCCGCGCGCGCGCTTCGCGCGCCCCGGCGAGGCGCTCCTGCACTTCGCGCAAAGCCTTCTCGCGCTCTTTCAGCGCCGTCTCGGCGAGCGCAAGCTCGTCTGCGGCCTTCGCTCTCTCGCGCTCGGCCGCGGCGATGGCGTCGAACAGCTTCATCCGGCGCTGCTCGATCTCGGCCGGGAAATTGGCGAGCGCGGCAAGATCGGCGCTCGTCTCTTCCTCGCGGGCGCGTAGAGTGAGGATTTGCTCGCGCGCATTGGCGATGCGCTTGACCCACAGCTCTTCTTCCTCGCCGATCGCCTCCATCCGCTCTTGCCGGAGCCTTAGCTCGCGCTCGAAGCCTTCGAGCGTGGCGTCGGCTCGGGCCGCGGCGTGGCGGCTCCGGTCCGCGGCGCCTTGCGCCGCGTGCAGCTCCGCCTCCAGCCCCGCGAGCGAGGCAAGGTCGAGCAGCGCGGAAGCAACGTGCGCGCCTCGCGCATTCGCCTCGTCGAACGCGGCCCGCGTGCGGCTGAGCGCCTCGGTGAGGGCGCCGAGCTCCTTGCTCGTGGCTTGCGCCGCGTGCTCCGCTACGGCGATGGCGTCGCGCGTGCGGTCGAGTTCGGCATGCGCTTCCTTCGCCTCCTGGCGCAAGGCCTTGGTGGCGAGCTTTGCACGTTCGGCGCGACCCGCTTCCCTCTCGCGCGCGGATTCGGCCTCGGCAGCGCGCTTCTCGGCCTTGGCGGCTTCGCCCTTGAGTGCGTTCAGGCGCTTCCGCTCAACGAGCCGCGCTCCGGCGGCGCTGTCTGTCCCGGCCTTGAGGCTGTAGCCGTCCCAGCGCCAGAGGTCGCCTTGCTTGGACACGAGCCTCTGGCCCGGCACAAGCATGGTCTGGAGCTTGCGGCCGCGCGCCGCATCGACCACGCCGATCTGCCGGAGCCTGCGCGCCAGCGCCTCAGGGCTTTTGACGAATTTGCTGAGCGGGGTCGCCCCCTCGGGCAGTTCGGGGTCTTCGGCGGCGGGCGCGGTCAGCCGCCAATGCGAGGGCGCCGTCTCGTCGCTTGCGGCATCGAGGTCGTCGCCGAGCGCTGCCCCAAGCGCCTGCTCGTAGCCCGAAGTGATCCTGATCTCCTCGACGATTGGCGACCAGTCATGGGCGGGCGCGAGCAGCTTTAAGAGCGTGGCGAGCTCTGTCTCGAGCTCCTGGCTTGCAAGCTTCGCTGCCGCGGCCGTCGCGCGCGTCTCGGCTTCAGCCTTGAGCGCCGCTTCCTCCTCGGCCTCGGCAGCTTGAAGCTCGACTTCGAGCCTTTGCACGTTAGCTGATAGCTCGGCCAATCCGGCGCTCAGAACCTGCAGTTTTCCGTCAGCCCCGCTCTCGGTCTCGCGCCGGGCGAGCTCGGCCTCGATCTCGCCCGACTGGGCTTCGAGCCTCGCCATGCGGGTTTGCAGCTCCGATTTCTCGCCTTCGCGCTTGCCGCGCTCGGCGCGTGCCTCGGCGAGCGCCGTGGTCGCCGCGCGCAATGTCCTCTCGGCCGTATCGAGCGCGGCCTTGGCCTTGGCGGCGGCGGCGCGCAGCTGCGGCTCTTCATGGTCGCGCGAGCTTGCCGCTTCGAGGCGGCGCTTCTCCTCGCCGAGACGGCGCAAGATGCCCTCGGCCTCGGCGATATGCTCCTCCTCGCGGGCGAGATCGCGCGAGGCCTGCGCGAGCCTTGTCTCGAGCTCGGCCTGGCGCGCCTTGGCGCGCGCCTCTTCGCGATCGAGCGCATCGCGCTCGACGCTCAAGCGATGCAGCACGGCCGCGCGGGCGGCCTCCTCGTCGCGCAAAGGCTGAAGCTGCTCGGCGGCCTCCGCCTGCTGGCGCAGCGCCTCGCCCTCGGCCTTGGTCTCCTGGGCCACTGCGGCGAGCGCCTGCTGGAACGAGGCCTCTTCCTCATCGACATGGGCGCAGGCGCCCACCCAAGTGAGATGATGCTGAAGCGCCTCGGTGGCGCGGATCTTGCCGGAGATTTCACGATAGCGCTGCGCCTGGCGCGCCTGGCGCTTCAGCGCCTGCAGCTGCGAGGCGAGCTGACCGATCAGGTCGGCGAGGCGGGTCAGGTTGGCCTCGGTCGCGGCAAGCCTGAGTTCCGCCTCGTGCCTGCGGCTGTGCAGGCCGGCGATGCCGGCCGCGTCTTCGAGCACGCGCCGTCGCTCTTGCGGCGCGGCGTTGACGATCTCACCGATCCGACCCTGGCGCACGAGCGCGGGCGACCGCGCGCCGGTCGCCGCGTCCTCGAACAGGAGCCTCACGTCGCGGGCGCGCACATCCCTGCCATTGACCTTATAGGCCGAGCCAGCCTCGCGCTCGATCCGCCGCGTCACTTCGAGCACTTCGCTGTCGTTGAATTCCGCCGGCGCTTTCCGCTCGCTGTTGTCGATGAAGAGGGTGACCTCGGCGCTGTTGCGCGAGGGGCGATCCTCGGAGCCGGCGAAGATCACGTCCTCCATGGCCGCGCCGCGCATGCTCTTGTACGAGGTCTCGCCCATGACCCAGCGCAGCGCCTCGAGCAGGTTCGACTTGCCGCACCCATTGGGCCCGACCACGCCGGTAAGCCCCGGCTCGATCAGAAGCTCGGTCGGTTCGACAAAGGACTTGAAGCCGAGAAGGCGAAGACGGGTGATCTGCACGTGTGATCTGCCCTCAATTCGAAAGCGTTATGGCAATTACGTCCGCGACGGCGGGACTTCAGCAACTCCGGACGCAACGCGTGAGAAGGACCGGGACCAGATCAGCCGAATGCCCGCGTCAGGCAAAGGGCAAACGCGGAACTCTTGCGGTCATGACGATGACGGCGCCGGCGTCTGCTCGATCATGGCCTTGATCTCTTCGAACGTGACCTCGCCTTGCGCCTTGCGGCCATTGATGAAGAAGGTCGGCGTGCCGATCACGCCAAATTGCCGCCCCCGCTGCTTCACCTCGTTCAAGCCGTCGATAATGGTTTGATTCGATAGGCAATTGTCAAACGTCTCGCGCGTCAGGCCGCCCGACTTGGCGACCGCGAAGATGGCATCGAGCCGGACTTCCTGGCTGACCCATTCCGGCTGCCGGGTGAGGAGCTGGCCGAGGACGAAGAAGTATTTGTCCTCTGGCGCGCAGCGATTGGCGATGGCCGCGTTCCCGGCCGAGCGCCCGATGGGAAATTCCCGCACGATGAAGCGAACCTTGCCGGTGTCGATGAACTCCTTCTTCACGCGCGGGAACACGGTCTTTTGGAAATTGGCGCAATGCGGACAGGTGAGCGAGACATATTCGATCACGGTGACCGGCGCGTCGGCCTTGCCGAGCGCGCGTTCCCCGAGCGGTCCCGGCGCCATCAGCTCGGCTTGGGGCGGAACGTAGGTCGCCTTGTCGATCGGGGGCGTAAGTCCGCCGGCCCCGCCGCCGCAAGCAGCAAGCGCAAGCGCCGCCGCAAGGGCAACCGACGCCTTGGCCGCGCGGAGGCGCATCACGGTAACACCTATTGGCCCGCAGGCGCCTCGGCTTCGCCCGGCGCTTGTCCTTCAGCGCCTGCCGCGTCCGGCGCCGGGGTCGCCCCGCCGGAGAGCACGGCATCGAACGCAGCGACCGTCTGCTCGCCGGTCATCCGTTTGCCGTTGATGAAGAAGGAGGGCGTGGAATCGACGCCGAAGGTCTCATGCCCGCGTGTGCGCGTCTCGACGATCTTGTTGAACAACGCCTTGTCGCCGAGGCACTGGTCGAATTTCTCCTTGCTGAAGCCGGCCTGCTTGGCGATTTGCAACAGCTTCTCCGTGCCGCCTTCGACCGCCCAGGTCTCTTGCGTTTCGAACAAGGCGCCGACCATCGGGTAATAGCGATCGGGCCCGGCGCAGCGCGCGATCATCGAGGCCTGCGCCGCGAGCTGGTCCAGCGGGAACTCGCGCAAGATCAGCCGGACTTGGCCCTTATCGATGTATTTGGTCTTCAGTTCCGGCAGCACGGTTTTGTGGAACGCGGCGCAATGGGGACACGTCATCGAGGCGTATTCGACGATCGTATTGAGCGCGTCCGCCTTGCCGAGAGAGAGATCGGGCAACGGTCCGGGCTTCATCAGTTCGGCAAGATCCGGGTTAGTTTTTTCGCCGGGAACGACGCCGGCAGAGCTGTCGCGCCACATAAAGATGCCGGCGGCAACCGCCACGGCGGCGGCGGCAAGCGCGCAAAGCCAAATGCCGTTCGCCCCTGATGCGTGCTGGGCGCCCGAAGCGTCCTCGCGTTCAGACTTGCCAGCCGCCTTTTTCTCGTTTTTCGCCACGCTCTCTACTCCAGATGATGGATTTCCGGCCCCTGAGTCGGGCCGGCGCCTACAATCGTTGATACCGGTCCCTCATGGCAAGAGCGAGAAAGCGCCGAAAAAGCGCCTCAGCGCCCGCTCCTTGGGGCGGACGCGAGCCGCAGCAAGGCATCGCGCAGGGAGCCATCCTCGATCGAAGCCGAAGGGGGAAGCGCACCGGGCTCGATCGGTTGCGGGGGCGAAGGGGCTGGCGCGGGCTTTCGCACCACCGGCGCCTGCAAGATGCGCATTTCGGCCACGGCGCGATAACCGAAATGACCATTGACCCTCTCGAGGATTTGCCGGGAGCGGTGTTGCACTTCGATCGCACGCGGACCATCGACGCGAAGAACGAGGACCGCGCCTTCCTCCCTTCGTCCCTGATACCGAACCGTCTCACCGTCGTCGTCCCGGTGGCGCGGCCAGACCACTCTGTCGGGCATCGTGAACTGCGCAAGCTCGGCGCCGACGATTGCAGGCCAATCGGCGAGCAATGCCGCCGTGGCAAAGCCGCGAGCGCGCGCCGCCGGATCGAGCGCTTGGGCCGAAAACGCGCCGATCGGCCGCGCCGTGGCGGCCGCTCTCGCCAATGCTCTTCGTTGTCTCTCGTCCATGATCCTTGAAAGTCAACGGTGGAGGGATCGCGCCCGCCGCTTGCTTCGATTCCAACGAGCTTACACCATGGTTCGGGCGGAAGCGCGGCCGGAGTTCCTGTCATGCAGAAGAGAAAGGCGGGGCGAGAACCGAAGAAGGAGCGCATCGCCGCTTCGATCCTTGCCTGGTACGGAAGCGAGCGGCGCGATTTGCCGTGGCGGGCGGCGCCGGGGGAGACGCCCGATCCTTACCGAGTGTGGCTGAGCGAGATCATGCTGCAGCAGACGACGGTGAAGGCGGTCCTTCCGCGTTACGCTTCCTTCTTGCGCCAATGGCCGAATGTAAAGGCGCTCGCATCGGCGGAGCTTGGTCAAGTGCTCGCCGCCTGGGCCGGGCTCGGCTACTACGCGCGGGCGCGGAACCTGCACGCTTGCGCCCGCGCGGTGGTGGAGCAGCATGGCGGAAAATTTCCGGAAAGCGCGGCCGAGCTCCGCACGCTTCCGGGGATCGGCGTCTATACCGCCGCGGCGATCGCGGCGATCGCCTTCGGCGAACGCGCAACGCCCGTGGACGGCAATATCGAGCGCGTCGTCGCGCGCCTCTTTGCCGTATCCGCGCCGCTCCCTAAGGCGAAGGCGGAGATCAAGGCGTTCGCCGAGACCCTGACGCCCGCCAAACGCGCGGGCGACTTCGCGCAAGCAATGATGGATTTGGGCGCTACGATCTGCACGCCGCGCCGCCCAGCTTGCGCCCTCTGTCCGTTGCAGCCCGACTGCCGTGGCTTCGCCGAGGGCATGGCGCAAGTACTCCCCTACCGCGAGGAGAAGCGCGAGCGTCCTACGCGCCGTGCCGCGGCCTTCGTCGCGCTCCGGCAAGACGGCGCCGTTCTCCTCCGCGAGCGGCCGCTCAAGGGCCTGCTCGGCGGAATGCTCGAGACGCCATCCTCGCCCTGGCAGGAGGCACGGCCCAACGGGAAAGCGCTAAGCGGCTTCGCGCCGCTCAAGGCCCTTTGGCGCAAGCTGCCGGGACTGGTGGAGCACACCTTCACCCATTTCCATCTCGAGCTTGTCGTCTATCGCGCCGATGTCGGCCTCGACGCGAAGCCGAAGCACGCCGCCGCGTCAGAGTCTCGCGGCTTTGTCGCGCGGCGGGACCTCGTCCGCGCGGCGCTCCCCTCCGTGATGCGGAAGGTGCTGGCCCACGCCTTCGAAGGGGAAACGTGAAGCGCTAAGGCTGGACGGCAAGCTTCGCGCGCGCGGCCTCGCGCAAGTCGTCGATCGGCTTGAGCGTTCCTTCCGCCTCGTAGTGCCAGAAGGTCCAGCCGTTGCAGGCGATCGCACCTTGCACTTGCGCGCCGATCTTGTGGATCGAGCCTTGCGCGCCGGCGCAGGCGATCGAGCCGTCGGCCCGCACTTTCGCCTCATGCCGCGCTGCCGGGTCGTAGAGCGCGGTGCCTGGCGCGATCAGCCCAAGCTCGACAAGCGCGCCGAACGGGATGCGCTGCTCGGCCCTCTTGCCTTTCGCGACCCGAAGGGCGGTGGGATCGAACGCTTCCAGAGATCGAAGCCGCGCCCGCGCCGCCTCGGCGTAAGCTTCGTCGCGTTCGATGCCGATGAAAGCGCGACCGAGCCGCTTGGCGACGACAGCCGTGGTGCCCGACCCGACAAACGGATCGAGCACGACATCGCCCGCATGAGTAGAGGACAGGATGATGCGGTGGAGCAGCGCTTCGGGCTTCTGCGTCGGATGGGTCTTGCGGCCGCCTTCCTCGCGCAGGCGCTCAGCGCCCGAGCAGATCGGAAACAGCCAGTCCGAGCGCATCTGCAAATCGTCGTTCAGCGCCTTCATCGCCTCGTAATTGAAGGTGTAGCGCGCTCTCGGTCCCATCGACGCCCAGATCAGCGTCTCATGCGCGTTGGTAAAGCGCCGGCCGCGAAAATTCGGCATGGGATTGGCCTTGCGCCACACCACGTCGTTGAGAACCCAGAAGCCGAGATCCTGCAAGACGGCGCCGACGCGGAAGATGTTGTGATAGCTGCCGATCACCCAAAGCGAGCCCGCGGGCTTCAGCACGTGGCGGCAGGCCGAGAGCCATCGCCTCGTGAAGGCGTCGTAGGCGGCGAAGCTTCCGAACTTGTCCCAATCGTCGTCGACGGCATCGACGCGGCTGTTGTCCGGCCGGTAGAGCTCGCTGTTAAGTTGGAGATTGTAAGGCGGATCGGCGAAGACGAGATCGATCGAGGCTTCGGGAAGGCGGTTGAGCACCTCGATGCAATCGCCCACAATGACGCTATCGAGCGGGAGCTTGGCCCCCGGCTTTTCCCCAATACGCATGGCACTACCCGGGTTACGCAAGACCTGAACACGAGGGCCCCGCAAAACGCGCGAGGCCGCGTCAGCTTGGAGGATTTAGGGTAAAGACGCAATTAACCGCAGGGCCTGGCTGAGATTTGGGGCCGTGTCACAAGGGCTTCGACCGGAGTGAACGAGACTTGCCGCGAATCTTGCGCCGGAGAATCCTGAAAGGAGCCCTCGGTTTGGCGCTCCTGCCGCTTGCCGGAGAGCGGATTTCGGCAGGCGAGGAGCGCGAAGGGGCGAAGGTCATGACCAAGAACAAGCCGACCAACGCGGTGATCTTTGCCGGCTGGCAGAAAGCGCTTGCGGAGCTCACGCGCAAGCGGCAGCGCCTGCAGTTCGAGCTCGGCGAGGCCACGCGGGAAGAGAAACGAAGTCGAGCTACCTGTAATGAGCGACGCGAAGCGCGATAATCTTGGCAGGATCGCTTCGGCACAAGCCGAAGAACACGCCATGCGCCAAGCGTGTCGCGCAGGCACGCTCGCTTACCGGCGTGCCCTGCTGCGCGCCGGTTATCGCTGGACAGAAAAACCGGTTGCAAAAGCGCCGCCGGTTTTTTTCGGAGCAAGTTTGCAAAAAGGTTCCCGCGCTTCACACGAATTCTTCCATGCGAGGGCCGGAACCCAAGGCGCAAAGCGCCGTTGGACCTCTGAATGTGCCGGTTCCCGGCCGGAAATTCGAGGAAAGCCAATGCTTAGAATCGCAACTAGTCTCTTGATTGTTGGATTAGCGGGCGGCGTCGCGCTCGCTGCGGACGAAGCCCAGCCCCCCGCGTCGGAAGCCCCTGCCGCACAGGCTACAGCGCCGAGTGCCGGAGTGGCCGCCGGCGGGGGCACTCCGCTCGAAACCGCGCGCGAAGCCGAGAAGGGCAGCCTGAAGAGCCCCTATGCGGACTATGCGAGCGTCGCCGAGGAAGGCCATAAGAAATTCATGGCTGCCGGCTGCAACGGTTGCCACGGCGGCGGCGGCGGCGGAGGCATGGGACCGCCCCTCACCAATCCGGTCTGGGTCTACGGCAAGGACGGCGACACGTTGTTCCGATTGATCGCGCTCGGCAGCGACGAACTGCAGAAGGAGGGCTATAAGCGCAAGGGATCCGAGAACGTGGTCGGACCGATGCCGCCCTTCGGCGGGATCGTCAAATCCAACGACGACGTGTGGAAGATCATTGCCTGGATCAGGTCGGTGAATCCATCCTCGGCGGAGGGCTCATCGGCGTCCGCGGCCCATTAGCACCCCGGCATGAGCCTGATCCCTAGCGCCTGGTCCACAGGCGAAACGTTGTATCTGGCGGTGGTGCTGGTCGCGTTCCTGAGCTTCGCGGTCGCACTCGCTTACGTTTCCACCCGGCGGTAAGAAGATGCTTCAACGCCAGCTTGAGGCGGCGGCCAAGCAGTGATCTCCCGACACGCCTGCCCGCGTTGAAAATTGCCGCGAAGCAGTTTACGCCTGACAGGCATGACGACGCCGCGCTGCGCTGCCCTCGAACGTGCCGTCCAGATCGCCGAAGAAAATTTGGAGCGGTCGCGCCTGACGGTCGGCGCGTGCAGCGCCAGCTTGAATCCCTGCAAGCCGAGCTCGAGCGCGAAACGGCGCCCGATCCGCATCCGTCGCTTGAGGCGATGAAGCGCGCGTGGCATTGCCGGCCTAAGCCCTAAAGGACAAAGGCCCGTACATATGGCGTACATGGCGGGCGACTATCCCCCTGGAAGCCTTGGGCTTCGGCCATTTCCCACGTCATGACCAAGGACATCGTCATGCTGCACGGGGCCAATGAGGGAGCCTGGTGCTTCGACAAATTCAGGCCGGTGTTCGAGAGCCTCGGCTGGACTTGCCACGCGCCCGATCTCATCGGCCACGGCGCGAGGGCGAAAGATGCCGCAAAAACTCTTGTTGGCATTGGCATGGAGGATTACCGCGCCGAGCTTGAGGCCTTCCTCAAGACAATTCCACCGCTTCCCGTTCTTCTCGGCCACTCCATGGGCGCGGTCCTTGCCCAGCTTCTGGGCGCGAAGGGGCTTGCCCGCGCGCTCGTGCTGGCGGCGCCGGCGCCGCACGCCGGCATCCTGCCGCAGACCGAAGCCGAGGAGAAGCTCGGCCAGGACCTGATGGGGCTCGGGGCCTTCTGGAACACGGTCATCAATCCCGATTTCAATCTCGCTCGCGCATTGACCCTGAACCGCGTGCCCGAGAGCGAGCAGCGCGCCGTGTTCGACAAATTCGGCCCGGAATCGGGTCGCGCCTTTTTCGAGCTGTTCTTCTGGATGTTCGATCGGACAGGCGCCACTGCCGTCGACACCAAATCGATCAGGTTTCCGGTGTTATGCCTCGCGGGCGCCGACGACAATCTCGTGTCGGTGGCGACTGTACGGGCGACGGCGGACGGATATCCGGGCGCGACGTTTCTTAAGCTTGAGGGCCACGGCCATATGCTCGTGCTCGAGCCCGGCGCCGAGACGATCGCCCGGCGCATCGCCGAATGGATTCCCGCTTAGGTCGTCACTGCACGGCCGTGACGGGCAGTTCGTCCTCGCCGGTTTCGATCAGTCGTAGCGCCCGCTCTATCGGGCTGAACGAACGGCGGTGATGCTTGCAGACGCCGTGCTTCTTGATGGCAGCCGCGTGTTCCGGCGTGCCGTAACCCTTGTTGCTCTCCCAGCCATAGCGGCGGTAGCGGCGCGAAAGCTTCACCATCAGCCTGTCGCGCGTGACCTTCGCCACGATCGATGCCGCCGCGACGGAGAGCGAAAGTCCGTCGCCGCCGATGATGGCGCGCGCGGGGCATGGGAAGCGGCGCGGAATGATATGGCCGTCGATCAGCGCCGAGCCCACCGGCACGCCGAGACCGCGATAGGCGCACCGCATGCCCCATAGGCTCGCTTGCAGAATGTTGTCGCGATCGATGCGCCTGACTTGGCCTATGACGATCGACACGATCGAGGTGGCGATGATCTCGACGTAACGATCCTCGCGCGCCTCAGCCGTGAGGCGTTTTGAATCGTCGAGGCCTTCGGGGATGCGGTCGGGATCGAGGATCACGGCGGCGACGACCACAGGCCCCGCCCACGGTCCGCGTCCGGCCTCGTCGATGCCGGCTACGGGGCCCCGGTAGAGGCCCATCAGCTCCTCCTCGCGGTCGAAGGAGGGCGAGGGGCGAAGCGGAAGCGGCTCTGCGGGAAGTCCCATGGCGCGGGACTCTGGCGCAAAGCTCCAAGCCTTGGCAACACGTTCGGAGGAAACGCATGGCCTTCTGTGGAAAAAGCTAGAGCAGGGAGAGCTGCTGGCCGGGGCTTGCGGGCGGCGTGAACAAGTCTTTGCGGAGCGCGGCCGAACGCTCATTGAGCCCGAGCCGCTGCGAAGCAAGTTCGAATCGCCGCCCGATCATCCAGGCGTAAGGCCCGTCGCCAACCATGCGCTCGCCCCATTTCGCCTCATAGAGCTTGCCGCCGCGCGCAGAACGCATCAGCGACAGAACGCGCTTGGCGCGATCGGGGCAGTTCGCTTGCAGCCATTCGGTGAAGAGGTCGCTGATCTCGAGCGGCAGTCTGAGCAAGATGTAGCCGGCCTGCCTGACGCCCACGGAAGCTGCGCGTTCGAGGATGCGTTCCATCTCGGAGTCGGTGAGGCCCGGAATGACGGGCGCCACCATGACCGAGGCCGGCACGCCCGCCTCCACCAGCCGCTCAAGCGTCTCGAGCCGCTTATCTGGCGTGCTCGCCCGGGGCTCCATGGCGCGCGCGAGCTTGCGGTCGAGCGTCGTCACCGACAGCGCCACTTTCACGAGGCCCCGTTCGGCCATCGAGGAAAGGAGGTCGAGATCGCGCAAGACGAGAGCCGACTTCGTGACGATGCCGACGGGATGGTTCGCCGCGCTCAGCACCTCGAGGATGCGGCGCATGATGCGATAGCGCCGCTCGATCGGCTGATAAGGATCGGTGTTGGTGCCGATGGCGATGGTCCGCACTTGATAGCCGGGCTCAGCAAGCTCCCGCTCGAGCGCTTGGGCGGCGTTCGTCTTGGCGAACAGCCTCGTCTCGAAATCGAGCCCCGGCGAAAGCCCGAGAAAGGCGTGGGTCGGGCGCGCGAAGCAGTAGATGCAGCCATGCTCGCAGCCCCGGTAAGGGTTGATCGAGCGGTCGAAGCCGATATCGGGGGATTCGTTTCGCGTGATAATGCGCCGCGCCGGCACTTCCTGAACTTCGGTCGAAAGCGCCTCGAGTTCGGCGAGCGACCCCCAGCCGTCGTCGGCCGCCTCGTAGGCAATCGGCTCGTACCGGCCCGAGCGGTTGGTCTGGGCGCCGCGCCCATGCCTGCGGCCGGCGGCGATCCCTCCGGCCTCGGGGGGAAGGCTCTCCGAATCGGTGGTTTTTCTAAGGGCGACCGACATGCCGCTTATATAATCGGCCAATGTGAACAAATCAAGAACATTGCCGCCAAACAGGGAACCGGCGATTGCCGCGCAAGGGCGAGAAGCTATAGGTTTCGCGCCATGATCTCGGTCGTTATTCCGACGCTGAATGCCGAGCGCAAGCTCGCGCACACCTTGGCGGCTCTCGTCCCCGCCGTCGTCGAGGGCATCGTGCAGGCGGCTATCGTCGTCGATGGCGGCTCGACGGACGAAACCCGCATCATCGCCGAGGCGGCTGGCACGCATTTGATCGAGGCGGGACGGGGGCGGGGGACCCAGCTTGAGGCGGGTGCCCGCGCGGCGCGGGGCGATTGGCTGCTCTTTCTCCATGCCGACACGGTGCTCGAGCCGGGCTGGGCCGAGGAAGCGCAAGGCTTTATCGAGAGGGTCGAAACGGGAAGGCGCGAGGAAGCCGCCGCCGCGTTTCGCTTCGCGCTCGACGACGACGGCACCATGCCGCGCTTCATCGAATGGCTGGTGGCCTTGCGCTGCCGCCTGTTTGGCCTTCCTTACGGCGACCAAGGCCTTCTCATCTCGCGCCGCCTCTACCGGCGGCTCGGCGGTTTTCGTCCGCTCCCGCTCATGGAAGACGTCGATCTCGTGCGTAGGCTCAAGCGGCGCGAGCTCGTGATGCTGCAATCGCGCGCGGTGACGAGCGGCGAGCGCTACCGGCGCGAAGGCTATCTCGCGCGGAGCTTGCGCAATCTCGGCTGCGTCCTGCTCTATTACTTGCGCGTGCCACCACGGGTTCTTGCGCGGATCTATGGCTAGACGGAACGCTCTGGGCAGGCGCGGGCCAAGCTACGCCAGGCGTCTTGTGATTATGGCCAAGCGCCCGGCGACGGGCCGGGCGAAGCGGCGCCTTGCGCGCGAGATTGGCGCAACCGCCGCGATCCGTTTCTACCGAAGCTCTCTCTCCCATGCCGTGCTCCGCCTCGCGGCAGATCCGCGCTGGCTGACGGTGATTGCGGTCGATTCGGTTCCCGATGGCGCGCAGCGGTTTTTGCAAAGGAGAGTGGAGGTGATGCCGCAAGGCGACGGCGATCTCGGCGTTCGCATGCAACGCCTCTTCGAACGCCTGCCGCCTGGTCCCGTCGTCGTCATTGGCAGCGACATTCCCGCGATCCGCCCTGCTCACATTGCCGAGGCGTTCAGGTTGCTCGGAGGCGCCGATGCCGTCTTCGGGCCTGCGGAGGATGGGGGGTATTGGCTCGTCGGGCTCAAGCGCACGCCGCGCGTGCTTGCGCCTTTCGCGGATGTCCGCTGGTCAGGGCCGCACGCGCTTTCCGACACGCGCGCTAATCTCAAGGGAAGCCGCGTGGCGCTCGCGGCGCGCTTGGGCGACGTCGATACGGCGGAAGATTTGCAGCGCGAGCGCGGCCGCGCCGAGCGGCTGATCTAGGCGCCTGACTTCGCCTGCTTCTTCTTCTCCTGAAGCCGCGGCATGATCTCGATGAACGAGCAGGGCCTGTGCCGGTTGTCGAGCTGCGCCTTGAGGATGCCGTTCCACGCATCCTCGCAAGCGCCGGGCGACCCCGGCACGCAGAAGATGTAGGTGCCGTTGGCGAGGCCGCCGCAGGCGCGCGACTGCACCGTCGACGTGCCGACCATCTGGTAGCTCAGCATGTGAAACAGCACCGAGAAGCCCTCGATCTCCTTCTCGAACAGCGGCTTTACCGCTTCGGGCGTCACGTCGCGCCCGGTGAAGCCCGTGCCCCCCGTTGTGATCACCACATCGACATCGGGGTCCTTGACCCAGCGCTTCACCTGTTTGCGGATCGCTTTCGGATCGTCCTCGACAACGGCGTGCTCGGCCACATCGTGTCCTGCCGCATTGATCATGCTGACGAGGAGCGGGCCCGATTTGTCGGTCTTCTTCGTGCGCGTGTCCGACACCGTGAGCACGGCGATGCGCACGGGGATGAAGGGCCTGGTCTCGTCGATACGGTTCATCTTCAACGTGACCCACTTATAATAAACGCGTTCCTTCAAAGTGACGCTCTGGTGGTTACTGGGTCGCCCGGTCAAGCCGGGCGATGACAACTGAGTTAAGTGTCGAGCCTTTCCTTCAGCGCCAGTATGTCGCGCCAAGCGAGGCGCTTGGCCTCGGGGTTGCGCAGGAGATAGGCGGGGTGGAGGGTCGCAAGCGTGGCGATCTCCCGCTCTCCGCTCGCATAGATAAGCCATTTGCCCCTGAGCCGCATGATGCCCTCGTTCAGCCCAAGAAGGCTCTTGGCCGCGGCGTTGCCGAGAAGGACGAGCACGTCCGGGGCGTTGAGTTCGATTTGCCGTGCGAGGAAGGGGGCGCAAGTCTCGACCTCTTCCGGCGTCGGCGTGCGGTTGCCAGGCGGACGCCAATAGACGGTGTTGGTGATGTAGACGTCGCCTTCCGCAAGCCCGATCGCCGCGAGCATGCGGTCGAGCAATTGGCCTGCGCGCCCGACGAAGGGCTTGCCTTGCAAATCCTCGTCGCGGCCGGGCGCTTCGCCGATCAGCATGACGCGCGCGCCGTCACGCCCGCGGGCGAAGCAGAGGCTCTTCGCCGTGCGCTTGAGCGCGCAGCTTTCGAAGCGCGCGACGAGGGCTTCAAGCTCGGCCAACGTGGCGGCCTGACGCGCCTCATGGGCACCTGGTCCAATCTTCGGCGGCGGGGCCGACACTCTTAGAGGCCGCATGGGCTCCGGGTTAGCCGAGCCCGGTCGCGGGCGAGGGGGCGCCATGGGCGCGAAGCAATCGACCGGCGCCTCGCCGATGGCCTCGTCCGCGCCCATCGCCCGGTGCCAGTCCAATAAGACTTGAACCGTCTTCCGTTCCGTTGCGGTCATTCCTCAGACTTTGGCGATCCTCGCCTTCGCCCCCATATTTGTCATTGCCCGGCTTGACCGGGCAATCCAGTATCCAAACACCCTTCGAATGATAGCAGGCTTTTGGGGTTACTGGATTCCCCGCCTTCGCGGGGAATGACGCCAATTCTTGTCTAGCGCCGCGAGCGCAACGGCGAGGGAGCAGTTGGAATTGACCGAGCACACAGAACGCGAGAGCATGGAGTTCGACGTCGTGATCGTCGGCGCAGGGCCCGCCGGTCTCGCCGCCGCGATCAGGCTGAAGCAGCTCGCGAGCGAGAAGGGCCGGGACGTCTCCGTCGTCGTGCTCGAGAAGGGCTCCGAGGTCGGCGCGCATATCCTGTCGGGCGCCGTGATCGACCCCGTGGCGCTCGACCGCCTTTTGCCCGACTGGCGCAACATGGGCTCTCCGCTCCAAACCAAGGTCGGCGAGGATCGCTTCTACTATCTGTGGAAGACGGGCGGCGTCCGCGTGCCGAACCTCTTCATGCCGCCGCTCATGAGCAATCACGGCTGCTATATCGGCAGCCTCGGCAGCCTCACCCGCTGGCTCGCCGAGCAGGCGGAAGGGCTGGGCGTCGAGATCTATCCCGGCTTCGCCGTCACCGACGCGATCTTCGGCGCCAATGGCACAATCAAAGGCGTCGTCACCGGCGACATGGGCGTGGCCCGCGACGGCAGCCACAAGGACAGTTTTACGCGCGGCATCGAACTTCGCGGCAAGTACGCGCTCTTCGCGGAAGGAGCCCGCGGCTCGCTGTCGAAAATGCTCATCAGGAAGCTCGGCCTCGATGCCGAGTTGGGACCGCAGAAATTCGGCATCGGCCTGAAAGAGCTGTGGGAGGTGCCGGAAGCGAAGCACAAGCCCGGGCTCGTTCAGCACACGATGGGCTGGCCGCTCGACGACGAGACCGGCGGCGGCTCGTTCCTCTACCATTTCGGCGACCGGCTCGTGTCGGTCGGCTTCGTCGTCCATCTCGATTACGCGAACCCCTACACCAACCCGTTCAAGGAGTTTCAGCGTGCCAAGACCCATCCCTTGATCCGCGCTCATTTGGAGGGAGGCAAGCGCATCGCCTATGGCGCGCGCGCTCTCACCGAGGGTGGCTTCCAGGCGATCCCTAGGCTCGCCTTTCCGGGCGGCGCGCTGATCGGCTGCGCCGCGGGGTTCATGAACGTGCCCCGCATCAAGGGTTCGCACAACGCCATGCTGTCGGGAATGATGGCGGCGGAAGCTGCCTTCGCCGCGCTTGCATCCGGCCGCGCCAACGACGTGCTCGAAGCCTATCCGCAAGCGGTCAATCACAGCGCCATGGCGAAGGAACTCTTTCGCGTGCGGAACGTGAAGCCGCTCTGGTCGCGGCTCGGCACGCGCCTAGGCGTCATGCTCGCCGGCATCGACATGTGGCTCAACACGCTGTTCCCGGTCTTGCGCCACACGCTGAAACACTTGAAGCCGGACTATGCTTCTCTAGAGAAGGCCTCCTCGGCGACGCCGATCGAATACGAGAAGCCCGACGGCGTCATCACTTTCGACATTCTCTCGTCTGTGTTCTTGTCTGGCACGAACCACGAAGAGAACCAGCCGGTGCACTTGAAGCTCGCCGATCCCTCGATCCCGATTGCGCATAATCTCCCCGACTATGCCGAGCCCGCTCAGCGCTATTGCCCGGCGCAAGTTTACGAGGTCGTGACCGAGGGCGACCGCCAGCGCTTCCAGATCAACGCGCAGAATTGCGTCCATTGCAAAACCTGCGACGTGAAGGACCCGGCCCAGAACATCACCTGGGTTCCGCCCGAGGGCGGGGGCGGGCCGAATTACGTCAATATGTAGGCGGGCGCGCGCCTCCGGCGCCCGGCCACAAACAAGCCGCCTTTAGCCATCAAGAAAGCTTTTGGTTTGTGAGCGGGCAGAAAAACGCCTAACCTTGGCGCTTAGGGACAAGAACTGCGGGACGGCGTGACAGCCGAGGCAAGATGAGGTTCATGCAGAGTGCGGCCCTGCGTCAATGGGGGGCGCGGTCGCTTCTTTTCGCTGCCGTCCTCGTCGGCGCCCCGACCGCCTATTCCGAGATCGGATCCGACGGTTCCGAGGACACCGGCACGCTGCTCGGCAACTACCTTTCGGGCCGCATGGCCCGCGGCGACCATAACCTCGAAGTCGCCGCCGAGTTCTATTCCAAAGCGCTCGCCGAGGATCCCAGGAACGAGATGATCCTGGAGCAGGCCTTCCTGCTCGAGGCGGCCTCTGCCCATTGGGACAACGCGACCAGGCTTGCCAAGGAACTTGTCAAAACCGATTCGACCAACCGGCTCGCGCGTTTCCTGCTCGGTTGCGAGGCCTTCAAGCAAGGCCGCTACGACGAGGCCGACGAAAACTTCGCCGAGGCGCGCCAGGGTCCGATCGCCGATCTTACTTCGACGCTCGCCCGTGCCTGGGTGAAGCAGGCTGTCGGCAAATCCAACGAGGCGCTCGCCGCGCTCGACAGTCTGAGCGATGCCGATTGGGCCCAGTTCTATCAACGCTACCATCGCGCGCTCATTGCCGATCTCGCCGGCAAGCGCGACATTGCCCGCCAGGCCTTTGCCCAGGCCTTCAAGAAGAATCCCGCCACCTTAAGGGTGGCCGAGGCCTACGCGCGTCACGCCTTGAATGCCAACAACCGCAAGCTCGCCCGTCAGACGCTGAAATCGCATATCGCCAAGTCCGCGAGCCACCCGCTCTCCGAGGCGCTGCTTGCCGAAATCGAAGCGGGCAAGACCCCGCCGCTTCTCGTGGTTACGCCGACACAAGGCCTTGCCGAAGTCTTCTACGGCATCGGCGATGCGCTCGCCGGAGAAGGCGGCCTCGAAATGGGGATTATCTTCCTGCAATTCGCCCTCTATCTTGAGCCCGACTTTCCGCTCGCCTACGCGGCGCTCGCAGAGGCTTACGAGAGTGCGAAGAGCTACGAGCTCGAAATTGCGGCGCTCGATCGGATCAAGCCGGATTCGCCGCTTTGGGTGAACGTGCAGATCCAAAAAGCGCTTTCGCTCAACTCCTTGGAACGGGTCGATGACGCCAAGGTGCAGCTTGAGGAGCTTATTGCCCAATACCCGAAGGACGTCCGGCCGCTCGACGCGCTCGGCAACATCCTGCGCTCGCATGAGCGCTATCAGGAGGCGCGGGACTACTATTCGCGGGCGCTCGCGCTGACGCCTGCTCCGGCCAAGGACAACTGGACGCTGTTCTATTCGCGCGGCGTTTGCAACGAACGTCTCAAGGATTGGCCGGCGGCGGAAGCCGATTTCAAAAAGGCGCTCGCGCTCGCGCCCGATGAATCCCTCGTGCTCAACTATCTCGGCTATTCCTGGGTCGATAAGGGCCAGAACTTGAAGCAGGCGATGGATTACATCCGCAAGGCAGTGAAGCTTAAGCCTGACGACGGCTACTATGTGGACAGTCTCGGATGGGCCTACTACCGGCTCGGCAACCTTCCCGCGGCGGTCGAGAATCTCGAACGCGCCGTCGAGCTCAAGCCCGACGATCCCATCATCAACGATCACCTCGGCGATGCGTATTGGCGAGTTGGCCGGACGTTCGAGGCGAAATATCAGTGGCAGCAGGCGCTGACGCTGAAGCCGGACGACGAGCTGGTGGCGACGATCAAGCATAAGATCGAGCAGGGGCTGCCTCAGGACCCCGAGACCAAGTCGGCGCAGGACCGCACGACGGAAGCGGGCGCGAAGTCGCGCCAATAGAAGCTCCAAGGCCAGCATGCGGGATGAGCTTGCATGACGGCGCTCCGTGACATCGGCCGGGCCAAGATCAATCTCACGCTTGAAGTGCTGGGACGCCGGGCGGACGGCTTTCACGAGCTGAACAGTCTCGTCGCCTTTGCGAATTTCGGCGATCGCCTCGAGCTCGATCCCGGTCACGGTCTCGACCTTGAGGTCGAAGGTCCGTTCGCGGCCCCGCTCGGCAACGGCAATCTCATCCTCGAAGCGGCGCGGGCCGCGCAGGAACGCGTGCCGGGCTTGAGACTGGGGCGGTTTCGCTTGGCCAAGTGTCTTCCGGTCGCCGCGGGTCTCGGCGGCGGCTCGGCCGACGCTGCCGCCGCCTTGCGGCTGATCGTCCGCGCAAATCCCGGGCTGATCGATGAGGGAGCTTCGGCGGAACTTGCGCCCAAGATCGGCTCCGACGTGAGCGTCTGCCTCGCGAGCCGGCCAGCGCTCATGTCCGGCCGTGGCGAGAAGATCGAGCCAGTGCGCGGCTTCCCGGCTTGCGGTGTCGTGCTTGCCAATCCGGGCAAGGCGCTTGCCACTCGAGCGGTCTATGCCGCCCTTGATGCCGCGCCGTTAAGGGCTGAACCGCGCGGCGACACCGAACCGCTCGACTTCCGCGGTGGCTTGGATGCGCTTCTTGCTTATGCGCTCCCGCGCGGCAACGATCTCGAAGCGCCGGCCGCAAATCTCGTTCCGGATATCAGGGGCGTGCTTGCCGCGCTCGCGGCGCTCGAAGGCGGTCGCCTTGCCAGGCTCTCGGGGAGCGGGCCGACTTGCTTTGCACTGTTTCTTTCGGAGGAAGAGGCAAAGCGCGCCGCAGCCGGGCTTGCCGCCGCGCATCCCGCCTGGTGGGTCGCCTCGGGAGCGCTTGAAGCCTAGAACGGGCGGTCGATGCAGAACCCGATGACCTCGCGCAGCGCAGCCTTGTCGGTGCCATCGGGGAAGATCGCGAGCGCGTCGCGGGCGATCGAACCGTAGTGACGCGCCCTGTCCATGGTGTCCGATATCGCATTGTGCCGCTTCATCAGGCTCAGCGCCTCGGCGAGATCGCCCTCGCCGATCGCACTTTCCGTCAGCGTGCGGTGCCAGAACGCCCGCTCCGCCGCGTTGCCGCGGCGATAGCAGAGCACGACCGGAAGCGTGATCTTGCCCTCGCGGAAATCGTCGCCCACGCTCTTTCCGAGCTTCGAGGGCTCGCCCGAATAGTCGAGCGCGTCGTCAACCAGTTGGAAGGCGAGCCCGAGATTGCGGCCGTAGGACCGCAAGGCCGCAGCATCGGATTTCGGCCTTTCGGCGATCGCGGCGCCGACCTCCGTGGCGGCGGCGAACAGCGCCGCGGTCTTGGCGTCGATCACCGCGAGATAATCGTCTTCGGTCGTTTCGGTGTTCTTGGCGGTAACGAGTTGCATCACCTCGCCCTCGGCGATCAACGCGGCGGCATCCGACAGGATGCGCAGAGCTCCGAGCGAGCCGACATCGACCATCATCTTGAAGGCCTGGCCGAGCAGGTAGTCGCCCACGAGCACGCTCGCCTCGTTGCCCCATACGAGACGGGCCGAGGCCTTCCCCCGGCGCAAATTGCTTTCATCCACCACGTCGTCATGCAGGAGCGTCGCCGTATGCATGAACTCGACGCTAGCCGCGAGCTGCACATGACCGTCGCCGCCATAACCGCAGAGCTTGGCCGCGGCGAGCGTCAGCATGGGCCGCAAGCGCTTTCCGCCGGAATCGATCAGATGCCGGGCAAGCTCGGGGATCAGCTCGACATTCGAACGCGCCCGGTCGAGGATGATGCGGTTGACATGGGCCATGTCCTCCTCGACAAGCGCGACGAGCGGCGCGAGACTGGCGCTCGGGTCGTTCCCGCCGGCAAGCTTAACCACAACGCCCAAAGGACAACTCCTTGAGTTCGATTGGCGTTGATAATGTCGGCGCATCGCCGTCGCGGTCAAGGCGAACCGCCAAGGGACGAGGAGCTCGTAAAGGCCATGAAGGAACTATTGCGGTCGAACGATCCGGTCCTTCTGTCCTATGTCAGCGCCTTGCTGGAACAGGAGAGCATCGATTTTATCGTCGCAGACCTCAACATGAGCGTGCTCGAGGGCTCGATCGGAGCCTTGCCCCGGCGCGTTTTGGTCGATAGCGACAGTTTGGCGCAAGCGCGCCAAATCCTTACCGGGGCCGGCATCGGCCATGTCATCGCCGACGACGAGCACGACTAACGCCCGGTGCGCGCCGGCGCGACCAGCACCGACGATTTCCTCGGCGGCCGCATCAGCGTGGTGCAGCCGCGGCGCGGGCATCGGGCAGGAAGCGATGCGGTGTTCCTGGCGGCTTCCGTGCCCGCGCGCGCAGGCGAGCGCGTGCTCGATATCGGCGCGGGCACAGGCGTTGCCGGACTTTGTCTCCTGGCGCGCGTTCGCGGCGTTGACGTGACCGCCGTTGAAATCGACCCGAGGCTCGCGGCGCTTGCCGCGCGCAATGCGGCTGAAAACGGTTTCGCCGGGCAGTTCCGGGCGATCGCCGCCAATGTGACGTCGTCGGGAAAGACGCTCGACGCTGCGGGGCTGAAGCGCGAATTCTACCATCATCTCATCGCGAACCCGCCCTTCTACGCCGAACGAAGTGTGAGGGCCGCCCCCGATTCCGCGCGCGCGACCGCTCACGTCATGCGTGAAGGAGAGCTTGCCGCCTGGGTGCGCTTCTTCGCCGCCATGGCCGCGCCGAATGGGCTTCTGACCTTGATCCATAGGCCCGACTGTCTCGGTCAGTTGCTCGGCCTGCTCGAAGGGCGTTTCGGCTTCATTACCGTCTTCCCGCTCTTTCCAAGGGCGGGCGAAGCGGCAACGCGCATTCTCGTTCAGGCCAAGAAGGGAAGCCGAGCGGGGCTCAGCCTCCTGCCCGGGCTTGTGCTGCATGACGCCGGCGGCGCCTACACGGAAACGGCGGAAGCTGTGCTGAGGGGAGGCGCAGCGCTTGATCTTCGCGGACCCGGCGCCGGTAAGAGCCGCGCGCGCTAGAGCTTTGCCGGAAACAGAAGAGCCGCGCCCTTTGGGGAGCGGCTCTTTCATCGATTGCCGGGCGCCGTATGCGCGCCGCGATCCCGCTACCAGTCGTAATAGCGGTGACGCCAATAGGGATAATAGGCGTAAGGGTAGCCTGCGGGGTAGCGCGGGCGCCAATAACGGCGCGGGCCGTACCAACCGTAGCGCGGCCCGACATAAACGCTAACCCCGGGCCCCCCGCCGCCCCAACCCCAATAGCTGCCCCGGCGCCATCCGGCTTCAGCCGAACTCGGGGCGAGCGAGACAAGCGTGAGCGCGAGCGCTCCCGCCGCCACCGCCAGAACCGCAAGCTTGCTCATTGATTCCTCCTTGAGAGATCGAGCGGTGCTCCGCCGAAGTGCCGCTCAAGCTGGTATGCTCGGTATAATCGGCAATTCCGGCTTCGGGATGTCAGTCTCGGGCTTTGCGCTAACCAAAGCTTTAAGGTCGCCGGGCTCCGGTCTTAATTGGCACCGAATTCGCTGCTTTGCCTTTGATTTGGCCCCCGCGAGCTATAGTTTTATCGCCATGAGCACTGTCTTGGACGAAGTTGGCCTTTCTGGCAGCGACGGCTGGAAGAGCTATCTTCCCGCATCGTGGACGAAGAGCGCCCCGCTCGTTCCCGTCCTCCGCTTCTCCGGCACGATCGGCGTGGTGACGCCGCTCCGTCCCGGCCTCTCGCTCGCCACAACGGCCTCTGCGATCGAGAAGGCTTTCACCATGCGCGGCGCCAAGGCCGTCGCCATCCAGATCAACTCGCCCGGCGGCTCGCCGGTGCAGTCGATGCTGATCTACAAGCGCGTGCGGGCGCTCGCCGCCGAGAAAAACCTCAAAGTCTATGTCTTCGCCGAGGACGTTGCCGCCTCAGGCGGCTATCTGCTCGCGCTTGCGGGCGATGAGATCTACGCCGATCCGAGTTCGATCGTGGGCTCGATCGGGGTCATCACCGCGACGTTCGGCGTGAGCGAGCTGATCAGCCGCATCGGGGTGGAGCGCCGCGTCTATACCGCGGGTGCGAGCAAGGACACGCTCGATCCGTTCCTGCCGGAGAAGGCCGAAGACGTCGAGCGCATCAAGGCGCTGCAGAGAGACGTGCACGAGGCCTTCATCGATCTCGTCAAGATGCGGCGCGGCGCCAAGATCGACAATGCCGGTATCGATCTCTTCACCGGCGAGTTCTGGTCCGGGCGAAAGGCGCTCGAGCTTGGGCTGATCGACGGGTTGTCGGATGTCCGCAGCAAGATGCGGGAGATCTACGGCGACGACGTTCGGCTGAAGCCCGTGACGGCCGCCACGTCTTGGTTCCTCCGCAGGCGCGGGGTCTTTACCGAAGGCGAAGGCTTCGGGTTTGGTTTCTCACCGGGCGGGTTTGCCGCCGATCTCATCTCCGCGATCGAGGCGCGCGCGCTTTGGTCGCGCTTCGGGTTCTAGGCGATGCCGCAGATCCTGATACTCGCCGCCGTCGGCGCAGGCCTGGTCCTCGCGGGCCGGTTCTATCGCGAGATGCAAAGACGCATCCAATCGGAACTCAAGGCGGCCGAAGAGGCGCTTGAGCGGCGCGCGCGCGCGCGCGCCGTGCCCCTCGAAAAGGACCCCGCGACCGGCATCTACCGGCCGAAGCGGGTGGGGCAGGAGGCCGGAAGCACGCGGCATTAGCGCCCGCCTTGTTTTCATCGCATTGGAAAATTCGTGGAGGCGCGGCTTGAAGGCCGGGATGACGGTTCAATTCGGGCCGGAATTGCATTAGCGTCCCCGCGACCCCGCCCCAGGCTTCACCGATCGAGCAATCCGGACCGATGGCCAAGAAAAAGAAATCCGCAAAGCCGCGGTCGCCCTCCTTCCAGGACCTGATCCTCACGCTCGAGCGCTTCTGGGCCGACCAGGGCTGCGTGATCCTCCAGCCTTACGACTTGGAGATGGGGGCGGGGACCTTTCACCCCGCGACCGCGCTTCGCTCGCTTGGGCCGAAGCCCTGGCGCGCGGCTTACGTGCAGCCCTGCCGCCGCCCCAAGGACGGCCGCTATGGCGAGAACCCGAACCGGCTCCAGCACTATTACCAGTTCCAGGTGATCCTGAAGCCGTCGCCGCCGGACATCCAGGACGTCTATCTTGAGAGCCTTGTCGCGCTCGGCATCGATCCCCTGAAACACGACATCCGCTTCGTCGAGGACGATTGGGAGAGCCCGACGCTCGGCGCCTGGGGGCTCGGCTGGGAAGTGTGGCTCGACGGCATGGAGGTGACGCAGTTCACCTATTTCCAGCAAGTCGGCGGCTTCGACTGCAATCCCGCCTCCGGCGAGCTGACCTATGGGCTCGAACGCCTCGCCATGTATGTGCAGAACGTCGACAACGTGTTCGATCTCGATTTCAACGGGGGCGAAGGGAAGGACAAGGTCACCTATGGCGACGTCTTTCTCCAGGCCGAGCAGGAATACTCCCGCTACAATTTCGAGCAGGCCGACACGAAGCTCCTGCTCCAGCATTTCCGCGACGCCGAGGCCGAGTGCAAGGCGCTGCTCGCGAGAGGCGATAAGGGCGCGCGCCATCTCCTTGCGCTGCCGGCTTACGACCAGGCGATCAAGGCCTCGCATATCTTCAACCTGCTCGATGCGCGCGGCGTGATCTCGGTGACGGAGCGGCAGGCCTATATCCTGCGCGTGCGCGACCTCGCCAAGGCGGCCTGCGCCGCATGGCTCAAGACCGAGGCTGGCGGCGCCGATGGCTGAGCTTCTGCTCGAACTCTTCTCCGAGGAGATCCCGTCGCGCATGCAGACACGCGCGCGCGCGGACCTCGCGCGCCTGCTTGGGGCAGCGCTCGTGGGCGCCGGCCTCGAATACAAGGAGCTCAAGACCTTCGCCACGCCGCGCCGTCTCGTGGCTGTTGTCGAGGGACTGCCGGCGCGCTCGCCCGCCGTGCGCGAGGAGAAAAAGGGCCCGCGCGTCGATGCGCCCGAAGCCGCCATCGCAGGCTTCCTCAAATCGGCGGGCCTTGCCTCCATCGACGAGGCCCGGCGGCGCGAAGACAAGAAGGGCGCCTTCTACGTGGCGCTGATCGAGAAACGCGGCAGGCCGACCGCGGATGTGGTGGCCGGGATCGTGCCGGAGATCGTACAGAATTTCCCCTGGCCGAAATCCATGCGCTGGGGCTCAGGCAAGCTTCGCTGGGTGCGGCCGCTTCATTCCATTCTCTGCCTGCTCGACGGCAAGGTCGTGCCGTTCGAGGTCGACGGCATCAGAAGCGGCAAAGAGACGCGCGGCCACCGTTTCATGGCGCCGAAGCCTTGCGCCGTGAAAGGCTTCGCCGACTATGTGAAGAAGCTCCGCGCCGCCAAGGTCATCCTCGACGGCGAGGAGCGCGCGAAAGTGATCCTCGATGGCGCGCGCTCTTTCGCCAAGAAGGAGAAGCTCACCCTCGTCGAGGACGACGGCTTGCTCCAGGAGAATGTCGGGCTGACCGAATGGCCCGTGCCGCTGATCGGCGGCTTCGACGAGGCCTTTCTGTCGGTGCCGGCGGAAGTGCTTGCGACTGCCATGAAGGCGCATCAGAAATGCTTCTCGCTGCGGAAGGGCGAGACGCTCGCCGACCGCTTCGTCATGGTGGCGAATCTGAGGGCGAAGGACGGCGGCAAGGCGATCGTTGCCGGCAACGAGCGCGTGATCAGGGCCCGCCTCGCCGACGCCAAGTTCTTCTTCGAGCAGGACCGCAAGGTTCCGCTCGAAGAGCGCGTGCCAAAGCTCGACGGCATCATCTTTCACGACAAGCTCGGCAGCCAGCACGATCGCATCGAGCGCGTGCGCGGGCTCGCGCGCGAGCTTGCGCCCCGCGTCGGCGCCGATCCCGATCTTGCCGAGCGCGCGGCGATCCTCGCCAAGGCCGATCTCCTCAGCTTCATGGTGGGCGAGTTCCCCGAGCTGCAAGGGGTGATGGGCAGCTATTACGCGCTAGATCAGGAGGAAAACCCCGCGGTCGCCCACGCCATTGCCGCTCACTACAAGCCGCTCGGCCCCTCCGATGAGGTGCCGCACGAGCCCGTGGCGATCGCGGTGGCGCTCGCCGACAAGCTCGATGCGTTGATGGGTTTTTGGGCCATCGACGAGAAGCCGACAGGGTCTAAGGACCCTTACGCGCTCCGCCGCGCCGCTCTCGGCGTCATCCGCATCCTGCTCGAAAACGAAGTCAGGCTGCCGCTCATGGCGCAGTTCCTCATAGAGACGAGAGGCAATGCGAAGCTGAACGATGAGGCGGCGAGAAATCTTCTCGCCTTCTTTGCCGACCGGCTCAAAGTGCATCTCAAGGAGCAGGGCGCGCGGCACGATCTGGTCGATGCCGTTTTTGCCCTTGGCGGCGACGATCTTCTGATGATCGTTCGCCGCGTTGATGCGCTCGGGCGCTTTCTCGACACGGAGGACGGCGAGCATCTATTGACCGGCACCAAGCGCGCGATAAACATCCTGCGCATCGAGGAGAAAAAGGACGGCGTGACCTACGACCAAGCGCCCGATCCGAGCTTGCTAAAACGCCCCGAAGAACAAACCCTCGCCAAAGCTGTCGATGAGGTGGAACGGGCCGCAGCCGCCGCGACCGCGCGCGAGGATTTCGCCGCCGCAATGTCGGAGATGGCGAAGCTCCGCGTTCCCGTCGATGCGTTTTTCGACTCTGTCACCGTGAATACGCAAGAAGCCAATCTTCGCGCCAACCGCTTGCGGCTCTTGAACCGCGTCCGCGCAACGACGCTCGCCGTTGCCGATTTCTCCAAGATCGAGGGGTGAGCGAGGGCGCATGCAGGCGAACGTCACCCTGATTACGCTCACAGTTGCCGATATTGGGAAAGCGACGCGCTTCTACGAAAACCTCGGCTTCGTGAAATCGACGTCGGCAAGTCAGGATAACGTGAGCTTCTTCCGCGGCGGAGGAATCGTGCTCTCGCTTTGGGGCCGGAACGCACAGATCGAGGACGCAAACGCGGACGCACTGTGGGACGGCAATGGCGGGATCGTCGTCGCGCAAAATGTCGCAAGCGAGGCAGAGGTCGATGCGGTACTAGCGAAGGCGAAGGCTGCCGGAGCGCGCATCTTGAAGCCGGGAACCAAGACTTTTTGGGGCGGTTATAACGGCTACTTCGCCGATCCTGACGGGCATCTCTGGGAGATCGCCTACAACCCCCATTGGGATCTCGATAGGGACGGCTGCCTCGTGCTGCCGGAATGATCGGGAAGAACATGCCGGATCATCTTTTCGTCTATGGCACGCTGAGAGCCGAGAGCTCGCACCCGATGGCGCATCGCTTGAGGGTAGGCGCAAAGCACATCGGCAGAGGCTCCACCCCGGGCCGTCTCTTATTTCGATTCCTGGCCCGGCGCTTTCTTCGCGCCTGAGCCGAAATACCGCGTAATCGGCAATGTCTTTGCGCTCGGCGCGGGACCGAGGCTCCTCATCGACCTCGACAAGTATGAGGGCGTTTCGCCGGCGGAAGACGAGGAGCGGGAATGGCCTGAGGCCGTCGGCCTGTTTCATCGCGTCACCGTCAAGGTGGCGCTCGACAAGGGTGGCAGCGTCGCGGCTTTCGCCTATGCGCTTAAGGAAATGCCCCGCGCCCGGCTGATCGGCTCCGGCGATTTCATCGCCGATCGCCGCCTGCGCGCGCCATCGGTGGTACGCCCTTAAACCATTTCCGCGCTCGGCCTTTTGTGTGAAGTTCGGGGGACCGCTACAACGGCGGACCGATCATGGACCATGCGATGATCAAGACGGAGAAAGCCCCCGCGACCGCGCCGAAATTGGTCTACGGCTTCGGCGGCGGCCGCGCCGACGGCTCTGCGGCCGATCGCGATAGGCTCGGCGGCAAGGGCGCTTACCTCGCCGAGATGTCGCGGCTCGGGCTTCCGGTCCCGCCCGGCTTCACCATCTCCGCCGAGCTTTGCGCGGTCTACTACGACCTCGGGCGAAAGCTCCCCGAGGAGCTGAAACCTAGGGTGAAGGCCGCGCTCGATACGGTCGCCGCGACCGTCGGCGCGCGCTTTGGCGATGAAGACAATCCGCTGCTCGTTTCGGTGCGCTCGGGCTCGCGGGCCTCGATGCCGGGCATGATGGACACCGTGCTCAATCTCGGCCTCAACGACCGGACCGTCGAGGGTCTGGCGCGGCGCTCCGGAGATCGGCGGTTCGCCTACGACACCTATCGCCGCTTCATCCAGATGTATGCCGACGTGGTTCTCGGCCTCGACCACGAGCTGTTCGAGGAGATCCTCGAGAACGAAAAGAACCTGAAAGGCTTCGAGCTCGATACGGAGCTTTCCGCCGAGGATTGGGCCGGAACTCATCGGCCGCTTCAAAAAGCTCGTCGAAACCGAGCTCGGCACGCCCTTCCCGCAAGACATCCACGCCCAGCTCTGGGGCGCGATCGCCGCCGTGTTCGGCTCCTGGCAGAACGCCCGCGCCATCGCCTACCGGCGGCTGCACGATATCCCCGACGATTGGGGCACCGCCGTCACCATCCAGGCGATGGTGTTCGGCAACATGGGCGAGCGGAGCGCGACCGGCGTTGTGTTCACGCGCAACCCCTCGACCGGCGCGCGCGAGCTTTACGGCGAGTTCCTGCTCAATGCGCAAGGCGAGGACGTTGTGGCGGGCATCCGCACGCCGCAACCTCTGACCGAATCCGCGCGCCGCGCCATCAATGTGAAATGGCCTTCGCTCGAAGCGCTCATGCCCGAGATGTTCGCCGAGTTGAAATCGGCCTGCGCGGGGCTCGAGGCCCATTTCCGCGCCATCCAGGACATCGAGTTCACGGTGCAGGAGGGCAAGCTTTTCATCTTGCAGACCCGCTCGGGCAAGCGCTCGGCGCAAGCCGCTCTCAAGATTGCCGTCGATATGGCCAAGGAGGGCCTGATCGGCCGGGAACAGGCGGTCCGCAGCATCGATGCCGGCCAACTCGACCAGCTCCTGCATCCAATGCTCGATCCCGATGCCGAGAAGATGGTCCTCGCCAAGGGTCTGCCGGCTTCGCCCGGCGCGGCTTCGGGCGAGCTCGTCTTCGATGCCGACGAGGCGGTGCATCTCAAGTCGCAGGGTCACAACGTGATCCTCGCCCGCGTCGAGACTTCGCCCGAGGACGTGCAAGGCATGCATTCGGCGCTCGGCATTCTCACCACGCGCGGCGGCATGACGAGCCATGCCGCCGTGGTGGCGCGCGGCATGGGGAGGCCCTGCATCGTGGGCGCGCTCCGCGGTCGTGATCGACCTCGACCGTGAGACGCTTTCCGCCGGAGGCGTCCTTTTGCAAAAGGGCGATGTGGTGACGATCGACGGCTCGACCGGGCAGATCATCAAGGGCCGTGTGCCGATGCGCCAGCCGGTCCTATCGGACGACTTCAACGTCCTGATGCAATGGGCCGACGGCTTTCGCCGGCTCAAAGTGCGCGCCAATGCCGATACGCCGGCCGATGCGCGTCAGGCGCGTGCCTTCGGCGCCGAAGGCATCGGGCTCTGCCGCACCGAGCATATGTTCTTCGAAGAGACCCGCATCCTCGCCATGCGCGAGATGATCCTCGCCGAAGATCCGGAAGGGCGCCGCCGCGCGCTCGCCAAGCTCCTGCCGGCGCAGCGCCGCGACTTCATCGAACTGTTCGAGATCATGGCGGGACTGCCCGTGACCATTCGCCTGCTCGATCCGCCATTGCATGAATTCCTGCCTCACGGCGAGGACGTCATCGCCGAGGTCGCCGCCAAGATGGGCGTGAGCGTCGCGCGCCTGCGCCGCCGGGTCGCAGCCCTCGCCGAATTCAATCCCATGCTCGGGCAGCGCGGATCGCGGCTCCTCGTGAGCCATCCCGAGATCGTGGAGATGCAGGCCCGCGCCATCTTCGAGGCGGCGATCGAAGCTGGCCAAGCCCTGCATGACCGGGTCATCCCCGAGATCATGGTGCCTCTGGTCGTGTCAAAGGGCGAGCTCGATATCGTCAAGGGACGCATCGCCGACGTCGCCCGGGCGGTCGAAAAGGAGCGGGGGACCAGTCTTGCCTATTCGGTCGGCACCATGGTCGAGTTGCCCCGCTCCTGCCTGATGGCGGAGGAAATCGGCGAGAGCGCCGAGTTCTTCTCCTTCGGCACGAACGACCTGACCCAGACCACATTCGGGCTCAGCCGCGACGATGCCGGGCGATTCCTGGGCGAGTATGTCGATAGGGGGATCATCCAGCACGATCCCTTCATCACCCTCGACAAGGCGGTCGGCGAATTGATGCAGATAGCAGCGGAACGCGGGCGCAAAGTGCGCCCCGGCTTGAAGATGGGGATTTGCGGGGAGCATGGGGGCGACCCTGAGACGATCCGCTTTTGCGACAAGCTTCTCCTGGATTATGTGTCCTGCTCGCCCTACCGGCTGCCTATCGCCCGTCTTGCCGCCGCCCAGGCGGCCCTCGGGCCACGGTAACCGATCCTTAGGCCTTCCCCCTGACAAGTATAGTGCCGTTGCCGCCGACCTTATTTTGCTCTAATTTACCAGTTAGGGTAACGGTAACGAGACGGGATTGCCGGGCCAAAATCCGGTGGGGGACTACAACTAAACTACTGAATTCCCACCATCTTTGCCTGGTGAAAGAACGGGGACGCCTCACGGCGCGGGCGCATGCCTTGCTGCCTTTGAGTTGGGGCGGGACGAGGGCGAGCGCGTCGCCCGCAATCCCGCTGGAGTACGGGGAACTGGAGGGAACATGGGCCGACGCCTACCTCGTCGGATGTGGCACACCGTGGCTGCGCTCGTGCCGCTTCCCCTCATTGCTCTCGGCTATGTCGCCTCAGTGCCCGGCAACCCGGTCGCTTTCCAAGTCGAGCTTTATCTTTCGGGCAAAGGTTCGGATCAGCCGCTGACGCGCCGGGCCGAGTTCGCGCCCGAGCGCCTGCCGCGCGAGGCCGCCCCCCTGTTCCGCACCAAGGGAAAAGAACCCCGGGCCGACCAATATCTCGCGCGCAGTACGGTCACCACGGCCGGCAAGCAGCTGATCGCAGCGAAGCCTCGTCGCCGATCCGGCCATGACCGGCGCCGTCGGACGCCGCGGCGAGATCAATGGCGCAGGCAAGTCAGACCGGCTGAAACCGACGACCTCCGTGGTCGCGTTGAGCAATTCGGGCGGCACCACCGACAACTCGCTCATGATGCTGGCCGCCGCTTCGAGCTTCGATACGGATTCCTTGCGGCCCTCGTCCGAGGACATCGCCTATCACCCGACGCCCGAGGCCCTGAACTTCCGCTATCACGGCGAGAGCCAAGCCGAGTTCGAGGCTCGCGAAAAGCGCTGCCTCGCCATTGCCATCTATTTCGAGGCGCGCGGCGAGCCGGAGCGCGGCCAAGTCGCTGTCGGGCAGGTGATCCTCAACCGGGTGAGGAGCCCGCTCTTCCCCGAGACGATCTGCGGCGTCGTCTATCAAGGACAGATGTCGCCGGGCTGCCAGTTCTCCTTCACTTGCGACGGCAAGACCGACAACCCGCGCAACGATGCGCAATGGGCGCAAGCCCAAGATATCGCCAGGCGGATCACCAAGGGCGAGCTTTGGCTGCCCGAGGTCGGCTACTCGACCTTCTACCATGCCAATTACGTGCGACCGAACTGGGCCGGCAGCATGAGCCGGATCGACACGATCGGGCGCCACATCTTCTACAAGGAGCGGAACGAGGAGCCTTATCTCGTCGAGGCCTCGGCGGCCCCGCAAGCGCCGCAACAGCCTGCGCCTGAGCCGGCGCCCTCGCTGTTCACTCTTGCACCGGCGGTTTCGCTCGTCGCGGTCGCCGGCGGCAGCCCTAACGCTCCCACTCCAGCGATGAGTCTAGGTTTCGCGGCGAGTGAGTGAGCGCGCCGGCCGAGATCACGTCGACGCCGGTCAAAGCGATTTCCCGCACATTCTCTAGCGTCACGCCGCCGGAAGCTTCCGTCACGACCCGGCCCGCGATCAGTTTCACCGCTTCGCGCAAGGTGCCGGCGTCCATGTTGTCCAAGAGCACCGCGTCGATGGGAAATTTCAGCGCCTCGGCGAGCTGATCGAGCGTATCGACCTCGACTTCGATCCTGACCGAATGGCCGGCGCGCGATTTCAGCCGCGCGAGAGCGCCCGCGATGCCGCCCGCCGCCGCGATATGATTGTCCTTCACCAGCACCGCGTCATAGAGGCCGAAGCGATGGTTGATGCCGCCACCGGCCCTCACCGCATATTTCTCCAGCGCGCGAAGTCCCGGCGTCGTTTTGCGCGTGCAGGCGATGCGCGCGCCCGTGCCTTCGACCGCCTTGACGTAAGACGCGGTCAAGGTGGCGATTCCGCTCAACCGTCCGAGGAAGTTGAGCGCAATCCTTTCCGCGGTCAGGATCGCGCGGGTCTTGCCGGACACGGTCGCAATCCTTCCGCCTGCGGCAACGCTGCCGCCGTCGGCGACGATCCGCGTGAACCGGATATCGGGGTCGAGTGTCTTGAAGGCCGCCTCGGCGAGGTCTAGCCCCGCCACCACGCCCGCTTGACGCGCGACGATCGCCGCCGTGGCGGTGGCGTCCGCGGGGATGATCGTGTCGGTGGTGATATCGCCCGCCGCGCCCAGATCCTCCTCGAGCGCGGCGCCAACGGCGCATTCGACGAGAAGCCGCGGCAAGGCAAGCGGAAAAGGCGATTTCGCGCTCATGCGGGAAGCGCCGCGCTCGACGCCACACTTCCGCCGGCGGGAAGGCGGAGCTGTGTCGATCGCCTCGCTCGCGATGGCTTCCGCCTTTTCGAGCGTGAGGAAGCTGCGCTTGGCGAGTCGCTCGTCAGGCAGCGGAAAGTCGCTGCGGAAATGCGCGCCGCGGCTCTCTTTCCGTGCCAACGCTGCCGCAGCGATCAGCTTCGCGGCGGTGAGCATATTGGCGAGGCGCCGGTCGCCCGCGCCGTTCCTCCCGAGCCGCGACGATCGCGGCAAGCGCGTTTCTGAGGGAAGCTTCATCGCGAATGACGCCCACCCCTTCCGTCATGGCAAGTCGCAGCATCCGCCCGGCGCTTTCGCCGTTCTCGCGCGCGCCCGCAGCGGAAGCGGGCGGCTCGTGTCTCGCCGCCTTGAGGCTCATGGGACGCGAGGACGAAGCGATGTCCTTGGCGACGCGCGCGCCGAACACGACGGCCTCGAGCAGGGAGTTCGAGGCAAGACGGTTCGCGCCATGGGCGCCGGTCGAGGCCACTTCGCCGCAGGCCCAAAGCCCATCGACGGTGCTGCGCCCCGACGCATCGGTCAGGATGCCGCCCATGTGGTAATGAGCGGCAGGCGCGACGGGGATCGGCTCGCGCACAGGATCGATGCCGGCCGTGCGGGAAGCGGCCACAACGGTCGGGAAATGCTCGACGAGCGTCTTCCCGAGCGCACGACAATCGAGGAAGGCGCCTCGCCCGCTCATGACTTCGCGGTAGACGGCGCGGGCGACGACGTCGCGCGGGGCAAGCTCTGCATCGCCATGGACCGCGCGCATGAAGCGCTCGCCGCGCGCATTGATCAGAAGCGCGCCTTCGCCGCGGAGCGCCTCTGTCGCGAGCGGGGCGGGGTCGCGGCCGATATTGATCGCGGTCGGATGAAACTGCACGAACTCGGCGTCGGCGATGATGGCGCCGGCGCGGGCGGCAATGGCGATGCCTTCGCCGCGGGCCTCGCGCGGGTTGGTGGTGACGGAATAGAGCTGGCCGGCGCCGCCGGTCGCGAGCATGACGGTGCTCGCGGGAAGGATGAAGCCTTGCGCCCGAGGCTCGTCGGCCGGCGCGAGTTCGATGCCGGCGACGCTACGCTCGCGGAGCAGGAGGTCGCGCGCGGCAAGGCCTTCGAGCACGGTGATCGACGGCGTCTTTCTCACCGCTTCGGTGAGCGCATGCATGATGGCGCGCCCCGCCGTGTCGCCTTTGACGTGAAGAATGCGGCTGCGGCCATGCGCGGCCTCGCGGCCGAGCGCAAGCCGACCCTCGAGGTCCTTGTCGAACGGCACGCCGTAGAACAGCAAGTCCTCGATGCGCTCGCGCGCTTCCCGCGCCATGATCAGCGCGATCTTCTCATCGACGATGCCGGCGCCGGCCGCGATCGTATCGGCGGCATGCGCTTCGGCCGTGTCGCCCTCGGCGACCGCGGCCGCGATCCCGCCTTGCGCCCACAGGCTCGACGCGCCCTCGCCGAACCGCGCCGCCGAAATGACGGTGACGGGAAGCGGCGCTAGCTTGAGAGCGGTGAAGAGCCCGGCAAGCCCGGCGCCTACGATCACCACCCCTCCATGCGCTTTAGCGGGGAACTCGACGCGCGCTGTCATGGAATATGCGTCCTCGCTGCAGGCACCAACGTCAATGATTGAGGTTGATCATGCGCTCGACGGAGGCGCGCGCACGCTCGGCGATGGCGGGATCGATCGTGACCTCTTCCTTGAGGAAGACGAGGCTGTCGAGGATCTTCGGCAGCGTGATCCGCTTCATATGCGGGCAGAGATTGCACGGCCGCACGAAGTTGACGTTCGGCGCCTCGACGGCGACGTTGTCGCTCATCGAGCATTCCGTCACGAGCAGCACCTTTGATGGCTGGTGCTCCTTGACCCACTTGATCATGCCCGAGGTCGAGCCGGTGAAATCGGCTTCCCTAAGCACGTCGGGCGCGCATTCGGGGTGCGCGATGATCTTCACGCCGGGATCGGTCTCGCGATAGGCGCGGAGCTCTTCGCCGGTGAAACGCTCATGCACCTCGCAATGGCCCTTCCAGGTGATGATCTCCACTGGAGTCTGGGTTGCGACCCATTTGGCGAGATACTCGTCGGGAATAAGGATCACGCGCTTGGCGCCAAGCGACTCAACGACGCGCACGGCGTTCGACGAGGTGCAGCAAATATCGGTTTCGGCCTTCACCTCGGCCGAGGTGTTGACATAGGTGACGATGGGCACGCCCGGATAGGCCTCGCGCAGGGCCCGCACGTCGGCGCCGGTAATGGAGGCGGCGAGCGAACAGCCGGCCCTGAGATCGGGGATCAGCACCGTCTTGTCGGGATTGAGCAGTTTCGAGGTCTCGGCCATGAAATGCACGCCGCCCTGGACGATGATGTCGGCGTCGGTCTTGGCCGCCTCGCGCGCAAGCTGAAGCAAGTCGCCGACCACGTCGGCGACGCAATGGAAGATTTCCGGCGTCATGTAGTTATGCGCGAGCACGACGGCGTTCCGCGCGCGCTTGAGCTCGTTGATGGCCTTGATGTAGGGGGCAAAGCCCGGCCATTCGATCGGCGGGATGACGCGTGAGACGCGCTCGTAGAGATGCGCGGTCTCGCGCGCGACCTCCGGCGTATAGGCGAGGTCGGGCAAGAGGCTCGGGCTGAGGACCGGCGGCACTTTGCGGACGCGCGAGGATGCGCCGTCTTGAAGACTCGTCATCGAACGATCTCCGCTTACGTTAATGCTCATAATGAGCATATATGGGTCGTTAAAACATCCGGCGCAAGGCCGGCCTCCGAAGCTATCCTCACAAAGAGTATAGGTGATCGAGCGGTAACTTCAAAGGCCCTGAGGCGCCGCCGCCATCGCCTTGAAGGGCCTCCCGAAATGGGCAGCGGGGTCTTCGGTCGCGTTCGATGCCGCTCCTCTCGCCGAGGGCGGAATCCTGTTGGCCCGTGCACCAGTCTGGGATTAACCTATTGGCTGGGTACGAGGGGTTGGTGGAGATGCGTGGACGGTTCTGGGTGGCCGCCGTTGTCGCGGCTTCCCCAATTCTCCTATTTGGTGCGGCGATCGGAACGCGGGGCTTCGCGCAAGAGACCGCGACCGCGGAGGATGCCGCAGATCCGAACGCGGGCGGCGCAACTCCGGTCGAACAACCCGCCAAGCCGAACGCGATGCCCGCCCCCGCCGATCCCGCCGCTCAGGCGACGGCTCCCGCCGATAACGCGAGTGAACCCGCCGCAACGCCGCCCGCGACGACGACGGTTCAAACCGTCGCGATCGCGGCCGCGGCCACGCCGATCGTCGAGGCGATCCGCACCAAGCTCGCCGATCCCGCGTTGCGCGGGAAAGCCAACCCCGACGACATCGCCGCGCTCGGAGTCTTCTACAACGGGCGCAGCGAGCCGGTCTGGATGACGGATATGGGATTCTCGCGCGAAGGCCTCGCCGCCATCGAGGAGATCCTCGAGGCAGACGATTGGGGACTTTCGGGCTCGGCCTTCGCTCTGCCTTCGGCCGGCAAGCTTCCGGCCTCCATCGACGACGAGGCACGCTTCGAGATCGAGCTCGATCTCGCCGTCTTGCAATACGCGCGCTATGCGCGCGGCGGCAGGACCGACCCCGACAAGCTCAAAAATAACGACATGATGCCCACCTTCCGCGATCCGAAGACCGTGCTTGCCGGGATCGCCGATGCGGCCGAGCCCGATCTCTATCTCCAGTCGCTGCATCCGAAGCACGAGCAATTCCAGCGCCTGCGCCAGGCGCTGCTAAGGCGCGCGCTCGAAAGCGAGGCGGGCGCCAAGCCGCGCAACGTGCAGAAGATCTTGATCAACATGGAGCGTTGGCGCTGGATGCCTGAGGATCTCGGCGCGCTCTACGTCCAGATCAATATCCCCGAGTTCATGGTCTATATCGTCAAGAACGGCAAGACGATCCACTCCGAGAAGGCGGTCGTCGGCAAGCCGGTTTACGCCACGCCGATCTTCTCGGCGGACCTCAAATCGATCGTCTTCAATCCGGAATGGACCGTGCCCCCGACGATTATCAGGGAGGATCTCTTGCCGCGCTTGCGCGGAGGGGGCGGCATGTTCGGCGGCAACTCGTCGATCCTGAAGCAGCACGAGCTAAACGTGAATTATAACGGCAAGCGCGTCGACCCAGGCTCGATCAACTGGAACTCCGTGAACATGGGGGCGATCAGCTTCACCCAAGCGCCGGGTCCCAAGAATGTCCTCGGCAAGGTGAAGTTCCTCTATCCCAACCGGCATTCGGTCTACATGCACGACACCATCAAGCGCGAGCTGTTGTCGCTGCAGGTCCGCGCCGAAGGCCATCATTGTCCGCGCGTCGCGAACCCCGGCAAGGTTGCCGCGATGATCTTGGCCGAGGACAGCGGCGTGCCACAGGCCGAGATCGATAAGCTGCTGGCCAAGGGCTACAACAGCGGCGTGTCGATTCGGAACCGCGTGCCGGTGCACACCACCTATTTCACCCTCTCGGCCGATGCCGAAGGCAAGCTGCAAAGCTTCGCCGATATCTATGGCCTCGATGCCGGCGTGGCCGCCGCGGTTCTCGGCAAGCAGGCGAAGCCCGAGGCCGTCGCCGACAACGCCGCGGCCAAGGACGAGCCCAAGCCCAAGCAGCCGAAACCGAGCACTGTCGGCTCGGCGGCTCCGCCGCAAGCCACGGGCTTTGCCGGCGCCCTGCCGTAGCGCTGCGGGCTCAGGCTTTCCTCATGGGCGAAGTGGCGGTCTTTTGCTAGGCTTCACGGGCCGGTCCCCGGCATGGTCGGCCTTTTTCAGGAGCCTTCGCTATGCAGTCGCAATTCACGGTCGGAATCACTGTCGAGGGGAGGGGCGACCGGCTCGTGGTCAGGGCCGAGGATGCCTTGATTGCGGCGCTCAAAGTGAAGGCCGAGCGCCCCGAGGCGACAATCACCTATGTGCGCCGGCTGAACCGGAGGGGCGACCAACGCCACCCGCCGCACCGGCTCTAGCGCTTTCGCTGTATCAAGACATGGAGGGCGAAGGCGCCGAATAGGAGCGCGCCCGCGAGCGCAGGCGCCCGCCAATCGCCTGTCGCAACACGCACCACGATCAGAATGAGACAGGTGAGAGCGCCGAATGCCGGGATCGCGCGCGGTATCTCGAAGCGGCCGCGCCTCTCGCCGTCGCGTCCCTTCAGGATGAAGAGCGCGCCATTGACCACCATGAACACGAAAAGCAGGAGAAGCACGGTCGCCGCGGCAAGTTCCGCGATCGTGCCGAGAAGCGCAAGCGGCGCGAGCACGAGAAACAGCATGGCAACGGCGAGATGCGGGGTGTGCCGCGCGGCATGCACCTGGCCGAGACGTTGGGGCAGAAGTCCCTGGCGCGCCATGCCGTAGACGAGGCGCGAGGCCGTGACATAGTTGACAAGCGCGGTGTTGGCGACGGCGAATAGGGTGATGGCGGTGAACAGCACGGGCGGGAGAGTGGGCGCAGCGCGCTCCATGACCGCGGTGATCGGACCCGGCGCTGCGGCAAGTTCTTTCCACGGCACGACCGAGACGGCGGTGACCGCCACGGAGATGTAAAGCACGGCCGCAGCCGCCATCGCGAGAATGAGCCCGAGCGGCACCGTGCGCTCGGGGTCGCGCGTCTCCTCGGCGACGTTGATCATGTCCTCGAAGCCGATGAAAGCGAAGAAGGCAAGCACCGCGGCCTGCATGACGAGCAGCGCGGCATGGTCCCCGCCGGGCAGCGCGGGCGTTTCCAGATAGTCGACCGATCCCCAATAGGACGCGCCGACGACGATGAGGAGCACGAGCCCGCCCGCCTCGATCAGCGTGCACAGCACATTGACCCACATCAACTCGCGGATGCCGCGGAACACGATGCCGGTCAGGATCAGCAGGAACCCGAGCGCGAGCCATGACAGCGGGACGCTTTTGAGTCCCAACAGGGCGGTCAAGTTGGCGGCGAACACCTGGCTCTGCGTCGCGATCGAGGTGAGCCCCGAGCAGACGAGCGCAAGCCCGGTCATGAAACTCAAGAGGGGAAAGCCGTAGGCGCGCTCGGTGACGTAGGCGGCGCCGGCCGCGCGCGGATGGCGCGAGCCGAGAGAGGCGTAGGAAAGCGCGGTGAGGAGGGCCGCCACGAGAGCCACGACGAATGAGAGCCACACGGCGTTCCCAGCCTGCCCCGCGGCCTTGCCGATCAACCCGTAAATCCCGGCGCCGAGCATGCTGCCAAGGCCGTAAAGCGCCATCTGCGCCGGCCCGATCGTGCGTTTGAGCGAAGGCGCGCGCGCCCGGATCCGTCTCGGCCGAAATTTCCCTCATTGCTCGGCCCTGGTCCCCTCGGCGTTCGCCGGATCGGTATGCCTCGTCAGCTCTTTAGGCGATAGCCCGTCTTGAAAATCCACCACACCACGCCGAGGCAAATGGCGAGAAACACCCCGACCATGGCGAGGCTGATGGCCGGACTCACGTCGGCGATTTCGTAGAAGCTCCAGCGGAAGCCGCTCACGAGATACACCACCGGATTTAACAGCGTGACGGTCTGCCAGAAGGGCGGCAGAATCGAGATCGAATAGAAGGTGCCGCCGAGAAAGGTGAGCGGCGTGATGATGAGGAGCGGCACGAGCTGCAGCTTCTCGAAGCCGTCGGCCCAAAGCCCAATGATGAAGCCGAGCAGGCTGAAGGTCACGGCGGTCAGCACCAGGAACGCGACCATCCACACCGGATGGGCGATCTTGAGCGGCACGAACATCCAGGCGGTGGCGAGGATCACGAGCCCGAGCAGGATCGACTTGGTGGCGGCCGCTCCGACATAGCCGATCACGATTTCGAACGCCGAGATCGGCGCCGACAGAAGCTCGTAGATGGTGCCGGTGAAGCGCGGAAAATAGATGCCGAACGAGGCGTTGGTCACGCTCTGGGTGAGCAGCGTGAGCATGACGAGGCCCGGCACGATGAAGACGCCATATTCGATGCCCTCGATCTCGGTGATGCGCGAGCCGATGGCCGCTCCGAACACCACGAAATAGAGCGAGGTCGCGATCACGGGCGAGACGATGCTCTGCAGGAACGTGCGGCCCCAGCGCGCCATCTCGAACTTGTAGATCGCCGCGATCGCCGGAAGGTTCATCGGTCCCCCCTCACGAGATCGACGAAGATGTCCTCGAGCGAGCTCTGCGTCGTATCGAGGTCCTTGAACCTAATTTCGGCCTGCGCGAGATCGGTGAGCAGTCCGGTGATGCCGGTGCGGGGCCCTTGCGTATCGTAGGTATAGACGAGCTCGCTCCCGCCGTTCGTGAGCGCAAGGTGGTGTCCTGCAAGTGCGGCCGGTATGACGTCGAGCGCATGATGCAATTGAAGCGTGAGCTGCTTCTTGCCGAGCTTGTGCATCAGCTCGGCCTTGTCCTCCACCAGGATCAGCTCGCCCTGATTGATGACGCCGATCCGGTCGGCCATATCCTCGGCCTCGTGGATGTAGTGGGTGGTGAGAATGACGGTTACGCCGGAATCGCGCAGCGCCCGCACGTTCTCCCACATTCCCTTGCGCAGCTCGACATCGACGCCCGCGGTCGGCTCGTCGAGAAAGAGGATGGTTGGCTCGTGCGACAGCGCCTTGGCGATCAGGACCCGGCGCTTCATGCCGCCCGACAGCGTCATGAGCTTCGAGTCCTTCTTCTCCCACAAGGAGAGGCTCTTCAGTACGCTCTCGATATGGTCTGGGCTCGGCCATTTATCCCACAGCCCGCGACTGAACGTGACGGTCGCCCAAACCGTTTCGAACATGTCGGCGGTGAGTTCCTGCGGCACGAGCCCGATCAAGGACCGCGCGGGGCGGTAATCGGTGACGATGTCGTGGCCGTCGATCGTGACCTTGCCCGCGCTCGCAGTCACGATCCCGCAGATGATGTTGATCAGCGTGGTTTTGCCCGCGCCGTTCGGCCCGAGCAAGGCGAAGATCTCGCCCTTCTCGATGTCGAGATTGATGTCCTTGAGCGCCTCGAAACCCGTTGCATAGGTCTTCGACACGTTCTTGACGGAGATGATGGCGGCCATTGTCGGATCGTGAGGGTAGGGACGGCGGATAGGGGCCCTATCGACCGTTTCAGTATGGCAACTATACGGCGCGCGCCAAAACTCAATCGCCGCTTTCCAGCCCAAAATCGTCGACGACGCTTGGCTGGATCACCCGCGCGTGCAAGGCGAGGAGCACGAGCTTGGCATCGAGATTCGTGCCGGGATCTAGCGCCGCCTCGATACGCCGCTTGACTTCGGCCGCAAGCCTAGCGCCATTGGCGGCCGCGAAAGCATCGCCCCCGGTCATGCAATAGGCGATGATCTCGGCTGCTTCGCGGTAGGATCGGGGCTCGGGCGCGCGATCCTTGGCCCGCTCCTGCAAGAGGTTGACGGCGGCGAGCTTGACGGCTTCAGGCACGAGATTGGGGTGGAGATCGACCGAGCGGAGCGCCGTGTCGAATTCTCGTAGCTCGGGCGAGCGGCCGAACAGGCCGAAGAAGCCAATCGAGAGCCCGCGCCGTGCCATGAAAGGACCCCCGCTCCGGTTAACAGCCCATGCTCATCGAGCAGGCGTAAGCTTCAGGATCTTGCCGTTGCCCGCGTCGGTCAGCGCATAAAGGGCCCCGTCTGGACCTTGGGCAACGTCGCGGATGCGGTTGCGTATGGGTATCCGCTCTTCCCCCACGACTTTTTCTTCATCGAGCTCGAGCCGGGTGATCGATCGGGAGGAAAGCCCGCTCAAGATGAGATTGCCTTTCCAGCCGGGAATGGCGTCGCCCGTGTAGAAGGTCATGCCGGAGGGAGAAATCACTGGGTTCCAGTGATAGATGGCGTCGGCGAATTCCGGGTGCTCGGGCGGATCGGGGATGTCGGTGCCGTCATAATGCTTGCCCCAGCTCACCACCGGCCAGCCGTAGTTCTTGCCCGCTTCCGGGATATTGAGCTCATCGCCGCCGAACGGGCCGAATTCGCTCTCCCACAGTTTGCCGGTCACGGGGTGGATGGCCGCCCCTTGCGCATTGCGGTGGCCGTAGGACCAGATCTCCGGCAGCTTGCCCTCTTGCCCCACGAAGGGATTGTCCTCGGGGATCGAGCCGTCTGGATTGATGCGCACGATCTTGCCGATATCGTTCGCGAGGTCTTGCGCCGGATCGAATTTGAAGCGATCGCCGAGCGTGACGAAGAGCTTGCCGTCGGGGCTGAAGGCAAGCCGCGAGCCGAAATGGTTGCCGCCACTGACCTTGGGCTTCTGCCGGAAGATGACCTCGACATTTTCGAGGCGCCTTTCGCCGAGCTTCCCGCGCGCGACCGCGGTTCCCGCGCCCTCTTCGCCGGGCTCCGAATAGGAGAGATAGACGAGGCCGTTCTCGGCGAAAGCGGGATCGAGCGCCACATCGAGGAGGCCGCCTTGACCGTGTGCGATTACCTCGGGCACGCCTTCGATGGGCTCGGAGATGACGCCGTCCTTCGCCACGATCCGCAGGCGTCCGCGCTTCTCCGTGACGAGCATGCGGCCATCGGGAAGAAAGGCAAAACCCCAGGGCTGATCGAGACCCTGCGCCACCGTCTCGACCTTGATCTGTCCTTGCTTGGTGTCGATAGGGCGATCCTTGCCGCCGACTTGCAGTGCAAGCGCCAGCGAAGCGAAAACCGCGACAAGGAGGAGCGCGCTTCGGCCTTTCAGGTCACGCCAAATTCGTGCCGCGTTGAACGTCGCCTTTGTCATTGCGCTTCGCTGGGCCTTTCCTCATCGGAACGTTTCAAGCCATGAGAGGTTCGCTCAACCGCGTCCGGCCTTGACCCGTAAGCCCGGCGCCGGGCGCTCCACCACGACTTCGCGGCGGAAGCGGTAGAGCCGCGCAGGCCGCCCTCCTGTCGCGGTCGAAACGTTTTCCGTCGCCTCGACCAGGCCGCCTTTCTCGACGAGCCGCCTGAAATTCTGCTTGTGCAGGAGCGTGCCGGAGATGGATTCGACCGTCTTTTGCAGGTCGTAGAGCGTGAACTCGGGCGGCAACAGCTCGAACACCACGGGGCGATATTTCAGCTTGCCGCGGAGCCGCCCGAGCGCTGTGGCAAGGATGCGGCGATGGTCGAACGCCATCGGGCGGCCAAGCTCCGGCAGGACCGGCCATTGCTTGGCGGCAGGGCGGCCGTCCCGCTTTGCCTCGGCCACGAGTCCTGCCTCATAGAGAAGCTCGTAGCGTTCGAGCACTTTCTCCTCGTCCCATGCCCCGCCGATGCCGAAGCTGATCCTGAGACGCTCTTGCCGGCGGAGCGGGCGCGCGGGCTCGTCGGGAAGGGGCGGCCGCTCGGCCCATTCCTTCAGCCTCGGCTCGATCTCGTCGGTGAGAATGTCGGGTTTCCCCTCGCGCCGGTCCTCCCAAGGAAAATAGGCGTACCAGGGCGACCAGTGCGAGCCGAGCAACTCATCGCCCGCGCCCCGGGTCAAGGCGAGATAGCCGACCGAAAGCATGTGCGCCCCGCCGGGCTCCGCATGGCGCCCGCGATCGCCGAACGTATAGAGCTGCTCGACATAGCCGAGATCGAGCCCGGTCTGCCGCTTGACCCATTCGCGCAAGCCGATCTCGAGCGTGCGATGGGCGCGGGGCGCGAATGTGCCGAAGGGAAGCGCGTCCCATGTGCCCGATCCCGCCGTGCCGGAGCGCACGACGAGAATATGGGGTTGGCCCTCGCGGACCGTGACGATGGCGGCGTTGAGCCCGAGTTCGATCTGAGGGTCGCCGCTTTGCGCCTTATGCGCCTCGGTGGCTTTGCGTCCGGGCTCGGGCATGGCTCAAGCGGCAACGAGCGCGGGCAAGGCGAACACGTTGGCTTCCTCCGCGATCCGGCCGCGGCCGATGTCCTCGACCGCGGCGATCATGCGCCCGTCCCGCGCCAAGGCCTCGTCGGCGAGCGCCACCAGGAGACGATTGGGATAGGCCGTGGGCGAGGCGCGCCGAAGCGCCCAGGCGAGGTCATGCTCGGTGCCTTCGCGGTTGAGCGCGCAAAGCGCGATATAGGCGGCCGCCGTCGAACGGCTGATCCCGGCCCAGCAATGGACGAGGAGCGGCGCCTGACGGTCCCAATCCCGCGCAAATCGAATGAGATCGTCGACATGGCCGATGCAAGGAAGCACGAGGCCCGGCTGCGGCTCGCAGATATCGTTCATGGCGAGCTTGAGATGCCGGTCGGGGCCAATTCCTGCCGGCGTCGGAATGGGCATGTCGCCGTTGATCAGCGTCACCAAATGGCTGACCCGGGCATCGGCGACCGTGACCTCGACGAGGCTCAAGGGCGCGACATAGATGGTTTCGCGGTTCATGGTCCGCGGCACTCTAGCCGCTTCTGTGGCCAAATTCAGGGTATCCATTTTATAGATCCACCTTCGCGCGCGAAATTGCGCCGCCGATCGCATCATCGATGCAACGCATTGAACCGCTTTACAAATTCGACCTCGACGCGGGACGCAGGCAACGGGTCCAAGCGCGAGAGACGCGCAACGAGCGGGGCGCTCAAGCCTCGCGGCTGGCCGAAGAATTTCCGCGCCTCTGCTCGCGAGAACCCGGCAAGGCCTGTTGCCTCGTAATAGGCCGCGATTCTATCCGAGCGCTTGATCAATTTGACGACATTGTCCGGAAGCTCCGCCGGCAGGCTGAAACGGACATGGATGGCGGCAAGCAGCTTGGCCTCGAACGCGCGATAGTCGAGCGACAGCGCCGCCTTGAACGGGCTGATCAAGTCGCCGATGACATATTCGGGCGCGTCATGGATGAGCGCCGCGAGGCGGAAGTCCCTGCCGAGCTTGGGCTCGAGCTCGGAGGCGATACGCTCGACGAGGAGACTGTGCTCCGCCACCGAGAAAGCATGCGCGCCTCTTGTCTGGCCGTTCCAGCGCGCAACGCGCGCAAGTCCATGAGCGATGTCTTCGATTTCGATGTCGAGCGGCGAGGGGTCGAGCAGGTCGAGCCGTCGTCCGCTCAGCATGCGCTGCCAGGCGCGTGCGCCCGTGTGGGAGGCGGCGTTGTGAACGATCCGTACCCGTTTCATCTTGCTCAAGACGTCCGACGCGGCTTCGCGAGGCATTGACTATTTTCTCGATAGCGGCCACGAAGACACGGACGAATCTCGACGAGGCTCGATTTCTCCGGACGATGATCGTCGGAGTGCAGGTGGACCGAATCTGTCACTGGGAGACGCATATGGCAAAACTTGCCAAATATACACTGTCGCAAGATGCCAAGACCAAGCGCTGGGTGCTGCGAAGTGAAGGCACCGGCCAAGCGGTGAAATCGTTCGCCAGCAAGGCGGCCGCAACGAAGGGCGGGGTTTTGGCGAGGGCCGTGGGCAATTCAGGTTCGGTCAAGATCAAGAAGCGGAACGGCAGGGTCCAAGAGGAACGCACCTATCCGCGGAGCCGCGATCCACGCCGCTCTAAGGGTTAGGTGGCGTCGCGCCGAGCCGTTCGCAAGCGGCGTGGCGCGGGCAGTTGGTCAGGTGGTCGTTCACCATGCCGATTGCCTGCATGAAGGCATAGATGATCGTCGGGCCGCAGAACTTGAAGCCTCGCGCTTTGAGTTCCTTGGAGATCGTCCGCGACAGTTCCGTCTCGGCCGGCACCTCGCTCATTTTCTTGTAGCGATTGACGATCGGTTTGCCGCCGGTGAAGTCCCATAGGAAGGGCGCGAAGCCCGCGCCCGTTTCCATGATGTCGAGCCAAGCCCGCGCGGACGCGATCGCGCCGTCGATCTTCATGCGATTGCGCACGATGCCCTCATCCCGCATCAGGCTTTCGACCTTCCGTTTCGAGTAGCGTGCGATCCGTTCCGGGTCGAAACCGTCGAACGCAAGGCGAAAGGCCTCGCGTTTACGCAAGATGGTGATCCAGGACAGTCCCGCCTGAAATCCGTCGAGCACGAGCTTCTCGTAGAGCGCGCGGTCGTCGCGCTCGGGCACGCCCCATTCCTCGTCGTGATAGGCGACGTAGAGGGGATCGGTCCCGAGCCATGGACAGCGTGCGGGCTTTTGGCTCACGCGGGGACCTCCGTCGTGGTACGGCGAAGCGGACGAAGGCGGGGCGGCGGAGTGCGATCCCGACACCGCCTGCCGCGAGAGTCTCGCCGCGCGCCACGGCGTCCTCCGCCCGGTCGAGCCGAATGAGCGCAAGCCCCGAGGTTCCGCTCACCGAGCCGAGCGTTCCGATTGGCGCACCCGCCGCCTCGATGCTAGTGCCGGGGGCAGGCAGGGGTGCTGCCCCTTCGACCGGCACGATGCGCTTCCGCGTCGTGCCGCGGTGCTCCATGCGCGAGACGACCTCCTGGCCGACGAAGCAGCCTTTGTTGAAATCGACGCCGTGCAAATGGTCGAACAGCGCCTCGTGCGGAAAGGCATCGCCGAAAGCATAGTCCTTGCCGCCTTCCGGCACGCCGAGGGCGATGCGGAAGGCGTGGTAGTCCTGCTCGCTCGCGGCCTCGCAACCGAGTTCGGCGGGACTTGCGCCTTGCGCCAGGAACGCACGGTAGCCGAGCGCGGGCAGCCGCGGATCCGCATAGACGATGGCGCCACGCGGTTGCGCCGGCTTGCCGCCCCAACAGGCCGCGACCTGGCGCGAAGGATCGGCGCTGATCTCGACCGCTGCGCGGAGCCGGTAGAACGCGAGCCGTTTCAGAAGCTCTTCTTCCTTCTCGCGCGCCAAATCGGCGAGGAAGCCGTCCCCCTCGGCCACGAGGAAGAAATCGAACAGGACCTTACCTTGCGGCGAGAGGAGGCCGGCATGGACGGCATCGGCCCCTTGCACCTTGCCGATATCGCTCGTGATCAGGCCTTGCAGGAATTTACGGGCGTCGGCGCCCCCGATCCTGAGGACGGCGCGGGAGGGCAATAGGCTCGCATGACAATGGCTCATACAAGGTCCATCTGCTAACCAAGGCCACCGACATTTATGGGAGGGGGCTAGGCCCCGCAAGAGACGCCCTTGGCCGAAACCTTCGATCTTGTTTTCAAAGGCGGAACCGTCGTCAATCAGGACGGCGAGGGACCTGCCGATATTGGCGTGAAAGACGGCCGCATCGCCGAAATTGGCTCAATTCGCGCGCAGGCGGTCGCCCGGACCATCGACGCGACGGGGCTCCATATCCTGCCCGGCGTGATCGACAGCCAGGTCCATTTCCGCGAGCCCGGCCTCGAGCACAAGGAGGACTTGGCCGCAGGTAGCCGTTCGGCGGTCTTGGGCGGCGTCACTGCCGTGTTCGAAATGCCGAACACCAAGCCCGCGACCACAAGCTCCGACGCCTTGGCCGCGAAGGTGAAGGCCGCCTCCGGGCGGATGCTTTGCGACTTTGCCTTCTTCGTCGGCGCGACGCACGAAAATGTCGACGAGCTCGGCAGCCTCGAGCGACTGCCCGGAGCTGCCGGCATCAAGGTGTTCCTCGGCTCATCGACAGGCGATCTCCTCATCGACGATGAGGCGACGCTTAAGCGCATTCTCGCCACGATCGGGCGGCGGGCTTCGTTTCACGCCGAGGACGAGGCACGACTGAGAGAACGTGCCGCGCTTCAGCGCCCGGGCGATCCTTCGAGCCACCATGAATGGCGCGATCCGCAAGCGGCGCTCGCCTCGACCGAAAGCCTGTTGCGGCTCGCGGCGAGCGCGGGGAAACGGGTTCACGTGCTCCATGTCTCGACCGCGGAGGAAATGGCGCTGCTCGCGCGCCACAAGGACTTCGCCTCGGTCGAGGTCACACCGCAACATCTGACCCTTGCCGCGCCGGAAGCTTACGAGCGTCTCGGCACGAAAGCGCAGATGAACCCGCCGCTCCGTGACTGCCGCCACCAGGCGGGGCTGTGGTGGGGCATCGAACGGGGCGTCGTCGATGTTCTCGGCTCGGACCACGCGCCGCACACGCTCGAAGAGAAGGCTAAGAGCTATCCCGCGACGCCGGCGGGCATGCCCGGCGTGCAGACGCTCGTTCCGGTGATGCTCGATCATGTCAATGCCGGCCGGCTGACGCTTGCCCGTTTCGTCGATCTGACGAGCGCGGGCCCGCAGCGCATCTTCGGCATCGCCGGCAAGGGGCGCATCGCCGTCGGCTACGACGCCGACCTCACCATCGTCGATCTCAAGCAAGAGCGGGTGATCGAGAACGAATGGATCGGCAGCAAATGCGGCTGGACCCCGTTTGCCGGGCAGAAAGTGCGCGGCTGGCCCATGGGGACCCTCGTGCGCGGACGCCTTGCCATGTGGGAGGGCGAGCTCGGCGAGGCGAAGGGTGCGCCTGTCCGCTTCGGCGAGGCTCTGCCGCGGGGCTGAACAGGCTCTATTGAAGGAAATAGTGCCAGACGCCGTTCGGCGCGATGCCGAGCCGGTAGTAGCTGTACTTGCCGGCCTTCTTCATTTCCGCCACGCGCTCTCGCGGCACGATGCGGTAAAGCTCGACCTCTTGGGAAGGCGTGAGCACGGAGAGCCCCGTCTCGGCGAAATAGGGCCACACATACATCTCGTCCGGTCCCTGGCCCACCCGGGCATAGCCCGAGGACATCACATTCAGCATGGTGGCAAGAATGTCGCGGCCTGTGCCGTCGGCCGATTCCTTTTTCCACAGGGCGACGGGGTCGCCGACAAACGCGGCGGCGACCATCGGCTTCAGCTCGTTCGATTCGAACACGGGCCGCATATTCTCGATTTCGCCGCTTTGCGCCGCTGTCGCGATCCTCTCCAGCATGCGCTTGACCGGGTCGGGCAGCGCGTTGAAATCGTAAATTACCTTCGGCGCTTGATCGGCTGCCGCCAGTACCGTTCCGGCGCTCTCTCCCGCGCGCGTCGTGGATGCTTCGTCGTGTACGTAGACAAGGGCGGCAACGCCCGCTACCAATGCTGCGAGGGCAATCATGACCAAGCTTCTCCGACGATCCATGAGAGAACCCATGCGTGTGCGATCAATTTCGCAGATCGGCGGACGAGCGCAAGGGGAACGCGCAGATGCGCTTATGCCGCGCGGCCCGGTGCCGCCCGCGATGAGCGAATAGGGCCCGGCCTTGGAGTCGGGCGCGCAAATCGTCCTCACCACGCTTCAGCTCGTGCTCACCGGCGTCGGCATCGGCGTGCTGATGGCCGCGCCCATCGGGCCGGTCAATATTCTCGTTATTCAGCGAACTGTCGCCGGCGGCTTCTGGGCCGGGCTCGCCGCTGGGCTCGGCGCCGTGCTCGGCGACGGCCTGCTTGCCGCGATCGCCGCCTTCAGCGTCACGGCAATTTCCGACGTCATGAGCGCTTATTCCGGACAGATCCGGCTTATCGGCGGCCTGCTCCTGATCGGCTTCGGCCTTGCGCTCCTCTTCGCGCGGCCCGCGATGACGATCCCGATCGGCCAGAAATCGCATCTCCTCGAGCACATGGGTATCATCCCGCAGACGTTCTTCCTAACGGTCACCAATCCGGGCGCCGTCCTCGGCATGGCAGCGATGATCGGCGGCCTCGGCTCGCTGATCGGGGGCCTTAACACCTATCTCGAAGCTCTATTGCTTGTCGCGGCCGTGATGGGCGGCAGTCTTCTTTGGTGGCTCGGCCTATCGGAGCTCATCGCCACGATCAGGCATAAACTCACCGAAGGCCGCTTGAAGCTGATCAATCGAATCGCAGGCGGCGTGCTTGTCGCGTTCGGGCTGCTTCTGCTCGTCGACGGTTTCTTGTTGAGATAGACCGCGGGCTCAAGCGAGCGGCATGCGCTTGAGCGTGAACTCGCCGTAATGGATGCGCCGGGACAGCCCGTTCGTCATTTTCGCGACCGCGTCCTCGCCATAGACGTCGATGAGATCGGTCAGCGCGGCGAACAGCGCGGCATTGGCGAGCATCTCCGGCTCGATGCCGTCGTGCAAAGCCTCTTCCCATGCTTCAAGAATATATCGGAGCGCCGCCTGCCTTCGCGCGGTGCTTTCCGGGGAACGCAGTTCTTGCCTTTCCGAGCGCAACTTCTGACGCCTCTTGTGATCGGGGGATATTGAGACACAAGACTTACATCCTCCCACAGCAGGCAGGCCGATCAGAGTGAACTAACGGTAAATCTTTAGGATTACCGAGGGCGCTGTTGCGCTGTGCCGACAGATGCCGGAGATCCCGGCTTTTCGCAGGTTTCCGGCCTTCCCGACTGCTGGTCTTTCGCGCCTAGAGTTGCCCATTGCGCGGCAGTTCGGTGCCAAATCCGGTGCCAACTTTTGTTGCGTGGGATGCGAGCAAGCGCGGTCGTCATTCTTTGACGGTCCCGCGAACGGCTGCGGCAATGTTTTGCAACCTTTCTTCATCGGTCATAAGTCCATCACGAGCGTGAAGTACGACACCAAGAAGGGTTTCTACTCCGTCGCGGCTTAGCTGCTTCAGGATTATTGTAAAGAAGGGCGCCGACTTGGATCGGCGCCCTTTTGCTATCCTGACCACCACCGGCCCGCCCGGCCCGCCATCCACTTGCGCTAGAGGGGAAGCGGCTAAAACTTCTTCGAAGCGGCCTCGAGCTCGTGGTAAAGCGCCACCGCCTCGGCGAACGCCTTCGCGCCAGGCGAGCCCGGAGGGAAGTCGCAAGCGTAATCCGGGTGCTCAACAACCGGCGTCCCCTGAAGTTACTGGAGGGAAATAGCGATGCCAGCGCCCCCTGTCCCACACGACGATTACAGGTCCGGGTTTCAAGTAGGGTATCAGGCTATTCGCGGAACATCTGCCGCGATCCCGGCCGCTCCAGCCAGACCAGCGACAGTGTCAGGAATGACGCCGTTCCTAATGGGAGTAAGGAAGGGACTTGAGAGCGCGGGTGTGACGCTACCCTAGCGGCCACTTCCAAATCAGCCTCAACTCGGCAGCGTCGATCTGCGCGGTGTCTTCTTTTCGCTCCGGCGTGTGGCCACTGGGCCACGCTCACCCCGGCAAAGTCTTGCTAGCTTCTTTTGGCAAAGCGAGGGTCCGGACCCGGGATATCAACTTCGGTGTCTTCGGCCGTCACTGCAAGCAGCAATGGAAATCGAGTTAGTCGGGCGAAACGTCGGCACCGTAGGATCGCGCGCACAAATCGCCATGGCGTTCCCATTATGCTCCTCGCAACTTGGCGCAGGTCGTAGCTTATGCCCACGAATGAAAAACGCCCGGCGACGTCGACCGAAGAGTTCGCCGTCTTCCAGGCTTATATCGACCTCATCAATTCGGAGAGGGAGACGCTATGGGCGCGCCACAACGCCCTCTTGCTGGCGAATTCGCTGATTATCGGCGCGCTCGCCATCAGCCCCGCCGCGCTTTGGGAGAACAAATTGGCGGCGCTTGCCATGCTGACGGCAGGGCTCCTCGTCAGCGGCGCATGGCTCGGCATCGCCACCTGTGGATGGTCGGCGATGCGGCGTCATGTCGAGCTTGCCGCATCCTTTGCTTCGGACCGCTTCAAACAGCTTCCCAATCCGATGGCGGAAACCATCTGCAACCGCGCGCAAGACAGGATGCACTATCTGATCGTGCTGGTGATCGCGATCTTCATGTCCATGTATCTCGGCCTCGGCTTCATGCGCCTCGCATGAGCCGTTGGCAAAGAGTGCGGCTCTTGGGTCGGGTTAGTCCGGAGGCTCGGGCTCTTGCGGGCCGGGCGATGCGGCTTGCGGCGGGGGCGCCGCGGGTTGGCCGCGCTCAGAGTCGCGTCCGGTCCCCGGCGAGGCTTGAGGCGTCCCTTCGGCCGGGCCTTTGCTTGCAAAGGTCGAGTTCTGCGCGAGTGCCGCCGCGATCGTCGCCCCTTCGGTACTGAAGCGGTTGGTGGCGAGCGTTGCGGACTGGGTGCAGGTGCGATAGCTGCGGCGGTAACCGCGATAGCCGTCGTTGAAGGCATTGACGAGCTTGGCTCGGCGCACCGCGGTCGTTCCCTCGTTGCGCAAAATCTCTTTCATCTGCTCGCGCCAGACCTGCCCTTCTTGCGCCCCGCACAGCTCGCGCAGGTAATGGATCGCGCCGAGGATTTCGGCGAGCCGCATCAGCTTGTCGTCATAGGGCCGGTCGTCGGGGGGAGGGGGTATTGTGCTTTCGCGCGGCACGATGGGGGGCAGGTCGTCGCCCGGAGGCTTGGCCCTTGCCCGCGGCTTTGGCGACGTCTTCTTCGGCTGATCGAACCACCAGAAAAACTGGGCTTCCGCCGTCGAAACGAAGACCATGGAGGCCCAGGCCGCGCCGAAAAGGCCGGCAAGGAGCCTTATTGGGAATCGTTTGCCCCGTCCCATGGAGCCTGAGTAACGCCGTTTTTTGTTGAAATCTAGCCTTCAGGACGCCGGAGCCGGTGGGCGGCCGTCCAGATCAGCTCGACCGTGCCCTCGGTCATCGGGCGCGCCTCGACTTCGTCGAGATGGACCCATTCCGCCGTCTCGGCGTCGCCGCCGGGCCTGAGGACCCCGCCGGTGAGCCGGCCATAAAACACGGTGAGCCGGTAGGTTCGATCGCCGGAAGCCGCGACCGCGACCCTGTCGAGCACGCCCTCCACGTCCGCCTCGATGCCGGTCTCCTCCTTGAGCTCCCGGCGAGCAGCCTCGGGCGGGCTCTCGCCGCCCTCGATCTTTCCGCCGGGCAGGCTCCACAATCCGGCCGACGGCGCGCGCATGCGTCTGACGAGGAGCACCTTGTTTTGGGAGAGCACGGCGATGCTCGCCCCGTCGTGATGACTGAGGTTGGGGTAGATGGGCGTGTGCTCGTTCATGGACGGAAATTGAGCTCCCGAGAGCTTTTATGTGGGGAGGCTTGTCCCCGCCGAACAGGGGCTTCGGCCGCCAAACCAGGACTTGGAATGGGCGAAGTCTTGGCCGATCATGATTGCCAAACGGTGACAGGAATCTGCCCGGAATGTGCTCGCGTTACAGCCTGACCGCCCCGCCGGAGGCCGTGCGCGCCTATTTCGGCTATGGCGATACGCCGAACTTTCCCGCGCGTTTCAATATCGCCCCGACGCAGCCGGTCGCCGTGGTCGTTCGCGACAAAGAGGGGCTCCGCCGCTTCAGGCCGATGCGCTGGGGCTTGCTTCCGTCCTTCGTCAAGGATCCGAAGCGGTTCCCGACGCTCATCAATACCCGCGCCGAGGAGGCGCTCGAGAAGGCATCGTTCCGCCAGGCCATGCGTTACCGCCGCTGCCTCGTGCCGGCCGATGGGTTCTATGAGTGGACCGGGCCCAAGGGCAAACGCAGGCCCTTCCTCCTTCGCCCGCGTGGCGTGGGGCTGATCGCTTTTGCCGGCCTCTACGAGCGCTGGCGCGACGGCAAGGGCGAGGAGATCGACACCGTCGCCATCCTCACCTGTCCCGCCAACGGCACGATCGCTCCGTTGCACGACCGCATGCCCGTTGTTCTCGCTCACGACGATTTCGACGCTTGGCTTGACGTGAAGGAAACCCCGCCCGAGGCTGCGCGCGAATTGTTGCGGCCCGCGCCCGGCGATCTCTTCGAAGCGATCGAGCTGCATCCCAAGATCAACAATTCGAAGCGCGAGGAGCCGGGCATTCAAGAACCGCTCGCGCCGTCCTTGCTGTAGGCGCCGTTACCGATGCTTCCATCCGAGATCATCGCGCGCTTCCGCATCGACAAAGGGTCCGACTTCAAGCTCGGCGATCGCGATCCCAGCGACACGGGCGGCCTCGACATTGAAAAGAATGAGGCGGAGGAGCTGCTTGCGACGGGGATCAAGCGCCTCTCCAAGCTGCAGGAGCGGCTCTACGCGCAAGGACGCTGGGCCATTCTCGCCATCCTGCAAGGATTGGACACCGCGGGCAAGGACGGCATCATCAAGCACGTGCTTTCGGGGATCAACCCGCAAGGCTGCGAGGTGCATTCGTTCAAGCAGCCGAGCTCGCTTGAGCTTGCGCACGACTTCCTGTGGCGAACCACGGTCGCGCTGCCTGCGCGCGGCCGCGTCGGCATTTTCAACCGGTCCTACTATGAAGAGACCGTGGTCGCGCGCGTGCACCCCGAGCTTCTCGACAAGCAGAACTTGCCGCAGAAGCTTGTCACGGGCGACGTCTGGAAGGAGCGCTACGAGGACATCAACAATTTCGAGCTGCACCTCGCCCGCAGCGGCACCGTGCCGATCAAATTCTTCCTCCACATTTCCAAGGGGGAGCAATTGAAGCGGCTCCTGGCCCGCATCGCCGATCCCGAAAAGCGGTGGAAATTCTCCCTCTATGACGTGGAGGAGCGCAAGCTCTGGGACAAGTTCATCAAGGCTTACGAAGATACGATCCGCCACACCTCGACCAAGCACGCGCCCTGGTATGTCGTCCCCGCCGATCGCAAATGGTTCGCCCGCCTCGTGGTTGCAGCGGCCCTGGTCGAGCGGATGGAGGCGCTCGATCTGCAATTCCCGAAAGTGGACGAGGCGCAGTTGAGAGAGTTGAAGAAGGCGGAAGCCGGGCTTCTCGAAGAGGCCAAGGCGCTGGAGCGCGGACCCGCGCTGCGCTAGCTGTCGGCGGTGACGAGAAGGACGGCAAGCCCGTCATGGCCCTTCGCGCCCACGGTCTGGAGCACTGTCCCCGTGACCTGCGGGTCTGAGGCCGCAAGCGCGAGGAACCGGCGCATGCCCTGCACATCGGCGTCGCCATCCTCATCGAGGATCGCGCCTTCGCGCACGACATTGTCCACCACGATGAGCGAGCCTTTTCGCGCGAGCTTCACCGCCCATTGGAAATAGAGGGGCGTGTTGGGCTTGTCGGCATCGATGAAGACGAGATCGAAGGGGCCTTCCGCCCCAAGCTCCGGCAATACGTCCTCGGCGCGGCCCTCGCGCACGTCGACCTTGGCCCCAAGCCCGGCGCGGGCGAGATTGGCGCGGGCGACCTTGGCGCAAGCCGGGTTCCACTCGATCGTTATCATGCGTCCATCGGGAAGAAGACCGCGCACAAGCCAGATCGTGCTGTAGCCCCCGAGCGTGCCGATCTCTAGGATGCGGCGGGCGCCGATCGCCCGCGCAAGCAGCGTCAGAAGCTTGCCCTGGTTGGGTGCGACATTGATCGGGGGCAGACCCGCTTCCTCGGTTGCCTGCAACGCCGCGTCCAATGCGGGGTCGTCCTGCATGAGCAGGTCGTTGCAATACTCGTCGACTGCCATCCACAGCGCGTCGGTCTGAAGACGCTTCATCACAGGAGCTTTCCAGGATTGAGAATGTTGTTGGGGTCGAACGCGGTCTTGATCTTCCGCATCAGCTCGAGCTCGATCTTCTGTTTGGCATGGGGCAGGAGGTCGCGCTTCAGGCGCCCGATCCCGTGCTCGGCGCTGATCGACCCGCCGAGATCGAGCACGATCTCGTGCACGGCGGCGTTGAGCGCCTCCCAATTGGCCAGGAACACCGCGCGCTCCGTGCCGGGCGGCTGGCTGACATTGTAGTGAATGTTGCCGTCGCCGAGATGGCCGAACGGAACCGGGCGGGCGCCCGGGATCATCAGCTCGACAAGCCGGTTGGCGCGCGCGACGAACTCTGGCACGAAGGTCACGGGCACGGCGATGTCGTGCTTGATGCTGCCGCCTTCTTCCTTTTGCACTTCGCTCATGAGCTCGCGGAGCCGCCACAGCGCCTCGCTCTGCGAGAGAGATGTTGCGACGACGGCATCCACGATCTCGCCCGCTTCGAGGCCCTTGGCAAGAATGGATTCGGCGAGCGGCGCAAGCCCGGCGTCTTCGCGCGGGGTCGTGAGCTCGAACAGCGCGTACCATTGATGGGGGGAGGGGAAGGGATCGCGCGCTCCCGTGCCGTGGCGCAAAACGAACTCGACCCCGATGCGCGGCAGGATCTCGAAGGCGGTGAGAGCGGCGCCCGCCCGCTCCAAGGCGCGCGCGAAGAAGGCGGGCGCCGTTTCGAGCGCGCCCAAGCCCGCCATGCAGGTGACCTTCTCGGCGACCTTGGGGACGAGGCGGAGCACCGCCGCCGTGATGATGCCGAGCGTCCCCTCCGACCCGACGACGAGGTCCTTGAGGTCGTAGCCCGAATTGTCTTTGCGCAAGGATTTGAGCCCGTTCCACACCTCTCCGCCGGCAAGCACTACTTCGAGCCCGAGCGCAAGCTCACGCGCGCTGCCATAAGCGAGAACCGCCATGCCTCCGGCATTGGTCGCGAGCACGCCTCCGATTTGCGCGCTTCCCTCCGAGGCAAGGCTTAAAGGAAACAGCCGGCCCGCGCTCGCGGCGACGGCTCGCGCTTGCGCGAGCGTAAACCCCGCCTCGACCGTCAACGTGTTCGAGGCGAGGTCGATGTCGCGCACGCGATTGAGCCGTTCGAGCGAGACGACCACTTCGTGCCCGCTTTCGAACGGGATCTGACCCCCGACGAGGCCGGTATTGCCGCCTTGCGGCACGATCGCCGTCTTCGTCTCGTTGGCGAGCTTGAGGATCGAGGAGACTTCCCCGGTATCGCCGGGCTTCAGCACGAGCGCCGCCTTGCCGCGATAGCGGTCGCGCCACTCCACGAGATAGGGCGCCATCTCTGCCTCGTCGCGGATCGCGTGTCCGGCCCCGACGATGCGGACAAGCGCATCGATCGTGTCCCGGCTCGGCGGCATATGCTTCGGCTGTTTCGACATGCGTTTCATCGCCAGTTCAGCGCTAGCCCCGATTGGCCGCGCGCCGCAAGCGGTCGTTGATGGCCTCGCCGAGCCCGACCGCAGGAATGGGCATCACGGCAATGGCCGTGACGCCGGCCCGATCGAGCTCTCTCAGCGCGGCGAAGAGCTTGGATGCGGCCTCCTGCAGATTGCCGCCTTGGCTCAGATTGACGGTCGCCCGCGCCCCCGCCGGCACATCGCCGCCGAAGGCGAGCAATGCCTCGTCGGCACGGACGGTGTCCGCATCGAGCCTGAGCGGCGTCATCGGCGCATAATGGGCTGGCTGCTGCCCCGGCGACGCGGCGAGCTCCGCCGCTTTCGCCGCGGCGAGGGGCGCGCCGAGCGCGCGCTCGATCGCCTCGCGCGGCACGGCTCCCGGTCGCAACAAGGAAGGCTCTCCGACCAAGCTCACCACCGTCGACTCGATGCCGAAGGGGGATGGGCCTCCGTCGAGGATCATGGCCGGGTGGTCGCCGAGCTCGGCCTCGACATGAGCGGCGGCAGTCGGGCTGATCCGCCCCGAGCGGTTAGCGCTCGGCGCGGCAATGGGCAGAGCGGCTTTGGCGAGGAGCGCCCGCGCGACCGGGTGCGCCGGGGCTCGAAGCGCGATCGTGTCGAGCCCCGCGTTGACGAGGTCGGCAATGCCGCATGTCGTGCGCCGTTTGAGAACGAGCGTCAACGGGCCCGGCCAGAAGACCTCGGTGAGCTTCCGCGCCGCTTCGTTAACCAAGCCGTATTCGCCAGCCTCTGCGAGACCCTGAACATGCACGATCAGCGGGTTGAAGCGCGGCCGTTCCTTCGCCGCGAACACCTTGGCGACGGCGCGTGCATCGAGCGCATTGGCGCCGAGCCCATAGACGGTCTCGGTGGGAAAGGCCACGATCTCGCCGCGGGCGAGCGCCTGCGCCGCTCGCCTGATGGCGTCTGGCGTGGCCGGAACGATGGGCATCGCGCCATTTCGCGTGTTACCACGCCTGGGTCAAGCTAGAGTGACGCCACCCGACCTAAAGGACCAAGCCTTCGGCCCATGACCACGCTCCTTCTGACCCATCCCGCCTGCCTTCTGCACGACACGGGCTACGGGCATCCCGAGCGGGCCGACAGACTGCGGGCCATTGACGACGCTCTTTCAGCTCCCGCCTTCAAATCGCTGAAGCGCGAGGAGGCCCCCCGCGCAGACCTCGCCGCGATCGAGCGGCTTCATCCCAAAGCCTATGTCGAGATGGTGCGGGCCTCGATCCCTCAGCGCGACCACAAGATGCTCGATGCCGACACGATCGTATCGGCGGGAAGCTGGGAAGCCGCGCTGAGTGCGACGGGCGCCTGCGTCTATGCCGTCGATCAAGTCATGGCGGGGAAGGCCGACAACGCCTTCTGCGCGGTGCGGCCGCCGGGCCACCACGCCGAACCGTCACGGGCGATGGGCTTCTGCTTGTTCAACACCGTCGCGGTTGCGGCGCTGCATGCGCGCGCCGCCCATGGCGCCAAGCGCGTGGCGGTGGTCGATTTCGACGTGCATCACGGCAATGGCACGCAGGCCGCGTTCTGGTCCGACCGCGACCTGTTCTACGGCTCGACCCATCAGATGCCGCTCTTTCCCGGCACCGGCGCGCTCGACGAGACGGGCGTGGGCAACATCTTCAACGCGCCCCTCAAGCCCGGCGATGATGGCGACGATTTCCGCGCGGCTTTCGAGACGCGCATCCTTCCCGCGCTCGATGCCTTCGCCCCCGATTTCCTTCTCGTCTCGGCCGGCTTCGACGCCCATCTCAAGGATCCTCTGGCAAATCTTAGGGTACTCGAGCCCGATTTCGCCTGGGTGACGGAGAAGCTGATGGAGGCGGCAGGGAAGCATTGCGGTGGCAAGCTCGTCTCGACGCTCGAAGGCGGCTACGACCTCGAAGCTCTGGCAAGCTCGACCGCCGCTCACGTGGGGACCTTGATGGGCGCTTCCTCCTGAACGCTTGTGGCGAGCCTCTTGAGGCGAGCCTCTTGATTGGAGAGGCGGGTAGGGGCTAACGAGGACCATGACCGAGCCGAAAGACCACTCCGACATCAAGAGCATGAGCTTCGAGCAGGCGCTGAAGGAGCTCGAAACCATCGTCGATCGCCTGGAAAAGGGCGATGTCGAGCTTGAAGCCTCGATCCTCATCTATGAGCGGGGCGAGGCGCTCAAGACCCATTGCGACGCGCTTCTGCGCAAGGCCGAGGCGCGGGTGGAGAAAATCTCGCTCAATCAGAACGGCCAGCCCACCGGCACCGAGCCCCTCGACGTCGAGAACTGAGCCTGTCTCGAGCGAAAAACCCGCCGCTTGCGGCCGGACCGGGGACACAATCAGGCCCCGCTCATAGGATAGTTGCAAGCGGGGTGGCGGGCCGATAAAGGTCTTAATCGAGGGCCATCCTTCCCACGCCTTTCCCAGAAATCCGCCGGGTAAAGCGAATGAGTGCCGATAGTCCCACGCCGCTGCTCGATCGCATCAACGAACCCGCGGATTTGCGCGCGCTCGATGACGCTGAGCTGAAGCAGCTGGCGGACGAGCTGCGGCATGAGCTGATCGCGGCGGTTTCGGTCACCGGCGGCCATCTCGGCGCTGGCCTCGGCGTGGTCGAGCTCACCATTGCGCTCCACCACGTCTTCGACACGCCGCGCGACCGGCTGATCTGGGACGTCGGCCACCAGTCCTACCCGCACAAGATCCTCACCGGGCGCCGCAGCCGCATACTCACGCTCCGCCAGGCCGGCGGTCTGTCAGGCTTCTGCAAGCGCGCCGAGAGCGAATACGACATGTTCGGCGCCGGTCACTCCTCGACCTCGATCTCGGCGGGGCTCGGCATGGCCGTAGCGCGCGACCTCGACGGCAAGGCCCACAACGTCATCGCCGTGATCGGCGACGGCGCCATGAGCGCGGGCATGGCCTACGAGGCCATGAACAACGCGGGCGCGATCGATTCGCGGCTCATCGTCATCCTCAACGATAACGACATGTCGATCGCGCCGCCCGTCGGCGCCATGAGCGCCTATCTCGCTAAGCTGATCTCGGGCGGCACCTACCGGCGCTTCCGCCGCTTCCTGAAGACGATGGCGCACAAGTTCCTGCCCAAGGACTGGGAGCGGCGTGCGGCGCGCGCCGAGGAATTCACCCGCGGCTTCTGGACCGGCGGCACCCTGTTCGAGGAACTCGGCTTCTATTATGTCGGCCCGATCGACGGCCACAATTTCGATCACCTTCTTCCCGTGCTGCGCAATGTGCGCGCCATGAAGAACGGTCCGATCCTGGTTCATGTCGTCACGCAAAAAGGCAAGGGCTACGGACCGGCGGAAGTGTCGGCCGACAAGTTTCACGGCGTCGGCAAGTTCAATGTCGTGACCGGCGCGCAAGAGGCGCAAGGCTCAGGCACTCCGCCGAGCTACACCAAGGTGTTCGCGCAGAGCCTGATCGAGGAGGCGCGCGCCGATCCCAAGATCGTGGCCATCACCGCGGCAATGCCGTCCGGCACGGGGCTCGACCGCTTCGCCGAAGTCTTTCCCGAGCGCTGCTTCGATGTCGGCATCGCCGAGCAGCACGCCGTGACCTTCGCCGCAGGACTTGCCGCCGAGGGCTTCAAGCCCTTCGCCGCCATCTATTCGACGTTCCTCCAGCGCGCCTACGACCAGGTCGTGCATGACGTCGCCATCCAGAAGCTGCCGGTCCGCTTCGCCATCGACCGGGCCGGGCTTGTCGGCGCCGACGGCCCCACCCATGCGGGCGCCTTCGACGTGGCTTTCCTGTCATGCCTGCCGGGCATGGTCGTCATGGCGGCGGCCGACGAGGTCGAGCTCGTTCACTTGGTCGCGACCGCGGCCGTAATCGACGACGCACCCTCGGCGTTCCGCTATCCGCGCGGAGAGGGGACCGGGGTTCCGCTGCCGAAGCGCGGCACGCCGCTTGCGATCGGCAAGGGCCGTGTCCTGCGCGAGGGCTCCGCGGTTGCCTTGCTTTCGTTTGGCGCGCGGTTGCCGGAGTGCCTGGCCGCGGCCGATCAGCTCGTGGGCTTCGGCTTGTCCGCCACCGTCGCCGATGCGCGATTCGCCAAACCTCTCGATCTCGATCTGTTGCGCCGTCTCGCCGAGAACCACGAGGTTCTCGTCACCGTCGAAGAGGGATCGAGCGGCGGTTTCGGCGCGAACGTGCTTCAGGCGCTGGCGCGCGACGGCCTGCTCGACCGCGGGCTGAAAGTGCGGACGCTCTGCCTGCCCGACCGCTTCATCGAGCAGAACAAGCCGCAAACGATGTATGCCGAGGCCGGGCTCGATGCCGCTGCCATCGTCGCCGCAATGTTCGCCGCGCTCGGCAAGGATCGCGAAGCCGCCGAGGCGATGCGCCGCGCCAAAGCCTAAGTCTTACTCCAGCGGGCAATCCTTGCTGAAGCGCTCGACGGCCTCGGCGCGCCCGTTGTCGGACAACGAGGCGCTCGCGGTTCCAGCCGTCACGGTCACCGGTCCCGTTTGACGCAACACCTCGAGCAACGGCTTCACCGCGATATCGCTTGCCTCGGCAAAGGTCATGCCTGCGGCATCGTCGCGCGCGGCCTCGCCCTTGACCTCCGCCTTCGCCTCGCCGGCAGAGAGCGCGATGATGAGAGCGTCGCCGGGTTTGGCGCCCTCGATGTCCCGGCGCAGGTCGAGCACGGCGATGCCCATGGCATCGAAACAGGAGAGAAGGAAGAGCGGGGCCTTGGCGGGATCGAGCGGCGCGTAGCTCAGCGAGACAAGGCCTTCGCTCGCCTTCCCCGTCCAGATCAGGTTGTCTTCGGCGCGTGCCGTGCCGCTTTGCGCCGCCGTCAGCAGCGAAGCGGCGAAGAGAAGAGGAACTCTGACGCGAACTCTCATTACAGGCTTTCTTTGGCGGGTTGAGCCCGAATGGGTCCCCGCTCAGAGGCCTCCCGCGTGAAGCCTGCTCTCGGCCACGACCGCCTGCACGGAGGTGAAGAACCCGGTGAAGGTCGGATCGAATTCGTGGTAGTTGCAGGTGATCTCCTCGCCCTGGGCAATATCGAACAGGGCGAAGCCCTTATCGAAGATGCGGAAGTCGGTGTTTGGGGCAAGAGTGTGATTCATGAAGCGCCCGTTGTCGCTGTCGAGAACCACCACCCCCGGCCTCTCCAAATGAGGGTAGGTGTAACGGGCGATGAAGTCCTGCAGATGGGGCGGATACCCCTCGATCTCGCTTGCATGGATGAAGATATCGAATTTCAAATTTAGGCTCCACATCAGTCGCCCCCGTTCGATATATTCGCCGGCGAACACGCCGAGCCCATCGATGGCGCTCGGCGCAAGGTAGGTGCTGACCGTCAGCATCGTTATTCCTCTTGATTTGGATGAAGCGTAGACGAAGTCATGCGGTACTGCCCGCAGCCTCGGTGCCGACCGCGACCAGGCTGCGCTTGCGCCGGAGACGCCGCCGCTTCAGCGCCTTGATGCGGCGCTCGAGATAAGGTGAGAAATGTCCGGCGTAACGCTCCCACAATTCGGGATTGCGCCAATCCTCGCCGGTCACACGTCCGCGGCAGGAAGGTGTCCCGCAGGCGCACTCGAATTCATCGTAAGGCGTGCCGTCGCACGTCGCATAGTCGATGGTGACTTCCTCGCCGGGATGGATGCGGTGAAGAGCGACAATGGCGATCTGCCCGTCGAGCCCGGCATTCGGTTCGCAACTGTGGTTGATGAAGTCCGGCGGTTCGTCGGGCGAGATCGAGGCGAGATAGAGTCTCTCCTCGACCTGGACCGTATGCCGCCTGATCTCGTCCGGGAGCTTGTCGAGCGCCTCGGCCGGGATGATGCGGCCGCTCCAGACGGCAATAAGCTCGCCCTGCTCGATAGTGTCCCGAGCGTAGACAGCTTTGCCGCCACTCACGTCACGATTTTGGACTTCGCATTTTTCGGTAAGGTAAGCCGTGGATCCCTGGCTCACGAGACCTCCGCGTATGCGCGCCGAGCGGGGCGCTCCGCAGTATAGTTGTGGGCGGTGCCCGGCCGCTCCCGGCTCGACATCCGCGCGCGAGACTCCCCCGACGCGCCGGGGAGCATATGAGAACCAATTGTGCCCATCTACAAAAAAACGCGTCTCGATCAATTATTGGTGGACAGTGGGGTGGCCCCGACACGCTCCCGCGCAGCCGACCTCATCCGGCGCGGCCAGGTCAGTGTGGCGGGGAAGCCCGAGCTCAAGCCCGGCGCGCTGGTCGCGCCCGGCGTCTCCTTTGCCGTCAACCCCGAGGCCTGCGCATACGTTTCCCGCGGCGGCCTCAAGCTTGCGGCCGCGCTCGACGCCTTCGGCTTCGACCCCAGGGGGAGGGTGGCGCTCGATCTCGGCGCCTCGACCGGAGGCTTCACCGACGTGCTGATTGGCCGCGGCGCCGCCAAGGTCTACGCGGTCGATGTGGGAAAGGGGCAGCTCCACGCCAAACTCAGGGCCAATCCGCGCGTGATCGCGCTCGAAGGCACCGACGCGAGGGCGCTCGGCCGGACGGTGATTGGGGAGGAGGTGTCGGCGATCGTCGCCGATGTGAGCTTCATCGGCCTTGCCCTGGCGTTTCCGGCGGCGCTGCGCCTAGCCGCGCCGGGGGCTTGGCTCGTCGCCCTTATCAAGCCGCAATTCGAGGCGGGGCGCGCCGCGGTCGGCAAAGGCGGCATCGTGCGGAGCGAGGCCGACCGGTTGAAGGCCGTGGCCAAGATACGGAAATTCATCCAGGAACAGGCGGGCTGGACGATCGTCGGCGAAATCACCTCGCCCATCCGGGGCGGCAGCGGCATCGAGGAATTCTTGATCGGCGCCCGTCATGGAGCGTGAGGTCGAAATTGCGCGCCTTGGCGCCCGGGGCGATGGCGTGGCCGAGGGCGCCGATGGCCCTCTCTACGTTCCCTTCGCCTTGCCCGGCGAGCGTGTCAGGGTCGAGGTCGCGGCCGGGGACGACCGGGCCGAGTTGCTTGCCGTGCTCCGGCCGAGCCCTGAGCGGGTCGCGTCGGTCTGCCGGCATTTCGGCGTTTGCGGGGGCTGCGCCCTGCAACACCTGGAAGGGGCGGCCTATCTCGCTTGGAAGCGTTCCCTTGTCGTCGCGGCTCATGCAGGATAGATGCGGGTCGGCTGGTACGCCGATGCCGCTCGGAAGCCGCAGGGCGCAGTCTCTCCTTTGCGCGGGCTGGGAGGCCGCGGGCATGCCGAGCCGTCGATGCTCGCCAAGCCTTGCAGGGCTTGGCGCAAGGCTGGGCTCGGCCTGCCAGGCATTGCCGCGCTCGTTCCGCTGCGCCGGTGCCAAGGGCTCGGCGCACGCGGCGAAAGGACGCTCGCGAGCTCGCCGCGCATGTGGCAGGGTGCCGGCCGCCTCATGCCGCGATCGACGTTCTGCGTCAGGTCAGGACATCGCATCGATGCTCTCGTTCGAGCTGCGCCAGCGCGAGATGCGCCGCGTTCGCTTCGCCATGCTGAGGCGCGCGCGGCGGAGAATGCACGCGCGCTGGGTTCCGCGCGAAGCCTTCGGGTGTCGCCACTGCTTCGAGACTGAGTCCTCCCAAAGCCCGCCCTTGTCGCGGAACGTGCCGAGCCCGCTCTCAGCGGAGAGCCCGGCTCCGGTCAGGATAACGATGTTCGAGAACCGCATCGCTCGCGCGCGGGCCTAGCCTTTGCCGGTCTGGCCGCGATGCCTGAGATAGTGGTCGGCAAGCACGATCGCGACCATCGCCTCGCCGATGGGGACGGCCCTGATGCCGACGCAAGGGTCGTGGCGTCCCTTGGTCGAAATTTCGGTGTCGTGGCCCTTGGCATCGACCGTGCGGCGGGGCGTCAGGATCGATGACGTGGGCTTCACGGCGAAGCGCGCCACGATCGGCTGACCCGTCGAGATGCCGCCCAGGATGCCGCCGGCGTTGTTCGACAGGAACTCGGGCGTCGCGTCATTCATCATGCGCATCTCGTCGGCGTTCTCCTCGCCCGACAGCGAAGCCGCCGCGAAGCCTGCGCCGATCTCGACGCCCTTGACCGCGTTGATGCTCATCAAGCCTGCGGCGATGTCCTGATCGAGCTTGCCATAGACCGGCGCGCCGAGGCCGGGCGGCACGCCCTCGGCCACGATCTCGATGACGGCGCCGGCCGATGAGCCGTTCTTCCGCACCTGATCGAGAAATTCGGCCCAGAGCCCGGCGGTCTTGGCATCGGGGCAGAAGAACGGATTGTTTGCGACCTCGTTCCAATCGAAATTGCGCCGGTCGATCGCATGCGGCCCGATCTGGACGAGCGCGCCTCGCACGACCATGCCCGGCACGACTTTCCTCGCGATGGCCCCGGCAGCGACCCGGGTCGCCGTCTCGCGCGCGCTCGCGCGACCCGAGCCTCGCCAATCGCGCAATCCGTATTTCATCAGGTAGGTGTAATCGGCGTGGCCGGGGCGAAACTTGTCCTTGATGTCGTCGTAGTCCTTGGAGCGGGCATCGACATTCTCTATCAGAAGCGCGATCGGCGTTCCCGTCGTGACTTGCGCGCCCGCCTCGTCGGTGAACACTCCCGATAGGATGCGCACCCGATCCGGCTCCTGCCGCTGGGTCGTGTAGCGCGACTGGCCCGGGCGGCGCTTGTCGAGATAGGCCTGGATCTCGGCCTCGGTGATGGGGATGCCGGGCGGGCAGCCATCGACCACGCAGCCGATCGCCGGCCCGTGGCTTTCGCCCCAGGTGGTGATGCGGAAGAGATGGCCGAAACTGTTATGCGACATGGTTTCTTTTAAGAGCGCAAGCGAGTGCCGTCTAGCCGGGCAAGAATAGCGGGAAGATCGAAACGAACCGTTATGTCATGCCCGCGAAGGCGGGCGTCCGGGTAAACCCCGGACTTCGCGGTCGCTGGCGAGGATGGTTACTGGATCGCCCGGTCAAGCCGGGCGATGACAAACTAAGAAGAGTGAAGGACCCCTATTCCTTCACCACGGAGATGTCGGGGGCGTCTTCGTTCTTCATGCCGACAACGTGGTAGCCGGCGTCGATATGCAGGGTCTCGCCGGTGACGCCGCGCCCGAGATCGGACAGGAGATAGAGCGCGCCCGCGCCGACGTCCTCGATCGACACCGTGCGCCTGAGCGGCGAATTGTACTCGTTCCATTTGAGGATGTAGCGGAAGTCGGCGATGCCTGAGGCGGCGAGCGTCTTGATCGGCCCGGCCGAGATGGCGTTGACGCGGATCGCAGCCTTGCCGAGATCGGCGGCGAGATAGCGGACGCTCGCCTCGAGCGCGGCCTTGGCCACGCCCATCACGTTGTAATGCGGCATCACCTTCTCGGCGCCGTAATAGGTGAGGGTGAGGAGCGAGCCGCCTTGCCGCATCAGGGGCTCGGCGCGCTTTGCGAGCGCTGTGAAGGAGTAGCAGGAGATGAGGAGCGTCTGGACGAAATTGTCCTTGGTCGTGTCCACGTAGCGCCCATCTAGCTCCTCCTTGTCGGAGAAGGCGACGGCATGAACCAGAAAATCGAGCGCGCCCCACTCCTTGGCAATCGTGTCGAACACGCCCTTGACCGTCGCCTCGTCGGTCACGTCGCAAGGGAGCACGAGCTTGGAGCCCACCTCCTGCGCCAGAGGCTCGACCCGCTTCTTGATGGCGTCGCCCTGATAGGTGAGAGCGACTTCGGCGCCCTGATCCGTCACGGCCTTGGTGATGCCCCAGGCGATCGAGCGGTTATTGGCGACGCCGAACACGACGCCGCGCTTGCCCGCCATCAGTTTTCCGCTGCCGGCCATCACCTCACGCCCTCGAAGGGAAGGCGTCTTATAGGACCCGGGGGGCCCGGCCGGAAGGCTTTTCGCCGGGCAGAGATGAGACCGATCGGCGCGGCAGATGAGGACCGATCTCTAGAGGCGGCCTCTAGCCGCGGTCCCAGCCGGCAAAGCAGATGGCCGAGAAGGTCCGCGCCTCGTTGCACTTTCGCTTCAAGGCAATCCAGCTTTCGCCGCGCGAGAGAAGGGGCGTGAATCGTGAACCCAGATTTGGCTGTTCGCCCCGTTGCTTTTTCGCCCCGATGCGGAAATTGGGGACGAATGCGACGACCGTTCCGCTGACATTCGACATGCCGAGAACTCCTGCTTAACCCGCGAGCGACCAGGAACCGTCTTGCTCCCGGCAGGCAACGCCTTCGATTTCCCGTTGATAGCCGCCGAGCGCGAGCCCATAGACGACGGTGCGGCAGACGCGGCCCTTGGCGTCGCGGAAGGCCGAGACCGGCTTGACCCGGCCAACGAGCCCGCGACCCGGACGCCGCCACACGAGTGTCGCGCCGTCGCCGAGCTCCGATAGCGCAAACTCGAGCGCTCTTCGCGCCACGATGCGATCGAAGCCGTCGTCCGGCCTGGCGCGCCGGTTGTCCGAAACCGCTTCGGCCTCTGCGTGGCGCTCTTCAGCTTTGAGAAGAGAGGGGGCGGGCGCGACCAACAAAAGTACAAGAGCGCCCGCCCCAATGATGATAGGAGCGTTGCAACGGAACATACGCATAACCAACTCGTCCCCCACTCCGAACGCGGGAATCACTCATACGCCCCGCGCCCCCTATCAACAGAGGCCATCCTGCCCTATCAGAGTGAGCAAAAGGTTAAGCTGTGCGTCACCGTGCGCCAGCGTGTTGCAAACGTAAGGATTCCGTACCCCGACGTTCACACATGGACACGGCCATTGCGCGCGGAAGGATGGGTGCCATCGGCTGTGTCCAGCCGTACTCGCCAGCAAATCCGATCACCACGCCGCTCGCCGCCTGATAATCGCAGCCCCCTTGCCGCTATGGCCGCCTAACGAGACGCCCTCGAAGGCACCGCCCGGCGTCCGCGGAATCCATTGTCACTGTCTCCCCACAGCCCGCCGGCATGTGCCCCCAAATAGCAGCCGTTCCAGCTCCAAGCCGATAATTGGTCAGATGCTGGAGTTCCCAAGTCTGCCGCGTTGGCTTGACTTGCGAGCGTAACCAGCGCGGCCGTCACAAGATCATGTCTCTTCACAACCCCCCCGGGATGAAAGGACATATTGCTACGACCACCAAGACGTGGCTGTCGTTTGTCAGCCACAGCGGCGTGGAATTGCGAGCAGCCGCGAGCCAAGAGTTCGTCTGCTTGGGGTCAGAAGCGGACGTAACCCCCGGTCGAGTTAGTGCGCTTTGGGGGTGGAACTAGACGTGGATCAGTGAAGCGAGATTGCAAACGGATTTGCAAACGAACCACTCAGCACCGCATGGCACGGCGCGCCACAACCCGGGATCATCGTGTGTAGAAATGCCAAACTAGAGCACACGGTTAGCTATCGAACGGCACAGGTCAAGATGAGAAATCTTAGAACTCGAAAACCGTTGTACGGGTAACCGTACCGTGGGCTCGAATCCCACCCTCTCCGCAAAATTGGCTGTATTGTTCAAGCGAATAGAATACCCTTCGAGAACCGTATACCGCATAGTTCGATCCGCGACGCTGGCTGCGGCCATGGTGTCGAGCTTTCATGGTTCAATTTGGTTCTGCCATGTCAGCGTCGATGTCATTCTCCACAGCGATGCGGATAGCGTTATTCACATCGCGACGACGCGATAGGCCGTGCTCGACGGAAAGCAAGATTTTGACGTCACCACGCCGGTGCTTCATCATGACACTTTTGTCGGACGTGTTGTTGATGCGCTTGCCCTTAACCAGCACCGTATATTCGAAGTCATGGTTCTTTGGCTTGGCGGCTTTGTACATCACCACGCCGTTAAGAATGTCCTTGCTCCATGCAAACCTGACGGATTTGAAATTGCGCATTAGCAATCCTCCTTAGTAGGCCGCGATGGAATGATCACCACGAGATCGTCACGCCGCTCAGAGCCAGAAACGCGATGAACGCGGCGGCCATCGCTGCCAGCATTGCCCCTGCCGCGACTATGAGAGCTATCGTACCTCTAAAATTGGCGGCACGCGCGTCATCCACAACGCTCCGTATGGCCTCTAAGCCTTGCGCCGATGCCGCCGCGTCGGCGCGGCTCAACCTAATCTGATCAAGATACTGCTCTACGAACGGCCGGTTTTCCCGCCATACTCCTGCCGCGAGGCCCGCCTCAATCTGATCCTCGGTTAGCGCGTTAAGATCGGTGAACAGTAATTCTTGCTGTGTTGTCATCAGCCGCACTCCGTTACTAAACCGCAACGTGATAACCCGCCGCGTACAGCCCCGCCTTGAGGCCCGTTATACCCCACGCGCAGCACCGACCATGATGGAGGACTCGCGGCCAAACTCCTAGAGAGCATCGAGGAGGTGGAGGCCGGACCGGTGACGTGCTGGCGAGCGAGTAACGCGCTAAACGACAAAGGGCCCCTGTCCAGTGTTCGCTACGGCCGGGACGACTACTCAGGAGGGGTCAACTTATAGTTAACGTACGAGAAAGAAACGGCCCAAGGCGGCCCTGTGCGCTTGGCAGAGAACTCTGGGCTGCGCAACAAGCTAGAGCTAGCAGCGAGGCTGAGCCCCGCCACGCTCAAGCGACAGCATCGCGGCCTGCACCGCGCGAAGCAGCTCCGCCGGACTGCGATTGTCAGCGGGCGGCATGCCTTCCTCGGTCGCCCTGAGCAGGGCCTCCGCGTCGGCCTCCCAGCGCACGAGGATCGATCGCTTTTCCTCGGTTGAAAGTTCCGGCGCGACGAGCACGTCCTCGGGCGACTTGAAGACTGAAGCGGGGTCTAGTTTGGCTTGATCGAGGTCCATGGCGGCAACTCAACCGAATTGACGATTGATTAGTTCCGTTCGCTTCACGGCGTCCGACCTATCACTGACGCGAGATTATTGGCGGGCGGGGACCGAAGCAGTTTGCGCAAACTAAATTGGCACAAAGAAGAAGCCCCGGAGGACGGGGGGGACCTGAACCGGGGCTTCTGGGTCCTTATGGGGGGACCATGTGATGGGCGAGGGAAGGCCCACCTCATAGGCGCTTTAACACGTTCTATGACAGCGTGGGGGTTATCGCGTTGCGGGTTTATTGTCGCCCTACTCGTGCCTTGTTTGGTTGGTCTGTAGTCAGCGACGACGCGCGTAAAAGGGGGCACCGCGGCCCGGCAGGAGCAGCCGGGCTTTCCCTTTTTTAAAAACCTCCAAGGAGGTGGTGAATGGGTGAGGTTCTCATTATTGCAATCGTCGCCGTCAGTACGCTCGTTGGTGTATTGATCTACCTCTTGTTTGGAACAATCCGCGCGGGCCTCTCCTCGGTCGAGCGACAGGAACGATTGCCAGCGGATCTCAAAGCCCGATAGGCCGTCGCCAAGCAGTTCCGAGACCCCTCAAAGCGGCAACGTCCTCGTCAGGCCGGCATCTGCGCTCGCCCGATAGAAGCTCCCACCACTTATTGCAGCCCAGGCATCCTCTCAGGCGCTCGGCGCGAAGCGAGACATCTAGAAGCGAGACATCTATATGAGTGACACAGATAAAGCCCAGCGTGATTTCCACCTTCAGGCCATGAAGGAAGCCATCGAGAGGATGAAACCAGAATTGATTGCGGCCAGTGAGGCCGCTCACAGATCAAAGGAAACGGATGACAAGGGCCCGGAGCCTGAGGAGTTCGACCGCACTGTCGAGTTAGGCTATCTCGTAGACTATCTGAGCCATTTGTGTGCGCCCCACCTAATGCTGCTTGACCACATTGCGGAAGTGCTCGCCGCCTTAGAAGACGGAAAGGCCGAAGGCACAACCAAGCCCGTTCATCGACATTGAGTTCTGAGCGCGTTCGCCGCGACTTATCGCACGCAAAGTTGCTCCGCACTAGAGCGAATTGGCCGGGCTCTCCCTCCGAAAGCTAAGGCGGCCGGTGCTGCCGCCACAACGCCAAGAGCTTCGCGTCTATCAATGTGAGTCATCAATCCCTCCTAGATTGCCCAGAAGGCGACGGCGGCCGGATTCGTGCTAGGGATATTCGGTCACTCGAAGCCTCCACGGGTTTCGGTGGCAAGTCGTGCTTGGTCGGGAGGTCGTAACTCCCGGCCAGGGCGCGACAGTACCAAACCTGCCGTGGCAGGACCGGACAACGGCTTGAGCCATGATGAGCGATAAGACGCGTGAAGATTTCACCGAAGCGGCCGACCCGTTTCCCTTGTTCCGGGCCTGGATGGCAGAGGCGGAAGCGGCCGAGCCCGCCGATCCCGAGGCGATGGCCGTCGCTACGGTCGACGCTTCCGGGCTGCCGAATGTGCGGATGATCCTGCTCAAAGGAGCCGATGAGCGCGGCTTCGTCTTCTATACCAATTGCGAGAGCGCCAAAGGCGGCGAGCTTGCCGCCAATCCGAAGGCCGCCCTTCTCTTCTACTGGAAGAGCCTCTGCCGGCAGATCCGCTTGCGCGGGCCGGTCGAACCCGCGAGCGAGGCGGAGGCCGACGCCTATTTCGCCACCCGTCACCGCGAGAGCCGGATCGGCGCCTGCGCCTCGCGCCAGTCGCGTCCGCTTGCAAGCCGCGCGACGCTCGAAGCCGAGGTGGCGCGTCTCACCGAGAGCTTTGCCGGCGGCGAGGTACCGCGCCCCGCCTATTGGCGCGGCTATAGGCTCATCCCGCTCGAGATCGAATTTTGGCAGAACGGGCCGTTCCGCCTGCATGACCGGATCGTGTTCCGGCGCGCCAGCGCGAAGGCGCCCTGGACCAAGACCCGGCTCTATCCTTGAGCCAAGGGCCAGGAAGCGACCACAAACCTGCCATGCCCTCGCGATAGCTTGTATAAGTTGAGGGTGCAATCCGGCCGGGGAGGCCGAGCGTGAGGGCTGCGACGTGAACTACTCGATGGCGCGCTATGCGACGGCGCGGTTCCCCGTCAAGGAGGCGCATGAAGCCACCTGGGCGCGGCGCATTGCCCTTTTTTTCGTCCAGCTCCTCATCCTGACGGTCCTTCTGCACCGCTTCTCCTTGCTGACGACGCCCGTCGCGCTGAACCTGATCGGGGTGTCTCTCGGCGGGCTCCTGCTTGCCATCGCCGTCGCCGTCTTTTCCCTCATTCGCATCTGGTTCGGCGGACAGACCGGCGCGGGCCAGGCCTTTGTCGCGATCGTGATCGCCTTGCTTGGCCTTGCCGCTCCGGCGTTCTTTGTCTCGAAGGCGGCATTTCTTCCGCGCTTGAACGATATCGCCACGAGCCCCGACGAGCCGCTCGCCTTCAATGTCCTTCTCGGCCAGCGTCCCGCCGACGCCAATCCGATCAAGGATCCCGACGCCGCCGCGATCGAAGAGCAGGTCGACGCCTATCCGGATCTTGGACCGATGGTTCTGGAGCGTGCCGCGCCCGAGGTCTTCAGCCTGGTGCAGGAGGCGGTGGAGCGGCGGGGCTGGACCATCGCGTCGAGCGAGACTCCCGGCGAGTCCGGTATCGGCCGCATCGAGGCGACCGACCGGACCCTGGTCATGGGCTTTACCGACGACGTGATCGTGCAGGTCAAGGGCGACGACACCCGCGCTGAGATCGATGTCCGATCGGTATCGCGCTATGGCATGCACGATCTCGGCGCCAATGCCGCGCGCATCCGCGCGCTGTTCGAGGAAGTGACGACGACGCTCGAGAAGGGCGAGAAGACGGTGCTCGAACAGGCCAAGCCCAAGGAAGAGGCCGCCGCCGCCAAGAAGCAAGGCACGAAGAAGGGCGTCAAGAAGCGCGCGAAGAAAAAACGCCCAATAGCCCGCTAGGTCCATCGGCGGCCACGAGGTCGCGGGCGGCGAGATGCTCGAGATGCGCCAGCACCGAGAGCGCGGCCGCTTCCTTCAGCCCGGCGTCGAGCGTTCCGTAGAGGCGCTCGACGATGCGCGGGATGGTGCGCACCCCATCGTCGAGACAGGCGAGGATGGTTTGCTCGCGCCACTTCCGATGCATCATATAGGCCTTCACGACCCGTTGCGGGGTCTGGATGCGGCCGCCATGCCCCGGCAGGAACACCTTGTCGTGCCGCTTCATCAATCGCTCGAGCGAGGCGAGGAATTGCGCCATGTTGCCCTCGGGGGGAGCGATGACCGTCGTGTTCCAGCCCATCACGTGATCGCCGGTGAATACCGTCCGCTTGCCCACGAGCGCAAAACAAAGATGATCCGGGGCGTGCCCCGGCAGATGCAGGACATCGAGCGCGAACCCCCTTATTCTGATCGCGTCGCCGTCTCCGAGTTTCCGGTCAGGCGCGAAGCTTGGATCGACGAAGGCGTCGCCGAGGCCGGGGACGCCCGCGCCGCGTGGCGTTCCCGTCGGCCCGAACGCGGCGATCTTTCCGCCTGCGAGCGCCTGCAAGCCGCGCGCGCCGTCGCAATGATCGCGATGACTGTGCGTAATTAGAATGTAGGCGAGGCGCTCGCTCTTGATGGCGGCCGCGATCGCATTCAGATGGCGCTCGTCGGCGGGACCCGGATCGATGACCGCCACCTCGCCGCTCCCGACGATGTAGCTGTTGGTGCCGAGAAACGTGTAGGGCCCGGGATTGTTGGCCACGATGCGGCGAATGCCGGGGCCGACCTCTTGGGCCACGCCATAATCGACATCCTGGCTGCGGTTGAAGGCAAGCTCCGCCGACATGATCTTCGTGAGCTGTTCGTGTTCTCTTTGATCGCGCCGATTGTAGCGGAGCGCATCTTGGGCGGCAGCGCCGCCCTCCTGGCAGCGTTAACTTTCCCATCGCATTTTGCGGAAAATAAGGCCCTGATGCGCCTTGTGCCGCAAGCGTTGCGGGGCGCCGTAGCGTGAATTTCAGCGCGATTTCGCCTCGATGGCGCGATTTGAAGCCCTGCGGCGAATTTCGCCGCGATTGCCGCGGGAAACCGGGGCAAGTGAAATCAGCGGAGCTCGTAGCAGATCGCGTAGACGCTTGGACTGCGCGTCACATCGTACCCGACCCGGCATTGCACGAGATAGGTCTGCTCCGGGTGCCGAAACAGAATGAAGGTCGAGCGATTGTCGAATGCCTGGCTGTATCCGGCGATTTGCCACCCGGTTTTCAGCAAATCGGTGATCGCGGGACCTTGGGTGGTGGCCGCAGGGGCCATCGCCGGAAAAACGTGCATCGCGATTCCGGCAAAGACTATTCGCCAGAACGTAAGCGCGCTGGAAGGCCATTGATGCTGTGCACGCATGCTGGACGCTATTCTCAGCAAAGACCGGCCCGCGAGCGCAACCCTTAGAGGTAACCCTTGGGGCTCCGCGTTCACCCAAATCCTGGGACGTCGCGCGCGGAAAAGCCGGTTATTCTTCGATCCAAATCAAGCCTTTCAGGCGAATCGCCGCCTCGCGTTACAGGGGAGTACGCAGAATGACCCGCTCGAGAACTCACATGGCGAATGGACTGGAGTTTCCCCGGCGCGGCTCTCCCAAAGATACGCATGAGGCCACGGTTTCGATGCAGCTAGGTGGAAAACGTCCCAAGAAATGGGGGAAAAATCTGGTCGGAGTGGCAGGATTTGAACCTGCGACCCCCTGCTCCCGAAGCAGGTGCGCTACCAGGCTGCGCTACACTCCGTCTGGCCGAGGTTGACGTATATAGACGTGAGCTCCAAGGGCCGCAAGAAAAGGCCTGTTTGCCGAGCCGCCCCGCTTTGGCCGCCGCCGTTGCCCTTGCGTCCGGTTGCTGGTACGAGGGCGTCCGCTCACCAATATTAGTGTAAGCGCGGGCCCGGGCCCATTTTTGGGCAGGCACGGCCGGGCGCATCATCGAAACGGATTGGGGCGTGGCCAAGCGGTAAGGCAACGGGTTTTGGTCCCGTGATCCTAGGTTCGAATCCTAGCGCCCCAGCCACCATCTAAATAATTGATATAGAACAATTATTTGTCATTTGAACGGGTCCGATTTCCCGCGAAATCCGGGACATTTTTCGGTGCCCAGGCGGCGCCCTAAACGGCAGAGACGATTCTGCGCCAGATCCTGGTCGGCGCGGACCAGAAAGTCTCCCGGGCGGCTTTCAGGGGTTCACTTTTCGTGGACGGCGATGGCGCACCGAAAACGCGCAACTGAGAGTCGTCCCAACGAGGGAGGGGTTGGCCAACCGAACCGGTGACTTATCGTTGCTGAAAGCCAAGCAGCTTCCGCTGTTCAGCCCAGTCGACCGGTATTTGCGGTGTCAGTCGCATCAGCTTCTTGGCGGTGAGTTGTGGTGGGTTCTTGCCGTTGACGATTGCGGTGATGATGTCGGGCGCCAGCGTAGGAAGACGTAAGAGGCGATAGACATAGTTTGCGGAGACTCGTTCCTGGCTGGCGATAACATGCACGGTCAGATCGGTGTTCTGCATCAGACGTTCCTGGAATTCGTGAGCCCGAGCGACAATCCTTAGCAGGCCGGGATCGGCCTGTCGTCTGATCGTCGGTTTTCTCGACAAGCATTCTCATTTCGCGGCCGACGCGCTGCAGCCGTGCCCTCACCGTCAGCGTCAGGACGTCCTCGGATTTCTTGTCAGGCTTGCGCCCTTGCGTGGTCGGATTGATCGATTGCGCATCAAGCAGCTCGATCAGGCAGCATCGACGGATATTGATCTCAACGCGATCGGGTCGGACGTCTACGCGGCTGAGCAGGCTCATCAGGATCGCTCGAGTCTGGTCTGGCGCAAGGGTTCCGAGTTCTTCTGCGATCTGACGACCACGCCTGATCAGCCGATTCTGTTCGACAGCGCCGGGATATTCATTCTGGATGGCATCGAGGATCGCGCCTCGATCGGCGAGCAAGGTTCGAAGCCTGGTGATCACCAGGGTCTCGAGATTGGCGGCCGGGATCCGCCGTCCCTTTGATCGGTCTTTGGCCGCCCCGGTGATGAGAGACGTCGATATATAGTACCGATATCGCGTGCCCTTTTTGACGGCATGGCTCGGCGTCAGTCGTTCGCCGTACTCGTCAAAGATCAGGCCGGCGAGGAGGCTTGGCTGTTTCGCATCCGCTCCGGTGGCGCGATCGACCCGATTTTCGGCGAGAATGGCCTGAACCTGGTCCCACAGGGCCTTGTCGACAATTGCCTGATGCTCTCCGGGTATGCATTCCCCTTATGCGTGATCTCGCCGCGATAGATGCGGTTCTGGAGCATCAGATAGAGGGCGCCGCGGGAAAGCTTCTGGCCGCCAAAGGGGTGCCGTCTGCCAATGTCCGCCGCTTGCTCCGGATCCCCGCGGCATCAAGTTCTGCCTGCAGCACGCGCACCGATCTCAGCTGAACATAGCGCTGGAAGATATGCACGACGGTGAGAGCCTCCTCGTCGTTGACGACCAGCTTCCGGCTCTTCACGTCGTAACCGAGCGACGGCAGGCCGCCCATCCACATGCCCTTCTTCTTGGAAGCAGCGATCTTGTCACGGATTCGTTCTCCGGTTACTTCCCGCTCGAACTGGGCAAACGACAGGAGGACGTTCAGGGTCAGTCGTCCCATGCTCGTGGTTGTGTTGAATTGCTGGGTTATCGAAACGAAAGAGACACCCTTTGCGTCAAAGGCTTCCACGATTTTGGCGAAATCGAACAGCGAGCGCGTCAGCCGGTCGATTTTATAGACCACCACCACGTCGACCTTGCCGGCGCCAATATCAGCGAGGAGCCGCTTGAGGGCAGGGCGCTCCATCGTCCCGCCAGAAAAGCCGCCGTCGTCATACAAGCTCGGCAAGACCGTCCAGCCTTCGTGCTTCTGGGAGAGAATGAAGGCTGCGCAAGCTTCGCGCTGAGCGTCGAGCGAGTTGAACGCCTGCTCCAGACCTTCCTCCGAGGACTTTCGGGTGTAGATCGCGCAGCGCATTCTTCTGGCAGAGCGTCTCGACGCCTTTTCTGACTCAGCCATTGTCGTCTCCGCCGCTTGTAGGCGCGCCCACACGCACGAGGCCGAAGAAGCGCGGGCCAGACCAATGGGCACCAGTGATCTTTCGAGCGATTTTCGTGAGCGACGGATAACTCATACCGCCATATTCGAATCCGTCTTCCGTTCACGGTGACTGTGTGGGTGCGGCCATGCCATTCGCGCACCAGCCGGGCGCCTGGCTTCAGGCTGAGACCGGGATCAGGGGCGACTCGGCCCGTGGTCCGGAACATCTTCGCCAGCGTCTTCAGCTTGCGACGCGTCGCCTTGCCGAGCGCGCCGTGTTGGATTTCCTGACGCCGGTAGCCGATTCCGCGCATCAGCAGGTCGCGACTGATCCTTGGCGGCTCACCGTGGTAGAGCCGCCGCCATTCGCGGCGGAGTTCATCAATGCTGAGGCCTTCAGAAGCAGGCAGCTGTATCTGCCGCGATGACAGCCTTTTCGGGTCGGCGCTGGGCTTGTCGAGCGACCGGATTCGATCGATCTCGGCATCGATCTCGTCGCGATCAGACGAATGGAGCGTCATGCCGGTCACGCCGTCCCCCGCTCCATGGCTAGGCAGCATGGCGGTCGGCGTCCTCCGGCTCGGGTTTTGCTTTGGAGGGTTTGCCCGAAACGATCCGGTAGATACGATCGCCCTCGATCTTGTCGGATTGGAGCGTGAGACCGAGCTTCTTGCGCACGACGCCCGCGAAGAAGCCACGCACCGAGTGCTGCTGCCAGCCGGTTGCCTTCGTGATCGCGGCAATTGTCGCTCCCTTGGGCTGGCTCAGCAGCGCAATCACGATTGCCTGCTTGGAATTCGAGCGCGGTGTCGCGGCGCGCGCAGTTGCCGCCTGATGGGTCTTGCTCGCTGCGCGCTTGCCGGCCGAGCGAGCTTTGACTTCCTTGATGGTCTTGTTGCTTGGCATGTTGGGATCCTTTTCTTCATTGGTAGATGGCATCCTGTGCCGTCGCACCGCCGAAGCCCCGCAGTAGGCGTATGGCCGGCGGGGCAGGATCCCGGGCATCAGAACCCGAGCGTCATCGGCAGTGACGCTCTGGTCGCGGCCGAAGTCCAGTCCTTTCTGCGATAATCTTGTTGCGATGATTGAGCCGCAACGATCATGGAGTGATCAGGGAACAGGCGCTCTGCGAGTCATTGTTTCGCCGTATCGACTTATTGGACCAAGGCGAGAGACCGCCAGGGCTCGGCGGCCTGACACCCGCAAAAAAATGAAAGAACGGATGAGGGTTGTCCGCCGGATGTTGAATGTGGGGCTCGAGCGCACTCGACAAATGATGCCGATGGTGAGATCATGCAGATGCAGCGATGATTGGTCGCTGGCGGCGCCTCCCCTTAAGGCCTGAGAGATACTGGAGGTCGCTGACCACCTCATGAACCTCATATCCCCCCTCAATAAAGGCAAAGCTAGTCACGACACGATAGAAGTTGCGCGTGAGTGGCTCGACGAGTACGGCCGGATTGCAATCGCAACCGTGATTTCGACCTGGGGCTCCGCGCCGGTCCCTGTTGGGGGTCAGCTGGTCGTAGCCCCCGGCGAGCGTTTTGAGGGATCAGTGTCTGGAGGTTGCATCGAGATCGATGTGATCGCCGAGGCCCCCGAAGTTATGGCTACCGGACGCCTCAAGCTGCTGGAATTCGGCGTTGCCGACGAGGTGGCTTGGCGCTCCGGGCTTTCTTGTGGCGGCACAATCAAAATCCTTCTGAGTCCCTTAATCGGACAGATGCCGCCTATCTCGATGCAGTTTTGGCCGCGCGACGATCGCGAAGGACTCTTGGTGTCGCCACACATATCGCCACAGGTGAGCGCCAGATCCTCGAATCCTTGCTGCTGGAGAGGCACTGCTCGCCGAAGCTTTCAGGTCTGGCGAGAGCAGAGTAGTGGACATGGCCGATGGCCAGGTCTTCTTGCATGTGCTCCATCCGACTGTGCGGATCATCGCCGTAGGGGCTACGCATGTCGGTGAACTGCTCGTGGATCTCGCACGGCGGATCGGTTATGAGGTCGTCATCGCGGATCCCAGAACGGCTTTTGCAACCGAGGAGCTCTGTGGTACCCTGTTCTAATGGAGTCGCCAAGAACCCGTCACGGGCTTAGGCCTGGATGGCCAACCGCAGTCGTGCCCTAACCCACGCCGCCGATCTGGACGATGAGGCCCTAACACAGGCTTTGCGCTCTAACTGCCTCTATCGGCGCCTTCGGATCAAAAAAAACTCATGCCAAGCGCTTAGAGCGGCTTCGGGAGCAAGGCATCAGCGATGAAGATCTCGCACACATTAGGGCACCCGTAGGGCTGTCAATTGGCGCCAAAGGGCCAGCCGAGATTGCAGTTTCGATTCTCGCTGACATCATTAAGGCCTCACACGCAGCGCTCTAATGCCATTTGAAGCACGAGCGTAGTCTTGGGAAAAACTCAGGCCAAGGGTATCCGCGGTTCACGACGACCAATTCCAATTCGATCCGCACACTCGACGGCCCCGTCGGGACCGACTGGCGGTCGGCACTTCTCGTTTGACGACGCGACGGTGCGTCAGAAAGACGAACCCGTCGCCTGACTTGTTCGCCAACACAGTCGCGCCGACTTGGGGACTGGCGGCGGATCCTGATAGATTTCCCAGCCACGCCATCTTGCGGATGAACTACAAGGTTGTCAGTGGTCGTTTCGGAAGCTGAGAAGGTGAAGGGTTAGGATCGGGCAATCAGGAACGCCACAGACCGGGAAGACGTCGCTAGCTCGGCGATGCTAAATGGTTAGTGTGTTGCATGGACTGGTAATATTTTGGACGAGGGCGAGGGTCGAGCGTTCTTAGATGACAAAAAGCGTTGACGGGCCGATTATACCTTCCTCGGTCTACGACGCGGAAATCGCCCAGGTTCGTTCGCGTTGAGTGGGGAGGTAAGCCCAATGGCAAAGCTCTACTATCCGCAGATCAGCCTCGAGGATTACCAAATCTTCCGAAAGTTCATGTTACCCGGCGAATTTCCGGAAACTCACGACCAATGGGTCGCGAGTATCGAAAGGTGAAAGGGGGGATGGGTCGAGTGCTTGACATACGAAGGAGCCTGCGACGTCGAGGTCAAGCCTGATGCGTTCAAAAAATATTGCTCCGACACAAGCTCCAAGCCGAGGCGCCACACTCTTCATGAGTTCATCAGCACACAAACTTGATCTATGGGGCAAGCACGTCGCGAGACTTGACGTGAAAGAGCTGGCGGGCAACGAGCACGGTCGTGGACAAGCTGGCTAATAAAGCCCAAGGATAGCGTGTCCCTCCGCAAATGTCATCCCGATGGCGAGAGAAGACAAATCGGGTGATCTTGGCGCCCAATGTGGGACGCTTGCAGATTGCTTTGGTCGCTGCTCATCGGGTTATTCCGATCGCGGGCGTCACTTGAAGCCGAGAACCTGGCCCTGCGTCAGCAGATCATCGTCCTGCGGCGCACTGCGCCCAAGAGGCTCTACTTCAATACCTTTGACCGGTTAATAATCGTTCGGCCTCTATCGAATGTTTCCGGACGTTCGAGATGCCCTGGCGGTGGTCAGACCTGAGACCGTCATTCGATGGCACCGTGCTGGGTTCAGAGCCTATTGGCGTTGGAGGTCAAGGCCTCGCCGGGGAAGACCGACGGTGCCGCCTGAGATCCGCCATTTGATCCGCGACATGAGCCTTGCCAATCCGCTGTGGGGAGCCCCACGGATCCATGGTGAGTTGCTCAAACTCGGCATCGCTATCGGGCAGACGAGCGTGGCTAAGTACATGGCCCGGAGGAGGGGACCACCCTCGCAGGGCTGGAGGACATTTCTGCAGAACCATGCGGACGGCATCGCCGCAATGGACCTATTCGTGGTGCCTACGATTTCGTTCCGCTTCCTGTATGGTCTGCTCATCATGCGACATGACCGGCGCCGGCTTCTGTGGCTCGGGGCCACCACGCATCCAACCGCGGAATGGATCGCTCGGCAGCTCACTGAGGCCTGTGGATGGGACGAGGCCCCACGCTATCTCGTTCGTGACCGCGATCGATCCTATGGCGAGGTGTTTGTTCAGCGTGTTCGCGCCATGGGCATCCGAGATCAGCCGACATCACCGCGGTCGCCGTGGCAAAACGGATATGCGGAGCGGTTGATCGGATCGATCCGGCGGGAATGCATCGATCACGTGATTGTCTTTGACGCGCGCCACCTCTGTCGCCTGCTGCGGTCATACCTGGATTACTACAATGAGACGCGCACGCACCTATCCTTGGACAAGGATACGCCGGTCTCGCGCACCATCGAGGCCGTTGGTCGCGTACTCGGCCGTTCTGTCCTGGGTGGATTACATCACCGATATGAGCGGATTTAATTTCCGACAGGCACACCCGTCATTGAAACCAACTCCCGCCGGGAAGTATCGTTCGCGCGCCTCGGCTAAAAAGCCCCGCCCGGAACGCCAGAACCGTCGCCGCCTTCGTCCGTCTCGCTATGATCCGCATCATGCTCAGACGCTTGACCAGGCCAAGCCCTTGCTCATGAATCGATTCTTCTTGGATCGGCTCTTAGTCTAAACTAAGGACCGACGATTGGTTCACGCACGATGTGTAAATCGTCATACCAACAGCCTTAGAAACGGCAAAACTCTAGATTAAAAGTCGGAAAAACCGGACCAACTCAAAACCCGCGGACTTCTAACGAAGCGACGACTGGCACTACTATCGGGGGGCAGGTCACCATATCGGATCGCCGCCGTGGTCCACGGGGAGCGAGCATCAGTTACCGGAGGCAACACCATGGCTAATGGAAAGGACGTGACGAGGACGAGGATCGGCGTCTCCGAGGGTGCCGGCGACGTGACCTCGCGCAAGCAGGCAGAAGAGGTGCTGCTGAAAGCGGGGGCCCTGCAGCGACGCGATTTTCAACAGCGCCAATTTCTCGAGCATCGCCACCGACGCGAAGGGCGTCATTCAAATCTTCAATGTCGGCGCCGAGCGTATGCTTGGCTACACGGCCGCCGAAGTGATGAACAAGATCACCCCCGCCGATATTTCCGATCCGCAGGAGGTGATCGCGCGCGCCAAGGCATTGAGCATCGAACTCGCGACCACGATCACGCCGGGCTTCGAGGCCCTGGTCTTCAAGGCCTCGCGCGGGATCGAGGACATCTATGAACTGACCTATATCCGGAAGGACGGGAGCCGGTTCCCGGCGGTGGTGTCGGTCACGGCGCTGCGCGACGCGCAGGACGCCATCATCGGCTATCTGTTGATCGGCACCGATAACACCTCGCGCAAGCAGGCAGAAGAGGTGCTGCTGAAAGCGGGGGCCCTGCAGCGCGCGATTTTCAACAGCGCCAACTTCTCGAGCATCGCCACCGACGCGAAGGGCGTCATTCAAATCTTCAATGTCGGCGCCGAGCGAATGCTGGGCTACACGGCCGCCGAAGTGATGAACAAGATCACCCCCGCCGACATTTCCGATCCGCAGGAGGTGATCGCGCGCGCCAAGGCATTGAGCATCGAACTCGCGACCACGATCACGCCGGGCTTCGAGGCCCTGGTCTTCAAGGCCTCGCGCGGGATCGAGGACATCTATGAACTGACCTATATCCGGAAGGATGGGAGCCGGTTCCCGGCGGTGGTGTCCGTCACGGCGCTGCGCGACGCGCAGGACGCCATCATCGGCTATCTGTTGATCGGCACCGATAACACCGCGCGTAAGCTGGTCGAAGCCGAGCAAAAAAAGCTCGATCAGCGCCTGCGCGACCAGCAGTTCTACACGCGCTCGCTGATCGAATCCAACATCGACGCGCTGATGACCACCGATCCCTCCGGCATCATCACGGACGTCAACAAGCAGATGGAGGCGCTCACCGGCTGCACGCGCGACGAGCTGATCGGCGCGCCGTTCAAGAGCTACTTCACCGATCCGGAGCGGGCCGAAGCGGGGATCAAGCTCGTGCTGAGCGAAAAGAAGGTCACCGACTACGAGCTGACGGCGTGCGCCCGCGACGGGAAGCAAACGGTGGTGTCCTACAACGCGACCACCTTCTACGACCGGGGCCGCACGCTGCAGGGCGTCTTCGCCGCGGCGCGCGACGTCACGGAGCGCAAGCGGGTGGAGGCGGAACTGCAGCAGGCCAAGGCCATGGCCGAGACCGCGAGCCAGACCAAGTCGGATTTTCTGGCGAGCATGAGTCATGAAATCCGAACGCCGATGAATGCGATCATCGGCATCGCGGACCTGCTCGCGAAGACCCCTCTCTCCCCGGAGCAAGACAAGTATGTGCAGATCTTTCGCCGCGCCGGCGACAACCTGCTGAATCTCATCAACGACATCCTCGATCTCTCCAAAGTCGAAGCCTCGCAGCTCGAGCTGGAACGGACCGGGTTCTCGTTGAACGATCTGCTGGAGAAAGTGAGGGAGATGGTGGCGGTCCGGGCCCATGAAAAAGGTCTGGCCCTGGTGTGCGAGATCGCGCCGAACGTGCCCAGCGACCTGGTCGGCGACCCGACACGACTGCGGCAGGTGCTGCTCAATTTGCTTGGCAACGCGATCAAGTTCACGGAATCCGGCGAAGTGGCCCTACGAGTCACGCCGGATGCGGACTCCTCCGTTCCGGGCGCATTGCGGTTCACGATCTCGGACACCGGCATCGGCATTCCGGGCGAGAAATTGGGCGCGGTGTTCGAGCGATTCACGCAAGCCGACTCGTCCACCACTCGCAGGTACGGGGGCTCGGGGCTGGGGCTCACGATTTCGAAGCGCCTGGTGGAACTGATGGGCGGGCGCATCCGGGTCGAAAGCGGAGTCGGGAAGGGCAGCGTGTTTTCTTTCGCCGTGCCGCTCGAGATCTGGGCGGGGGCCACGCGGCGGGCGGCCGTGCCGGTCGGCACGGGTCCCGAGCCGCCGCTGCCGGCGCTGCATATTCTTCTGGTGGAGGACTCCCCCGACAACCGCACGATCACGGTGGCCTACCTGCAGGACACGCCGTACCGGGTCGAAATCGCCGAAAACGGGGCCGTCGCCTATGAAAAGTTTACCGCCGGACACTATGACCTCGTCCTGATGGACCGGCAAATGCCGGTCATGGATGGCTTGACCGCAACGCGGGCGATCAGGGAGTGGGAACAGGCGAACCACCGGCCGCCCACGCCGATCATCGCACTGACGGCCTCTGCCTTGAAGGGGGATCAGGAAAAGTGTGTGGCGGCGGGGTGCACGGCGTATTTGACGAAACCCATCAAACAAGAGGTGCTGCTGCAAGCGATCAAGGAGCATTCCATGGTCGCGCCTCCGTCATCGAAAGAGGAGAGCAGCCGGAAGGACACGATCCTTGTGCGTGCGAATCCTAAATTCGCAGACCTGATCCCCGGGTTTCTGCAGAACCGCAGGCAGGATGTCATCGCGATGCTGGACGCCTTGGATCGGGGTGACTTTGAGACCGTGGAGAGTCTGGGGCACGGCATGAAGGGCGCCGGGGGCAGCTGGGGATTCCAGGCCATCACTGACATCGGCGCCGCCCTTGAGCAGGCGGCCGAGAGCGCCGACACCGACGCGTCGCGCAAGTGGGTGGGCGAATTGTCCAGGTACCTGGATCGTGTCGAGATCGTCTCCGACTAGCCCGTCACACGATTACGGGAGCTGGGTTCTGGCGAGGCAGGCGCGGACGCGTGCGGTGAGCTGCGGGATCGAAAACGGCTTCGTCACATAGTCCGTCACCCCCGCTTCAAAGCCGGCGCGGGTGCTGGGCTCATCGGTCATGGCGGTGAGCATCAGCACAGGCAGGAGCTGTGTCTCGGGCTTGGCGCGGAGCGTTTTCATGACCGCCAGGCCGTCCATGCCGGCCATCTTGTAATCCAGCACCACGAGGTCCGGCATGTGCTCGTCGATCATCCGGAGCGCCTCCGGGCCGCTTGTCGCCTTGCTGACGATGTACTGCTCCTCCTCCAGCGCGCGAACGATCAACGTGAGCGTGTCCGGCTGGTCATCAACCACCAGGATGTGAAAGCGGCGCTGCGCGACGGACGCCTGGAAGGGGGCCGCCGTGACAAACGGCTTCAAGGTGGAGCGCGGCTCCAGGACGAGTTCGCAGCCTTCATACGCGCAGAAGACATCGAGTCCCGTCCCGCATTGCAAGGCCAGGGTGCGGGCCTTGCGCTCGATGTCCGCGACGAAGTGGTCGTCGTGGCTCGGATCGTGGTGGGTCAGTGCGACCCGCCGCACGCCGGCCGCCGCGGCAATTTGCACCACGTAGTCGTACGTGCTGTGTCCCCAGGTTTTCTTCGAGCGCGTACTCCTCGGGCGTGTACTGGGCGTCGTGGATCACGAGATCGGCGTCGGCCATGAATTTGGCGTGCCGGCGGTCTCCCTCGTGCAGGATGGACTCGATGCGGCCCGGCTCGGCACCGGCGCGCCAGAGCTCATCGGAGAACGGCTCGTGGTCCACCAGGTACACCATCGCCACGCCGTCGGCTTCGACTCGGTAGCCCACCGTCATCGCCGGGTGATTGAGAAATTGCGTCGCGACCCGCGCGCCGCCGATGGTGTGGATGCCCTCGGTCAGGTCGTGGTAGGTGATCGCGGCCGGCAGCTGGTTCAACTCGATGGGGAAGTAGGTGAACTCCATCTGGCCGGCCAGCACGTCATGCAGCGAGCCGCGGCTGCCTTCCGGGCCATAGATCGCGACGGAGTTCCCTTTGACAAAGGCCGGGGTGAAGAACGGAAAGCCTTGAATGTGATCCCAGTGCGTATGTCCGAGGAGAATGTTCGCGTTGATGGCTTTCTTGCCTTGGGCCATCAACTCGGCGGCCAGCCGGTGCGCGCCGGTGCCGCAGTCAAAAATCAGAAGGTCGCCGTTGGCAGTGGTCAGCTCGACGCAGGAGGTATTGCCGCCGAAGTGGTTCGTGCCCGGCCCGGGGGTGGCGATCGACCCCCTCGTTCCCCAGAAACGTACTCTCATGAGTCTGCGGCTCCCTTGCGTGCGGCATCGACCGATAGGAAATTCGATCCCACGTGCTCCGCGCGTCCCGCCAATTGCGGCGGTTGCGCGCCGATTCAGGGCTTGCAGATTTTGCGCGCTGGGGCATTTTGCCCTCCGGCCGCTCGATCCGCAATGCCTGTTACGGCAAATGTCATCCCGATGGCGAGAGAAGACGAATTGGGTGAGATGTTCGCGCCCAATGTGGGACGCTTGCAGATTGCTTTGGTCGCTGCTCATCGGGTTATTCCGATCGCGGGCGTCACTTGAAGCCGAGAACCTGGCCCTGCGTCAGCAGATCATCGTCCTGCGGCGCACTGCGCCCAAGAGGCTCTGTTTCAATACCTTTGACCGGTTAATAATCGTTGGCCTCTATCGAATGTTTCCGGACGTTCGAGATGCCCTGGCGGTGGTCAGACCTTGAGACCGAGTACATCGATGGCACCGTGCTGGGTTCAGAGCCTATTGGCGTTGGAGGTCAAGGCCTCGCCGGGGAAGACCGACGGTGCCGCCTGAGATCCGCCATTTGATCCGCGACATGAGCCTTGCCAATCCGCTGTGGGGAGCCCCACGGATCCATGGTGAGTTGCTCAAACTCGGCATCGCTATGGGCAGACGAGCGTGGCTAAGTACATGGCCCGGAGGAGGGGACCACCCTCGCAGGGCTGGAGGACATTTCTGCAGAACCATGCGGACGGCATCGCCGCAATGGACTTATTCGTGGTGCCTACGATTTCGTTCCGCTTCCTGTATGGTCTGCTCATCATGCGACATGACCGGCGCCGGCTTCTGTGGCTCGGGGCCACACACATCCGACCGCGGAATGGATCGCTGGCAGCTCACTGAGGCCTGTGGATGGGACGAGGCCCCACGCTATCTCGTCCGTGACCGCGATCGATCCTATGGCGAGGTGTTTGTTCAGCGTGTTCGCGCCATGGGCATCCGAGATCAGCCGACATCACCGCGGTCGCCGTGGCAAAACGGATATGCGGAGCGGTTGATCGGATCGATCCGGCGGGAATGCATCGATCACGTGATTGTCTTTGACGCGCGCCACCTCTGTCGCCTGCTGCGGTCATACCTGGATTACTACAATGGACGCGCACACACCTATCCTTGGACAAGGATACGCCGGTCTCGCGCACCATCGAGGCCGTTGGTCGCGTACTCGGCCGTTCTGTCTTCGGTGGATTACATCACCGATATGAGCGGATTTAATTTCCGACAGGCACAGCGGGGCGATTTCCCCCACAATGGCCGAAAGGTTACGACTTTTCAGGTCGATCGCCACCATGAACCGAAAGGCTCCGTTGCCAAGTCTTAGGAGCCAAAAGCCAACCTGGTACAAGGCGGCCGCACTCGCGCACGAATGGGAGCTAAACCAACTCGCCGGCCGGCTTGAAGAGCTTGCGTACGGCTAGGCTGGAATGCTGGAATATTGTCTGAACCCGCTTGCACCGAACTGACGGTCATCCTGCGTCACGGATGTCCGCTTTACCCCTCAATAGCGGACATGTCAGCGTCGGCAGTAATGTCCGCTAAGTGCCAGAAGCAGACATCCACGGCACCACGCAAAATTCTCTGGATCACAAAGGACGGTGTGGCGCCGCACCCGGTCGACGGCGCCAAAATCGGCTGATGACAGCTACCCCGATGCTAAACGCAGCGGCGGTGGTTGCCAACCACGCATGCTTTCGCCACCAACCCTCGTTTTTGGCTTCCCGACGTCTGCGAAGGATCTCCTGCGCAAATGCCTTTTTGCGAGGGCTCAACTCCCTAGGATCCCGATTGCTTCGCTCGTCCATCGATCACCCTAGCCCGGGCCGTCAGTGAGTTCGACCGCCGACGCCATTATACCGCTCGCTCGCGGCAATCTACCCGACCGTGAACGAATTGACCTGGTTTTGACCAGCCCGCAATCCGCGCATCGATATGTATGGAGCTCCGTTTCGGGATAAGTCGGATGCGGTTCTACCCCAGCAAGAGTGGTTTCCTTGCTGCAAATTGGGCAGGCCTCAAGCACTACCTCATGAACCCACATGTGAACCTCCTTCTGCCCGATCCCAGGGCGGAGGGTGCCCCCAATGGCTCCTATGAAAGGATGAAATTGAACCCGGTCGCCTTGCAATGGCGGCGCGGTCGATTCGGAGTGTGCGCCTCTCGCTGACGAATAGCGAGTAGAATGATGAGGGCGTCGCCCGGAGCGAGTGCCCTTTGTGCGCTACGCTATGGGCAACCGGGAACTAAGTCAGCGCGAGCCAGTTCTCCCTGTGGTGGCATAGGCGCGGTTCCACCCGCCCCCCGTTTCAGCCAGCGCCGATTGCCCCATTACCAAGTGTGAGTAAAGAGAAGTCCGGCCCACCCGGGCTTCATCTTTATGTGGTGAGTGTCGATAAACAGCGTGAGCTTTCACCGCGATACCCAGGCTCTTCAGGCAAAGCTCGACGAGCTACTGCATGCGCATAGTCAAACAAACAACGCACTCACAAAAATTGACGATCAGGAGCCCGAGGACATCGTGCGCCACCGCACCCAGGCGCGGGCGGCGGATTAGGGCCTGCGGTAGAATAAGCGTAGGCACATGATCGTATTTCCCCGAGGCGAAGTTAGAACGTGGAGGGATCTCACTCCCGGAGCTCTGTTCGGCGTTTCAATCAGAGGCGAAACCCACTTGGCCGTGAAAATTCAGGGCAGCGGTGACGAATATCATTGCGCCGTCTTGACGGGCTTGCCGCCTCACTACGTGCGCGAAATCGTAGTCAAAAACTCGCTGCTCTATTTCTTTCCAAACAGCAAAATAGTCCCAGTGGGTAGACGCCTGCAATTCAGCGCTGATGGCCCGCGGCCACAGCCGGGCTCGCTCCTTCAGAATTCCAAAGGACTCTTTCTCCTTCTACAGGGGGATCAAACCACGTTCGCGTTCGCAGTTCAGGATGGAAAGGTTCAAGAGGTGAGCCACCCCTATGTAGTCATTCAGGAGTGGAAGATTGTCCTTCGGGGTCTCGACGAGCACGAAGTCATTTTCGAATGGCCAGATAAGACACCCTAGGTTGTGTCTCCCGACGGAAACAAGGACCATGAGCACTTTCGCTACGGTGATTGGCCTCACTGCGGCAGTCTGCACGACCGCAGCCAACTTGCCGCAGCTCAAGAAGGCGTGGACTACCGGTGAGACTGACGACATCTCTCTTAAGACGCTCTTGCTTTTCGCCGGCGGCCTAGGGCTGTGGGTAGTCTATGGCGTGTTGCGCGAGGACATCGTCATTATCCTAGCTAATGGCATCAGCCTGGCGCTGCTTGCTGGGCTCTTGTACTTGAAGTTGCGGCAAACTTGCTCCTAAGTGCGCCGGTTGGCTCCGCACCTGCGTTGACGCACCGGGGCCTTGGTTACGGAACGTTTGGAAGAGGGGCAGGGCGATTATCTCGAATCGCCACTCAGCGATCCTGGAAGCCTAGACGCATTGCGGGATCTCTCTCTTGATACCTATGACGTTGTGGTGACGAAGAAATAGACTTTGGGTGTTCTCGGATTGCATGAAAAGCGACCGCTCACCCTGGTGAGGTTCGATGTGATCAACGTGGTTCGCGGCCACGATCCGACCCTCCCCCTTCTTCTAGTCCCGAGCGTCCATACCAGCTTGCGCGTGAGCCAAGTAATCCATGGCCGCTTTCTTGTCGCGCGCATTGTTGGCGATAACTTCAGGATTGTGGGTCGCGTGCCGCCAGGGCGATGCTCGAGAATTGCTCCTCGGCTGAGTGATTCCGGTGAGGCATTTTTCCTGGTTTGGAAACGGCCCGGATGAGAGCTTGCCGTTGCTCTCCAGCCCATACCACCCAGGCTTGATCGCCCGAATATCCGATTGGTCTTCATTGATGTAATAGGGAATGGTCATTGCGGTACTCCTAAATTGCGCTGGTCCTAAATCAGGACGACGGGCCTTAGCGTTCATCGGGGCGCAAGCCGTTCAGCGCGCGGCTCATCCATGCTGTTCATCAGATGGCACCTTAAGCGGCTTGCCGGCGTCGGCCACCACCTTGGTCGAAAGCGCGGGGACTTGCTCGGCTTGAGCCGTCAATGCGCTGAATTGCATACGCCAATAAGCCGCCTGCAATTCCACGATCTCGGCGAGGTTCTTAGCGCCCGCCAAGCTGTTGGCCAGGTCGACGCCGGAATTCAGGTTGCGGCGGGCGATGTCGATGATTTTATGGTTGAACGCCGCAGCGCCCCACCCCGCCACATCAAAAGATCTTTCAAAAGTCGCTATTGATGCTTCGAGTGCATCCTTAGAGCGGTCATAGGCCTCGCGCGTCTGGCCCATGGTCTTCTCGGCAACGGCTTCTCCCAGGGCCTCCGGGATGGCAGTGTCGAGAGCTAAAAGACCGAGTTGGGCGGTAACGCTGCGGTAGGCGTTCCGGGCGTGGTCGGCGGCAGCTTGGGGATTGAAGGTGGTGGCCATGACAGTGCCTCTGGGGGTTACATCGCACGCAGACGATGTTTCGCATCGCTGGATCCGCGAATCCTGAGGCTCTGAGAGCGCTCGACTGCTGAGATTTTCGGAAGGGGGCGTGCACGTAATTGGCACGGTAGTCTCTACCGTCAGCGCCTCGGATCTGGTGCGCTAGTAACAAACATATGGGTATTGACTGAGGTTATTACAAGCGTAGCGCGCTAAATCGTCTCACTTGCTCGCAAAAGTTGAGGGCCGCTCTGGCCTAAGTGCCAGAAAGTCCGCTTTAGGTCAAAAGCTGACCTGAGCTAGGCTCACGCGAGAGTCCGCTTGGAGTGCAAGAATTCTCTGCTCAAACAGCCGAGGCTAAGCGGTGTACTCCCGCGTTGCGGCCGCCTCCATGTCGATTTCCGAGATCTGAATCTTGACGAGATCGCCAATGGAGACGAGACCTATCAGCCCGTCTTTCTCCACCACGGGCATATGGCGGAACCGTCAAGCCGTTTGGTGTGAACACGGTGGCACTCTATGAAGCGCTTCGTACGGAGTTTGCGGCGGCATTAAGGGTACCCACCGGAGCCGACCGTATCATCTCTAAGCCAAGAACTTCGAGCGCATCCAGCCTGTCCCCCACGACCATGGATCGATGATTTTCACCCATCCAGAGTGACGCGACGCCACCTGCACTTCCGCACCGGCGTAGGCAATTCCGATTATGTCGGCCGAGGCCGACGGGCCGCTAAGTATGTTGGCCGTTGTATTGACTTTTAGAAACTCGAACTTGTTAGGTTCACGGCTGGTTTGGGCTGGTTGGTCAGGAGCCGGACCTTGCTCATCCAACTCAACCGACGACGGTAAGGCATCCCAGAAAGTATTCCAGGCTTCTGGGGATGCTGGCGGAAGCGATATGACTGGAGGCATATCCACTACCACCGAGTGGACCTCAGCCTGCACAGATTTAACGGACGCAACTCCTAACGATTGAGCCCTAGCATCGTTGGTCGTGTGGACGCTGGCGGCCATGACCCAAAGTGCGAGTAACGCGCGTTTTATGCGGGTCGGCAATCCAGCGCGCGGTTGAGTGTGGTTGAGTTGTGCTTGAATTTGCCGTCGCCGTTCAGCTCCATCAATCAGGGTAAGCAGAACTTTGAGTTCCCCAGGCAGCGCCCCTTGTGGGCAGTCAAACTCTGGGCATTGGTGTTGTCCGGTGAACAGCACGCGGCTACCAGCGAGGATGCGCATCACACGCCTCCTTCTCATTGGTCGCCTTGGTTGAGGAACGCTTTACGGGGGCCCCGAGCGGGAGCCTTAAGCCTCAAACGCGAGGCCACCCATTTCCAACTACGATCACCCCACTAGGTTCCCGAATCGCCACGCCGAACGATGGGTGAGAGGAACAAATACCGTCCGAGCGGGTTCCCGAATAAGCGTGTCGCCTCGCTCTGCTGCGAGGACCGCTTCACCTTCAAGGAGAATCCCATGAGCAACGTTGCTGGCGCGCAAGCGCAGGCGAGAAAGGCCGCTTTCGAACGGCGCCAATCTTCGGACGTGCAAGACATCCGCGACAACATCCAGGACCTCGGTAACAGCGTTGGCGACATGGCAACGCGCAATATGCGCGCGCTCATGACACTGTGTCGGACGCGCTGCGCGAGACTGGCAGCGCCATTCAACGCAATCCGCTGGCCGCCATCGGTATTGGCTTAGGTGTCGGCTTTCTGTTCGGCCTCGTCACTGGCGGGCGCAGCAAGCCAACCCTGTGACCTCAGGAGCGTGACATGGACAGCACTACACTTCTCATCATCATCATCCTCGTACTGCTTATTTTTGGTGGTGGCTGGTACGGCAGAGGACGCTGGTTTTAGCATTGAGTTGGGCCAAAATTCGATCGAGGGTCACAGCGTGGCATTCGCCAGAGATCGCATCGCCTTCGCACGAAGTCCACAGCGCAATTTTGGATGACGCCGCAAGCCAGAGCGTTTGGAAAATCGCCTCGCCTACGACGCCGATCGCGGGTTCTCGGGCTGGGGACTTCCACGCCTCCAACCTATTTGGAGTAAGCTCAGCCGCGATCCATTAGATTCAAAGGCTAGCCGGTCCGTTGCGGCGCCTCGGGCGCCTTGCGCCCCGGAGGTTCTTTCATGCCACCACGCTTCCCGATTGTCAGCTCGTCGAGTTCAGAGGTGCGCAGCGCGGCGCTCTTGCTTAGCGGGGCAATCGTCATCGCCGGGCTCTATTTTGGGCGCGAGGTGCTGCTGCCGCTCGCTTTCGCTATCCTGTTGAGCTTCGTGCTCACGCCGGCGCTCCTTTTCTTGCGCCGGCTGAAGGTCCCGCGGGTGCTCGGCGTGACGATCGTCGTCGCCTCTGCCTTCGCCCTCATCTTCGCTCTTGGCTGGCTCATCTCGCTACAGGCGACGCAGCTCGCCGAGGATCTCCCGCGCTATCAGCACATCCTCGCCGTCAAGATCGCCGCTTTGCGCAAAAGCGCCGCAGCCTCGCCGGTATTCGAGAAGGCCGCCGACGCCATGAGAGGACTGGAGCGCGAGCTCACCGCGCCCGAAGTTGATCCTGCCGCTGGTACGGGGCTCAACCCGGCCGCTGGAGGCAGGGGGCCTGACAAACCGATTCCGGTCGAGATCCGCGAGCCGGAGCCGAAGGCCTGGGAGCTTTATCAGAGGATCGCTGGGACCGCGCTGCCACCGCTCGCCACGGCCGGCATCGTCATTCTCTTTGTTATCTTTATCCTGTTGCAACGGGAGGATTTGCGCGACAGGGCGATCCGTCTGCTCGGCGCCTCGGACATGCAGCGCACCACCTCCGGTTTGAACGACGCCGCGGAGCGCCTCAGCAGGTATTTCCTGAGCCAGGTTTTGATTAATTCTGCTTACGGCGTCTTCATCGCGCTCGGGCTTTGGCTAATCGGTGTGCCGAGCCCAATCGTGTGGGGCATCCTCGCCATGCTGATGCGGTTCGTACCCTATGTGGGCGCATTTATCGCCGCTGCACCACCCTTGCTGCTTGCCGCCGTTGTGGACCCTGGCTGGACCCCCTTCCTGCTCACGACTGCCCTCTATCTTGTCTCGGAGCTAACCATGGGTCAGGTGGTGGAGCCCCTCGTCTTTGGGCGCGGCACGGGTGTTTCGCCGATCGCGGTCATCATCTCAACCGTATTTTGGGCGTGGCTTTGGGGGCCGCTGGGCCTTCTGCTAGCCATGCCGCTCACGGTCTGCCTCGTGGTTCTCGGCCGCCATGTCGAAGGGTTGAACTTCTTCGAGGTGCTGCTCGGGGATAAGCCGGCGCTCACACCGCAGCAGAGCTTCTATCAGCGCGCGCTCGCGGGCGATTCAGCGGACGCCACCTATCAGGCCGAGCTTTCCCTGAAAGAGCAGCCGCTCGCGACCTATCTCGACGACGTGGCCCTCAAAGGGCTGCAGCTTGTCGAGCGCGATTTCGAACGCGGCGCCCTCGAAGAGGAGAATCTCAAGCGCATCAGCACTACCGTCAAAGAGATCATGGACCACCTCGCCGACTTCGAGCCGCGGCGCTGGTTCAGGAAGGTGGAACCCGCCGAGAAGAAGGAGGATTCGGAGGAAGCGGAGACGGGACTGGCTTCTCTCAGCACCATGGATGAGGTGGAGGAGGACTCGCTTCCGATTCTTGAGCCTGCCGATCTCGCGCCAGGCTGGGACGAAGAGGAGTCAATCCTATGCATTGGTGGCCGAACGCCCCTCGATGAGGCAGCCGCTGCCATGCTTGCTGGCCTGCTGAAGAAGCACGGCCTCAAGGCGCGCCTCGCTGAAAGTGAGGCGATCTCGGCCGGTCACATCGCCTCTCTCGATGCTGCCAAGACCAAGCTCGTCTGCCTGTCTTTTCTCGGCATTGGAAGCAGCTCAGCTCAGGTGCGCTATCTCGTGCGGCGGCTACGGCGCATTCTCCCCCCAGGTTGCCTGATCCTTGTCGGCTACTGGGCCGCCGATGCGGCAGGCGCGCCCGTCAAGGCCTTGGAAGAAACGGCCGAAGCCGACGCCTATGCCACCTCGCTACAGCAGGCCTCGGAAATCGCGGTCAACGCCGCGCGCCGTCCAGGGCTTGAATTGGTTACGTCGCGTCTGTACCCCGACGCAGAAGCCAACGTGATGAGCAATCGAGACAAGGCTTTCGTAGCCCCTGAGGTGCCGCTCAAGATTGTACCGCGACCGCAAGATGACGGGCCTAGTCGGGGTGGTGCTAAGCCTCGAAAGCATCAACCATGAGCCGCAAGCCCGATCCCTACGGCCGCGACGCGATGCGTCCTTACCACATCCCGCTCAAAGGTTGGTGGCAAGTGGCTCAAAGGGTGTGGAGCGAAAGCAATCGCGACAATCTCTCTGTAGTGGCAGCAGGGTGCGCCTTCTTCGCGCTCTTTGCCATCTTCCCCGCACTGTCGGCGCTGATCTCTCTCTATGGTCTAACTGCGGATCCCGCGACAGTGGAGCAGCAATTCCGTATGCTGAGTTCCGTGCTGCCCACCCAAGCCTACGACATCGTGATCGAGCAAATCCACCGTCTCTCTGAAGCGTCGGGCCGAACGCTGGGGTGGAGTCTTTGCGGTGAGTTTGCTCCTTGCTCTTTGGAGCGCCAATGCCGTCACGCAAGCAATGATGGCCGCTCTGAACATCGCTTATGAAGAACCCGAGCGCCGCAGCCTCTTTCGATACTATTTGAATGCCCTCACCTCCACGATCATTGGCATTTTGGGAGGCGTGGTCATGCTTCTCGCCATCCTCTACGTGCCGATCGTCTTCGCCTTAACTGGCTATTCCCACGCCTTCGAGCTCGTCGTCAGTGTGGCGCGCTGGCCGTTCCTCGCGCTCTTCGTGCTCTCCATGCTCGCGCTGCTCTACCGCTATGGCGCTTGCCGCCGCAGCGCCAAATGGCATTGGGTGAGCGTGGGCTCTCTCTTCGCCATGGTGGTGTGGTTGATTGCCTCGGCTGCCTTCTCACTCTACGTCTCGAACTTCGCCAACTACGATAGGCTTTACGGCTCGCTTGGTGCCGTCATCATCCTGTTGTTTTGGCTTTACATCTCGTTCTACATCGTCCTGATCGGCGCCGAGATTAATGCCGAGCTCGAACTGCAGACTGCCAAGGATACGACCGCAGGCAAGCCGAGGCCAATGGGGGAGCGAGGCGCCTTCGTCGCCGACCACGTGGCAGGTGGACCTGACGGTCATAAGCGACCGGTTAGTCCCGTGACACGCAACCCGGCAGCCGCTAAGCCCGGCGGCTCCTGACCAACTTCCGCTTTTAGGGGTAAACCAGACGCCGCTGAACGTCCTAGAAGTGCCAGGAGCGGACCTAGCCATCTGCGCCCAGGTGTTTCCGATAGGGAACTTTGCGCTCACGCTTACGTTGGCTGTTGGCCGGCTGCGAAATTCCTCCTAGCCGACACCCAGACATTCTATGCCAGACATTCACCCCAGTTGATCCGGCCCACGGATTAGAAGGACAGGAAGATGACGACTGTGAACGAAGCCTATAGAAGAGCCACCAGTTCCCCCGCAGGGCGCCAAGCCGCCGAAACCGCCAAATCTATTGGCGAAGAGGTCGGTGATTTCGCTGGAGATGTCGGTCGTATGGCCAGCAAGCAATACGGCCGCGCGCAGGATATGGCCGTGGATGCATTTGACGACGCCCATACCCTGATCAAGGGCAATCCGCTGACCGCTATCGCCATCGCGCTCGGCATCGGTTTCATATTGGGTGTTGTCGCGGGTAGCCGCCGTTAGCCCGCCAGGCGCATCATCCGCCATGCCCGAGATGGGTCATTCTGCGACATGAGTGCGACGCTTAGGGATGTCTGCTTCAAGCAGATGAGGCGTAGGCCACTATCAGCGACTAGACGCAACAGAGCGCGTGTTGAAGCGGCCTCGGGTGTCTCCTGGGGCCGTTTCCTTTTGCGTGATCAGCAGGCTCGATCCCGCGGCTAGGTTTGCTAAAATCCACGCCGAAGATGGGACAAAAGGTGGGGATCCTCCGGTGGCCAAACGCAATCCTTTCGCCGCTATCGCGCATGGACATGACTTGGCCGAGGCCATCATCGATGCGATACGCGAGCCTCTTCTCGTGCTCGATCCGGACCTGCGCGTGATTGCCGCGAGCCGCTCGTTCTACCGGACTTTCGCCGTGACGCCCCGGAAGACCGTAGGCCGGCTAGTCTTCGAGCTGGGCGACGGGCAGTGGAACATCCCGGGGCTCCGCACAATCCTCGAAGACATCATTCCGAAACGGCGCACCGTCGAGGCCTATGAGGTCGAGCACGAATTCCCGTCGATCGGCCGACGCGTGATGCTCCTCAACGCCCGCCGGGTGTTTGACGAGGATGGTTCAGCCTCCGCCATTCTTCTGGCGATCGAGGACGTGACTCGGCGTCGCGAGGCCGATCGAGAAAAGGACGATCTGCTTCAAGCAAAGGAGATTCTTCTCCAGGAGATGCAGCACCGCGTTGCCAATAGCCTTCAGATTATCGCCAGCATTCTTCTGCTCAAGGCGAGGACCGTGCAATCGGAAGAGACGCGTCTCCATCTCCAAGATGCCCACCAGCGGGTCATGTCGGTTGCAACCGTGCAACAACAGCTGCACGCCTCTGGGCTAAATGAAAAGATCGAGATCGGGCCCTATCTAACGAAGCTCTGCGCCAGCCTTGCAGCGTCGATGATTGGCGAGCGTCGCCCGCTTTCGATCAAGGTGCTAGCAACCGCCGGAGGTGCGGTATCGAGCGAAGCTGTGAGCATCGGGCTGATCGTGACGGAGTTGGTAATCAACGCCTTGAAGCACGGCTTCCCGGCCGGAGCAGAGGGCGAAATCCTGGTCAGTTACGACGCGCAAGCGTCTGGCTGGCGCCTCTCGGTCTCCGACAATGGATCGGGGGCCAAGGAGTTGAGCGGCGAGGCCACCCACGCCGGTCTTGGCACCAGTATTGTCGAGGCATTGGCGCATCAGCTCAAGGCGACGGTCGGGAAGTCGAGCGGTCCGGAGGGCACGTGGGTGACAATTACAGCAGCGGGCTGACGGTCGATCCGGTGGCTTGCGCACCATGTCCGCTTTGGGTCATAAGCGGACATTCTAGAGCGGATCACGTTTCTCCCGGACATTGCGCCCGAGCCGAGGACTCTAACGGCGGCCCCGGTCGAACGCGGAAAGTTTCTCAGTTCCGGCCGTAAGCTTCGCTGTTCGCGACCAAATGGATTACTAAGCGCGGCTCAATGTGTACTTGGTGTGATAAATGTCGGCGTCGGTCGGAAAGGTGCGGTTCTCCCGTCGGCACAGTCTCTCTCGTGTTGGATTGCAGGAAACGACCGCCATTTGGTATTGCATTTCCGGGCGGCGAAATCAGTTGACGGATTCCATCGCGGCGTAACCAGCCGCTCAGTTTGACTGCCGCAGCTCCTCCACCCTGCGCTTAGCAGGCAGAGTGTTCGTCGGCTTTCCCACCACGGAGTGCACGGCAAGCATTGCGACGTCTTGTTCGTGCACCGCCTGAAGGTCCATGGGGTCAATGGTCACTCGACGGCTCGCAACCCTGATGGGTCGCAAAGAGATGGGTGTCGCGGAGTTGAGCCGTATTTCGATAAAAGAATTTCAACGTTTGCCCGGGGGGACTTTGACGCTGCAATTCGCCTACTCTTTCACGGTCCCCTTAAGCGTCCAATAGCATCCCTCTGGCGAGGGGGAGCTCTCATCCGTTATACAGCTCATTACCTCGTCTTGGATATCTATCCGAACGACTTCGTTTCGGAAGCGTGTGGCGAGGATACGAATCCGCTTTCCTCCGATGGGAGAATATACTGATTTCGTTCGGATCATAGTTGCCTCCGCTGGGCTGGGTAGCATCTCCTTGATCATCTTGCAGTCACGCTCCTGCGACACGTGTCTCACTCTAGCCACTAACCGAGCCAATTATCGTTTCAAACGTGGGGACGGGTCATGCTGGCACGGCTGCCTTGGCTCGTAACTTGGGATGCTATCCTGTCGGGGAGCTCGCCCGCATGGCTCGGCGTTGTTGCCATGTTGGCAGTCCTGAGCTTTATGCCCGCAGAAGCAAAGACCAGAGAGAAGACTGTCACCACGCCGCCGATCGTAGACATCCCAAACGGCCAACCACTTACGATTGTCATCTCCTTGAACGCTCAGAAAGTGGATGTGTACCGCGGCACCACTCTGGTCGCGAGCTCTAAAGTTTCGTCAGGCAAGCCTGGCTACGCAACTCCAGTGGGCGTGTACGGCATCCTTGAGAAGCGAAGGTGGCACGAGTCAAACATTTATAGCGGTGCGCCGATGCCTTGGATGCAGCGACTCACGTGGTCCGGGATGGCGCTGCATGGTGGAGTGGTGCCGGGCTATCCTGCGTCCCATGGCTGCGTTCGCTTGTACTCTTCCTTTGCAAGCCAGCTGTTCCAAATTACCAACGGAGGAGAGAATGTAGTCATCGCCCGGGACAGACCGGCGCCTGTAATCATTGAGCATCGGACTCTCTTCCAGCCTCTGCCGAGAACGCTAGCTTCCAAGCCCAATGTAAACCACGAGAATGGAGCACGCGGCCCCTCCGGTTCTGCCGCGGCAGTATCGTTGGCGGTGGCCGAGGACGTGCCCCACGATCGGACTGAGAGCCGGGAATCGACTGCTGCTTCGAAAGGAAAGAGCGTCGATGCCGGCATCGAGGCTGCAGCCATTCAAGCTGCCGAACCCCGATCCACTGCACCTTTACGCATACTGGTGACGCGCCAAACCCGGCAAGATCGGATTATCGGTCTCCAAAACGTCTTCGCGTCGCTTGGTTATCTAAAGCATCAGAACTTTGACGGCACCATCGGCAAACTCACCGTCGCGGCGATCAAGACTTTTCAAAAAGCGCATGGGTTGGACGAGACGGGAGTCTTCACCGACGATCTGGAGAGGCAGGTTTACGCGGCGGTTAAGAGCGAGCCGCCAGCGGGTCATGTTTTTGTTCGTCAAGGGTTTGAACGTGTGTTCGACACTCCCGCCACCTTCAAGAACCCCGAACTTCCGCTTGGTATCCAGGTTTATACGGCGCTGAAATTCGCACCGCGACACTCGACGACACAATGGATGGCGGTCACTGTCGAGGGAGGTGATGCCGCAAGCACGCTCGACCGCATCGAATTTCCGGACGAGGTTCGCCAGAAGATCGAGGAAAGGCTAACCCCCGGATCCACCCTCATCATCGCCGACACGAGTATCAATTCGGTAAGCCTGCCCAAAGGGGGCGATTTTCTTGTGGTGGCCAAGGACACCGCCAAGGTGGCCAAAGGCATTATACGCGCCTCGAGGCCACGCCCCAGACGTCACTACTATCCACCGTGGTTCCCCTTTCAACCTGGGGTGGGGCGGTGGTAGGTAGAGAGCGCCGATCTTGGCGGCTATTGCCATCACTTCCGCTAATGACCTAAAGCCGACATCCAGGGATGCGCATTGGCCTATTGGGGAATGTCCGCTCTTGGCACTTAGCGGACATTGATAGCAAAGCCGAGTACGTCCGCTTTGGGGGGTAAAGGGGCATCGCCAATTCGCGCTCTAGCGTCCGCTAATGACCCAAAGCGGACAATGAAGCCCCCGCAAAAAATTCCATCGAGCGCTATTCGGCTCCACGCCAGAAGCCGATACGTTCGGCCTTCGCGGCTCTGGCCGCCTCAGCAAGTACAGGCTCCGGTGGGTCGTTTGGCTTGGCCCAGCCGTGCCGCACCATCCAGGTAGAGAGGTCGGTGCCGGAGACGGCACAGCGCGCCGTGAACGACTTCTGCTCACCTGCGTCGGGCAGGTCGCAGACAACGGCGCGAGCGCGGACCAGCCGCCTCAGCGCCGCCCTCGCTGCGGCGCCGCAGGGCCAGCTCTTGCCCTTCTCGTCCTGGCATTGAGCGTCGGCCTTGCGGGCAACTATACCGTTCAGCTTGATGACCACGTCGCCTGCTTCGAGCGTGCCGCTGTCGGGCACCGTGACCCGGTAGTAGATCTTCGTCGTTGGCTTGGGCTTGTGGTTGACGATGTTCTCATCCTTCTTTTGCAACGCGGCGAGCCGATCGGCTTCGGCCTTTTCCCGTGCGAGCAGGGGCCGGTCCGAGGTCGATGGATCGGGAACAGAATGGGTTTGCTCAGGTAACCTTGCCGCTTGTGGCCTCTCGGTCGAGATTGGGGGCCGGATAGACTGAGCCGGACGCTTCGCCTTCTCGTCGGACCCGGACGGCATAAAAACCGGCCAGAGGACGAGCATCACTGTGGCAACACCGAGCAATACTGAAGCAAGGCTCTCAGCGAAACGCATAACAGCGTCCGGAAATTAGAGTGTGTGACGCATCTAATGTAACACACTTCAATGTGTCTGTTCCTTGGGGCTGGTCCGAACAATCCCCTCGACGTTTTCGGCTAATCACTAAAAGCGGACATTGACGGTCGGCAAGCTCATGTCCGCTAATGACCCAAAGCGGACATTGAGGAGGGTAGTTCGCGGTGTAACCCAAGGAACGCCAGACGTCATCTAGGCTGGCTGTCTTTCGAGAAACCCGTTCCGGAACAGGGCCAATCAACTTGTCTCCGACAAGCCCGATTGCACGAGATCGAGGGCGTAGCGGTCGAGGATTGCAGGGTCTCGGAAGGAATATCGCAGCCGCCACGCTTGCAGCGTGATTCCGGGATTGATCTTCATCATTTTCCCCACCTCTGCGCGGGCTTCGGCCAAGCGGCCAAGGCGCACGTAGGCGATCGCCAAGAGCAGGTGGGAATCACCGTATTCGGTTTGCGTCAGAGCATCCACGGCCTCTCCAAATCTCCCCTGTACCAATTGCGCCCATCCCCTACCGCGGTTGTAGTGCCAACCCAGTGCCGGATCCCGCGCCGCAGCCTGGTCAGCCCACTGAAGCGCCTGATCCGGTCGCCCAATCTGCACAAGTACGATCATCAAAGAAGAGAGCATGAACGTGTCATAGGGCGCCAGAGCGACAGTCTTGTTCGCCGCCGCGAGCGCACCATCAAAGTCTTTCTCCTGAACAAGCACAAAACTCATAAGCCAGTTGGCAAGCCTCGCCACCTGCGGAGAGAGATGCTCATTGGCAAGAACATGCCGAGCGAGTTCCCCCGCTTTTCGAACATCGGCGGGTGGATCATCACTGACGAAGATCATCACACGCATCATATGGTGCCAGCCGAGTTTCACTTTGAGGAGCGGTGAACTCGGAAACTTCGCTAATCCTTCTCTCCAAATCTCGCCCGACCGCTCGATCCCCTCCTTGGTGTATTTCATGAGCTGCTCGTGACCGCGAAGATAGTAGTCATACTCCTCGAGTGTCGTCGCACCTTTCCCCCACGCTTGCCGATACTGCGCCTGCTTCAATGCGCCCATCTCCCCAGTGATGGCGCTTACGATCATTCCAGTGACCTCGTCCTGGAGTGCCCATGGGTCCGTGCCGGCCCTGTCAAAACGCTCGGCCCAAAGATGCTCGCCACTCTTCGTGTCGATGAGCTGAGATACAATTCGAAGCTTGTCGCCGTCCTTGCGGACGCTGCCTTCGACAACGTAGTCGACGCCCAATTCTTTTCCGACCTGCCGCACATCGACAGCTTTGCCCTTGTAAGCGAAGGAGGAACTACGGGCGACAATCACCAAGTCCGGGAAGCGCGAGAGCGCCGTGATGATGTCTTCGGCCACGCCATCACCCAAATAGCCAAATATCTGGTCGGCGCTCAGATCGTCGAATGGAAGAACGGCTACCGCGGGAACAGTGGAGTAGACTTCTTGCGTCGGAAGCACGTTCCGGCGAGCTGGTGGAGCACCCTCGTGCCGAAACTCGATCTGCGGTGTGTATGAGCCCTTTGGCAGATCAATGCGAATAGGGTCGTTTTGCCCTTCTGCCTCATAATATTCGCGAAGCCTGTCACGCAGTCGCGCGGCCTCCATGCGCACGATGGGGTCGACGTTGGAGTCAAACGTGTTGGGACGATCGAAGACCTCCAGAGCGACGTTGTAGCCCTTCAGGCGCTCGCCACGCCCGGCCAGTGTTTCGTTGACGATGTATTCCAGGAACCGCTGTCGCCGCGACGACTGGTGGAACGGGTCGCTCTTAAGGATGCGGACCAGTTGCTCGCGAATGGCCTCCTGGTCGGATTCGCTCCAGCAACTGGGCGAAATTACCGTCACGACCTAACTCCAAGCGCGCTGAAAGAAGCGCCAGCCCCGGTAGCATCGGGGTGCAGTCAGATACGGTAACATACTACGCCCAACGGGCATGGCCTGCCACACTTCAACCACGGGCGATCATGGCGTGGTGAGCCCGTCGCTCAAGGCGGAATGTTCCCACGTCACGGACCATCGAGTTCGCTTGCGGGCCAGTCCAATGACCAATACCGATCGCACTGCGAGGAAGAACATCACCAAACACCATCTCAGGCGGCAGATACAAGGCGCGCTGCAACTGCCTGAGGGTCTGACAATGCAGGGTCTGATGCAGGATTGGCCGCTGACCCTTAATCGCATCATCGAACACGCGGCCAAGTGGCATGGGGATCGCGAGGTCGTTAGCCGGCGGCTCGATGGATCGCTGCAGCGGACCTCCTACGCCGAGATCGAGGTGGCGGCCCGGCGCTTCTCCTCGGCACTCTTATCGCTAGGCACCGAGCCCGGCGATCGCGTCGCCACCATGGCCATGAACAGCGGCAAGCATCTCGAATGCTGGTATGGAATCATGAGCATCGGCGCCATCTGCCACACGCTCAATCCCCGCCTGTTCAACGCCGACCTCGAATATATTGTCAATCGCGCCGCCGATTCCGTCGTTATCGTCGATCGGTCGCTCTCCGGTAAACTCGCCGGAGTTCTGCCCGGCTGCCCTTCGGTTCGCCACGTCGTTGTGATCGACGGCACAGGTCCGGTCACGAACTATCTCCACGAGGATATTGTCTGGCACAATTACGATGCGCTCGTCACAGCTCAGCCGCCGACAGAGCGGTGGGGCGAATTTCCCGAAGACACCGCCGCCGGCCTTTGCTTCACGTCTGGGACGACCAGTCGGCCCAAGGGGGTGCTCTACTCCCATCGTTCCAATTTCCTGCACACTCTGATTGCACTTCAAGCGGACATGCAGGGTCTGTCCGCGCGCGACGTCATTCTGCCAATCGTTCCGATGTTTCATGCCAATGCGTGGGGCCTCGCCTTCTCGGCGCCGGCGGTTGGCGCGAAGCTGGTCATGCCCGGCGAAAATCTGAATCCCGCTGTCTTGGCCGAAACGATCGAACTTGAGGAGGTCACGTTCACGACCGGGGTGCCCACCGTTATGCAGGGCCTGATCGACCACTATCGCGGCACGCGGACGCGCCCGGCTACGCTAAAGCGGGTCATCACCGGCGGCGCTCGATGTCCCGAGCGGATGATCGAGGAGTTCGAAGATGTCCTGGGCGTGGAGGTCATTCACGCTTGGGGCATGACCGAACTCTCCCCCATCGGCACCATGAACGCGCCTCGCCGGACACCGGCGTGGCGATCGCCGGAGGAACGCAACACCCTCAAAGTCCGGCAAGGCCGTCCACCGATTGGCGTAGACCTGCGACTCGTGAGCGACGACGGCCAGTCGGTACCTCATGATGGCGAGACTTCAGGGCATCTCTGCGTCAAGGGCTGTGCGGCGGTCGCCCGCTATTATGGTGAGGATGATACGGCGCTGGATGCGGACGGATACTTCGACACAGGCGACATCGCGACTATCGACCTCGAAGGGTTCATGGCGATAACCGATCGCGCCAAGGACCTTGTCAAATCCGGAGGCGAGTGGATCAGCTCGCAGGAGATCGAGCGACATGCAGTGAGCCACCCCGCAGTTGCCATGGCCGCGGTGATCGGCGTCCCTCATCACAAGTGGGGCGAGCGCCCCCGTCTCATCATCCAGCGATCCGCGGGCACGAACGTGACGGCTGACGAGATCAGGACGCACCTTGAGGGAAAGATCGCGACCTGGTGGATGCCGGACGAGATCGCGTTCCGTGATGCGATGCCTCTGAATACCACCGGCAAGATCGACAAGAATGCGCTACGCGCCGAGCCTCTCATCTCCCGCTGTGAGCCGTGTGAAGCCGCTGATTTAAGAGAGGCGCGCGAACCCCTCAGAGACTGCCAAGCCAGCCCGCCAACAAGAAAGTCGCGAAGCGTTCCCGAGGAAGCGTCCCCATGAGCCACGTCGCCACCCTTGGCCTGGAGACGGCAGCCATCCCTGCCGCCCCCACCGCCGCCGCGCCGCCGTTCACGCGGGCTTACACGCGCTACGCCATGGGACTCCTCCTGGCGATCTACATCGTCAACTTCCTCGACCGGCAGGTGGTCAACATCCTGGCCGAGCCGATCAAGAACGACCTGCGCCTGGCCGACTGGCAGCTCGGCTTGATGAGCGGCCTGGCATTCGCGGTGTTGTACACTTTCTTGGGAATTCCCATCGCGCGCCTGGCCGAGCGAAGGCATCGGCCGATCATCATCGGCGCCTCGGTCGCAGTTTGGTCGGGTTTCACGGCGCTGTGCGGCGCGGCGCAGAACTTCACCCAGCTTGTGGCCTGCCGGATCGGCGTCGGCATCGGCGAGGCCGGCTGCACTCCCCCCGCCCACTCGCTGATCGTCGATTACGTGCTCAAGGAGAAGCGCGCCTCGGCGCTCGCCTTCTACTCCATGGGCACGCCGCTGGGCGGCTTGGTCGGCCTGATCATGGGCGGGCTGGTGGCCGACGCCTACGGTTGGCGCGCCGCCTTCCTGGTGGCCGGCGTGCCGGGCATCCTGTTCGCGCTGCTGGTGTTCACCACCCTGAAGGAGCCGCGCCGCCTGATGGGCTGCCATGCGGTCCACGTTCAGGCGGCCACCATCTCGTTCGGCGAGACCCTTAAAGGTCTCACCCGCAAGCCCACCTTCTGGTTCATCGCCTTCGCCGCGGCCATCAAGGCGTTCATCGGCTACGGCCACGCGCCCTTCACCGCCTCGTTCTTCCTGAGGAACCACCCCGACGAGATCGCGGGCCTCGCTAGGCAGGCGGGCGGCGTCTTCGGCTTCGACATGGGCCCGGTGGGCTTCCTGGGGCTGGCGCTTGGGCTGATCGTCGGGGTGGGCGGCGCCACCGGATCCTGGCTGGGCGGCTGGCTCGCCGACAAGTTCGGAGTCAAGGACCTGCGCGCCTACATGGTGGCCCCGGCGATCGCCAGCCTACTCACCATCCCGATCTACATCACCGCCGTCACCGTCGACAGCGCGGTGCTCGGCCTACTGATACTCACCGCCAACGCGCTCCTCGGCACCATCTGGTACGGACCGGTCTACGGCACCGCCCAGTCGATCGTTCCGCCGTACATGCGCGCCACCACCGCAGCGATCCTGCTCTTCATCATCAACCTGATCGGCCTAGGCCTCGGCCCGCTGGCCGTGGGCCTGCTCTCCGACTGGTTCAACCATGGCCTGGGCCTGGGCTCAGCCCAGGGTGTCCGCTGGGCGCTGATCGTCTCCAGCCTCTTCGGCCTCGTGGCCTTCGCCTTCTTCTGGATCGCGCGCAAGACCATCCGCGAGGACAACGTGAGCTAGGCGGCACGAGCTGAAGTCCAAAAGGCGGTGAAGATGATTTGAAGTGAGCAATCGGAGATTGCCATGACAACGATCCAATGTCCGCTATTGGCACTTAGCGGACACGCCGCTCGGGCTGACTTGCCGACCATCGATTTCTAGCTCGCGGAGCGCCTGAAAATCCTCCACAGACAACTCCACAATAAATGCCTGCTTGCTCCCGCGCCACACGTTGCACTCGATGCAGCCAAGCAGCCGCTCGCCGTAATGGTCGATCTCGATAAGCGAAGAGGTGCAGCGGTCGCAGGTGGCGTCCCGTCTGGTCATCGTCCAGTGTGAGAACGAACAGAGAACACTGTCAACGGCCTACGCGCAAGCTTTCGCCTTTTTTTGCTGGGAGGGTGACCGATGATTCCCTGCGGTGGAATGACATGACCAAAAAACAGACGGTAGAAAACGTCCGAAAGCCCGTGAGCACAGGCGCGAAAATCCGTGCTACATACACGCATGCGGAACAATCTTGAAAAGGCGCAGACGGAAAGGCTCTGGACAATCAACGTGCGCACTTTTTTCCAAACTGTCCTTGGCACAACAACTGGCGACATTCATTCATTTCAACTCTACGAAACAAATAGCGGATACCGTACGGTTTACCTCAAGGATCTTCCGGCGACCGATGCCCGGCGACCTTGAAACGGATTTCTGCGCAAAGCCTGGTTAAGGTAGAGGAGTAGAGGGCAAGGTTTCGCATGCAGCCTCTTGAAATACAGATGAGAGGAACGGAATGATGAAACGCCTTTTGTCACCGAGAAAGCTGTTGGCCCAAACCGTCGCGGCCGTCGCGATCGCGTTGTTTTGGTGCATCAGCGCGGTGGGAACTACTATCGGCACTACTCTCGGCGTGACGTCCCTAGCCACCGCTGTCACCGGCGCGACTAGCACACCGGCAGAGGCAGGCCGCAGGTATCGGGGTGGCGGGTATTTCGGTCGGGGTCGGGGCCGCCGTCGCCGCCGTCGTCGTCGTGGAAATGTTTGGGAGTGGTACTGGTGGTAGCACCCTAGCCAGTAGCTTGAACAACACGACGGGCCGACCCGTTGGGTTCGGCCCGTTTTTATTGAGAGGGGGGCTTCGGCCCCCCTCTTTTTTCAACCAGGGGGATAGATAATTGACAATCGCGCAGGTACAACGGTTTACCCGGGTTGTCGAGGCGATGAGCCCCGCAACGCGAGCTGCGTTGCTAAACCTTCTGGAGACGATGCGATCATGAAACAGGTTTTTGTGTCAATCAACGGTGATGACAGCAACAGCGGCCTAACGAGAGAGGAAGCCATCAAATCTCGAAAGCGCCTCATGCAACTTAGCAAGGGCGACGCGGAGTGGGTTCTTATGGAAGGCGAACTCCCACAAAAGCCATGCTCACAAAAGAAAGGGTGAAAGAGGCCCTGGCCTTGGCCGAGGAGGACGAACGCGCACAAAGGAAGAAAGCCTAAGCGGCTTCTTCTTTGATTGTGATGCGCTGACTACTCTGAGGGTTTGCCGTGGCTTGGGTTTCCCCGACTTGCCTTGAACAGATCTGGGACGCTCTCATTCCCAAGATCAGTCATCAGTCCTCCAAAAGAAAAGGCCCCGAGAGGGGGCCTTGGCTGTCGCTGACTGTCGTCAGCCTTTTCCGGTAGCGCGCTTCGTCTCATTGCGTTTGCTCACCTCCTCGAGCGAGACTATCTTATTCCCAACTCCCGCACTGCGGATCTCAAGAAAGGAGGGAAGCGAAATGCAAAAGCTGAGGCTCGCTCTAGTACTTGCAGTACTGACAATCGGTGCCTTCGTGGCCTGGTCTGCTCAAGCCGCGCCACTAACCCTCTTGCCCTCGCAAAATCAGTCGGCAGTTCAGCAGGTCGGCTGCACCACTGCGGGCCCGCGTTGCCCATTCGGACGTACATGGATCTGTCGTCCGCGAGGTTGTTGGTGTGCGCCTTGCGGTGTTTACTACGGCGCTCCCTGGAGATACCCAGTACGCCCATGGCGCTGGCGTTATTAGGATCACCTCAGTTCCGTTTAATTCCAATGGGGTAGCTTAGCGGCCTATAGCGGTCTCTTGAATTCGCTTTGGGGGCTAACTCATATCCTGAGGTGTAACCCCCGTAGAGGGTTTCAGCGGGATCGCCATTGGTGCCTTCGTAGGCAGTATCTCGTCGCGATCCCGTTTTCACCCCTGAGGGCACGCCCATGAACATCGCCGAATTGCGAACGAGGGTACAAACTAGGGTCATAAATTAGGTCCCTCCGCATTGAATGACAGAACCCGACTGGTAACGAAAACCAACCCCGGACAGGTGGAAAATCCTGCCGCAGAGCGTCTTAAGACTGCGAAGCAGAACGCCTGATGAGCCTCGCGCAGAGATCTACCTGCTTATGCGAGCACTCGTGGATCGATTGCCGCAACCCAATGCCATCTGGTCCATTGACGATCGCGCTAAATGGCTAAAGGCTGCGGCAATGGCATTTAATCTGATCTACAAAACAGAGTAACCGCGCTCCTATCGGGCCTCAGGGCGCTTGCCGTATCTGCCAACTGATAGTTCTCCACATGATCGAACGTGAGACTCACCAACAGCCAGCTCCTCGGGGGGCTCTTCAGCGTCGCTCCCTTGAGTTGATGCTGGTGAGGCCCGGTACTCTCCAGCTCTCCCTGTGAAGGAATTCGGATCGAGGGTGCCGGACCATTGTTGGGCGCTTGCCTAAGGTACCGGGCTACCCTGAGACTAAGTGCGTGTTTGTTGGCAGTCTTGTTTGGGAAACGAATGTTTTCTGGCCCGCGTTTAGTTCTCATGAGACGCGAATACGACAGCAGACAGCATGACGAAGCCTATGACGCGATGTTCCCCCCCAGCAAGTCTGCTTCTGGTACAAGCAGACATCGATTTCGACGCTGAACATGTCTGCTTTCGGGGGTA
>CAWFRD010000029.1:0-26455 GCA_963818165.1 uncultured Alphaproteobacteria bacterium
CGGCCGGGTCGCCGCTAGCGCCATCACCGAAGTGCTTGCCACCCAGTTCAAGCTTTCGCCAATTGCCTCAACACCGGCTGATGAGCCAGTCCACCGGCGCGCCGGAACAATGCCTCGTCGGCTCGGTGACACTCACCGGAGGGCGGGTTTCTGGCGATGTACACCTCCAGTTGCCTGAAGCCTTCATCGCCAGGTTGACAGCCCTGCTGCTTGGTCGAAGCGCGACTAGTGTACCGACGAAAGTGCCGCCGACGTGATGGTGCTGGGTCTTCCGGAATACCCTCGCCGGGCGTGTCGCAGCGATCCCTCTCCGCAGCAGGCGACTCCAGCCAATTGAGCACCCCAACGGTCGGTCCCGGCCACCGGCTGGAACTCGAGTTTTCTCCCCCCGCCAAAACTTGCCGGAGCGCCTGGATCTGCGAGGGACATTTGCTCACAGTCGCGTTGCAGTTAAAGTTCAAGTCGAGATGAGACCAAAAATTCTAAGTGTGGACGACAGCAAGGCCGTACGGATGCGTCTCGCCCGGCTGTTTCGTCCGTTCGCTTGCGAAGTATTCGGAGCCGCTAATGGGGAGGAAGGTCTCGCGGTGGCCGCGCGGGAAAGGCCGGACCTGATCCTCCTCGACTACAGCATGCCCGTCATGGACGGCGTCAGCATGCTCCGGCGTCTGCGGGAACATGCCGACTTGAGACGCACGCCGGTGATCATGCTCACTGGCAAATCGAGCGCGGAAAACATCGCCACTGTGGCCCGCCTAGGTGTTCGCGATTACATCACCAAGCCATTTGACGAGAGGCTTTTGCTTGCGAAAGCCGCCCGCGCCATCGCCCTGGTAGCGCGACCCTCTCATGACCCGTGCGAGAGAGAGCCGCACCCACAGTCGAAAAGATCTGGTGACGCCCAGGGGTGAGCGCAGAGGGTCCAGAGCCCGCGGCCCAGCATGTCGAGGCGCCGTCGCCCTTATCCGCCGGTCCGTTGCAGCGGGCCTCCGTCCTGGTGGTGGATGACAGCCGCACGATGCGGCTCAGCCTAGTTCAGGCGCTGAACGAACTTGGCTTCGACAATATCAAGGAGGCCAAGAACGGTCGCCAGGCGCTCGAGCTCGTGCTCAAGGAGCCTTTCGACCTGATGCTGCTCGACATGGAGATGCCAGAAATGAATGGCATGGAGGTTCTTCTGGCTATGAAGAACAATCCCCAACTCAGCGGGTTGCCGGTCATCGTGATTTCCGGGGCCGACCAGATAGAGAACGCCGTCAGGTGCATCGAGGCCGGAGCGGAGGATTACCTCCCAAAGCCCTTCAATCCCACTTTGCTTCGCGCCCGCGCGACCTCTTCCATTGAAAAGAAACGTCTCCGTGACCTTGATCGCATCCGCTTGACCCAATTGCAGACCGAAAAGGACAGAACGGAAGCAGCGAACAGGCTCGTTACGGAGAAGAACCAGATACTCGAAACCCTATCCTCAAAGTTGTCGAAATATCTATCGCCACAGATTTATCAGTCTATTTTCAGAGGCGATCAAAACGTCGAGATCTCCTCCAAAAGAAAGAAGCTCACAATCTGCTTCACCGATATTGCGGGCTTCACCGAAACGACGGGCAACCTGGAATCGGAGGAGCTGACGAACGTTCTCAATCATTATCTCACCGAGATGTCCGTAATTGCCCTTCAGCACGGCGCAACCATCGACAAGTTTTTCGGGGATGCGATGCTGCTGTTCTTCGGCGATCCAGAATCTAAAGGCGTTGCTGAGGATGCCAAGGCTTGCGTGCTAATGGCGATCGCCATGCAGCGTCGCATGCGCGAGCTGGAGCAGGAGTGGCGAAACCGCGGTCTATTGCGGCCGTTCCGAATACGTATGGGGATCGCCACCGGATTCTGTACTGTGGGTAATTTTGGCAGCCGGGACCGGATGGATTACACCATCATCGGCAATGAGGTGAACCTAGCGGCGCGGCTCCAATCCGCTACCGAGCCGGGGAGCATCTTGCTGTCCCACGAAACGAATGCCCTTGTGCAAGGCCTCGTCTTGACGGAGGAACAGCCTCCGATCACGGTGAAGGGATTCCCGAAGCCGATCTCGGGCTACAAGCTCGTCGGCACGTATGATGACCTCGTCAAGGCGGGAAGGGTGGTGCTAGAGGAGCGCGATGGACTGCACGTGCTGGTAGATCTGACCAAGCAGGACCGGTCCGATGCGATCGACATCCTGCAGGGCATCCTCACACAGCTGAAGCAGCCAAAGGGGAAAGTGAAGCATGCAACGGGAGCGACCCGACGCCGCAAGAAAGGCGCGGTGGAACTCTGAAAACAAAGTGTGCGAGGGCCGCGGCCTGCGGCTCAGGGATTGGCCGCCCCTGCTCTCTCACTAGCTATGCACGGTAAGCTGCGGCTTTGCTGGGTCTGCTTTGGGTCATTAGCGGACCTTAAATCGCGGATGCAGGGTGTCCGCTTTACCCCCACTAGCGGAGCTTAAAACCAAGCGTGCGTTGGTTTTGTTCTCGAATTCCCCATCTTCCAGTGACCTCAACGATCACCAATTATAGTACTGCTGATGCACACCGACCTGCGGCCGGAAAGTGAACCGGTTGCTGCCGAGGTTGATAAGCTTGTCTTCCAGGTACTCGCCGGTTGGAAGTTGCACGCCGAGTGCCACACCCACGATCGTCTCGACCTCCACGGCTGCGCGGTAGTCGGCATAAGCCTTGCCAGCCAGTGGAGGCGCCCCAATGAGGTCCACCGTAAACCTCGCAAACGTGTCCGACCATCCTTCACGGCTGATTTTAGTCGGTTCCGTCGACTACTCCGTTCCAGCCTCCTGCCTGCCAAGCTTGGCGAATCTCGACGCGTGCCGTTTTGTCAAGCAGCTCGAAAGTTCGGATATAGCCCAGCAACCAAGTGTCCATCTCCACAGATAATCTTCGAGCCGAATGACGGGATCGAAAGCAATATCGCCGTCGGTGCGCCCAAAGTTGGTGGTGACGAAGTTCCCGTCAATCGGCAAATGGTTCCAGCGGCGGATCTCGAGTTCCTGGGCGCAGAGAGGTGGGCTCAGCCATAGCGCCATGACGCCACAAAGTGCCCTGCAGATGAACACGCGCCAATTCGTTTGCGATGATCTGCTCATGACGTTCGCGACTTCGACGCTGTGATTGCCGCCTTGCCATCACAGTCAGTGGCGACTAACTCTTGGCCGATTTCCATGCCGGCTGCACGCGCCTTGATGGAGGCTCGGTAGCACGTTGGTTCTGGTCAGCATATTCAGCCGCGCGAACTCGTGCGTCACTCACTAGCGCCTCGAAAATGTTTTGCCCTGGTCACTGCGGCGGCCCAAATTATGGATGTGATTACACCAAATGTACATTAAGCGGTTCTGACCAATACCTTGAGCTAACTGGTTGAAACAATGGTGCCCAGGGGCGGACTACGCCAACTCACAACTCAATGACTTACAGAAGAGTGTGACATTAAATCTTCCCACATGGATCATTCCAGGCCGACTGAAGGGCGAGATGCGCTTCGCGTGCGAGATTGCCTGCCCAGTGTGGGGTAGATGCCCCGTCTGGATCGCTTATTGGAAGCAGCGCTTCGGCGTTTGCGGACCAAGAACTCAATGATGCCGTTCGCGCTGTGGGTAGCTCAGTGGTCAAGATAGAGCGATACCTGAAGGAAGAAGGTGGGAGTGGCAGTCCCGGACATAAGTTCACCGGCGATGATGATTCCGCAACATGCGCACTTGGAACACGGCCCTAAGGGGTCGAACCCGTCCGACTATGCGTCTTTTCGCTGTCCACGAGCAGAAAGGCGGAATAGGGCTCCGATACCTGGCTGGTCTTCGGTGCCTCAACCTCCACCAGTGTGGAGCGTTGCGGATTCAGCGTTGACAAAGGTACGCTCATCAACCGATCCTTCGTTGAGACGACATGGCATCGCTGATATTTCCAATATCGGTCTGAGTAGTGACAGATCGTAGCGCGAGCGCTGGATTCGGGACGCCATCGCTCCTTGATGCTGCGATTCCCTGTATTGCGTTGATTGTCCTCCTCGGCCTGTCCTATTTTCTTTTTGGCAATGATGCCTCTTCAGGGCCCAATCAGATCGCCCTACTGTTCTGCGGCATCATTGCTGCGGGTATTGCTTACAAGAACGGCATGCCCTGGGACGACATCCGCCAAGCGGTGGTGGATGGCATTGCTATAGGGCTTCCGGCCATCATGATCCTGCTCGCGGTCGGTGCCCTGATCGGCACTTGGGCCCTAAGCGGGACCATAATCTCCATGGTCTACTACGGGCTCAAGCTCCTCAGCCCCGCCTATTTTTATGCCACAACGGCGTTGGTCTGCGCGATCGTTGCGTTCAGCATCGGCAGTTCATGGACAGTGGCGGGAACCATTGGGATCGGACTGATGGGCGTCGGGGCGAGCATGAACCTGTCGCCCGCTATCACGGCCGGCGCCGTTATTTCGGGTGCCTATTTCGGCGACAAGGCTTCGCCCCTGTCGGATACGGTGAACCTCGCCACAGCCACTGCGGGCTCGCAGATCTATGACCATATCCGCGAGTCCCTATGGACATCGATTCCCTCACTTGTCGTCGCCATTATCCTTTTCGGCTTTATGAGCACGGCCGGCGAATTTGATGCGACCCAACTGCTTTCAAGGATCGAAAGCAAAGTGACGGTGACGGTCTTGGCCTTTTTGCCCTTGCTCATTGTCCTTGTGCTTTCGGTCCTGAGATTTCCGCCCTTCACTACAATCTTCATCGGCGCGCTGGCGGGAGCGGTCCTGGCAATCTTGCAGGCCCCAGAGGCTGTTGTGGCCTTTGCGGCCGCGCCCGACCTGCCTTACGCGCTTGCCCTGCTCAAAGGCGCTTGGTCGGCACTTGCTACCGGCTATGTGGCAAATACCGGCGTTGCCGCGCTCGACGAGATTCTGACCCGCGGCGGAATGTCGAGTATGATGACCACGGTGTGGCTAATCATAACCGCGCTCGCCTTTGGTGCCGTGGTTGAGCGTGCGGGCTTGCTTAATCGTCTCATCGATCCCCTGGTTGAACGTGTGAAGTCGGTCGCCGGCCTCGTCGCGACCACCGTGGCAACCGCCATCGGCATCAATATCATGGCCTCGGATCAGTACATAGCCATTGCTCTGCCCGGCCGACTGTTCGCGCCGGCTTTCTCTAAGCGCGGGCTAGAACCGGCAATGCTATCGCGGGTGGTCGGAGATTCTGCGACGGTGACCTCTCCCCTCATTCCGTGGAACAGTTGCGGCGCCTATATGGCCGCCGCTCTTGGCGTTCCAACCATGCTCTACGCCGGATTCTGCTTTTTCAACATCTTGAACCCATTATTCACCATTCTGCTCTCCGTTATAGGTTGGAGAGTGTTGCGAGTCGCCCCTCCAATAGATGAAAAGTGATCTTGAGGCGCCTTGAGAGCCGTTAAACGATTTGCCCGGGCTACAAACGCGTCAGCGAAATGAGAGGCGTGGACAGAAACGTGTCGCGTCCTGGGCGAAGGTGCAGGCGAAAGTTCACGACGCTCTTGACTGGATCACAGCCTGGATGCGCAATCAGTCGCTATCAGACCCCGTAGCCCGTGTTTGAGTCCCTGTTGCAAAAGAGTGAGGCGAGAGATGGAAAACGAACAGTTCGGCAATCAGTTGACCAGAAGCGAAATCCAAGCGGACAAAGAATGGTCGGAGTTCGAGCGCGATCTCGATATTCTGGGCCGCCAGCTTGCCGCGCTGCAAGTTCACGCCGCGACGCTTGGCACTGATCTCGTGTCGAGTCTCGAAGCGCGCTTCAATGAAGTGAAGACCCGCGCGCAAAACCTCCAGCAGGCGAGACAAGCAGAGCTCGATCAAGTGCGCCAGACAGCCTGGCAACACGCCCGCCAGGCGGAAAGCGCGTTTAGCGAAGTGCGCATGCGCTCCACCGAGGCCGTGCGCCAGGTTTGGGAGCGTTCGGAGCCGCTGCGCCGGGGCGCCAAGGATGTCGGTGAAGGACTTGCCAGCGCGTGGACAGAGCTGCGCGCCTCGTTCGGCAAGGCCGCCGGCCGGCTGCATACCGAGTCGACTGCTCCTCGCGACGTCGCCGACCTGCAAGGCTACTCGGCGGTTCTCCACAGAGGCCGAGACAACAGCCTATCGGCCGCGCTCGCCGCCCCGAAGCCTCTCCCGGTCAGAGCGGTCAGATCCGCGTGGAGCGAGAACGGCCCGCCTGCCACGAGCGACGAGAACGGCCCGGTGCCTCCCACGAGCGACAAGCGTCGCGAGCGAACTTAACCGCGATTCAGGACTCTGAAGCTGTGGGCCGAGCTGATTTTTCCAAGAACCCAGCTGCAGCGAGAATCGGGAAGCCCGACAGTGCTCAGTGCATGGTCGGGCTTCTTCAGTTTTTCAGTAGCCGCCTGTGACCACTCCACGGCGGACATGGCGGCGGGCGGATGTGGTCGCGCAGCGACCGAGTGCTTCATTCCCCCTTCCCGCCGGAGCAAAACGTTTTGGCTACAAACCGAACACCCATCAACCGCGCTAGGCGTCGCAAGATCACGCCCGAGGCGTACAGGGCGGGCGACTACATGCGCTTGCACAAGGCGCTCGGGTTGATGCCGTAGGAGTGCTCGCCGCTGCCGGTCGAGATCGAGGGGCTTGGCGTCGATCAGGGTCCGCGTCCCTCGTACTGCGACGAGCTTCACGGATGGGAGCAAGCGCAAGAGCTTCAGCGACAACGTCGTGGTCCCGCCAGCTCGCCTTGCCCGTGGTCAGCGAATCGAGGCCCCCGAGAATGTTGAGCAGCGTCGATTTTCCCAAGCCTGACGGCCCAAGCAGCACGACGAACTCACCCTCATAGATATCGAGACTGACATCGTGCAGCGCACGGACCGCGCCAGAGCAAACAGGCAGAACCAAGCCCGTTTTCAACAAATAGTGTCCCGCCGAGCCGTTATCGAGGGGCGTTCGCGGGGTCCGGACACCGCGGGGCAAGCGATCGGCGACAAAATAATTCCCCTTTTCGGCCCAACCATAGGGCTTTGCCTATGCTAGAGTTTTGGACAATCGGGACGCGAGAGGGAATCCCCGCGCCAATGTATCGGCCGAGTTACCGAACGTATCTTGCGGCTGTCGCTGCTGGGCTCCTCGCCTCAGCCGTCGAGCCCGCCCTCTCGGGCGATGCGACTTATTGTGTTACCTGCAAAAATCCCGACCAGACTTATCTTTGCCGGGTGAACGCCGGGGGCGCGAAGGCGAACGACGCACTCAAGCTCTACTGCGTCATCCGCACCGCCAAGGAGGGACACCACGCCTCCTGCTCGGCGGTCAGCAGCGCAAACTGCAACGGCATCGAGAAGGTCTACAGCTATGACGGACCGATGCCCGAGGATTTCGCGTCCGATGCGCGCATCAGGAAGTTCAAGGAAAAGATCGAACACGAACAGAGGGCTTTCGAGAAGCCGAAGAGCGACGCGCCTGACACGCTCGTCAAATTGACTGGGCGCGCTGTAAGCGCATCGCGGGAGCGCATACGCAATGCGCGCGGCGCGCTCACGGGATCAGCCGAAGACGAACCTTTGCCGCCACGCGAGACTCAGGCGCTTCAAAACACCGATGCGAGCACGGCAGCGGTGCCCGGCATGACAGAGGCCAATGCGGGCGAACGCCCGGGCTTTGCGCGGCGAAGCTATCGCTGCGTCATGTCCCTCTTCCGCAATTGCCGCGGCAAAGCGGAAGGCGCAGGCCAATAGGGTCCGCGCGGGCCGCAACGCCCTCCTAGCTCAATTGATTGGCAACCACTCGCGAGCGAGCTTCTGCGCCTCGGCGATCTCTTCGCCCGACATTTCGCGGGCAATTTCGACGCGCCGCTTCAGGGCTGCGACGTTGCCCCGCGCCGCAGCGATATTGAACCATTTGTGGGCGGCCACGAGATCGGCGACCACGTCGCGCCCCGTTGCGTAAAGCATCCCCAGTTCGAAGAGCGCATCCGGCGTGGCCACTTGTGCGCCAAAACCAATGTCCGTCGAAATCGCCATCCGTGCCATGAGCTAATCCGCCCCCTTTGTTCCAGCTCTGAGATATGACCGAGTATTTTTTGTTTATCTCGGCGCCATCCACGCGATAATCATCGGATGAGATTTTCAACAACGTCTAAAATCGTATGCTTAACGTGATCTCACCGAACTTATAAGGCACGGTAATATTGATTTACGACACGCGTGCTCGTGCACAAGCCGCGTTAAACTTTGGCATCGGCAACGATTCCTTGACCAATCGAGATCAGCGGCCGTTAACCAGAAAAGGATTTGGGGAAACTGAGATCGGCGGCCGCCGGTCAGGCGAGCAACACCGTCGATCCCGTCGTGAGCCGGGCTTCGAGGTCGCGTTGCGCTTGCGCGGCTTCGGCCAGGGGATAGGTCTGGTTGACCGCGATCTTCACCGTGCCCTTGGCGATGACGTCGAACAGCTCGTTCGCGGTGGCGACGAGGTCCTTCCGCGTCTCGATATAGGTCTGAAGCGACGGACGCGTGGCGAAAAGCGATCCCTTCTGCGACAGGAGCGTGATGTTGAAAGGCGGCACGGGCCCCGATGCCTGACCGAAGCTCACCCACATGCCGAGCGGCTTCAGGCAATCGAGCGAGGCCGTGAACGTGTCCTTGCCGATCGAGTCATAGGCGACATCGACACCTTTGCCTTTGGTGTACTCCTTGACCTTCGCGACCAGGTCCTCTTCGCGAACATTGATAACGTGGGCGCAACCGTGGGCGCGCGCGATTAGCGCCTTGCCGGCCGAGCCGACGGTCCCGATCACTGTTGCGCCGAGCGAAGCGGCCCACTGGCAGGCGATGAGGCCGACGCCGCCGGCAGCGGCATGAAACAGAAGCGTGGTCTCGGGCCCGACCTTGTAGGTGCGGCGCAGGAGATATTGCGCCGTCATGCCCTTGAGCATGATGGCGGCGGCGACGCGGTCGCTGACGTTCGCGGGAATCTTCACGACGCGATCGGCTTGGATCAGCCGTTCCTCGGCATAGGCGCCGATCGGTCCGGCATAGGCGACACGGCGCCCCACTTTCAGGTCCCTCACCCCGTCGCCGACGTCGGTGACAACGCCCGCGCTTTCCATCCCCGGAATGAACGGAAGCGAGCGTTGCGGGTAAAGACCCGTGCGCATATAGACGTCGACATAGTTGAGACCGATCGCCGACTGCTTGATCTTGACCTCGCCGGGACCGGGCGCTCCCACCTCGACCTTTTCCCATTTGAGGACCTCGGGACCCCCATATTCGTGAATACGGATCGCGCGACTCATTGGAGCCCGAGCTTTTTCTTGACGAGCTCATTGACCGCTTGCGGGCTCGCTTTGCCGCCCGTCGCCTTCATCACCTGCCCGACGAACCAGCCGGCGAGCGCGGGCTTCGCTTTTGCCTGTTCGGCCTTTTCGGGATTCTTGGCAATGACCTGATCGACGGCCTCTTCGATCGCTCCCATGTCGGTAACTTGCGTGAGACCGCGCGAAGCCACAATTGCGGAAGGCTCCCCGCCCTCGGCCCAGACGATGTCGAACACGTCCTTGGCGATCTTGCCGGAAATGGTGCCGGACTTAATGAGGTCGATGATGCTTCCGAGCTGCTTGGCCGTGACCGGACTGTCAACGGTGCTCAGTCCCTCTTTGTTGAGGCGCCCGAACAACTCGTTGATGACCCAGTTCGCCGCTTGCTTCGCATCGCGTCCTTCGGCGACGGCCTCGAAATAGTCGGCCAATTCCTTCTCGGCAATGAGCACGTCCGCGTCGTAAGGGCTAAGCCCATAGTCGGCGATGAAGCGCGCCCGCTTCTGATCGGGAAGCTCGGGGAGATCGCGCGCGAGCCGATCGACGTAATCTTGCGTCAGTTCCAGCGGCAGCAAGTCCGGATCGGGGAAATAGCGGTAGTCGTGCGCCTCCTCCTTCGAGCGCATCGAGCGCGTCTCGCCGGTCTTGGCGTCGAACAGCCGCGTTTCCTGGTGAATGACGCCGCCGTCTTCCAGGATATCGATCTGACGCCTTGCCTCGTACTCGATGGCTTGGCCGATGAAGCGAATCGAGTTGACGTTCTTGATCTCGCAGCGCGTGCCGAAAAGTTCGCCCGGGCGCCGCACCGACACGTTGACGTCGGCGCGGAGCGAGCCCTGCTCCATATTGCCGTCGCACGTGCCGAGATAGCGCATGATGGTGCGAAGCTTGCCGATATAGGCCTTGGCCTGATCCGCCGAGCGAAGATCAGGCTTCGACACGATCTCCATCAGCGCGACGCCCGAGCGATTGAGATCGACAAAGGAATAGAGCGGGTGCTGGTCGTGCAGGCTCTTGCCCGCGTCCTGCTCCAGATGCAGCCGCTCGATGCCCACCGTCGCGCGGTCGCCGCCGGGAAGATCGACGATGACCTCGCCCTCGCCGACGATCGGGTTCTTGTACTGGCTGATCTGATAGCCTTGCGGCAGGTCGGGATAGAAGTAGTTCTTGCGGTCGAACACCGAGGCGAGATTGATTTTCGCTTTCAGCCCGAGCCCGGTGCGGATCGCCTGCGCGATGCAGCCTTCGTTGATGACCGGGAGCATGCCCGGCATGGCGGCATCGACCAGGCTCACATGCGAGTTCGGCTCGCCGCCGAACTCGGTCGAGGCGCCCGAGAACAGCTTGGCGTTGGAGGTGATTTGGGCATGCACCTCCATGCCGATCACGACCTCCCACGGGCCGGTCTCCCCTTCGACGAGATTGGACTTGTCCGCTTTCAGATCCATGGCAAGACGCGCGCCGGCTATTTCTCGTTCTCAAGCTGCTGGCGGAGCTTCTCTTCCTCATACTGGATGAACCAGCCGATCATCTGCCGCCATAGCGCCTCGGCAAGCTCCGGCGGCAAGCCATTCTCGGCGGCCCGTGTCCGCACCCGGTCGATCACCTGCTGAATCCGCCAAGGGATGCGCGCCTCGGCCGGAGAGTTCTTGAGCTGCCAGGCCCGCTCGACATAGGTGAAGCGCTCGCCAATATGGTCCACCAGGGCCGTATCGATGCGGTCGATCTCGGCCCTCACCTCCTCCATATTTTTGCAATCCTGTGCTTTTCGCGGCGCCATGGCAAAAATCCTCTAAGCCGAATCTGCGGGCAGCACGGAGTCGGCCTCGATCTCGACCAGCCAATCCGGGTTGATGAGGCGCGTCACCTGCAAAATACTCGAAGCCGGCCGGATCGCGCCGAAGAATTCGCCATGTACGCGCCCGACCGCTTCCCAATGGGCGATGTCTACCAGGTAGATCCTGGTGCGGATCACGTCCTTGAGCCCGGCGCCCGCATCTTCGAGCGCCTTGGCGATGATTTCGAGGATCGCCTTCGTCTGTGCCGCAGGGTCGCCGATTGCGACCGGCTTGCCGCCCGATCCCGCCGTCGTGCCGCCGACCGCGACGATGCGGCCTGCGCGCACGGCGCGCGAAAAGCCGATGACCGGCTCGTACGGGCTGCCCGAGGATACCAAACGGCGCTTGCTCATCGTCTCGTTCATGCGGCTTTGCTCCACCAGTCGTGAGGCTTTGCGAGCGGGCCTGCCGCCTCTTCGATGACACGCCCGGCGCGAAACAGCGTCTCCTCGTCGAAAGCCTTGCCGATGAGTTGAAGCCCGAGCGGCGTGCCTTCCGAGGATAGCCCGGCCGGGACGCTCATGCCCGGCAAGCCCGCCATATTCACCGTCACGGTGAAAATGTCGTTGAGATACATCTCGAGCGGATCGCCCGATTTCTCGCCGAGTGCAAAGGCGGGGCCCGGCGTCGTCGGCGTCAGGATCGCATCGACCGTCTCGAAGGCCGTGTCGAAGTCGCGCTTGATCATGGTCCGCACCTTCTGCGCCTTGAGATAATAGGCGTCGTAATAGCCCGCCGAGAGCACATAGGTCCCGATTAGAATCCGGCGCTTGACCTCCGGGCCGAAGCCCGCGGCGCGCGTATTCTCATACATCGCGATCACGTCGGCACCCTTCTCGCGCAGGCCGTAGCGCACGCCGTCATAGCGGGCGAGGTTCGAGGAGGCTTCAGCCGGCGCCACGATATAATAAGAGGGGAGCGCATATTTCGTATGCGGCAGGCTCACCTCTTTGACCTTGGCGCCCGTGGATTTCAGCCACTCCACGCCCTTTTGCCACAGCGACTCGATCTCGGGCGCCATGCCGGGCGCGCGATATTCCTTGGGAATGCCGATGGTGAGGCCCTTCACCCCTTTGCCGACGGCCGCCTCGTAATCGGGAACCGGGAGATCGACGCTCGTCGTATCCTTCGGGTCGTGGCTCGCCATGGCGCGCAGCAGAATGGCGGCATCCTGAACCGTGCGGGCGATGGGCCCCGCCTGGTCGAGTGAGGACGCGAACGCAACGATCCCCCAGCGCGAGCAGCGGCCGTAAGTCGGCTTGATGCCGACCGTGCCGGTCACGGCCGCGGGCTGGCGGATCGAGCCGCCCGTGTCTGTCGCCGTCGCTCCCATGCAGAGCCGCGCCGCGACCGCAGCCGACGACCCGCCCGAGGAACCGCCGGGCACGAGCTTCGCGTTCGATCCTTCGCGCCGCCAAGGGTTGACGACGGGCCCGTAATAGCTCGTCTCGTTCGATGAGCCCATGGCGAACTCGTCGTTGTTGAGCTTGCCGAGCATCACCGCGCCTTGCGCCCAGAGATTGGCCGTCACGGTCGATTCGTAAGTCGGCGTGAAGCCGTGAAGAATGTGCGAGCAGGCGGTGGTCCGAACCCCCTTGGTGCAGAACAAATCCTTGATGCCAAGCGGGATGCCTTCGAGCGCGCCCGCCTCGTCCTTGGCCAGACGCGCATCGCTCGCCTCAGCCATCTTAAGCGCGCGCTCGGGTGTCGGGAGCACGTACGCGTTGAGCACGGCGTTGCCTTTCTCGATCGCCCTGATATGGGCTTCAGCCAATTCACGCGACGAGAACGACTTCTTGCGCAAGCCTTCACGCGCTTCGGCGATGGTCAGTTCGGTCAGCCTGCTCACGAAAACCCTGCTCCGTCTTATTCGACGATCTTAGGCACGACGAAATAGCCGTCATCGGCCTGGGGAGCGTTCTTCAAGATATCGGCGGCACAGAAGCCGTCGGTGACTTCGTCTTTGCGCATCTTCATGGTCATGGCCGCGATCCGCGTCATCGGCGGAACCGCGCTCGTATCGATCTCGTCGAGCTGGGCCACCCAATCGAGGATGACGGAGACCTCATGCTCGAGCCTGACCTCCTCCTCCTCGGTAATGGCAAGCCGGGCGAGGCGGGCAATGCGGCGAACGGTGGCGCGATCGACGGACATAGGACGAAGGGGCGTTCTGTTGCTTCGAGCGCTCGTCTAGCACTGAGCCGCGCAAGCGGCAACTTCGGGGGATCAGGCTTTGAAGGCGACACCCACTTCCGGCACGAGCACCTTGTCTTTGCCCAACGCGGCGATGAACTTGTCGGCGGTCTGGTCCAGCACCGGGAAGGTCCCGTAATGGCAGGGAACAACCGTCTCGAAACGGAAGAAACGCTGACAGGCGAGCGCGGCCGTCTTTGCCCCCATGGTGTAGCGGTCGCCGATCGGCACGAAGCCGATTTTCGGCGCATAGATTTCGCCGATCAGCGCCATGTCGGAGAAGATCGCGGTATCGCCCATGTGATAGACCGTCCTCTCCCCTTTCGGGGCGATAATGAGCCCGCAACAGGCGCCGAGATAGACCGGGCGGCCATCGACCATATGCGAGGACGAATGCCAGGCAGGGACGAAGGTGAGGTCGAAATCGCCGTGATGGAGCGTGCCGCCGGTATTGCCGCCATCGACCTTGTCCACTCCATGGCCGGCGAGATAGGTCGCAAGCTCGTGCACGGCGAGGAGCTGGGCGTCCGTCTCCTTACAGATGCGCAACGTATCCCCGGTATGGTCCTCATGCCCGTGGGTGAGCGCCACATGCGTGACGCCGTCGATCGCCTTATGGACGGGGATCCCGGTCTTCTCGAACGTGGCGTTGCCGGAGAGAAACGGATCGATCAGGATGCGGCTTGAGCCGGTATCAATTCGGAAGCAGGAATGGCCGAACCAGGTAATCTGCATGCGCCTCAATCCTCAGATTTGCCTCTCGTGAGTATAGCACCTCTTGTAGCGATCGAAGACCTGCCCGGGCGGCTCGGCCCCGAGGCGAGGCTTCTCGGCCTCGATCTCGGCACCAAGACCATCGGCATGGCGTTGTCGGACGTGACGCGCTCCGTCGCAACGCCTTACCGGACTGTGCAACGGACCAAGTTCACGAAAGACGCCGAGGCGATCGCGGCGGTAATCGCCGAGCACGGGGTCGGCGCGCTCGTGATCGGCCTTCCCTTCAATCTCGACGGGTCGGAGGGACCCCGGGCGCAATCGACGCGCGCTTTCGCCCGCAATCTCGCGTCTCGCATCGCCGTACCCATTCTCCTTTGGGACGAGCGATTGTCCACCCAAGCCGTTGAGCGTCATCTCATTGAGGCCGGCGCCTCGCGCAAGCGTCGGGCGGAGGTGATCGACCGCATGGCGGCAGCCTACATTCTGCAAGGAGCGCTCGACCGGCTGAAGCGCCTCGGCTCTTAAAGCTAGAGCACGTAGCCCGCCGGCGCATCGGGGCAGAAGCCCAGGCCGCAAAGGAAGAGCGTCGAAAAGATATTGCCGACCGCGAGCAGAAGGAATGTGACGAGCGCAGTCAGAGTGAGAACGTCGAGGCGGCTCGACCAGGGCTCCGCGCGGCCGAATTGCCGATCGTAGAACAGCATGATAGCGGAGCCGACGACGATCAGCACAAAGCCGATAAACGCCCAGCTATAGAGGTGCATCCCAAAGACCGCGTTGCCGTATGAGCCGCCGCCCGGCACGATGTAGAGCAGGATCTGGCGCAGTGCGATGGCGCCGCCTGCAACCGCGCCCAAGATCGTCATGCCGTAATGACTCGGTCGCGGACCCAGCAACAGATTGAGTGCGATGCCGAAGCCCGCAGCGATGAATGCGCCCCGTTGCAGGATGCAGACGGGGCACGGCAAGTCGCGGAACCAGAGCTGATCGATGAAGGCAAGAGCGAGCAGCGTGTCGACGGCAACGAGCCCCAAGGCGTTCAGAATACGCGACAGGTCACTCGGCACGATCGTCCCCCGGCCTCAAAGCGCGATGTTGAGAGCGTCACCGTAGTGGGCGCGGAACAGCGCGAGCAGGACCACGAGCCCCGCGGTCCAGAATCCGAGCGCCACCTCGCGCTGCCTGAGCCAAGCCGCGCCGAGTCCGCAAGCAAAGAGAACAAAGGGCAGGCTCATCATGAGCGGCTTCTCCAATAAACGAAAACCCGTGCCGTGCCTGAAGGCTCGGGTTCGCCGTGATTCGCGTCAGCCTGGGGGGAGACTTATGGAAATTGCGCGCGATGGCAAGCGCGAAAGGCGCGCCAAATCTACCTGAAACGGACGAGGCCGCCGGGAAACCGGCGGCCTCGCAAATTGCGCGGCTTCAAAGCCGCCGCGCTTGAACTAGCAAAGCCTGCCCAGCACCGCCACGTATTGCAGCGCATGCAGAATCCGGGCGGGCACCGTCCCCACCCAAAGCAGGCTGCCTGCTCGATCGGCGAATAGTTCTTCGCGGCTCCAGGCAGATTTAAAGTTCCCGACCGCTACGTGGTGGCGTCCGCCTTCCACGCGATGCCTCCAGCAATCAGCACTGCCGCTGACACACCTAGGGCAATCGCAAGCTTACGCATCTTTTGCCTCCCTGGTTCGGTTCCCTACCGGCGAGGGTAGAGCGCGAGGAGCATATAGGCCCGAAGCGTTTGCGCCGCCACCCTTGCCGCAGCATGCGACCGGGTCTATACAGTCGCCTTTGATGACCTTCGCGGCGCCAAGCTCGAACAACTCCTTCCCTCACCGCCATCTTCTTGGAATTGAAGGACTTTCGACCGCCGAGATCGTGACGCTCCTCGATCTGTCCGAACAGGCCACCACGCTCAGCCGGCAAATCGACAAGAAACGAGACGACCTTCGCGGGCGCACGCTAATCAATCTCTTCTTCGAGGCCTCGACCAGGACCCAGAGCTCGTTCGAGCTTGCGGGAAAACGGCTCGGCGCCGACGTGATGAACATGTCGGTCGGCACGTCCTCGGTGCAAAAAGGCGAAACCCTGATCGACACGGCGGTGACGCTGAATGCCATGCGCCCGGATATCCTCGTGGTGCGCCATTACGCCGCCGGCGCCGTCGAGCTCCTGTCGCAGAAAGTCGATTGCTCCGTCATCAACGCCGGCGACGGAAGTCACGAGCACCCCACCCAGGCCCTGCTCGATGCGCTGACCATCCGCCGCCACAAAGGCCGCATCGCTGGGCTCATCGTCGCGATCTGCGGCGACATCCTTCACTCGCGGGTTGCGCGCTCGAACATCCTTCTGCTCAATGCGCTCGGCGCCCGCGTCCGCGTCGTGGCGCCGTCCACCTTGATGGCGGCCGGAATCGAGCGGCTGGGCGTCGAGGTGTACGCATCGATGCGCGAGGGCCTGGCCGATGCCGACATCGTCATGATGCTCAGGCTCCAGCGCGAGCGCATGACGTCGAGCCTGGTCCCGAGCCAGCGCGAATACTTCCACTTCTTCGGCCTCGACTACGACAAGCTCGCGCGCGCCAAGCCCGACGCGCTCATCATGCATCCGGGGCCGATGAACCGGGGCGTCGAGATCGACTCCAACGTCGCCGACGACGCCCGCAGCGTCATTCGCGAACAGGTGGAGATGGGCGTAGCGGTACGCATGGCGGTGCTCCAGGCGCTCGCCCGTCATCTGCCCAATCGGTAGGGCGACGAAGATGCGCGACCAGAACGAACGCCCCCGCCCCGAAGCCCTGGCGCTCATCAATGCGCGGCTGATCGACCCCTCCTCGCGTCTCGATCAACGCGGCGGCGTTCTGATCAGAGACGGTCTCATCGCCGATTTCGGGCCTTACATCGATGCGGGTGCCGCCGGCGATGCCGAGATCATCGATTGCGCGGGTCTCGTTCTCGCGCCGGGCCTCATCGACATGATGGTCTTTGCCGGAGAGCCTGGACACGAGCATCGCGAGACGCTGGCGACCGCGAGCAGAGCCGCATCCGCTGGCGGCGTCACCACGATCGCTTGCATGCCCAATACCGATCCCGTCATCGACGACGTCGCGCTCGTCGATTTCATCCTGCGGCGCGCCCGCGACACGGCGCTCGTCCATGTGCACCCCATGGCCGCCACGACCAAGGGCCTTCTCGGCGAGGAGATGACCGAGATCGGACTGCTCCGCGAGGCGGGCGCGATCGCCTTTTCCAACGGCAAGACCAGTATCGCGAACGCCAAGGTCATGCGTAACGTGCTCGCCTACGCCAAGGATTTCGGCGCGCTGATCGTGCATCACCTCGAAGATCCGTGGCTTGCGACGGACGGTGTGATGAACGAGGGCGAGGTCGCGACGCGGCTCGGCTTGCGCGGCATTCCGGCCGCCGCCGAGACCATCATGCTCGAGCGCGATATCCGCTTGGTCGAGCTGACGGGCGGCCGCTATCACGCCGCCCAGATTTCGTGCCGGGCGTCCCTCGACGTGATCCGCGCGGCGAAGTTGATGGGGCTTCCCGTCACTTGCGGCGTGTCGATCAACCACCTCACGCTCAACGAGAACGACATCGGCTCCTACCGCACCTTCTTCAAGATGAAGCCGCCGCTCAGGTCGGAGGAGGATCGCCGCGCCATGGTCGAGGGCGTGGCGAACGGCGACATCGACGTGATCGTTTCGGCGCACGATCCACGCGGCGCCGAGGGCAAGCGTCGTCCCTTCGCCGAGGCCGCCGATGGCGCCGTCGGCCTCGAAACCTTGCTCGGCGCCGGTCTCGGCCTCTATCACAATGGCCATGTCGATCTTCCGCAGTTGCTTACCGCTCTCACCGCAAACCCGGCCCGCCTGCTTGGGCTCGGCAGCGGAAGGCTCGCCCGCGGCGAGCCCGCCGACCTCGTCCTGATCGATCTCGACAAGCCCTGGACGGTCGAGCCCGAGCGCCTGCGCTCGAAGTCCAAGAACACGCCCTTTGACGGCGCGCGGCTCCAGGGCCGCGCCATCCTTACGATCGTTGCCGGGCGCGTCGTCTATGACTACGCTGAGGCTGGCTCAAATCCGTAGCGGCGCTCTTTGGGACGGTGACCATGTCTCCCGCCGATTGGAGTGGCGTCCTCGTCAGCGTCCTCGCCCTTGCCGGCGGCTATCTCCTCGGGTCGATACCCTTCGGTCTCATTCTGGCGAGGCTCGCCGGGATCGGCGATCTGCGCCAGATCGGCTCCGGCAATATCGGTGCGACGAACGTGCTGCGCGCCGGCGGCAAGGGCTTGCCGCGCTCGACGCTCATTCTCGATGCCGCAAAGGGGACGGCAGCCGTGCTGCTCGCGGCGCGCTTCGGCGAAACCGCCGCTCTCGTTGCGGGGCTCGGCGCCTTTCTCGGACATGTTTTTCCGGTTTGGCTCGGCTTCAAGGGCGGCAAAGGCGTTGCCACCTATCTCGGCGTGCTGATCGGGCTCTATTGGCCTGCCGCTGGCTCTTTGCGGCGACCTGGCTCGTCGTCGCCTTCGTCACGCGCTACTCCTCGCTTGCAGCTCTGACGGCGGTCGTGGCAAGCGTGCTCGCGCTTGCGGCGATGGGCGAGTGGCGGCTCGCGGCACTGTTCCTGGTGCTCGGCGGCCTTCTCTATGTTCGCCATGCCGCGAATATCGGCCGCCTTGCGCGCGGCGAGGAGACGCGAATTGGCGAAAAGCGCTAAGGCCTCATCGGCGGCCGAACCCGCCCCCCGGCTCAGCCGCCGTCAGCGTCATGTCCTACCGCCTTATTTTCGCCCGATTGACGTTCAACCCCCCTGCCCCGCCGCTTTGGCTGGGGCTGGGGCGAGTGCCAAAAAAGCAGCCATTCCTTGAATATCTTAGAGTTGCCGTAGTTAGTCTATACACGTTTAAGTTGTCAATCCGTCGCACCGATTTGACAGTCGCGTTCCAAAACACCATTTTCCGGCCAATAGCCGGGGTCCCGCCGGACCCTCCTACCCTCAGCCCGACGCACTTTGCGCGGCTAGGAAAGTCTCAATGAACATCGTCATCGTAGAATCGCCAGCCAAGGCAAAGACCGTCAACAAGTATCTCGGGCCCGGTTACCGCGTGCTCGCCTCCTACGGCCATGTGCGCGATCTGCCGTCGAAAAACGGCTCGGTCCTTCCCGACAAGGATTTCGAGATGCATTGGGACGTCGAGCCCAAGGCCGCCAAACGGCTCGACGAAATCGCCAAGGCCGTGAAGGGCGCCAAGAAGCTGATCCTCGCGACCGACCCCGATCGCGAGGGCGAAGCCATCTCCTGGCACGTGCTGCAAGTGCTCGACCGCAAGAAGGCTTTGGCCGGCGTGCCGGTCGAGCGCGTCGTCTTCAATGCCGTGACCAAGGAGGCCGTGCTCGACGCCATGCGCAATCCGCGCGCGATCGACCGGCCTCTCGTCAATGCTTATCTCGCCCGCCGCGCGCTCGACTATCTCGTCGGCTTCACCCTCTCCCCGGTCCTGTGGCGGAAATTGCCGGGCGCGCGCTCCGCCGGCCGCGTGCAATCGGTGGCGCTCAGGCTCGTCTGCGATCGCGAACTCGAGATCGAGCAATTCAAGGCGCAGGAATATTGGTCGATCCTGGCCGAGCTTGCCACGGCGAAGAACGAGACGTTTCAGGCGCGGCTCGTCTCCGCCGGCGGCAAGAAGCTCGAGAAGTTCGATATCGGCGATGAGGCTTCCGCGCTTCGCCTCAAGGCAGCGCTCGAAGGTGGGCGGTATCTCGTTGCCAGTGTCGAAAGCAAGTCGCAGCGCCGTAATCCGGCCGCGCCCTTCACCACCTCGACCCTTCAGCAGGAGGCGTCGCGCAAGCTCGGCTTCTCGCCGCGCCATACCATGCAGCTCGCGCAGCGGCTCTACGAAGGCATCGATCTCGGCGGCGAGGCCGAAGGCCTCATCACCTATATGCGAACCGACGGCGTGCAGATCGTACCCGAGGCGGTCGCCGCGATCCGCAAGCTGGTGTCGAAGCGCTACGGCGATCGTTACGTGACCCCCTCCCCGCGCCAATACGAGACCAAGGCGAAGAACGCGCAAGAGGCGCACGAGGCCATCAGGCCGACCGACTTCAGCAAGGATCCCGAACTCGGTTTCGCGCTATCTCGATGCGGAGGCCGCCAAGCTCTACCGGCTGATCTGGCAGCGCACGCTCGGGAGCCAGGCCGCCAGCGCCGAAATCGAGCGCACGACCGCCGATATCGACGTCACGGGCACCGACGGCAAGAACTACGGCGTGAGAGCCACGGGCTCGGTGATCCGCTTCGACGGCTTCCTCAAGATCTACGAGGAAGGGATCGACGATGTCGTGGGCGAGGACGGCGCTTTGCCCGCACTCGCCAAGGGCGACAAGCTCGATCCCCGCAAGATCGAGGCGAAGCAGCATTTCACCGAGCCGCCGCCCCGCTATAGCGAAGCCACCCTCATCAAGAAGATGGAAGAGCTCGGCATCGGCAGGCCCTCGACCTACGCCTCCACGCTCAACGTGCTCCGCGATCGCGAATATGTCCGCATCGACAAGAAGCGGCTCTACCCCGAGGACAAGGGGCGGCTGGTCACGGCCTTCCTCGAAAGCTTCTTCAGCCGCTACGTCGAATACGACTTCACTGCCGATCTCGAGGAGAAGCTCGACCTCATCTCCGCGGGCCAGCTCGAATGGAAGGACGTGCTGCGCGATTTCTGGCGCGAGTTCATCGCCGCGGTCAACGACATCGGCGATCTGCGCATCACCGAGGTGCTCGATGCGCTGAACGACCTGCTCGGCCCGCATATCTTCCCCGACCAGGGCGCCGGCACAGATCCGCGAGCCTGCCCTCATGCGCCGCCGGCCGTCTCAGCCTCAAGGTGGGCAAGTTCGGCGCCTTCATCGGCTGCTCCAACTATCCGGACTGCCGCTACACGCGCCAGCTCGCCGACACCAATGGCGAGATGGCGTCGCTTGCCGAAGGCAAGGTGCTCGGCGCCGATCCCGAGACCGGGCTCGACATCACGCTCCGCACCGGAAGGTTCGGACCCTACGTTCAACTCGGCGAGCAGGATGGCGCCGAGAAGCCGAAGCGCGCCTCGATCCCCAAGGGCAACGATCCGCAAGGGGTCGATCTCGCCCGGGCGCTCGCGCTCCTCTCTCTCCCCCGCGAGGTCGGATTGCACCCTGAGTCGGGTAAGCCGATCACGGCGGGCTTCGGCCGCTTCGGGCCGTATATCCAGCACGACGGCAAATATGCGAGCCTCGGCGCCCCCGAAGAGGTGTTCGAGATCGGCCTGAACCGCGCGGTGAGCCTTCTCGCCGAGAAGGCGGCCTCCTCGCGCGGACGCCGCAGCGCCAACGTCATCAAGGAGCTTGGCGAGCACCCGGAGCTTGGCGGCAAGGTGCAGGTTCTGACCGGCCGCTACGGACCTTACGTCAAGCACGGCAAGGTCAATGCCACGCTGCCGCGGGATCGCGAGCCGGAGCAGGTCACGCTCGATGAGGCCGTCGTGCTCATCGCGGCGAAGAGCGCCAAGGGCCCGGCCAAGAAGGAGCCAAAGAAGGAGCGGCCAAGAAGCCGGCCCGCAAGGCGGCAAAGAGCAATAAGGAGGCCGTCGAGGAGACGGCAGGCTGAGCGGCAAGGTGGCGAAACACAAGGGGGCCCCGCGCAAGAAGGCGGTCAGCAAGCTTCCTTCGCGGCAGGACATTCTCGACTTTTTGGCGACGGCGAGCAGCGAGGCCGGCAAGCGCGAGATCGCGCGCGCCTTCGGCGTCAAAGGCGGCGACCGGATCGCATTGAAGGACATGCTGCGCGAGATGGCCGACGAGGGCCTGATCGCGGGCTCGCGCCGCAAATTAACCCGGCCCGGCGTGCTGCCGCCTGTCACCGTGATCGAGGTGACGGCCCGCGATACCGACGGGGAGTTCATTGCGCGGCCCGCCAACTGGGATGAGGCCCACGGTCCCGCGCCCCGCATCCTCATGGTCGAAGGCAAGCGCGAGTCCGACCCCGTCGCGGGCATCGGCGACCGGGTGCTTGCGCGCATCACGCAGCGCCCGGGCGACGCCGATTACCCCTACCAGGCGCGAACCATCAAGCGGCTCGCGCGCGCGGCGCGAAGTGTGCTCGGCATCTTTCGCGCGCTTCCCGGCGGCGCCGGCGTCGTCGACCCCATCGACCGCAAGCAATTAAGGGAATGGCCGGTGCCGCGCGGCGCCACCGGCGAGGCCGAGCATGGCGAATTGGTGCGTTTCGAGATCGCGCGCGCTTCGCGCATGGGCGTGCAGACCGCCCGCGTGACCGAGAGGCTCGGCAATCCCGAAGCGGAGCAGATGACGAGCCTCATCGCCGTCCATGCCCACGGTCTTCCCGACCGCTTTCCCGAGACGGTGCTGGCCGAGGCCGCTTCGGCCCAGGAGCCGGACTTGAAGCGCCGGGAGGACTTGCGGCATGTGCCGCTCGTCACCATCGATCCGTCGGACGCGCGCGACCATGACGACGCAGTTTTCGCCGAAGCCGACCCGGACCCCAAGAACCGCGGCGGCTGGGTGGTGATCGTCGCCATCGCCGATGTCGCCTCCTATGTGCGGCCGGGGAGCGCGCTCGACAAGGAAGCGCGAAAGCGCGGCAACTCGATCTATTTCCCCGATCGCGTCGTGCCGATGCTGCCCGAACGGATTTCCAACGATCTCTGTTCGCTCGTCGCCAATGAGCCGAGGCCTTGCCTCGCCGTGCGCATGGTGTTCGACAAGCATGGAAGTAAGCTCGGCCACCGCTTCTTCCGCGCCGTGATGCGGTCGGCCGCGAGCCTAACCTACGAGCAGGCGCAAGCCGCGATCGACGGGCGCACCGGCGAGACGACCGCGCCCCTGCTCGACACCGTGCTCCGCCCGCTTTGGGGTGCTTATGCCAGCCTCAATCTTGCCCGCACCGAGCGCGGACCGCTCGACCTCGATCTGCCGGAGCGGAAGATCCTGCTCGACGATCGCGGCCGCGTACGCGGCGTCGCCACCCCTCCCCGGCTCGACGCCCACCGCCTGATCGAAGAGTTCATGATCGCCGCCAATGTCGCCGCGGCCGAGACATTGGAGGCGAAGCGGTCGCCGCTCATCTACCGCGTCCATGACAATCCCTCGAAGGAAAAACTTGCGTCGCTCGGCGAGTTTCTTGCGACAATCGGCATCAGGCTGCCGAAAGCAGGCACGCTGAGACCCACCCATTTCAATCGCGTTCTCGCCGACACGCGCGCAACGCCGACCGCCGAACTCGTCGCCGAGGTCGTTCTGCGGAGCCAGGCCCAAGCCGAATATGCCGTGGGCAATTTCGGCCATTTCGGCCTCAATCTGCGCCGCTACGCCCATTTTACCTCGCCGATCCGCCGTTATGCAGATCTCATCGTCCACCGGGCGCTGATGCGCGCGCTGGGCATGGGAAATGACGGCCTGACCGACGCCGAGATGGTTGAGCTCGACGAGATCGCGGGCCATATCTCCCAGACGGAGCGGACGGCCATGGCGGCCGAGCGCGAGACGGCGGACCGCCTGATCGCCGCCTATCTCGCCGACCGGATCGGCGCGACGTTCAGGGCCCGGGTCTCGGGCCTGGTGCGGACGGGCCTGTTCGTCAGGCTGATCGAGACGGGCGCGGACGGGTTCGTCCCGGCCTCCTCCATCGGCCACGAATATTTCGTCCACGACGAGGTCCGCCACGCCCTTGTCGGCGAGGAGACGGGCCTCGCCTACCGGCTCGGCGACCCGGTTGACGTTAGCCTCGTCGAGGCCATCCCCAGCGCTGGCGCGCTCCGCTTCGAGATGCTGAGCGAGGGGCGCTCCATCGGCGCGCGACCGAAGGGCGCACGCAAGCAAAGTGACAGGGGAAAGGCGCACCGCTACAAGGGTAAGCCCCGCCGGCACGGACGCGGTCCGGCCCGCAAACGCCGTTAGCCGTCCGCCAGGACTTCAGGAGCACGCATGCAGGAGCGAACCCGAACGTCGCGCAACGCCTTTCACGGTTCGCCGCCCCCGCGGCCGGTTGCCACCGCTTTGTTGCGGGGCGCCACGCTCAAATGTCCGGCCTGCGGCATGGGCGCCATGTTCCGCCGCTACCTCAAAGTCGCCGATCACTGCCCGCATTGCGGCGAGGCGCTACATCATCAGCGCGCCGACGACGCGCCGCCCTATTTCACCATCGCGATCGTCGGCCACATCGTCGTCGGCCTCATGCTCGCGGTCGAAATGGCTTACCGGCCTCCGCTTTGGCTGCACGGCGCGCTCTGGGTGCCGCTGACCCTGATCCTCACGCTGCTCCTCTTGCCTTCGGTGAAGGGAACGATCGTGGCGCTGCAATGGGCGCTCTACATGCACGGGTTCGATCCCGACAGCGACGAGGAGATGGATCTTGCCGGCGGCGATCCGGCGCGGCCGCGCCGCCTTGACTTCCGGCCCTGAGCGAGTAGGGTCGCGGCAAATTTGCCGCAAATCTCGTTGAGGACCACATGGCCAAGCCTGTCACCCAGAAGATCAAGCTCGTGAGTACAGCCGGGACGGGCTATTTCTACGTGACCAAGAAGAACCCGCGCAATCAGACCGAGAAGATCGTCTTCAAGAAATACGATCCGGTCGCGCGCAAGCACGTGGAATTCAAGGAAAGCAAGATCAAGTAGCGCGACTGGAGGCAAACCCTCCGATCGGCAGCGCAAGCTCCGCCTCAGCGGGCGATGCGGCACGGCCGCTCCCGGCGGACCGGCCTACCCTTTGTCTTTGAAATGGGTGGCCGGCCGAAACGCGGCGCTAACGAGGAGGCCACTCAACCGCGCTCCGGCCGGCCGAACCCTACGGACCCAGGAGATGCGGCGGACCTGAGCATTCCGCAGGGTTATCGTCGCTGACGAGGGAAATAGAGGATGGAGATAATCGAAAGCCGCGCTTAGCGATCCGAAGCCCCCATTTGCCTCCCGTCGCGTTTGATTGCGAGTCTGGATAATAAAACAAGCAAAGACGGGACAAAATCAATCCTGTTCGTGCCTTGATACGATAAAATCTTAAGTTTTGTAAAGCTTTAAGGTAAAGACTTGAGGCGCCGCGTAAACCATAATTGCGGCCCCGCAGCCAGGGAATCGGGCATTTCCGCCGCTATCGCGACTCGCCGATGAACTGCCTGATCGTGTCGAGGAAGGTCGAGACCGAGATCGGCTTCGAGATATAGGCCTCGCAACCGCCTTCGCGGATTCGCTCCTCGTCGCCCTTCATGGCGAAGGCCGTGACCGCAACGACCGGAATTTTGCGGAGCTGGTCGTCCTCTTTCAGCCATTTGGTGACTTCGAGCCCGGAAACCTCAGGGAGCTGAATATCCATCAAAATGAGATCGGGACGATGCTCGCGGGCAAGCGCGAGCGCCTCCATGCCGTTTCGCGTCTGGAGCGTCTTGTAGCCATGCGCATCGAGCAGATCATGAAACAGCTTCATGTTCAGCTCATTGTCTTCGACGATCAGAATGGTCTTAGTCATAGGGCAGTGACGGGCCGGCGAATCGGTCGCTCCATGATGGGCAATCTCGTTGAGGCGCGCCATGGCGCCCGGAGTGGATTTGAGCCTCCAAAACATGGTCGCGTGCTCCCCATCCCTTCAGAGCAACGCGAGTTTTGCCCGAAACCCCTAACGAATTTCTTGCGATGGAAGGCCACCCCCCGCCCAAAGGGCCGATGAGGGCGCCTGCACGGGCTCGGAGGCACGATCAGCGGCACTCGGGCGTCTTGAGATATTCGAGCGCGGTGAGCGTCCCGTGGACCGAGAAGGTGCCGTAGTCGATCAGGAGCTCGCGGCTGACGCCGTTATCGTAGAGCCGGAAGTCGATCTGGTAGCTCGGCGTGAGATCGCCGCCTTGTTCCTCGAAATAGCCGATCGACACCGGCCACGAGGCGAGCTCGCCGAGCCCCTTATCCTTGGCCACGGGCTCGAGCGCCCGATCGGCGCCCGGCGGCACGACCGTCCCGATGATGGCCGTCGTGTCGAAGACTTTTTGTCCCTTCTCGGAGCCGTCGTAAATTCGCGCCTGGAACAGCGTCTGGCCGGCGCGCGCCTTCTCGATCAGGGCAAGACTATGTTGCGTCGGGAACAGCACCGGCCCCGAGAGCTTGAGCTCCGCCTGCGCGGGCCGGCTCAGCCTCACCTTGACCGCCTCGTTCGGGGTCTCGCGCACCGCGCGGCCGGTGGTCACATCGGTGGGCTTTTCGTTCACGAACTGCGACGATTGAAACCGGAACGTCCGGCCGTTGCCCTGCTCCCAGGTCGAGGACCTGAGATCGGTCATGTTGGTCTGATCCTGGGAGTCGGTCATCTGCGTGACGAGACGCATATTGAGCGAATAGCCGTCGCA
>CAWFRD010000030.1:0-71724 GCA_963818165.1 uncultured Alphaproteobacteria bacterium
TCACCACATTGTCGGTCTTGAGAAGGTCAACCTGGCTGGTGGTGAGCGGTGGGTTAGGCAGGAGCTCAAATAGTCGCGCCTGGACCTCGGCTACTGCAAAGGGAATTGGCACGAGCAGTCGCCGTTTGCCCATGAGCTGGAGCGTCATGTTGACCAGCTCGTGCAGCGTGTAGACTTCTGGGACCAGCAAGCTCGTAGGTCCGGCCGACGGTCCCGGGGTCGCTGAGGATGCTACTGATAGCCTCAGCCACGTCTTCCACAAAGATTGGCTGCAATCGGGTGGAGCCGCCGCCGATCAGCGGCAGTGCTGGCAGGGCAGCCAGAGCAAGCGCGGCGAGCGTGCCGAACAATGCATCGCCTCGACCGAACATGGCCCCCGGACGGACGATCGTAGCCCCTGGGAACGCCGGCCGAACGATCAGTTCGCCGCGTCCTCGAGCCCGGATGTATGGCGAGCTTGAATTGGGATCGGCGCCAATTCCGGATACAAGCACGAGCCGCGCAACCCCGGCCGCGGCTGCCTCCCGCGCTACATTCTCGGCCCCTCGTAGATGCACGGCCTCGAAGGTCACCCCACCCTTCTCGATATAGGCCGAGACCGCGTTGACCACGGCGTCGGCCCCGGCAATGGCGGCGGCAACCGAGGCTTGATCGCGCACATCGGCAGGGACGACCGTGACCCGCTCGAGACCCATCGATCGCAGCTCACTCCGGGCCGGGTCAGGATGCCGCACGGCGACGCGTACAGTCATCCCCTCGGCGGTCAGGCGGTCTACCAGTCGCCGACCAAGGAAACCCCCACCGCCAAACACGACGACCGTCGCCATCCTTTGCTCCGATAGGCAGGGCGCGTAATGTTCCAGCGCTGTGATCGGCTAACCGCTACTCCAATGTCAGCGCTGTGAGTTATACTAACGCGAGTATCGGATTAAACGACATGCAGGTCAGTCTAGAAGGCAAAGTCGCCGTAGTGACGGGCGTGAGCGGCGACGGACAGGTGGGACAGGCCGTCGCCAAGGCGCTGGCAAATACCCGCGCCGCGCTGGCGATTTGCGCGCGCACACAAAGCAACGTCGAAGTGCGGGCCAAAGAGCTGCGAGATGCAAGCGCCCGTGTGTTCGCCATGGCCGGATCTTTGACTGATGAGGATCAGGTCCGGCGTCTGATCGACGGTACCATTAATGAATATGGTCGGATCGACGTCCTGGTGAATTTGGCAGGAGGATTGACGCGTTATAAGCCTTCGGTAGAGCACACGCTCGATGATTGGCGTGCTGAGGTCGACAATAACCTGTTGAGCGCATTTTTGACATCACGCGCAGCCTTCCCGCTTCTGCAGGCAGCCGGTGACGGTGTCATCATCAACTTCGCGCGGGCTGGCCAGCCTCAGGCTGGCATGATCGCCTATAACTGCGCCAAGGCAGGAATTGAGGCGCTTACCCGCACGGTTGCGCCCAAGGGAAGAGATCTTGGAATACGCGTGAACGCGATTGCGCCGGGACTTGTGGGACACAGCATCCAACATTGCCGCGATGAAACCAAAAGATTTGAAGCGTTGGACCAAACGCAAAGATATCGCAGAGACTGTCGTCTTCCTCGCCTCGCCAGCCGCCGCCGGCATTACCGGTCAAATCATTGCGGTCACTGGCTGGGGATTGTAGCGCGTTAGGATGGCAAACCGGCGAGCGGGTGGCAGGAGCCTGCCTTTTGGCGATCCACGGACCAAGGTGCAATGCGGCCAGTCGTAGGCCGCTATTTGTCGGTCGTTTTCCCGTCGAAATGCTCTTTAGACGCTTTGCATCCGCTTTCGTGAATGCACTGTGCCATCGACATGCTCGGGCGGCGCATAAAGTGTGTACCGGTGTTTCTGATGTTATGCCGCGCGCCGGCCGGGACGATGATGGTAGTGTCGCTTTTGATTTTCGTCCTGGTGCCGTCGATCCAAACTTCGCCAGTTCCTTTTTAACCCGGAAAAATTGGGTCCGGTCTTTTAATGAATTTTTTTGCCTATTTCCTCTCCTGGTCGCAGGGCCATCAACACTAGTTGCATCTGGTGCGCGGTGTACAGAACACGGCGAAAATTCGAATTCTCCTCGGTCATTTCTTCAATGTTGCCGACAAAGCCTTTCATGGGGAACCTCCTTGTTGGCTTGATGGATTAAGGGGCCAGCCCCTCTCGCAGATTTGTCATTTTGCTTGATACCGATGGACGCGGATCGGTAAACCGTTCTGACTGGAAAAGCCCGTCACGCGCCGTTATCCCGCAACACAGCAGTGCCGTCGCGGCTCCATCGCAGTTCAACCATGCCAGGCAATATGTGGAGGCCTTTCACGAGAGCAAGAACCCGATGGCCGGGGGACCTCTGGCGCCTGGTGGCCGTGCTAGCCTTCGTGAACACACTCTGCGAGACCGCCCCGGCGCAACAGGACCCCTGGACCGCGTCCCGCGCGGCGATGGTGCGCACGATCGAGGCCCATGCGATTCTGCTCCCCGAGGCGATTAGCACCGACGGTATATCGGCGAAGGTCCTCGATGTCATGGGCAAGGTGCCCCGGCACGAGTTCGTGCCGGATGGGGTCGAGCGCCAAGCCTATGCGGACGCGCCGCTGCCCATCGGTTACGGGCAGACGATCTCTCAGCCGTTCATTGTCGCGCTGATGACCCACCTCATACGGGGGGGCCCGGATTTAACGGTGCTCGAGATTGGCACAGGGTCTGGCTACCAGGCCGCGGTGCTCTCGCCGCTGGCAAAGACCGTCTGCACCATCGAGATCATACCCGGACTCGGCGAGATCGCCGCGCGGCGTCTCAAGGCCCTCGGCTATGACAACGTCCAGACCAAAATCGGCGATGGCTATTTCGGATGGCCGGAGTGTGGCCCCTTCGATGGGATTCTCGTGACCGCCGCCGCTGGCCACGTCCCGCCGCCCCTTGTGAAGCAGCTCAAGCCAGGCGGTCGCATGGTGGTCCCCATCGGTAGCGTCTTTGGGCCTCAATTCCTGACCCTGGTCGAGAAGACGAGTGGTGGGGAGATCACGACCCGCCAGCTCTTGCCCGTCAGTTTCGTGCCGCTGACGCGAGACACTCAATGATCACTTACCTCGCCCTAGTTGTCATCTCGGCGGCGATATTGGCCTACGAGGTCCTTCTGGTCCGGCTCTTCGCGATCGTTCAGTGGCACCATTTCGCCTTCATGGCGATCAGCATCGCCTTGCTCGGCTTTGGCGCCAGTGGACATGGCTGGCTCTCTGGCAACACTGGGTCGGATCGCGCTTCACGGCGAGCTTCGCAGTGAGCGCCGGATTGTTCGCGCTTTCCGCTCCGGCGAGCTTCCTCGCGGCGCAGGCCTTGCCGTTCAACGCTCTGGCGGTTGTCTGGGACCCGGGTCAACTCCTGTACCTGCTGGCTATGTATCTGCTGCTGGTTATTCCGTTCTTTTGCGGCGCCACCTGCGTAGGTCTCGCCTTTGTCTGTTGCGGCGACAAGGTTGGCCGCATCTATGCGGCCAACCTGATCGGATCGGCCCTGGGCGCCCTTGGTATCGTCGCAGTGCTCTTCGTGTTGCCCCCGTCGGACACTCTTCGACTAATTGCCGCTATGGGGTTTAGCTCAACGGCACTGGTTGTGCTGAACCGAAGGCTGGTTTTTTGGCCGGCTGTGTCGGTGGGCGCTCTGATGCTGGCCATCACGGTCTGGGTGCTGCCCGATGGGTGGTTCGCCCTGCGGATCTCCGACTACAAGGGCCTTCCCAGCGCGCTCAAGGTCTTGGGCACGAGAGTGCTGAGCGAGCACTCACGAGCGCGGAATGTGCTCCGAGCACTAGCGCTGTCACAAAAAAGATGGGGTTAGCTGGCAACATTCACACCCAGACGATCGCCACGGTTAGACGGGTGGCTAATAATGGAGCATCCCCATGGCTATGTTTATTGTACTCGCCAGCTTCACCGACCAGGGCATCCACGAGGTCAAGGAGACAATAGGCCGTGCGGAGGCCTTCAAGGAGATGGCCAAGAAAGTGGGCGTCAGCGTCAAGGATATCTACTGGACGCTCGGCAGCCATGATGTTGTTGCGATCTGCGAGGCCCCCGATGACGAAAGCGCATCAGCGCTTGCTTTGAGCGTCGGCTCACGCGGCAAAGTCCGATCCGAGACCCTGCGAGCGTTCTCATTGGATGAGATGAAGAGGATCCTCGGCAAGATGGTTTGAGGTAACTTCCGGCGTCAGTTTTGCCTTGGGTTAGTGGTAAACTTCGCAAACTAGCTGCCGACGGCTTGACAGATCCTGAGGAGCTTCGAGATCGGGTTTTAGAGAGCTTGAGCGTTAGTAACAGTGAAGCCGCATAGCCACAGGGTGCAGTTTTGCGCTTTAAATGCGAAACCACCCCCCAATGATTAGGTGATCCCTGCGCCCCTAAACGTTGCCTCCGACACCGGGCAGTTGCGAGTCCGGAATGGCGTCCGTGTCGAGTACACAGACGCTGCACTGGAGCCGATTGTTGGTCGTTTCTGCCAGGACGTTGCCCGCCGCAACGGGCTCCAGCTCGAAGCGGTTCAGATCGCACCAGGCTCGCCTGTCGACAACGTTGCTTCCATCTGCATCGAGCTTGGCGGCTCCGCCGACCTCGACGCGCTGCCGGCGCCGATCGGCATCTCCCCGAACAGACCAATCGCCCAGAACGAGCGTTATTTGCTGCAGATCGGCGCTGATCGCATCGTTGTGCGCAGTGTCGAGGCTATCGGAATCGCGCGCGGGCTGACGACCCTCGTCCAACTTCTGGCGACGACGCCGCCTGGCGCAGATGGCGCCGTGGTGCTGCACGCCGAGCACATTCTGGATGCGCCTCGGTTCGCTTGGCGCAGCCTCCATTTCGACGTTGTCCGCACGTTCTTCACCGTACAGGAGGTGAAGCGGATTATCGACCTCCTCGCACTCTACAAATTCAATGCTCTCTCCATCCACCTCACCGATGATCAGGCCTGGCGGATCGAGGCCGGCCGTCCTGCGGGCTACAAGATTGACGCTCCGTTCTACACTAATGCCGAGCTGCGCGAACTCATCCGCTATGCCGAGGACCGCTTCATCACGCTCATTCCCTTGATCAACACACCCGGCCACGCCAACGCGCTGATCCAAATGCGCCCGGAACTGAACAGCGGGCGCAACGTGCTTGAGTTCGACCTGAAGCCCAGCGCATGGCTCGACCCCGAACTGCCGGCGACATACCAGGCGGTCGAAGCGGTGCTGGCTGAGATCGCCGATGTCTTCCCCGGACCGTACATCTTTATCGGCGCCGACGAGCCTTTTGGCATGCCCGACGACTTGTATGAAACCTATGTGCGCCATGTGCATGCCTTTGTTCACTCTATAGGCAAACGCACCCTGGGGTTTCAGGAGTCGATGCGTTCCGGCATCGATCGCGACCATGTCATCATGTATTGGATTTCTAAAACCGATTTGGGAAGCGGCTCGCTCCCGCTACCTGCCCACTTCGCGGCAATGATCAAAAAAAACATCGCTTGCTCGTGCGAAGACATCGGGCGGGCGCTGAAGTTTTCGATTCCGATCCTCTTGTCACCGCTCGGCCACGCCTATTTCGACGTGCCCTATGCCGAGCCCTCTGCCGACCCACGTCAGGAGGAGAGACGGCGCGGGGTTGGTCAGCGTGTCTACGCACCGAGGACCATCGCCGAGACATTCGACTGGGACCCTGCAAAGGCACTTGGGCCCAATGCCCCGCTGGCAAATCTGGCAGGGGTCGGGTCGGCGATATGGGGCGAGACCATCAAGGATTTCACCGATCTGACGTTCATGCTGCTGCCGCGGCTTGCCGGCATCGCCGAGAAGGGATGGAGCGACGCGCAGGTGTCGTCATGGGCCGACCACCGCGCGCGCCTGGCGGCACACGGCCGACTCTGGAGCCAAGACGGCCTGACCTACTTCAAGTCTTCCACTGTAGACTGGGAAACCGGAGCGCTCTTTGTAAATTCAGATCCAGTTTAGAAAAGCTCATTCACTGGGGAATTTGCTTCGGAAAATCAGGAACTATGTACCGAATATTGCGTTTGAAAACAGTCAAAACAACGGGCCGGCCAGCGGCCAATTTCATAGGGTAGCTTGGACGCGCCGGGTAGCTTGGACGCCCCTCGAGAGGGGAGGATCCCCAATGCGGATGTCTGAGATCCATGATTATGCGAGGCAGCTGCTGGGCGCGTACGGAGACAAGGCTCGCGCAATCGCTGCGCAAAAGGCGGTGGAAAGCGAGAAGCGTGGCGAGCCACATGAAGCTGAGGATTGGCGGCGCATTCGTGACGCGCTCGCGGAGATGCGGGGCCCGCATTTCAGCTAATTGGTGAACCGCGCTACGGCTGATCGGCGAGTCGGCGTCTTAGACAATCTTGCCGAGGATACCCTTCATCTACTCGAAGGAGAAAGCGCGCAATGTCTCGGACCTGACATTGCCGCGCGAGCAGACGCTTAGGGAAAGCGCCGCCGCGCTTTCGTCGTCTGGCGCATCACAAACGGCATCCACATCATGGCTGCCGAGCGTCCAATAGAGGTCCTTGAAGCTAACGCGGCTCTTCTTGGCCATTTCCTTGAAGGCCGCACGGCCGATTGTCTCTTTGACGTTGCGAATACCGTAATCGGTGAAGTGGCATGCCGCATCACCGTCCAAGTCTCACCGCGTATTTTGGGTGCGCTTCCCCTGCCCAGTTCGGCCTCCGAGCGTTAGATGTCGTAATAGAGGAAGAACTCGTAGGGATGCGGGCGCAGACGGATCTCGTCGATCTCGCGCGATCGCTTGTAGCTGAGATAGGTCTCGATCACATCCTTAGTGAAGACATTGCCGGCCAAAAGGAACTTGTGATCGCGCTCAAGCGCATCGAGCGCTTCGTCAAGCGTGCCCGGCGCCTTGGGGACCTTCGCCATCTCCTCCGGTGGCAGATCATAGAGGTTCTTGTCGATCGGATCGCCGGGATTGATCCGGTGTTCGATACCGTCCAGACCCGCCATGAGCATCGCAGCAAAGGCGAGGTAAGGATTGGCGGCAGGATCCGGGCAGCGGAACTCCACGCGCTTGGCCTTAGGGTCGCCTGAGTACATCGGGATGCGGCAAGCAGCGGACCGATTGCGCTGCGAGTAGCCGAGATTGACCGGCGCTTCGAAGCCCGGCACGAGTCGGCGGTAAGAGTTCACCGTGGGCGCGCAAATCGCGCACAGCGCCGGCGCGTGCTTCAGCAGACCGCCAATGTAGTGGCGCATCGTCTCGCTCGACCCGGCATAGTCGTCGCCGGCGAAAATCGGCTTCTTGGCTTTCCAGATGCTCTGGTGGACATGCATGCCCGAGCCATTGTCCCCGAAGAGAGGCTTGGGCATGAAGGTCGCGGTCATGCCGCGTTTCCGAGCCACGCACTTCACCACATATTTGTAAATCATCACATTGTCGGCCATGCGAGTCAGCGTGGTGAAGCGCATATCGATCTCGCCCTGGCCGCCGGTCGCCACTTCATGGTGGTGGGCCTCAATCTGAATACCGAGCTTCTCAAGGAGCAGCACCATTTCGGTGCGCGCATCCTGGAGCGTGTCGGCGGGGGGAACCGGAAAATAGCCCTCCTTGGGGCGCAGCTTGTGACCGAGACTCGGGCCATTGCCTTCGCCCGCGTCCCAGTTCGCCTCATGCGATTCGATTTCGTAGAAGCCGTAGTGCGTGCCTTGGTCATAGCGCACGCCATCAAACACGAAGTGCTCGAGCTCGGGACCGAAATAGGCCGTGTCGCCGACCCCAGTTCCTTTCAAATAGGCTTCCGCCTTTTGCGCGATGTGGCGGGCGTCGCGGCTATAGCTTTCGCCAGTGACGGGATCGCGGATCGTGCAGATCACGACCAAGGTCGGCACCTCGGAGAACGGGTCGAGAAAGGCCGTGGCCGGGTCCGGCACGACCAGCATGTCGCTTTCCTGGATCTCCTGGAAGCCGCGGATCGAGGAGCCGTCGAAGCCGACGCCATCGACTATGGCGTCATGGCCGAGAGCGCGGGGCGGCACCGAGAAGTGCTGCCAAAGACCGGGAATATCGGTAAATCTGAGGTCGATCATCTCGACCTTATTATCCTTGATCGTCTTGAGAAGACCTTCCGGATTCTTTTTCTCCTGAGTCATCTCGCCCTCCCCACCAATAGGCCGAGCCGAACATGGCTCGGCTCGCCGTAGTGTCATGAGATCCAGACTGGAAGTGCCGGCCATGGCGTTACTTCCGCGTGGCCTAGGATCGCACCAATCCTAGCACGCCTGTCGTGGAGGGCGTACGAACAGAAAGTAGGTAAACCCAGCTAATCGTCGCCGGCGCGAAGCGCAGCGCATAAGTGGGGTCTAATGGCTCAACTCGGTGACCGCGACGCTTTGCTGATTGCCATCCTTGGTCACGAGCACGCAGCGGAACTTGTTGGCCATACCGTCCTCGGTCAGCGCGGCGTTCTCAGCCTGATTTCTTCGGCCGTCAGACTTCGAGCATCGCCGGCATGTCAAAGGCATTGTGGCGCTCGAAAGTGGTGGTCTCGAACTTGAGGCCCAATTCGCGCGCACGGCGCCAGGAACGATCAAGCTCCGCGTGCGTCGGTCGGCGGGCGATCTCTGCGTACTTGTCCCGGTATTTGGCACTCGCCGGATCGCAGAAATTGTCGGGATGGAACTGTGCCATCACATTCACCGGCACCGCCGGCAGATGCTCGGCGATCCAATCCAGCACTGGGTAGGTGCAACACTCGACATGATTGGGCATCACCAGGTGGCGGATGGAAAAATCCTCCCCCCAGTCGTCGAGTAGCGTGATGTTGCGCGTCACCGTCTCCCAGTACCAGGGCGTCTTCGCCAGCGTCATGGCGCAACGGTCCGGTCCAAATTTGAAATCGGGAAGCCAAACGTCCGTGAGGATGCGCAGGATCTTCATGCTTTCAAGCGTGATAAAGAAGTTGCTGTTCCACAGCATCGGTGCATTGAACTTCCCATCATAGACGGCGTCTCCGGGCGCCTCTTCAAACCAGAAGAACCGGTCAGCCTTCGTTCTGCGCGCGCGCGTTAGCTCCGACTGCGTCGGGCTGAAGTCGCGGCCCAGGAGTGCGATGGCGTCGACGATTGCATGCAGGTGAATAACGACCTCGCCGCCCACCCAATTGATGTTGTGGCAGCCTTCGCGGCGCAACGTCCACGCCATCGCCGCCAGCGTCCGCGGGTCTGTCTCCTCGCCGTTGTCCTTGTCGGTGCTGATATCCCCGTTCTGGCAAAAGGCGCACCGCATGTTGCAGGACGTAAAGAAGATCGTGCCCGAGCCTTGTGTGCCGCGATAGAACATCTCCTCGCCGGTGTGATGGAAATGCGAGCTGACCCGCGACGCGGATGCCAGCTTGCACGCGCCGAGTTTCGTGCCTGCCAGGCGATCAACGCGGCAATTCCATGGACAGAAATTGCAGTGGGCGAGCATGCGGTAGGCGAGCTCGCGGCATAGCTCGAGTAAGCTCGACCCTTCCACGGCTTGAGGCAGCGGCGCACCTGCGCGGACCGCTTGCCAACGCGCGAGAAAAATCGGCGTGAGGCGGTCAAGCTCGGCCCAGAGAGCATCCTCGCCGCTTGCCGCAGGATCGAGCTTCGTGGCGACTGTCGCGGCAATGCGAAACTTGGCCGGGCGCCGATTTTCCGCAACGTCGAGATACCACGAAAGCGCGGCCCGGATCGCGGGATCCTCCCAAACTCTCAGTCTGCCGAGATCGCTCATCGGTCCGGCTCTCAGGTGTCTCCATAGCCCCGCCGCGCCGGCATGCATGTCAGTCCCAGGCCTTCCATGCGGCAATCGCCGCTCACCGCACGCAATATTTGCTCGCGTAGTGCTTGCCGAGGATCTTACGAATCTGCTCGGCAAGTCGCTTGTTGGCTGTCGACTGCGGCCTTCTCGCGGCCTTTTGCGGCTTTGGCCGCTCACTAGCCGGGGGCTGTTTCCTTACTCCGGGCATGGCAGTTCAAAGCTGTGCCGGATCGGCCGCGAATTCAAGACAGGATCGTGACGGGACTTCCAATGGTAAGACCAAGCGCGCGGTCGGAACGCCCCTGGTTGACGGCAATTTCGGCAAGCCCGTTCGCGTTCTCGTACCAGAAGGCCCCGCCCGACGGTAGATCGCTGAAGGTGTTTGCGCGCTCCAGCACTTGACCTGCGGCGGCAAGTCTTGCGCCTTCCGGCAACATGGTTGCGCGGAGGCCAGTCATGGCGTTGCCGAAATGGTCGACGTAGACAATCTCCGCAAGATCGTCCGGCCAATTGGGCCGGCGATCGACGTTGTCTTTGCGGGACTCACCTGGCGGCTGCTCGCCACGCGCGAGCATAGCTGCGACGGGTGCGAAGAGGTCGCGCCCGTGGAAGCTTGACGAAAGACGCTCCGGCTTCCAGGCGATATCAAAGCACTGCGCCGTTCCGGCCCGGCGCTGGACGAGCTCGAACAAGCCGTTGCCGGGGCCGACATACCAGCGGCCGTCGGCGTTGAGAACAATGGCCGGCCGCGTTCCGCCGACCCCGGGATCCACGATGCAGAGAAAGACAGTGCCCGCCGCAAACCATACCGCATAAGCCGCCAACAGGTAGGCTGATGGCTTGGGATTGCCGACCGGAGCATCGGCGAAGAGGTCGACAACAGGTACGCCTGGCGCCATCTGATGCAACATCGCCTTCATCTGGCCCGTATAGGGTCCGTGCAATCCGAAATCCGTGAACAGCACAATCAAGTTATCAACTCGTCAGCGGGTCCTAGCGTGATACCAGCCGGGGCTTACGCGCGGAAGGCTTGCTCTGCCTCGCTTCGAAGCCTGTCCTCCTGCTCGCGGTAGCGGGCCGAGAAGTGGAAAGGGACAAATCGGGTAACGCCTGCTCGCCTTGCGATATCACCAGCTTGACGCGCCGTAAGATGTCGCCTCTGTGCGGCAATGTCCGCATCTGCATCGAGGAATGCCGCCTCAATAAAAAGCTGGTCGGCACCGCGCGCAAGCGCGATGATCCTGCCAACGTTCTCCTCATGATAGGCGGCGTCCACCACGTAAGCGATCTTCTGTCCACGCGCCGTGCGTAACGCGTGCTGTTTGAGCACGCCGAGGGGGATAGACAGGTCGCGGCTGATGACAACCTCGCTGTCGTCGGGCGCGCCCGCCGCACTGCCCGCTTGGCTTCGTTGAGCCACGGCCCGACGCCGAGCCGAAGCGATTTGAGGCCTTCGCTCCATACGTTGACGCGCAACTTCTCTTCAAATGAGAAGGCAAGGCAAGGCGTGCCATGATCAAGCACAACGCTCTTGATCCGAAACTCGTCCTCGTCCAGGACCGTACCGGTTTGAATCGAGGCTGGCGACAGGTCCTGCCGGCGGAAGGCTTCTCGTGCACGGAATTCGCTTATGCGTTCTACTCCCGTTTCCACGAATTCGACAGCGGTGATGAGGAAATCGAACGGATGTTGCTCAAGCAGATTCAACGTATAGGCGCTAAGCTTGTGCTCGACACGGTCGGCGAAGCCGGCCGGACCGATGAGATGCAGCGGCATAGTCCTGTGCAGACAGACGCGCAGGAGCCGGTCGAAGCCGGCAAAGTGATCCATGTGAGCGTGAGACACAAAGGCATGGCTGACGCGCAGGAGCTGACGAGGTGATAACGGGGTCAAATCACCGAGGTCGAAGAGTAACGCGCGGCGGCCGAAGCGGAAGTCTAAGAGTAACCCCGGATCGGAAAAAGGGTCGTTGACGAGGCTAGGCTGAACGAGCCAAGACATGGGTCTTCACGGTCTCTCACAGCGCGCTTGGACGAGACCGTGCCATACTTTATAGCGACAGCACTGCGCCCGTCTGTCCCCACTTCGGAAACCGGCTCTCATGGACAGGATGAAGTTCACCCGTCTGTTCGAAAAATTCATGGTGGCGGTGGACATGCTGGCCACAAGTCCGGCGTCTATCCAAAAGCGACTCGAAGGGGCCTACAGGAGTTTCACTGACATTGAGCCAAGGGATTTTGAAGACGACGAGATGCAGGTCACATTTGAACAAATTCGCTCTCGGCTAACGAGAATCCAACATGGACAGATCAATTCCATCACTGCGACCTGCAGGCAAATGTCCGATCAGGAGGCCACAGAAGTAGCCGATTTTATCTTCAGCCTCTTTCTAAGGATTGCGGAGAAACATCACTCCTCCTCCTAACCACCGTCAAATCGCCCCGTGTTGATCGCGAAACCAACATCACGGCCGCGCTCCAATCCCAGGCCAAAAGCGCGGATAGATCTCGGGCCGCACAGCCGTGTGATGCATCTCCGGCCTGATGGTTTGACTTGTCTTAGTGTCCCGAGGGGGTGGGGCGGCAAAGAGAACAGTGGGTAGACCCCCATGGACACCAACAAGTTGCTCATCATCGCAGCGGCAGTTGTCCTTGCGCTGATCGTAGCTTGGTATTTGCTGCCGGCCTCGACTCCTACTGCGCGGCAACCCCGCCGCCAGCCACAACGCCGGAGCAGCCGCAATAATACCAATACGCGCAGCGCGTCAGTCAAAATCGGCGTCGATTCCCTGGTCCTAACTCGGCAAGGGCGCATCGAACTAATCAATGGGCTACTTGCGGGTCGGTGTGGGTTCGTTTTGGCGGTGGGTGAGGATTGGCTCCCACCTGGCTCCCCTGAACCTATCTCCGCCCCGCGAGTTGTGTGGTGCGAGGGACTAACATTGCTGATGTTATATTCCGCAGTGCTTTTGGCTGTGATCGCGGCGAACGCTCTCGCGATACTCCTCGCGGCTACTATCGCATACCGCCGAAGGCACCACGACTAGGACGATCTAGTGGGCCGTCCGACATGCGCCCAACGCCCGATAACCTCTAGGACCATACGGTTTGCACTTTCACGGGTTTAGTGTTCTGCGCTCATTCGTCGGCATGGCGCGCAAAGAAGAAGCCCCTGAGACGGGGGGACTCGGGGCTTCTTCGGGTTCCTTAGGGGGGAACCAGTGATGGGGAGGGAAGACCCATCGGCTGGCGACCGCTTCGCTCCTTGGGAAACCGAAGGCGAAGCATGGAGGGGAGAATGACCGGACAGAAGAAGGAAGGATTTGCAAATGCGCAACTTCAAGTCCATCAGGTTCGCATGGAGCAAGGAAATTCTTAACGGCGTGGTGATGTACAAAGCCGCCAAGCCAAAGAACCATGACTTCGAATATACGGTGCTGGTTAAGGGCAAGCGCCTCAACAACACGTCCGACAAAAGTGTCGTGATGAAGCACCGGCGTGGTGACGTCAAAATCTTGCTCTCGGTTGAGCACGGCCTAACACGTCGTCGCGATGTGAATGATGCTATCCGCATCGCTGTGGAGAATGACATCGACGCCGACACGGCAGGACGAAATTGAACCATGAAAGCTGGACACCCTGGCCGCAGCCAGCGGCTGAGGGCTTTAGCGTACTCGCCGGGTGAACCCGGGCCGCGACCTAGGCCGTGTACTCATAAATCGAGATTGGTGAGCAGCGGTTGGTCACTGTCCGATTTGCCCCCAAAAGCGGACATTCGTCAGGGTTTGAGCATGTCTGCTTTGTGCCACAAGCAGACCTTAGCGGTCCTGCACGCAATCGTGTTGCCCAAGGCCCGGAGTTCATTATTGGCAACGCCGCCCTTTATCCCTGCACTTTCTTTTCAATGATAAAGCTCAATACCAGAAGCGTGACTGGCCAAATAGCTACCCAAATTCCCAACCGCTCTGCATGAGCTTCTTGAAGCACCGCTCTTAATGCGGGATCGGCAACACCGCTAAGGACTGGCCTCATGGGTTCCAATTCTGGCCCGAAATACCATACCAGCCATGCAAGCGGGATAGAGATAACTCCCAACCAAAACAAAACTTGAGGTAACAGTTTCATCTTTTCCTCCTCTGGCCGTGTTTCAGAGCGTGGTCAATCCGCTAGCGCGGAAATCGGACGGGCTTCCCTGCAGCAAAAACAGACGCCCTACCGGTGGAGTTTCGCAGCGTCGCCGCCGACAGCTTCCAGAGCTTCGGCTGCGCTCAGCTTGCCGCGTTCCATGAGCTTGGCAGCAACGCGCTCGATGGCGCTCCACACAGTGGGCTCGCGCAAGATCGCATAGCACTCTGCCGAATAGTCGGTGTAGCGTTGTGCCAACTCGTCGTCGGTAGCTGCTGGCGACATCTTGATCATGGCGTCAACGGCGTCCGCATCGTCGCCATCGTAATCGTCCCAACCTTGCCGACGATCCTCAAGGACGGCGAAAAGCTCCTCGTCAGGATGGCCATCGCGGCTCGATCCCTTTCCATGCCATAGGTGCTCTGCGCGCCAGCCCGCAAGATCGCATAGCAGCAGGAAGCGTTCCTTCGCCTGAGCATCGTGCCCCAAAGGAAAGCATAAGCCGCAGTACCTCCTCTCATCAATCTCTGCCCCTTCGTCGTTGACCCAGCCCCCGAGATAGAGAGCCATGACGGCCTGGCCAGCCACGTGATAGGCGGCGGCGTGACGCTGATCTATGTCCTTGTCCTTCATTCGTCGTCTCGGGAGTGCCACTCCTTAATTGTGGTAGCCGGTGGCGCAATGGCCCCCCCGTTATCAAGACCTGGGGCGCTCAGCCTTTTGGCTTGCTGCCGCGCACGGCCTCCGCCATGAGGCCGCCAAGCTCCCGCGCCTGCCCCGATAATGATATGGGTCGTGGATAGATGGTTTCCACCGGTCCGCGCGGTTTAAGAGCGGGGTAATTCGCCCCGTACTGAATGTCCGTTTTGGGTCATTAGCCGACCTCACAGCGGCGAAACGCGTTGTCCGCTTGTGCCAAGAGCGGACCTTTACCGCGAGGCGGCATCGCCCCAAAGGTTCCTTGATTCTAACAGCGCTCAGGCAGAGATTGGCTCTCGCTAGTGAGGGGCATCCGTAATCAGGAGGCACCCATGCGTATGGGGCGGGCCTTACGCTGCTTCAGGCGGTAACAGTTGGTCGGCAAGGTCGTGCTCGATGCGGTTCACGGCTGCGGCCAGCACCCTGCCCGATATTTCCTCGCCCGATGCCAGCACCAGCATGGCGTTGCAATAGCCGCCCAGTGTGTCGTCACGATAGACGGCGATCACGTCACGCTCATCGACGCTGCGCGGGCCTCGATCTGTAAATAACAACATGCACTATACGTAGGGCGTGAGCGGAGCGATGCAAGTGTTCGTCCGTTCCTGCCAATTACGGTAGGTGCGAGAGACAAAGGTCGATGCTCTGCTTGGCCTCGGCTATCGCATCATCCTTTCGCGGCGTCGTAGTGTGTAACGTTGGTTGCGGCAAGATCGGTATGTCGGAGCGTGTGCGATATACGCTGACGCACCAATTCGACCACTGACGCCGAGTTTCAATCTGATAACCGCGATATTGGCAACGTTCCATCGGTTCGGCCTCCGAAAGCTTTGGAAACATAACCCGACCTGAGCAACTTTCGTTCCCCCCGGCCAAGCGAGCCGGGGTTTTGCCAGGCCAGAGGGCAGGAAAAAGACGCCTGGGGGTCGGTGAGCGCGGGGTAGCGCACTAAAGGCAAGCCGAAAAATTTTCGATCTGAGGCTGCGGCGCGGCGAGCGCGTGCTTGATTGCGATAGGGCGAACGCCGAAACTTCGCTGGCGGGGGACACCTCATAACAGGAGGTACCCATGAGTGTAATCCAGACTCCTTCAAGCGTTAAACGACGGAACGTCTTGGCCGCGCTTGTAGCGAGCTTCGGATTGCTGGTTGGCCATGCAGGGGCGTCCGGGGCGCAAGAAAACCCCGTAACGGCCATCGACATCGCGCTGGAACCGGACGCAACGATGATCCAGCACGCGCTGGATGCGAATGCCCTCCTGCGCAAGGTTTTCCCGACGGGCTACCATTTAGATGCAACGCACCGCCCGCACATTACGATGCTACAGCGATTTGTCCGAACGGCGGACCTCGACAAAGTCTACGCTGCAGGTGGCGATGTCCTGGCCGGAGAAAAGCCGGCCGGATGGACGCTACGGGCGTTCAAATATGACTACGTCGTCTGGGATAAGGCCGGTGTGACCGTGATCCTGATTGAGCCGACTGACCAACTCATCCAGTTCCAACAGAAACTGATCGATGCGGTTGCCCCCTTTACCGTCGAGACAGGGACTGCCGCCGCGTTTTTCACCACGCCGGAAGAACCCGACATCAACCAGCCAACGATTGAGTACGTAACTCATTATGTGCCGGACTCAAGCGGCAAGAAACTTGTGCCACACGTCACGGTAGGCGTGGCTCCCCCGTTTTATCTCAAGAAATTGGTCACCCTACCGTTCGATGCGTTCACATTTTCGCCGGTGGCGTTATCGGTTTATCAGCTCGGCAATTTCGGAACGGCTCGGAAGAAACTCAAGGCGTGGCAACTGAAACCATGAAACAATGCAAGCCGACATGATTCTAGCTCGCCCGTCCTTCTCTGCTTGTTTCTTCACCGCCTCACCCTGCCGCCTCTGTTGCTCCGAGGTTCGGTCTAGCGCGCCAATTCTGGCTTCCACGCGAACACATCCCAGCGGAACGTCTCTGCGTGCAGCCGAGAGCGAAGCAGGTTTCCTGCGCGGCTATGCTTGCACTCCTTGCGATTTATGGGAGATCAGCCACCCCCTGTCGGTCCCGCCCCGCTTGGCCCCCCATGCCCCCCTCCCCCTACGTGGGTGAACTCGAAAGTGCTGGCGGATAGCTAAGGTGAAGCTCATGCCTATGTCCGGTCTCGACCAATAGGCGGACATGATGTGCCGTCGGCGGGACTTCCGCTAATGACCCTTAGCAGACAAGCTACATCGTCACCCGACGCAGCAGAGACCCCCGGCCCCAACCGGGGGTTTCGATTTCTCTGGAGCATGGCGGTTCACGACGCCTCGCCGCCTTCACCCAGCACAGACTGACGCAGCTTGCGCGGAGTGGAGACCCACAGCGCGCCGCATTTCTTTGCGTCGAGTTTGCCGGCAGCCAGGAGGTATAAGGTGTCACGCTCGGTCCTATTGATCTCTTGACCAATGGCCTTCGCACCCCAGAGGAGCGTGTCGTCGTCGTCGTGCTTGTCTTGGGTATTTTGGGTGTCTTGCATGTGAGCCTCATTTGTGGGGGCTCACTGATGCAGAAACGCCACAGCGACACCCCAGTGGTTAGAACTGGGCGTGTCCCTCGAGACGCGGGTCCAAACTGGGGCGATTTGCGGTCTATGTAAACTCTACGGAGCGGCCCGCACTCAGCCGGCGCATGTCGCGTTCATGTTGCATGGACCGTTTGGAGCTGTCTGGAGATCGTTGGAAACGCTTGGGTCTATGTTGCGACATGTGCGACATGAAAAGAGCCTCCCCGGTTTCGCCGGAGAGGCCATAAGCTACTGTATATGCTTCTGTATTTGTTGGAGCGGGCGATGGGGATCGAACCCACGACCCGTAGCTTGGGAAGCTACTGCTCTACCACTGAGCTACACCCGCGATCCGCGCCATTTCTATCATGGCGAGCCATGGCCGAAAAGCAGATGACGGAGAGAAAGCGAAAGCGGCGAGCGCCCTCACAGAGTGGTGATGCCGCTTCCTCTTGCCGACGGCCGGAACGTCCTCTTAATGCCGGGCGGAAGGCAGGACATGGCCGACGCCGCGCTCTACGCAAACCCGCCGAAATTCAGCGACCCCGACGTCACGGCGAAGGGCGAGAAGCGCGCGCGAGTGGCGCTTCACGAGCTCCGCACGCTTTGGATCAACACGGGGAGCCTCTGCAACATCACCTGCCGCAATTGCTACATCGAATTGAGCCCCGAGAACGACCGCCTCGCCTATATCACCCGCGCCGAGACGGCCGCCTATCTCGACGAGATCGTCCGCGATCGTTGGCCCGTCACCGAGATCGGCTTCACCGGCGGCGAGCCCTTCATGAATCCCGACTTCATCGAGATGCTCGGCGATGCGCTGTCGCGCGACTTCTCCGTCCTCGTGCTCACGAACGCCATGCAGCCGATGCTCCGCCCGCGCGTCATCGCGGGTTTGCTCGGCTTGCGCGATGCCTACGGCGACAAGCTCACCATGCGCGTGAGCCTCGACCACTATTCGGAAGAGCTGCACGACACGGAGCGGAGCGCCGGCGCTTTCGCCAAGACGGTCGAAGGGATCGACTGGCTCGCGCGCGAAGGCTTCAGGCTCGCGCTTGCCGGTCGCACCTGCTGGGGCGAGAGCGAAGCGGATCTTCGTGACGGCTATGCCGCGCTGATCGCCGCGCGGGGCTGGCCGGTCGATGCTTACGATCCCGCCTCGCTCGTGCTCTTTCCCGAGATGGACTTGGCCGCCGACGTGCCCGAGATCACGGAAGACTGCTGGGGCATCCTCGGCAAGAACCCGGCAGACGTCATGTGCGCGTCGAGCCGCATGGTGGTGAAGCGAAAGGGCGCGGGCGCGCCCGCCGTGCTTCCCTGCACGCTGCTCCCTTACGATCCCGCCTTCGAGATGGGAACGACGCTCGCGGAGGCCGCCCGCGCCGATGGCGGCATGTTCGAACGGGGCGCGGTCAAGCTCTGCCACGTCCACTGCGCCAAGTTCTGCGTGCTCGGCGGCGGCTCTTGCTCGGCGTGAGAATCCGCGCGACTCGTCAAAAGCCCTCATGCTGAGGGGCATCGCCAGATGCGCGTCTCGAAGCATGGTCACACCCTTCGAGACGGGCCCTCGGCCCTCCTCAGGGTGAGGCTGATTGTTACTTCGGCAGCAATGCCCGGGACTCAAGCTTGCCCTCGGGCAACGACCCGAAGGTCCGAGCATGAGGAGACTATCAGTCCTGCTTGAAGTGCTTCGACAGCTTCAGGCCTTGCGCCTGGTAGTGCGAGCCGATGCCCTGGCCGTAGATCTGGTCGGGGATCTCGGTGAGCTTGTCGTAAACGAGGCGGCCGACGATCTGCCCATCCTCCAGAATGAACGGAATGTCGAGGCTGCGCACTTCGAGCACGGCCTTGGCGCCCGGCGCCTTGCCCGGCGCATAGCCGAATCCGGGATCGAAGAAGCCGGCATAGTGCACGCGATATTCGCCGATCAACGGATCGAACGGCGCCATCTCGGCGACATAGGCCGGAGGCACCGACACGCTCTCCTTCGATGCGAGGATATAGAACTCGTGCGGGTCGAGAACGAGGCGGCGGTCCCCGCCCAAACGCACCGCCTCCCAGAACTGATCGGCGTTGTGAGCGCCGATCGCATCGACATCGACCACGCCGGCATATCGGCGGGCGCGATAGCCGACGAGGCCTTGCGGCGGAATGGGCGCGAGGCTGATGCGCAAGTTGAGCCCTTCGCGGATCGCGGCCTCGCCTTCGACCAGGCCGACATCGGAATGAATGTCGCGCAAGGCCCGGTCGCCGACGCGGCCCGGCTGCTCCCCGGCGTCGAGCTGCTGCCCGACGCGGCGGCGGAAGCGGATCTGATTGAGGCGCGAGCCGTAGCGCACTTTGATGGCGAAAGTGCGCGGACAAATCTCGGCGAAGAGCGGTCCCGAATAGCCCTCCTCGACGCTGTCGAACCCGTCCTGCCGGTCGGCGATCAGCCGGGTGAAAACGTCGAGCCGGCCGGTTGAGCTTTTCGGATTGGCGAAGCCCGCGATGGTCGAGCGGAGCTTGAGCTGTTCGATAAGCGGCACGAGATAGACGCAGCCCGCTTCGAGCACGGCGCCCTGCGTCAGATCGATCTCATGGAATTTCAGCTCGGCGAGCTTGTCGCGCACCGTTGCCTCGGGACCTGGGAGGAAGCTCGCCCTGATCCGGTAGGCGACCCTGCCCAGGCGGAGATCGAGGCTTGCCGGCTGAATTTGACTGGCCTCGATTTCGGGCGCGCCCACGATCTCGCCGCCTGAGATCATGGCGCGGATAGCCTGGCTCGGCAGGATGCCGGTCCGGGCGAACGCGCTTCGAGGCGCATCGCCCGGTGCGCCTGCGGGGCGGTCCTCGGGCAACGCCTCGAAAAGCCGTTCACGCTGGCTTGCTGATGGCATAGGCGGTCTTTGCATTTTTCTCCTGCCCCGTCATCCTAAGCTCGTCCTTCTCCCCCAGATTCACAAGGGGACGGGCCGCTGCCGCGCATCGCCAACCGCGCGGCGTGAGCCTGGGCCGTGAGGGCATCCGGGCTTGACGGCGCGCCCCCGTAAGGACATTAATCCCGGTCACGTGGTGATTTGGCCGGCCGGCTTGCAGCCACGTTAAACAAATCGCTAAAAGGCCGTGCGAGGCGAACTTAGAGCCGATCCCGGTCTTTTGGCGGCAGCCAAAGTCCGGGTTTTTTTTATTGCGGCCGGCGCTTGGGCGCGGCGTTGTAAGGAGTTTCGATCATGGGCGCGAGCAAGGACCGCAAGGACAAGACGCTTCCCTGGCACGAGGCGACCGCCCTTGTCCATGGCGGCACGTTAAGGAGCCAGTTCGGCGAGACCTCGGAGGCCATCTTCCTCAACTCCGGCTACGTCTACGCCAGCGCCGAGCAGGCCGAGGCGCGCTTCAAGGGCGATGAGGAGGGCTTCGTCTACAGCCGCTACGCCAACCCGACCGTCGCCATGTTCGAGGCGCGCATGTGCGCGCTCGAGGACGCGCCCGCCGCGCGCGGCACATCGAGCGGCATGGCCGCCGTCGCCGCCTCTCTGCTCTGTCATCTCAAATCCGGCGACCATGTGGTTTCGGCGCGGGCTCTGTTCGGCAGCTGCCGCTACATCGTCGAGGACCTTCTGCCGCGACTCGGCATCACAACGACGCTGATCGACGGGCGCGATCTCGCCGCCTGGGAAGCGACGATTAGGCCCAACACGCGCGCCTTCTTTTTCGAGACGCCGACCAATCCCGTGCTCGAGCTCGTCGACATCGAAGGAGTGGCGAAGATCGCGAAACGCGCCGGCGCGCTCGTCGTCGTCGACAATGTCTTTGCCACGCCGCTCCTGCAGCGTCCGATGCCGCTCGGCGCCGACATCGTGGTCTATTCGGCGACCAAGCATATCGACGGCCAGGGACGCTGTTTGGGCGGCGTCGTGCTCGGACCGAAGGAGTTCATCGAGGAGAAGCTCCACAATTATCTCAAGCACACCGGACCGTCCTTGAGTCCGTTCAATGCCTGGGTGCTTCTGAAAGGATTGGAGACGCTACCCTTGCGGGTCGAGCGTCACGGAGCTTCCGCCGCCGCGATCGCGGACTTTCTTGCCGAACGGAAGGAGATCGTTCGCGTCTTCTATCCGGGCCGCGCCGATCACCCGCAATCAGCGCTCGCCAAGCGGCAGATGGAAGGGGGCGGCCCGATGGTCGCCTTCGAGATCAAGGGCGACAAGAAGGACGCCTTCCGCTTCATGAATGCGCTCCAGATCTTCAAGATCAGCAACAATCTCGGCGACGCCAAGAGCCTGGTCACGCATCCTTCGACCACGACCCATCAGCGGCTGACGCCCGAGGCGCGGGCCGAGCTCGGCATTTTCGACAACAGCGTGCGGCTCTCGATCGGGCTCGAGGACGTGCGCGACCTCATGGCCGATCTCGACCAGGCTTTATTCGCATCGCGCCGGTAGGCCCGGATCGGGCTCAGGTGGACGGCGCCCGGCTTGTCTCGCACGGACCCATGTGCCACGCTTGCGGCAATGAAGGCCTGTTGAGCGAGAGTAGCCATGTGCCGCAACATCAAGACGCTGTACAACTTCGACCCGCCTGCAACGGATGAGGAAATCTATCTCTCGTCCCTGCAATTCGTGCGGAAGCTGAGCGGCTTCACCGAGCCGTCGATGGCCAATCAAGCCGCCTTCGATCGCGCAGTGGACAAGGTTTCGCGCGCCGCGCGCGAGCTGATCGATTCGCTCGTGACCTCGGCGCCGCCTCGCGATCGCGATGTCGAGGCGCTGAAGGCCCGTGCGCGCTCTGCCCTGCGCTACCCCGGGTGACAGGAGAATCCCTCATGCTGAGGAGCCGCCGAAGGCGGCGTCTCGAAGCATGAGACCGATGCTCAGGTCGTCAACTTCGGGCGGCGGCGGGAGAGTGCCTCCAGGGCTTTGAAATCACCGCGACAGAGAGCGTCCTTTTTTGCGCGGGTCCAACCCTTTATCTGACGCTCGGCTGAAATCGCGTCTGTAACCCGGTCAAAGTACTCCGAATAGACAAGTCTGACTGGCCGGCGCGTAGCAGTGTACCCACCAAAGGAACCCGCGTTGTGCTGATCGATGCGATCCTTAAGCAAGCCGCGCGTTAAGCCAGTATAGAAACTACCATCGCGACACCGCACAATGTAGACGTATGCACCCATGCCCCAAAAAATTCCTCATGCTGAGGAGAGCCCGAAGGCCCGTCTCGAAGCATGCCACATTGGTAACATCTTAAACCTCTCCCTTCGAGACGGCGCGTTCCGCGCCTCCTCAGGGTGAGGACTTCAAATGCTTGGGAGATCTCTTTGTCGTCGCTAAATTCCCTTGTTCAGGATCTCGCGCGAACGCTCGTCGGCTTCGACACCACGAGCGCGAAGTCCAATCTCGCGCTGATCGCATTCGTCGAGGATTATCTCAAAGACCACGGCATGGCCGCGACGCGCGTGCCCTCGCCCGACGGCGCAAAGGCCGATCTGTTCGCCACTATCGGGCCCAAAGGCCACGGCGGCATCGGGCTCTCAGGGCACAGCGATTGCGTGCCGGTCGAAGGCCAGGGCTGGACCTCCGATCCCTTCACGCTCAGGATGCGCGACGGCAAGCTTTACGGCCGCGGCAGCTGCGACATGAAGGGCTTCATCGCCTGCGTGCTCGCCTCGGTGCCGGCCTTCAAGGCACGGAACTTGAAAGAGCCGATCCACATAATCGTCTCCTATGACGAGGAGGTTGGTTGCACCGGCGTCAGGCCCCTGATCGCGCAGACTCGGGAAGGATCTGCCCCGCCCGCGCGCCGTCATTGTCGGGGAGCCAACCGGCATGGCGGTGATCGATGCGCATAAGCGCATCGACGCTTACCGCACGCGGGTCACGGGTCGCGAGGCGCATTCGAGCATGCCCGAGCTCGGCGTCAACGCGATTGCCGCAAGCGCAGCCTTGATCGGCGAGCTTCAGCGCATCGGCGAGGCGATCGCGGCGCGCGATCGCGACGAACGCTTCGAGCCGCCCTACTCGACCGTCTGCGTCGGCACCATCGAAGGCGGCAAGGCGCACAACATCGTGCCCAAGAATTGCGAGTTTCAGTGGCAGGTGCGGAGCCTGCCCGAGGCCCCGCCCGGCGAAGTCCCGCGCGATCTCGCCGCCTTTGCCGAGACAGAGCTCCTGCCGCAGATGCGGCTTGTGACCAAGGAAGCCGCGATCGATACGGCGAATGAAGGCTCGGTCCCCGCTTTCGTCGCTGCGCCGGGATCGGAAGCGGTTGCGCTTGCTCTCGCGCTGACCGGCGCCGATCGCACCGAGGCCGTGTCCTACACCACCGAAGCGGGCCTGTTCGAAGAGGCGGGCGTGCCGGCCGTGATCTGCGGGCCCGGCAATATCGCCCATGCGCACGCCGCAGACGAATATGTTTCGGTGGCGCAGCTCGAAGCGTGCCTCGCCTTTCTCGATAGTCTTGCCGCGAGACTTAGCGCCTGACGGCTCAAGCGTCGGCAAAGGCCGTGGGATCGAAGCGGTAGCTTCTGTTGCAGAACTCGCAAGTGACGGACACTTCGCCGTCCACCACCATCTCGGCCAGGTCCTCGGCGGAGAACCGTCTGAGCAGTTCCTCCACCCGTGCCGAAGAGCAGCTGCAATAGCTCTTGAGCGGGATCGCGCGGTAGGCGCGCACCTTCTCCTCGTGAAACAGCCGGTATAGCAGCCGGTCGGGCGGCAGCATGGGGTCGAGCAGCTCGTGATCCTCGACCGTCTCGGCGAGCGCCTTGGCCCGGGTCCAGTCCTCGGCGGCGAAGGCGGAATTCGCGCGGGGCTCCGCGCCCGCCCTGGCGCGTGAGCTTCTGCACGAGAAGGGCGCCGGCGCGCCATGTCCATGGCCGCTCCCCCTGGCCCGCCCGGTAATGCCGCGCCACCGCAAGCTTGATGAAGGTGGGAAGCTGCTCGGACTGCCGGAAATAGGTATGGGCGGCATCGGCCAGGCTCTCGCCTTCGAGCGGCACGACGCCCTGATAGCGCTCCGTCTCCGGCCCGCGATCGATAGTCATGGCAAGATGGCCGTCTCCGAGCAGGGACGCATCGGGGGGAAGCGCGGCCAATCGCTCGGCCTGAGAAGCGGGCATAGCCGCGCAAGGCCCCCGGTACTTGATAGTCGGCAACCAGGAGATCGACCGGACCGTCCGTCGAGGCCTGGAGGATGAACTTGCCCTCGAATTTGAGCGCGGCGCCCAGCAGCGCGGTCAGCGCCACGGCCTCGCCCAAGAGCTTCGACACGGGCTCGGGATAGTCGTGGCGCGAGAGGATGGTATCGACCACGGGGCCAAGCTTGACGAGACGCCCCGCGACCTCCGCGTTCTCCGCCTGGAAAGGCAGGATGAGGTCGTCCTTAGGGATGCCGAGCGCAACTTGCGGCTCCGGCGACGGTTCCGTCATCATTCGGCTCCGCGTTTTGCGTTGCGCGCGGCGCGCTTGGGCTTGTGGCGCTTCTTTTTTCCGCCGTCGCCCGCGAGGCACCAGGCGAGAATCGCCTTCTGCACATGCAGCCGGTTCTCCGCTTCGTCCCACACAGCCGATTGCGGGCCGTCGATCACCTCCGCCGTCACCTCGTCGCCGCGATGAGCCGGAAGACAGTGCATGAAGATCGCGTCCTTCGCGGCGGCCGTCATGACCCTGTCATCGACCTGGAACGGGCGCAGCGCTTCGGCCCGTCTTTTTGCGTCATTGTCGTTCATCGAGACCCAGACATCCGTCATCACACAATCCGCGCCGCGAGCCGCCTGAACCGGATCCTCGCCGACCTCGATATCGGCGCCCTCGCCTCTCGCCCAGGCAAGCAGCTCTGGCGAAGGTGCGAACGTCTTCGGCGCCGCGATCCTGAGCTTGCAGCCGAAACGCATGGCGGCGTGCACCCAGGACATCGCGACATTATTGGCATCACCGATCCAGGCAATTGTGCGGCCTTTGATGGGCCCTTTCAGCTCCTCGAAGGTCATGACGTCGGCCATCACCTGGCAGGGATGCGACCTTGCGGTAAGCCCGTTGATGACCGGCACGCTCGCATGCGTGGCGAGTTCGGAAAGCGTCTCCTGCGGCCCGGTGCGGAGCATGATGGCATCGACATAGCGCGACAACGCGCGGGCGGTATCAGCAGGCGTCTCGCCCCGGCCGAGCTGCATGTCCTGCGGGTCGAGCACGACCGAGCTTCCGCCGAGCTGGTGCATGGCGACCTCGAAGGAGACGCGCGTGCGGGTGGAGGGCTTCTCGAAGATCATGGCAAGCACGGCGCCTCGCCTGAGCTTGAGCTGTTTCGGCACCCTGCCCTTCCGTTTCATCGCGGCAGCCCAATCGATGATGGCGCGGAGCGTCTTCGCGTCCAATGCGTCGATATCGAGAAAATGCCGCGGCGACATGGACTTAACCTATGGGTTAGGCGTGGGCGAGCGCGCCGCTCTTGAGCGCGACGCAGGCTGCATCGAGCTTGGCGCAAGCCTGATCGATCTCGGCCTCGCTCACGATCAAGGGCGGCAGGAACCGCACGACGTTGTCGCCGGCCTGCACCGTCAAGAGCTTCTCGGCGCGGAGCGCTTCGAGCAGTTTCTGGTTCGGGACCTTGCATCTCAGCCCCAGCATCAAACCTTGCCCGCGCACATCCTCGATAATCTCATCGTGCTCGTCGGCAAGCGCGGCGACGCGCTGCTTCAGCCTCAAGCCCATCGTGGCGACGTGATCGAGAAAGCCGTCGGCGAGCACGACATCGAGCACGGCGTTCCCGACCGCCATGGCGAGCGGATTGCCGCCGAAGGTCGAGCCGTGGCTCCCGACCGTCATCGCCGAGCCGACCGCTTCGGTCATGAGACACGCACCGATCGGAAAGCCGCCGCCGAGCCCCTTGGCGGTCGCCATGATATCGGGGGTGATGCCGGCCCATTGATGAGCGAACAGACGCCCGGTACGGCCCATGCCGGTCTGCACCTCGTCGAGCACGAGCAAGATCCCCTTCGCGTCTGCGAGCGCGCGCAAATCCTGCAGGAAGCGCGTCGGGACTTCGCGCATGCCCCCCTCGCCCATGATCGGCTCGATGAGAATGCCCGCGGTGCTCGCTCCGATCGCTTTCTCCACGGCAGCGAGGTCGAAGCCCGAGACCTGGTCGAAGCCGTCGACCGGTGGCCCGAACCCCTCCAGATGCTTCGCCTGTCCGCCGGCCGCGATCATGGCGAGCGTCCTCCCGTGGAACGCGCCCTCGAAGGTGATGAGGCGATAGCGCTCGGGCGCACCCGACTTGAAGTGATAGCGGCGGGCGGCCTTGACGGCGCATTCGACCGCTTCCGCGCCCGAATTGGCGAAAAAGGCCATGTCGGCGAAGGTCGCGGCGCAAAGCCGCTCCGCGAGGCGCTCCTGCTCGGGAATGCGGTGCAGATTGGACACGTGCCACAGCTTTTTGGCCTGCTCCGAGAGCGTGCGCACGAGATGGGGGTGCGCATGGCCGAGCGCGGTCACGGCCACCCCGCTGGCGAAGTCGAGATAGTGCTCGCCGGATGCGGTGAAGAGATAGGCGCCTTCTCCACGCGCGAAGGAAAGCTCGCTGCGGGCGTAAGTCGGTACGAGGGGCGGCATCGGAGTCGCTGTCCACAAACAAAATTGCCGCCGTTCGGCGGCAGCGAGGAATCTCAGAGCATTAGGTCTCGCGCTCTGCCCTGTCAATCAGAGGTCGCACAGGCTTTATCCCACGTTCGTCCACGCTTCCATCCACGCCGCGATTTGTGTTCGCGTCGAAGAAGTGGCAGACTTCGCAAGCGTCCCGGTGGAAAACGGACCAAACAAGCGTGGCGGACGCTTGCCGGATTTTGCCGGATCTAGTAGGGTATTACCGCTCGGCTACAAGATGTCGTGGGTGCTTTGCGTAGCGCCCGGGCGGTCAATCTCACCAGTAATTCCGAGTTTTTCAAAATGCCGTCTCTAGGCAGACGGGGGGATTTCTGAGTCCAACTCGAGGAGGCCACCATGGCTTGGACTGACGAGAGGGTTGAACTGCTGAAAAAACTATGGGCCGAGGGCTTGAGCGCGAGCCAGATTGCCGCCCGTTTGGGCGGCGTCACGCGCAATGCCGTGATCGGCAAGGTGCATCGTCTTGGCTTGTCGGGCCGGGCCACGAGCTCGCGCTCGTCGAGCCCGCGGCCGCGCCGCACGCACGTGCCGCGCGCAGGCCGCGCCTCGTCGCTTCTGTTCGGCACGCGCGGCGCCACGGCGCTCAAGCCTCATTACGAGGTGGAGCCCGATCTTGCGCCGGCGCCGCTCGAGGAGCTGGTCATCCCGCTCAACGAGCGAGCCAGCATCATGACGCTGAAGGAAGCGATGTGCCGCTGGCCGATCGGCGACCCGGGCGAGCCCGAGTTCCATTTCTGCGGGCGCAAGACCTGTGCATCGCTTCCCTATTGCGAGCACCACGCCCGCATGGCCTATCAGCCTGTTCAGGCGAGGCGGCGCGAACGGCGCGTTGCCAGCGCTTGAGCGGCGCAGAGAAGATGCGGCAGAAAACGGCAAGAGGCGCCCTCTCGGCGCCTCTTTCATTTCGAGCCCGCTCTATGCGGTCTCCTTCTCCTCGAGCGTATCGGAGAAGGCGTAGCCCGCGCCGCGCACGGTGCGGACCGGATCGGTTTCCGTTCCCCGTATCATAGCCTTGCGCAAGCGCCCGATATGCACATCAACGGTGCGCTCATCGACATAGACGTTGCGTCCCCACACGCCGTCGAGCAATTGCGTGCGGCTGAACACGCGGCCCGGGCTCTGCATCAGGAATTCGACCAGGCGAAACTCGGTCGGTCCGAGATGGACCTGACGTCCGTTCCGCGTCACCCGGTGCGACTCGCGGTCGAGCACAATGTCACCCACGTTTAGGACCGAGGCGATGCGCTCGGGGTTCGTGCGCCGGAGGATGGCGCGCACCCGCGCCATCAGCTCAGGTAGCGAAAACGGCTTGACGACGTAATCGTCGGCACCGGTGGTCAGGCCCCTGATGCGGTCACCCTCCTCGCTCCGCGCCGTGAGCAGGATAATGGGAATGCCGCGGCTCTCCTTGCTCGCGCGCAGGCGCCGGCAAAGCTCGATGCCTGAGAGACCCGGCAGCATCCAGTCGAGCACGATCAGATCCGGCATGCTCTCGGCGATAGCCATTTCGGCCTCGTCGCCGCGATGCACGACATCGACGGCATAGCCTTCAGCTTCGAGGTTATAGCGAAGCAGGAGCGCAAGGGACTCTTCGTCCTCGACGACCAAGACCCTGGCTCCGGAATTTAGGGGGTTCATCGCAAACTTACCCCGCCGAACGCTTCAACGGCACCGGCGTCGAACTGGTGGTGTCGCCCTTGGGCCGCTGGTCGGTGATCGCGGTGCCATGCACCAGGTAATACACCGTCTCGGCGATATTGGTGGCGTGGTCGCCGATGCGCTCGATGTTCTTGGCGCCGAATAGAAGGTGAGTGCAGAGGCCGATATTGCGCGGGTCCTCCATCATATAGGTGAGCAACTCGCGGAACAGTGAGTTGTACATGGCGTCGATCTCTTCGTCCTTGTACCAGACCTTGAGCGCCCGATCGGCGTCGCGCTCGATGAAGGCATCGAGCACCTCTTTCAGCTGCGCCAGCGAGAGCTCGCCCATATGCTTCAGGCCGAGCATCAGCGCCTTCGGTTGCTGCTCGGCCACGACAGCAACGGCGCGCTTGGCGATGTTCTTGCCGAGATCGCCGATGCGCTCCAGATCGTTGGCGATGTGAAGCGCCGCCATGATCTGGCGGAGATCGTAGGCCATGGGCTGCCGCCGCGCGATCATCGTCACGGCCTGTTCCTCGATCTCTCGTTCCAACGCGTCGATCGCCTCGTCCTCGTTGATTGTGGCGGCCGCCAGCTCGGGATCGCGGCGCTCCAGCGCGTCGATCGCCTGGCCGAGAACCTGCTCGGCGAGACCGCCCATCTTCGCGATATTGTTGTTGAGGAGGGAAAGCTCCTCCTCGTAGGATCTGACGATGTGCTCGTGTTGCTTATCCATCATGTAAACTCCCGGGGGGCCGATTAGCCGAACCGGCCGGTGACGTAATCCTGCGTGCGGGTATCGGTCGGATTGGTAAACATCTTGACCGTGTCATCCACCTCGACCAGCTTGCCGAGATGGAAGAAGGCGGTGCGCTGTGAGACGCGGGCCGCTTGCTGCATCGAATGGGTGACGATGACGATGCAGAGCGATTCTTTCAACTCCTCCATCAGGGCCTCGATGCGCGCCGTGGCGATGGGGTCGAGCGCCGAACAAGGCTCGTCCATGAGCAGCACCTCGGGGTTCACCGAGATGGCGCGGGCGATGCACAGCCGCTGCTGCTGGCCGCCCGACAGGCCTGTGCCGGATTCGTCCAACCTGTCCTTGACCTCCTCGTGTAGGCCGGCCCTGGTCAGGCTCTTGACCACAATCTCCTCGAGGTCGGCCTTCGATTTGGCCAAGCCATGGATGCGCGGCCCATAGGCGACGTTCTCGAAAATCGATTTGGGAAACGGGTTAGGCTTCTGGAATACCATGCCGACTCGCGCCCGAAGCTGAACCGGATCGACCTGCGGAGCATAGATGTCCTGCCCGTCGAGCCGAATGTCGCCTTTGATACGGCAACCATCGATCACATCGTTCATGCGATCGAGACAGCGCAGAAAAGTCGATTTGCCGCAGCCGGACGGGCCGATCAGCGCCGTCACCGAGCTGTCGAGGATATCGAGATTGACGTCGAACAGCGCCTGCTTCTCGCCGTACCACAAATTGACGTTGCGGGCCGCCATTTTGAGCTCATGCTGCTCGGCCGGAAGAGCGCTTTCCTTGGGCTCCGTCGTCGCGGCCGTTTGCACGCGGATCACTGGCCGTGCCACGTTAGCCTCCATGACAAAAGTCCCTTTCTACCATTTCCGCTCGAATCGTTGCCTGAGAACGACCGCGAGCAAGTTCATAATCACCAGAAAGCCGAGCAGGACCAGAATGGCCGCTGATGTTCGCGACACGAAGCCGCGCTCGGGGCTGTCGGCCCAACTGTAAATCTGAGTGGGCAGTGTAGTTGCCGGCTCGAGGATGCCCATGTTCTCGATGCTCGGAATGAAGGCGTTCATGCCGATCAAGAGCAACGGCGCCGTCTCGCCCAAAGCATGCGCCATGCCGATGATGGTGCCGGTGAGAATACCGGGCATCGCCAGCGGCAGCACATGATGCACCATCACCTGATGCTTCGACGCGCCGATGCCGAGCGCCGCCTCCCGAATCGAGGGCGGAACCGCCTTGAGAGCGGCGCGCGTGGCGATGATGATGGTCGGCAAGGTTATCAACGACATTACCATGCCGCCGACAAGGGGAACGGAACGCGGCAGCCCGAAGAAGCCGATAAACACGGCAAGGCCAAGCAGACCGAACACCACCGACGGCACGGCGGCGAGGTTGTTGATATTGACCTCGATCAGATCGGTCAGCCGGTTCTTTGGCGCGAACTCCTCAAGATAGACCGCTGCGGAGATACCGATCGGAAAGCTCAGCGCGAAACTGACGAGGAGCATTAGGAAAGTACCGGTGATTGCTCCGGCGAGCCCCGCCCTTTCCGGAAAGCGGCTGTCGGCGTTGAAGAACAGCTCCCAGTTGAACGGCATACGCACCAAGCCGTCGGATTCCATCTGGTCGTAGGCCTTGATCTGGACCTCTGTGAAGCGCGGATTGAGGACCTTAGCCGTTTCGCCCTTGGCCAGCGCGGCGAAGGGCGAAGCGACTGGCAAAATCACCGACACGGTCTTGCCGATCAGACTGGGATCGGCGGCCACCAGTTTGGCGACGGATTCGGGCGCGTCGTCGGCTAGCATGGTGAAGAGTGCGGTGTCATGCACATCGGGAAGGTACGCCTGGAGGCTGTCTCGCGCCAAAGCGGCGAAATCGCCGGTGGGCGGCAGGCCGGCCTCGACCTTGGCTGGATCGACATAGACGTCGAGCTTGAGGCTCGTGCGCCCACCCTCCTCGACCACCACGCCGCGATTCTGCAGCCGCTCGAAATAGCGCACCTGGCTCCAAGTGAGCGCGGGCACTTCCTTGGGGATGACGCGCTTATGCAGCTGGTCGAAGGGATCGGAGAAGGCGATGGGCAGCGTGATGGTCTTACCGATGGTGTCTGGATGGCTGAGGACATAGTCGCGCACCACATAGGGCGCATCGGAGGTCAAGACCTTCGCCACCTCCGTCTTTTGCTTATCGGTCACGTCGGCAGGAAAAAAGCGCGCCAGAGCATCACGCACCAAAGCGCGGAAATTGCCACTGGCAGGGTCCTTCGCATCCACCTTGGCGGGATCGACAGAGATTGCCAAGTCTACCTTAGTTTGGAAGAATGCGGGCAGGCCAGTTACGATGATCGAACCGAGAAGAATGCCCAGCAGGCCGACGGCGAGCCCGATGGCGCTGATGCCATAGACCTGCAATCGCCGGTCGGCGGCATAGCGTTTGCGGACGCGCCGCCGCGCGTCGCTGGAGGCCCAGGCGGCGACTTGCCGGCTCCGATCTATCGCCTGAGCGTCACTCATATTGCTCTCGATATTTGCGCACGATGTGAAGCGCGAGCACATTCAGCGCGAGCGTCACGAGGAATAGGACGAGGCCGAGCGCGAACGCGGCGAGCGTCTTCGGATTATCGAACTCAGTGTCGCCGATGAGCAACGTCACGATCTGCACCGTCACCGTGGTGACCGGCTCAAGTGGATTAGCGGTTAGACTCGCGATGATGCCGGCAGCCATGACCACAATCATGGTCTCGCCGATCGCCCGGCTAACAGCAAGCAAGACGCCGCCCATGATGCCCGGCAAGGCGGCGGGCAGCAGCACCCTGGTGATGGTCTCGCCCTTGGTGGCGCCCATGGCGTAGGAGCCGTCGCGCATGGCGCGTGGCACGGCGGCAATGGCGTCGTCCGACAGCGACGAGACAAAGGGGATGATCATGATGCCCATCACCCCGCCAGCGGCTAGAGCACTGTTCGGCGCGATGGGGATGCCGATGATCTCGCCGAAATTGCGCATAGCAGGCGCCACGGTGAGCACGGCAAAAAAGCCGTACACCACGGTCGGGATGCCGGCCAGCAGCTCGAGCACCGGCTTGATAACAGCGCGGACCCTGGGATGTGCGTATTCGCTGAGATAGATCGCCGAATAGAGTCCGATGGGAATGGCGACGAGCATGGCGATGAAGGAGATCAACAGGGTGCCGGTAAACACCGGAATGGCGCCGAAAGCGCCGCCACCCGTCACCTGACCTTCGCGAATGGGGATCTGCGGCTCCCAATTCAAGCCGAAAAAGAACTCAACCGGCGACACCCTATCGAAGAACCGCAGGGCCTCGAACAAAAGTGACAAGAGGATGCCGAGTGTGGTGAGAATGGCGATCAGCGAGCAGGCGACCATGAAGCCCGTGAGGATGCGCTCGGTGCCGTGGCGCGCGCGGAACTTTGGGCTGATGCGGCGCGAGGCAATGAAGAGGCCGAAAAGTGCCACGCTGAACGCGGCAGCCACCATGGCCCAGCGGGCGATCGTCTGCCAATTCTGGTAGCGCTCGGCGGCCGCCTGGACGACTAGGCTCGGTTCGCCGAAAACGTTGCCGCTCGCAACCTGCCTGATCTCGCTCAGCAATAGATCGATCTGACCTTGCTCGAGGCCGTCGGTGGTGCCGGGTGGTAAGCTCCAAAGCAGAAGGGAATTGATGACAGGGCCTTGGAGCAGGAGCCAAATCAGAACGAGCAAGATCGATGGAATGCCGACCCAGGCGGCGACAAAGGCGCCGTGATAGGGCGGTCGCGAATGAAGTTCGTGTTGGCGCCCTTCGACCGAGGCCACGGCGCGGCGGCGGCCGACCACGTAGCTGACCACGCTGAGCGCTATGATCGCGAGCAGAATATAGCCAATCATGTGCGCCCGCCTTGATGACCTCAAAATCGCGGGCGTGGCCGCGAAAAACCGCTCCCGGCCACGCCCCTAGTCGACTTTATGTGACAGCGCCTTTTAGGAAGTAGGCGCGAGCCATCTTGTCCGAATTCTTGGCGCGGTCTTGCATCTCCTTCAGCATGTCATCGGGCAGCACCACGAGGCCACGCTCGTGCAGATAGCCGCCTTCACCCATCGCCTCGTTGGAGGTGTACTCGGCGATGAACTCGTCCATGCCGGGGATAACCTTGCGATGGGCATTCTTGATGTAGATGAAGAGCGGACGAGACAGGCCATAGCTGTGGTCGGCTATGGTATCGAAGGTCGGCAGGGTGCCGCCGATCTTCACGCCTTGCAGCTTGTCCTGGTTCTCAAACAGGAACGAGTAGCCGAAGATGCCGAGTGCGTTCGGATCGGCCTCAATGCGCTGCACGATCAGATTGTCGTTCTCGCCGGCTTCGATGAACGGGCCGTCCTGACGCATTGGCGTGCATTTCTCCTTGATCAGCTTTTCAAAGCCATCCTTGTCCAGCTCACCCTTTTTCTTTTTGAAATATTCGAGTGTCTTGCACCCCTCATGCATTGCGAGTTCGACGAAAGCATCGCGCGTGCCGGAGGTCGGCGGAGGGCCGTAGATCGTGATCGCTACGTCCGACAGAGACTTGTCGACATCGCTCCACTTCTTGTACGGATTGGGCACCAGCTTGTCGCCATCCGGTACCTCGGAAGCGAGGGCCAGGAAAATCTGCTCCTTCGACAGGTCCATGGGCTTGCCGGCTTTGGACTGGGCAATCGACAACCCGTCATAGCCGATCTGAATCTCGGTAATGTCGCCGACCCCGTTCTTAGTGCAAAGCTCCCACTCGGACTTCTTCATAGCGCGGGAGGCGCCGGTGATGTCCGGGTTGGCCTCGCCGACGCCTTGGCAGAAGATTTTCATGCCGCCGCCGGTGCCGGTCGACTCGACCACCGGAGCCTTCTTGCCGGTTTTCTTGCCGAACTCCTCGGCAACGGCTTGGGTGTAAGGGAAGACCGTCGAGGAGCCCACGACCTTAAGCTGGTCACGGGCCAGCGCCGGGCTGCCCGTGCAGAGAGCGGCGACGGCAAGCGTCGACGCCACGATACAAATCTTGTTCACGTTGCTCTCCCTTTTTGGATGAAGTCCTCGCCGGCGCGATCGATCCGTCGCCAGCTCGCCGGCCACGCTAGTCACCATCGATCATTGTTTTATGACGTCGATGATTCGCCTTTATGACAGCCTATGTGTCTAATTTTAGGCTGATTTCTCGGGAGACACGTGTGGATAAGTCGCTCGCCTAGCGTCTTGGCCGCCTGTCTCAGCCGGCGGCCACGCCCTGCTCGTGGCTGTTCGCATGCGCCTCTGCGAGCATCACCGTGAAGGTTGAACCCTTGCCGGCTTTGGACGCGATTGCGAGTTCGCCGCGATGGCGGTTGAGGATGTGCTTGACGATGGCAAGCCCGAGCCCGGTTCCGCCTTTCTCCCGGCTCGCCGCGACATCGATCCGGTAGAAGCGTTCGGTCAGGCGCGGCAGGTGCTCCGGCGCGATCCCCGGTCCATTGTCGATGACGGCGATCGTGTAGCGACCCGCCTGACGGCCGAGCGCGGGGATGTGCTTGGCCTCGATCCTGACCATGCCGCCCTTGGCCCCGTATTTGAAAGCGTTGTGCACGAGGTTTTGAATCACTTGCATGAGCTCGTCGCGGTCGCCACGCACGATCGCAATGCGGGGGAACCGTCCCACCTCGAACTTGAAGCCCATGTCGCGCGCGAGCGGGTCGAGCGTGTCCTTGGCGCTACCGAGCACTTCGTTGAGATCGACGAGATCCGACGGCGGGACATGCGCGTTCATCTCGAGGCGGCTCAACGACAGGAGCGCATCGATGAGGCGCGTCATCCGCGAGGCCTGCTCCACCATGATTGGAAGAAAGCGGTCGCGCGCGGCCGGGTCGCCTTTGGCGCTTCCTTGCAGCGTCTCGATAAAGCCGCGGAGCGATGCGAGCGGGGTCCTCAACTCGTGGCTCGCATTGGCGATGAAATCGGCGCGCATCTGGTTGATGCGTTCGATCTCGGTGAGGTCGCGTAGCAGAACGAGAATATTGTCGGCACCGGCCTCCTCTCCCCCTCTGCTCAAAGGTGCAACCGTCGCCGCCATGCGGCGGCCGACCGGAACGCGCTCGGCATAAGTGACGGTCACGGCGCGACCGAGCCCGGGCGCAGCTGCGACCGCGTCGAGAAATTCCGGCGTCCTGATCACCGAGGAGACATGGCTCCCTTCGCGGAACGAGGCAAAGAGAGCGCGCGCCTGGGCATTGCAGAAGATAACATGGCCGCCCGGACCGAGCAGGATGACGGGGTCCGGCAACGATTCGGCGAGCGCGCGCATGGCCGCGACCGGCATTGACGGCGAGCCCGTCTGAAGCGCGGCGGGCAGCGCCTGATCGGTCTCGTGCCGGGGCAAAAGTATTACCGAGGCGACGAAACTAAGAAAGCCGATCAGGGCGAAGGGCTTGGACAGGCCGCCGATGAAGACGAGCGAGCCCATGATGACCCCGACGGCGACGATCAGCCAGAGCGCCGCCGAAAGGCGTGCCACGATCTCGCGGAACGGGCGCAACAGCGCTTGGCCAATCCGCCCAAGAAGGCCAGAGGCAACGAAGCCAGGCTCTGCGCGATCGCTCAACGTCCTCTTCCCATCCTTATGACGAAGCGTTTGGAGTTATCCGCCGATCATTGAACCTCGATTATCACGGTTTTGCGACGGTTTGATGGGGTTGATGTCTCGGCCGTCACAAAAAGGCAACCACCGCCCGTCGTCCCTTCCCCTGATATGATCGGGCAGTTCGTTTCGCCGCCGATTTGACAGCAAGGACCGGGATGCGCCGCTAGGCCCTTTTCGCATAAGGACTTGCCGTGGGAAAGCGCATGAAAGGGACCAAGGCGATGCCTTCCACCGAGTTGCACCGGGCGCCCGCGCCGGAGATCCCGGCCTCGGCACGCGAGGAAGCGTTCTGGGCTGCCGTTCTCGCGCGTGACCCGGCCTTCGACGGGAGCTTCTTCTATTCCGTGGCGAGCACGGGCATCTATTGCCGCCCCTCTTGCGCCGCCCGGCGCCCAAAACGCGCGCATGTCCGCTTCCACCCAAGCGCCGCTGAAGCCGAACGCGCCGGGTTCTGCCCCTGCAAACGCTGCAAGCCGAACGAACCCTCCCTGTTGCAAGAGCACGCGGCGAAGGTAAAAGCGGCTTGCCGGCTGATCGAGGCGGCCGAGGACCCGCCCGGGCTCGGCACACTCGCAGCCGCGGCAGGCTTGAGCCCTTATCACTTCCACCGCGTCTTCAAGTCTATGCTCGGCATCACGCCGAAAGCCTATGCCGCGGCCCATCGCCGTAAACGCCTGCGCGGGGAGCTAGGCCGGAGCGCTACGATTACCGAAGCGATCTACGGCGCCGGCTTCAATTCGAGCGGCAGGTTTTACGCGGCCGCCTCGGAGGCGCTCGGCATGACACCGGGCGAGTTCCGCAAAGGTGCCCCCAATGCGGAGATTAAATTCGCCATCGGCGAATGCTCGCTCGGCGCAATTCTCGTCGCCGCGAGCCCGATGGGCGTCTGCGCCATTCTGCTCGGAGACCGCGCCGGGTCCCTCCGCGGCGATCTTGGGCAGCAGTTCCCGCACGCCCGGCTCATCGAGGGGGACGAGAGCTTCCGCCGGCTCATGGCAAACGTGATCGCCTTCGTCGATGAGCCAGGCGCGCAACTCGACCTCCCCTTGGATATCCGCGGCACCGCCTTTCAGCAGCGCGTATGGGAGGCGCTCCGCCGCATCCCTCCCGGCGCGACAGCGAGCTACGCCGAGATTGCCGCTTCCATCGGCGCGCCGCGCGCGGTGCGCGCGGTGGCAAACGCTTGCGCCGCGAACCGCATCGCAGTGGCGATTCCCTGCCACCGCGCGGTCAAGGCCGATGGCGCCTTGTCCGGCTACCGTTGGGGTGTCGCGCGCAAGCACGCGCTCCTCGCCAAGGAAGCGAAATCATAGGCTCTTAGCGCGTGAGGCCCTTCGCGGCGAGATCGTTGAGATAGCTCTGCCAGCGCGCGTGCCGGTTCTCGCCGAGCTCGTGCAGATAAGCCCAGACATAGAGCCCGGTATCGTGGCCGTCGTCGAACACGATGCGCACCGCGTAGTTCCCGACCGGCTCGAGCCGGGCGATGCCGACCGATTTCTTGCCTGCGACCGTAACCCGCTGCTCCTCGCTATGGCCCTGCACCTCGGCGCTCGGCGACAGCACGCGCAAGAGCTCGGCCGGCAGCGCAAAGCTCCTGCCGTCGTCAAAGGTCACGGTAAGAACGCGACGCTCCTTGTCGAGCCTAAGCTCGGTCGGCCATGGCTCGGCCATCGATTGCCTTTCTGCTTAGGCGAGGTCGATCGTGCCCTCGACGACATGATTCAGCTTGGTGCCCTCGGCCGTGAGCACCATCTTCATCTTGAGCTTGCTCTTGCCGCCAAGGCGCTCCTCGCGGACCACCTGCTCGATAGCCTGCTGGGAGGTAACGCCCACTTCTTTCAGGTATTTGCGCAGCGACATATTGAATCGTTGCTCGTCCATGCTCGGTCTCCTATGGCGCTCGATCCCATGTTATGACAAAGCCGAAGCGCCTATATTCCTATATTAGAGACAAAATTCATGCCGGTCCCCTTAGGGAAGCGCCGCGCCAGGCAGAAGAAGAAAACAGGCCGAAAGATGAAGGCGAAGCAGATCGTAAAGCGTCGGAGCGCCGCAGCCGCCGCCCTGGCGAGCCCTCTCTATCGCAAGCGGGTGGTACGAAGCGCCAAGGCCTATAACCGCAAAGGCAGGGCCCGAAGCCAAGGCGACGAGAGCGAAGGGGCATGACGATGCGCCCCCTGATCGACCCGTTCGGCCGCCGCATCACCTATTTGCGGGTCTCGGTCACCGACCGCTGCGATTTCCGCTGCGTCTATTGCATGGCCGAAGCCATGACGCTTCCTCCCGCGCGAGGAGCTGATGACACTCGAGGAGATCGACCGGCTGGCTAGCGCGTTCATCGCCAAGGGCGTGCGCAAGCTGAGATTGACCGGCGGCGAGCCGCTCGTCCGGCGCAATATCATGTGGTTGATCCGCTCGCTCTCGCGCCATCTCGGCGGCGGTCTCGATGAGCTGACGCTCACCACGAACGGCAGCCAGCTCTCCCGTCACGCCGGTGCGCTTGCGGCAAGCGGCGTCGCCCGCATCAACGTGTCGCTCGACTCGCTCGATGCCGCGAAATTCCGCGCCATCACGCGCCGCGGCGACCTCGCCCAGGTGCTCAGCGGCATCGATGCCGCCGAGCGCGCCGGCCTCAAGATCAAAATCAATATGGTAGCGCTCCGCGACGTGAACGAGGACGAGATCGAGGAGGTAATGCGCTGGGCTCATGGCAGGGGCTTCGACCTCACCTTGATCGAGACGATGCCCATGGGCGAGATCGGCGCCGACCGCACGGCGCAGTATCTGCCGCTCTCTCTGGTGCGGGCGCGGCTTCAGCAGCGCTTCACGCTCGACGACGACCCCTACCGTTCCGGCGGTCCGGCCCGCTATGTCAGGGTGCGCGAGACCGGAGGGCGGCTCGGCTTCATCACGCCAATGACTCATAATTTTTGCGAGTCGTGCAATCGCGTGCGCGTCACCTGCACCGGCATACTCTATATGTGTCTCGGTCAGGAGGACGCGGCCGATCTCAGGACGCCGCTTCGCGCAAGCCCGGACGACGCCCTCCTCAATGCCGCGATCGATGCCGCCATCGCCCGGAAGCCGAAGGGTCACGACTTCGTCATCGGCCGAAAGGACCGGCCGCAGCTGGCGCGGCCTATGTCGGTGACCGGCGGCTGAGGCGCCAGAAAGAGCCCGGCATTCCGGCCATTTCGTCCCAATTCCACGCGCAGGCCCGGCCGGGGCAGCAGGCTTTGTCAAGCAAAGAGCTTACCCCGTTCTTAACTGTCGCCGCCCACATTGGGCACCGGTCGGCCGTATCCGTTGCGGAGGGTCTTGCCTCGGGCGGCTCTATCGCTCGATCGCAGGCGTGGTTCGAGGTTCGGCTTCGGGCGCGACCATAGCGTCATTCGGCTGAGGTGCGGCCTCAGCCTCCTCAGTTAACGGCGTCTCCGCCTCCAAGGGCTCCGCTTGCGAGGGTTCGACCTCGGCAGGTTCTCTCGGCAGCGTCGCGGGCGCGGCTTGGGGCTGAGCCGCGGGCGCAACGATCGCGCCGTCATTCGCCGGGTCTTGCCGAGCCTGACGCTCAGCCGTGACCGGCGCCACCCTTCTCACCGCGGTCCCCTCGCCTCCATGCGGGGTCGAGGGCAACGCCGAAGTCTGCTCCGGCCCGGCGTCGGTCAGAGGCTCAGCCGGCGGGAGAACGATGACGTCGATCGGCGAAATTTCGGGCGCGGGCGCAGACTGAGTCGCGGACTCTCCGACCGGGCCCGGCAAGGTAATGAGCATCGGCAAGAGAAGCGCGAGGCCGATGGCATGAAGTATGCCGGCGTAGAGCAGGAATACCGGCACATCGCTTTGTCTCTTAGTCACGGATAGGTAAGAGCGAAAAGTTGCAAGTTGCACGCGGCCGACGTCCGAAACCCTTATCTGAGTCGGAGCAGGCTAGGCAAGCTTTCAGCTCTCCATCACGATTCTCGGCGCGGGCCTCACCTGGCCTTTGCCCTCCTCCAGCGCGGTGAGCGCGCGCGCGGCGATTTCACGGAAAGCGCTTGCGGCGGGTGACGTGGGCGCAGTCGCCACAACCGGGCGGCCCGAGTTCGAGGTCTCCCGTATCGCCGCAAGCAGCGGCACTTCGCCGAGGAAGGGCACGCCCAGCCGCTCGGCTTCGCTCCGAGCGCCGCCATGGCCGAAGATATCGGAGCGCTCGCCGCAATGCGGGCAGACGAAGCTGCTCATATTCTCGACCAGGCCGAGCACCGGCACGTTGACCTTGCGGAACATGTTTAGCCCTTTGCGCGCATCGATCAGCGCGAGGTCCTGCGGCGTCGAGACGATCACAGCGCCCGCAAGCGGAACCTGCTGCGCCATGGTGAGCTGCGCATCGCCGGTGCCGGGCGGCATGTCCACCACCAGCACGTCGAGCTCGCCCCAGGCCACGTCCTTCAGCATCTGCGACAGGGCTGACATCACCATCGGTCCGCGCCAGATCATCGGCGTCTCCTCGTCAACGAGGAGGCCCATGGACATCGCCTTCACCCCGTATGCCTCCATGGGCGCAAGCTTGTCGCCGACTTGCCGCGGCTGACCTTTGAGCCCGAGCAGGCGCGGCATCGACGGGCCGTAAATATCGGCATCGAGGATGCCGACGCGCAAACCGCGCTCCTTCAAGGCAAGCGCCAAATTGGCCGCGACCGTCGACTTGCCGACGCCGCCTTTGCCCGATGCGACGGCGATGATCTTGGCGACTCCGGGCACGCCGCCGGGACGCTGGCGTGCGTCGCGCGCCGCGCCCGGCCGCGCGAAGGGCGAGCCTTGCGGGGCGGCCTGACTTCTGCCGTTACCGCCGGAAGGCGCGCGATCGGCCGTCAGCGTCACCGTCACGCCAGTGACGCCCGGCACCTCGGCGACCGCCTGCTCGGCGGCCCTCCTCAGCGCTTCGAGCTCGCCGGCGCGCGCCGGATCGACCGAGATCGCGAAATAGACCTTGCCCTTGTTGATGACGATCTCGGAGACGAGGCCTTCGGCCACAATATCGGCGTCGGAGCCTGGGGACTTGATCCGCTTCAGCGCTTCGAGAACACGCACTTTGGTCGGGGTTTCTGCCATGACGCCGTATGTAGTCCTGCTTTGCGCTGGCGCCAAATGGCTTTCGTCATTCCTCGAACTCAGGGAAGAGGCGCGGCAAAGCCTCGATCCTTTTCCAGCCTTCGCCCTCGTTCACAGGCTCGACGCAAAGATCGAAAAAATAGCTGTCGAGCACGGCGGCCCGTTCTTCCGCCAAGGGCGGACGGCAATAGTCCTCTTCCTCCCAAACAGCGGCCCCGTCGCGCCTCAGTCGGGCAGCTTGGAGGGAACGGGACAGCGTCGGACCGAAAGGACTGAGACCGATGAATTCGGCGCGCGCAAGCCGCGCCGAAAGGGTCTTCCATCAGCTCCTGCCTCGGGACCGCCGAAACGAGATAGAACGCCATGCGCCCTCTTCTGCCTCAAACCGTCCGCTCAAGCCCCAGGAACGAGAACGGGATATTGCCATACCGTCAACCCAAAGTTGAGGACAGCGGGGTCCGGGGACAACGGAGGCCCCGTCGCAACAGCGACACAATTCAGGGGCCAGATCAATTCGGGGCAGGCTGCGGGGCGGGTAGGAACCCGTGGCACCGGGGGGCGCGTTTTTGAGTGCCAGTCCGGTTCGAGTAACGCGTAATGCTCAGTTTGGCGTACCGGTTCGGCGCGTGGCCAGAGCCGGTTCTCAATCCCCTTGATCCGGCCGCCCTTTGCGGCGCGCCGTTTCGTCAGGACGCGCCGCTAAGCCTTACGCGGCACTCCCCTCAAAGCTTCCTTAACCCTGTTGCGGCAATTCTTGGCGAGGCGGAAGCGGGCGCCAAAGCGTCCTGCGCCGAGCGGCGTCCGCGAGAGATGGGGGGAACATGAGCATCGTGGCCGAACGAGAGCCTGCGAGGGACTTAAGGGAAATCGAGCTCCGCCGGCATCTCCAAATAATGGCGCGCTCGCTCGAGCACGCCGAAACGGGCTCCTCCCTCACGATGATCCTGCGCTCGCCGTCATCCGACCCCGCCAAGGCGCTAATCGGCCTTAAAGGCGCGCTGCAGCGCGGCGGTCTAAGCGCCAAGGTGATCCTGGCGCGGCTCGATCCCGAGGACGAGCTGCGGCAGCTCTTCGCCACGCTTTCCGAGCTCGCCCCGCAGCTTTGCGCCTCCGACCTGATCCGCTGGGCACGCAATCCGCGCCTTCTCGAAGCGCACGAACAGGTCATCTATGGCAAGACCATGTGCTGGTCGGGCGACGCGATGCGCCGCGACGCCGACAGGCGCAATGCCTTGACCCTGTTCGAAGAGGACTCGGCGGACAAAGCGCGGTTCGGCCGGCTTGCCTTCGCTGCCCTATGGGCCGCGTCTTCGCCGGTGCCCGAGCGGCACCTCACCGGGTCTCTCTCGACCCGTCCTTTCGGGGCTTACGAGCAACGTGTCGAGCCGCCGGTTTCACTCTCGCCGACCGCGCCGGGCCCGCAAGGCTGGCCGCTCCTCCGGCACTAGCGTCATTTTTCCGCTATAACTTCGTCGCTCATGACGGCGCGCGCCTGCGGCCCGCGCCTCTGCCGGCCGATGGAGTTACCAATGCGAACTGCCGTTCTCATCGCCCTTCTGCTTGCCGGAAGCTGCGTTCAGGCCTTCGCCGCGGATCCGCCCAAAGGGCCCTCTCTCGCCGACCTGATGAAGCAGCCGGCCAATCGCGCCGCCTGGTACGGCATGTTCGCGGGCGCGACCCCGCCGCAATGGGTCGATGATTACGCAAAGACTTTGGATGGACCGCCGACGCCCTCGATTGCGGTCGAGGCAAACGGTGAGACCTACACGCTCGCCTTCACCTGCAAGCCCAATGAATGCGGCGACAACCAGCTCTTCGTTCTGTTCTCGCCGAGCGGGGCAAAGGCCTGGGGACTGCTCGTTACGGGCAAGGAGAAAAAGTGGTTCGGCGCGCCCGACGAGAACGTTCAGGATGCCATTTTGAGCAGTATCGACTAGCGGAGCCGGCCCGTTCGAGGGCGTGGCGCAATCCGCGCGCGCATTCTAATCTTGCCCATCCGTCGAAGGAGCGCGGGTCGTGAATCGGCGCGAATTTGTCTTCTCTTCCGCGTGCGCCTGTTTGGCGGCCGCGGCCGCACGGATCGGGCTCGCGCGCGCGGCGTCCGCGTCTCACTATCGCTGCGGCACCTGGCCCCCCACCCCGAGCGAGGACATCCAGGCGACCCGCGTGATCGAGGCGCTAAGGGCGCACCGCGTCACATTTCGCGGCAAGACGGTGATCCCGGTCCGCTTCCATATCATCCATGTCGGTGCGCAAGGCTATCTGCCTCATCGCCGGCTGAAAGCTCAAGTGGCGCTGCTCAATCGCATCTATGCGCCCGCGGGGCTCGCCTTCACGATTGCCGATGCGAGGCTGCACGAGAACAAGACCTGGTTCACCCATGAACCGGGAAGCCCCGCTGAGATCGAGATGAAGACGGAGCTTGGGAAGGACACCGCGCGTACTCTCAATATCTACACGGCCGAGCCGGGCGGAGCGCTGTCGGGCTACACGACCTTCCCGTGGTCGCGAGCCTCCGCGCCAGAGCGCGACGGCATCGTCGTCCATCATGCGAGCCTTCCCGAGCGGTCCGGGGCGAACGACCCCTCGCCCTTCGTTCCCGGCATGGCGGCCGTGCATCAGCTCGGCCACTGGGCCGGCGGGCTCTCTCACGACGTCGCGGACGGATGCGAGACGGAAGGCGCCTGCATGATCTCATTCACGCCGGAACAGCATGCGCGGATCAGGGACATGGTGGGTTATTACCGGTTTGAGTTGAGCCCGCAGGCCAGCCGGTCCGCGCTGCTTGCTGAAATCCGCAAGAGCATCGAGTAGGGGCGGTCTGCGAATGAAGAAGAACCCCGACAAACAGAGCCCCAAGCCGCGGAAGGAAACAGCGAAGGCGAAGATCCCTGGCAACAAGCGCTTGGCGGAGCAGACGCGCAAGCTGCTCGGCAAGCACTACGCCAGCAAATACCGCGCGCGGTAGTTTCGATGCCTCCTTCCGTGATGCAGGCGATGGTGCTGGAAGCGCCCGGCAAGCCGCTCAAGACAACCGAATTGGAGGTCCCAACTCCGGGGCCAGAACAGGTCCTGATCGAAGTTGCGGCCTGTGGGGTCTGCCGCACCGATCTCCACATCTTCGACGGCGAACTGTCGCATCCCAAGCTCCCCCTCGTCCTCGGTCACGAGATCGTTGGCCGCGTCACCGCGCTTAGGCGAAAACGCGACAGGCTTCGCCATCGGCGACCGCGTAGGCGTGCCGTGGCTCGGCGGAACCGACGGCACCTGCCGCTACTGCCGCGAAGGCCGGGAGAATCTCTGCGATAACCCGCGCTTCACCGGCTATCAGATCGACGGCGGCTATGCCGGCTACACGGCCGCCGATGCGCGCTACGTCTTCAAGCTACCCGAAGACTATAGCGACGCCGAAGCCGCGCCGCTTCTTTGCGCCGGGCTGATCGGCTACCGCTCGCTGAAACTCGCCGTCGCTCCACCCGCTGGAGAGGTTTCGCGCCTCGGCATCTACGGCTTCGGCGCCGCGGCCCATATCGTGGCGCAAGTCGCGAAATCGCAAGGGCGCGAGGTGTACGCCTTCACGAGGCCCGGCGATCGCACGGCGCAGGATTTCGCCCGCTCGCTTCACGTGGCGTGGGCCGGAGGCTCGGATGAGCGTCCGCCCCAGGCGCTCGACGCCGCCATCATCTTCGCGCCCGTCGGCGCCCTGGTGCCGGCAGCTCTCAAAGCCGTGCGCAAAGGTGGCGTCGTCGTCTGCGGCGGCATCCATATGAGCGACATCCCAAGCTTTCCTTACGAGATTCTCTGGGAGGAGCGGGTCTTGCGCTCCGTCGCCAATCTCACGCGCGAAGACGCGCGCGAGTTTCTCGCGCTCGCGCCGCGCGTGCCGGTCGCGACGCATGTCAGCCCCATCCCGCTCGATGCCGCGAACGACGCGCTTCTGCGCCTACGCCGGGGAGAACTGACAGGCGCCGCCGTGCTTGTTCCGTAACCGCCTTTGGCGGGGGGTCAGAAGCCGTTGAAGTGGTAGGTCAGCCTGCCGCGCACGACCGCAAAGTCGAGATCGTCCTTCAAGACGAATGGCTCGTCCGCGCCCGCGACGAAGTTCTGCTTGTCGCTGCCGAAATTGTAGTACAGCCCCTCGACGCCGAGGCTGAGACTGGGACCCACGCGATATTCGATTCCGCCGCCGCCGACGAACCCCGTGTCGGTATTGCCGACGTTGAAGCCAAACGGGCCGTCATCGGCGGAGACCACGACGAAATTCGTGTTGGTGTCGATGAATGCCACGCCGGCGGTGCCGTAGAAGAGCCAGTTCGGGGTTGCCCAGCCGGCGCGGCCGCGGATGCTTGCCAGGTAATCGATATCGTTGGCGAAGGCGATATCGCCTTCGACGCCGAGGACGAGGGCGCCCGGCTGCCAGTTATAGCCGCCATGCACGCCGCCGATGAGCTCGGTGCTGTTCGAGAATCGGAGCGTCAGGTCCTGTTCTGTGCTCAAATCCTTGATGCTGAGATCGTTAGGATCGAAGGCGGCGCCGAGATTGCCCCCGAAGTAAAAGCCCTGCCAAGTGAGCGGCGCGGGACCGACCGGCTGCACGGGGCTGATCGGGGTCAGGTCGGTGGCCTTGGCGAGACTGGGTGCGAGCAGCAAGGCGCTCGCCAAGCCGAAAGTCGTGAGCATTCCCGCCGCATGGCGCATCGCTGTCTCCCTCGAAGGGCGGATCGTGCGGCGCGACCGGCCCTGGCCTCACCACCTCGCTTAAGCGACAGTAGTATCGATGATTATTCGAGCGAAACTGCGACCCGGGCGCCATAAAGTCGCCGGCAGGCAAAAGGGTGCGCCGTCAGGCGCAACACGGCGAATTCGGCCAAGGCGAACCCTAGCGGTCCTTGCCGACCTCGATATCGACGCCCTTGTCTTTGGTGATTTCGCCCGAGAAGCCCGGCACGTCGATCTTCAAGACCTGCCGGTTCTGGCGCTCGTAGAGGATATAGCCCAGTACACCGAGCCCGACGATCGCCGCTCCGAGCAAGAAGGCGAGCATCGGATTCAAGCCTCTCATGACATTCTCCCTATTTGGCGGAACCGCTCGATCAACGCACTGATGGCCGCTCTGTTCCCAGTGCACGCCCATCAACTGTAAGTTCCCCTTGACGCAGGTCAAGGCCTGGGACGAGGATTGCCCCAGAAGAACGAAAGGCGGCTTAGTTCAAGGGAGAACGCCATGCTCCACCAAGTCATCGAGACACTCAATGCGCGAGTTGCCTTGCGCAATCGGTACGACAATTTCATCGGCGGCAAATGGGTCGCGCCGGTCGACGGCCAGTACTTCGACAATATCAGCCCGATTACCGGCAAGACGGTCTGTCAGGTAGCCCGTTCGCAGGCCGCCGATATCGAGCTTGCGCTCGACGCCGCCCATAAGGCGAAGGACGCCTGGGGCAGCACCGCCCCGGCCAAACGCGCCGAGGCCCTCAACAAAATCGCCGACCGCATGGAGGAGAACCTCAAAGTGCTCGCCGCGGTCGAAACCATCGACAACGGCAAGCCGATCCGCGAGACGACCTTCGCCGACATTCCGCTCGCCATCGATCATTTCCGCTATTTCGCCGCTTGCGTGCGCGCGCAGGAGGGCAGCCTGTCGGAGATCGATCACGACACCGTCGCCTATCACTTCCACGAGCCGCTCGGCGTTGTCGGCCAGATCATCCCGTGGAACTTCCCGATCCTGATGGCGGCATGGAAGCTCGCGCCGGCCCTCGGCGCGGGAAATTGCGTGATAATGAAGCCTGCCGAGCAGACGCCGATGGGCATCATGGTTCTGATGGACTTGATCGGCGACCTCCTGCCACCGGGCGTCCTCAACGTCGTCAACGGCTTCGGCGTCGAGGCCGGCAAGCCGCTCGCGCAGAACAAGCGCATCGCCAAGGTGGCCTTCACCGGCGAGACCACGACCGGGCGGCTCATCATGCAGTACGCCTCGGAGAATCTGATCCCGGTCACGCTCGAGCTCGGCGGCAAGTCGCCGAACATCTTCTTCGCCGACGTGATGCAAGAGGACGACGATTTCTTCGACAAAACGCTCGAAGGCTTCACCATGTTCGCGTTGAACCAGGGCGAGGTCTGCACCTGCCCATCTCGCGCGCTGGTGCAGGAATTGATCTATGACAAGTTCATCGAGAAGGCGATCGCGCGTGTGAACAAGATCAAGCAGGGCAATCCGCTCGAGCCCTCGACCATGATCGGCGCGCAAGCCTCCAACGATCAGCTGGAGAAGATCCTCTCCTATGTCGACATCGGCAAGAAGGAAGGCGCGAAGCTCCTGACCGGTGGCGAGAGATTCGCCATGAACGGCGATTTCGCCGACGGCTATTACATGAAACCCACGGTGTTCGCGGGCCATAACAAGATGCGCATCTTCCAGGAGGAGATCTTCGGACCCGTGCTGTCCGTCACCACCTTCAAGGACGACGACGAGGGCATGGCGATCGCCAACGATACGCTCTATGGGCTCGGCGCCGGCATCTGGACCCGGAATATCAACCGCGCCTACCGTTTCGGCCGCGGCATCCAGGCGGGCCGGGTGTGGACCAATTGCTACCATCTCTATCCGGCGCATGCGGCCTTCGGCGGCTACAAGAAGTCGGGCATCGGGCGTGAGACCCACAAGATGATGCTCGACCATTACCAGCAGACCAAGAACATGCTTGTAAGTTACTCTCCGAAGGCCATGGGTTTCTTCTAAATCAATGGCTTAGCGTCTTTGTTCATGTCGCATCTGACCCTCCGAAACTGCAACATGAACCCATTGAGTTCCAACGACCATAGTTACCTGAAGAAGGGGGATGTGGCGGAATGAGTGATGATGTGGAGCTTGCCCTTGATGGCATGGCGGAAATCAAAGGCGAAGAGACTCGCCACGCAGGCCAATCAACAAGCCACAACTTCGATGGGCCTGGGCCCGCCCTCATCACAGCCGCAGCCGGTCTATCCCGAAGGATCACCTTCTGCCGCGGTGAAGGGAAGTCAATTCGCGTTTAAAGAGGCGGACAGTCCCTGAACTCGCGTCGAAGCCAAAGGCACGCGGGTTTCTCCGGTGCGGCAAACTTACCGCACCAAATCTCTCGGCGGGCATGGCCGAGCGTCTTGCCGAGCGATAGGGGGCAAAGCTCAGTAATCGCGTTCAACGGCTGCGACGGATTGCCAAGAAGTAATGCGCTTACCAGAATCCGAAACCAATGCCGACACGCGGACCCCACCAGCCCCGACGACGATAGCCGTACCCGTAGTAGGGATAGCCACCCCCGTAGTAGGGATAGCCGCCGTACCGACGGTAGTAGGGGTAGCCTCCGTAGCCGCCTCTGCGCCAACGACGACCACGCCAACGCCGCCGGGCTTCAGCCGGAGTGCTTGTTGCCGCATTGATAGCAGTGGCGAGGGTGGTCACGCCGACGGCGGTGCCGAAAGTCGTTCCCACGGCACTGATGCACCAAAACACTGCGATGGCCGCAGCCGCGACAGTTTGGGCTAATTGTTTAGGTAGGCGTTTCATTCCGCTCACCCTCCTTCTACTGGGCTGCAAACTGCAGCAACTGTCATGATTGCTAAACGCGGCTCGAAATCATTTGTTTCCCAAAACAAGGACCCAGCACCGCTGCTACGCCATGCACTAAGGAATGGCGACGGCGCGGGGCCTGGCCGTCGCAGGGTGCAAGTGGAGACACCCGCTGTGTTCGGCCGCGAGTAGTTTAGCACCAATGAGTGGCCCGGCACCCTCAATCCGATTCCTTCATAGGGAGAGGTGAGAGTACCGGGCCGAGCCAGCATCAACTCAAGGGAGTTGCCTGGAGCGCTTCCCGAGGAGCTGGCTGTTCGTGAGTTTAGCGTTCGATCATGGAGAACTTGGGGCCGTCCAAAGACGCCTTAAGCAGCTTGTCTAAAGAAGAAGCCCGGCCCGCAACTGGGAATGAGCCGAGATTCTTCCCACGCACCTCCCTAGCGCGAAGATACGAGGGGCGCGGTGCTACCAGGACGGGAAAACAACAAGAAGCAGCGCCACAACAAGCATAAGCACGATGAAGATGCCCGCGGTAGTCCAGTCATAGACTTTGTATTGGCGTCTCATCGCGTCATAGGCTTCGTCATGCTGTCTGATATCGTATTCGCGTCTCATGAGAGCTAAACGCGGGCGAAAACATTTCGTTTCCCGCAACAGCAGGCCCCCTCTCGGGGCCCTTTCTTTTGGAGGATTGATGACCACCAAATGGCGTTACGAGGTTCGCACCTGTGCTTGCGGAGACAGGTACAAGCCAAGCCGTGCGGCTCAAACTGACTGCTCGCCCCGTTGCCGTGATGCAGCCAAGAAGCGTCGCAAGAGAAGCGGGGACAAAACCTCACCCCTTATGCTGGTAGCCAGAAGCGGGGACACGGGCACCAGCGACTCGCCTGCGGGCTTGAGTGACGGCCCCGCGATGGTTTGGCCGGAGAAGGACTTCCACGTCGGACCCACACCAGGCGCTCTGCAAGGCGACGACGTTCAGCTCGAATATTACGAGGACGGCTACCCTAAGCTACCCGCTTGTCTCGACCGTCGCATCACTCTTTTAGCGAAAGCAGCGTAGCCGAGATGGGGTAGGGCGTTGGACTCGAACCAACAACTCCAACCGAAGATTGGTGCGTTCCCCCGTTACGCCAGCCCTACGCGGTAGAACTCATCGTATCCAATGATGCGGTGTCGTTCAAGAATTAGCGGCCCAGCACTGCGGACTCTGAGAAACTCGTTGAAGCAATGCTGGGCCTAACCAGCCTGTACGGGGGTGTTACCTGGAAAAAGGCTGGCTACTCAGAAAACGCGTCCGTACGGCCGCGGTTCCGACAAAACAGCGGCCCGGCACCGCCAGGATTCCTTGCACAGGAGTGGAAAGGCACCGGGCCTAACCGGCCGGAGGAGGACCCAATCCCGACTGGCTATAAGGAAAACGGGAGCGATAGCGTGATGTTCCATGAAAAAAGCGGCCCGGCACATCCGGCTTTGAGAGGAGGAATCGTGCCGCGCCTAACCACGCCCGGTGAGAACTCACTATCGGCATGGCTACCTCAACAATAGGCGAACCTCTAAGCGAGACCTTAATGAACCCACGAGTAACACTTCGCCACGCCCTCGAAGATTCCGAGCTGCTGGGCTCTGCATTGGCGACTGGCGGCTAAAGGAGGCTGGGCGCTTGCTGGTAGCGGGCACCCGTCAATCAGCTTCTGTCTCAGCAATGCCGGTAGCCGCGGCCGATATTCGCTGCTATCCGGCGAGCCTCGTCCTCTGTCAGCACTTTGGCCACAGCAGCGTCGTCCGTCATGCTCGCGTGGTAGACAGTCATGGCCAGCGAGGTCATCCGTCGACGACTCCGCGTGACCATGCCATCCGGCGTCGCCAGCGATGCGTTAGTAGCTTCTGACGACCGCCGCGGCGGACATGGCGGCGGGCGGATGTAGTCGCACAGCGACCGAGTGCGTTGTTCCACTTCATTCCCGCGCCGCATGCGTGACGGACTTGCGTGGTCAGGCCGTCCGGCTGATGAAGCGGCACGGGCGACATTGCCTGGGCGGAGGTTGCGACGGCCAAGGCAAAAGCAGCGAACGCGATCAATCTGATCATTGTTTTCTCCATGTATCGTCGTTCTCGGGGAGAAAGACGCCCAGCCGCTACGCGCGGCTGGACGCCTCAGTGCGTGTCTTAGTCGTCGCCAGCTGCCGAGTTCGCCAGCGCTACTTTGCAGGCATCGCTAAGATCGGCGATTTTAGCTTTCAAGCAGGCTTCAATTTTGCCGCCGCCAGCCTCCATGCCTGCGCAATGTTGTTTCACGTCATCCGCACAGGCCTTGGCGTTTACGGCCTTGACCAAGACGTCCTTGCACTCGTCGGACAGGTCCTTGATGTGCGACTTGAGGCATTCCCTGATCTTGCCTCCGCCAGGCTCCACCCCTGGGCACTGTGCCTTGGCATCCTTTAAGCAAGCGCCGGCGAGTTCCGCCGAGGCCATCGAAGGTGGCAGCAACAACATGGCGGCTAGAAAAAGAGCACTAGTGATAGCAATACGTGTGGTCATATGGATCTCCTGTAAAACGGTGATGGAAAAGGAAAAGAACCATCACGAATTTCAAACTCTATTGCCGCATCATGTCTTTTTGACAACAGCATGGGCTTTATATTTCGGTTTATCGCCCCGCTCGTGCCTTGTTCGCTTGGTCTTCTAGTCAGCGACGATGGGTTAAAGGGGGAACCGCGCCTGAGGGAAACCCGCAGCACACGCCTCGCTTCCGAAGGCCCCGCGCGCCCGCCGCAGCGAGCACGCGCTCATGGCTTGCGTAGCAGGTCTGGCAGCTTGGCAATGTTGCTCGGCTTACAAGGAGCCGGGTGTGCCGAACTTTAGGAACGTGATTGTATTTCCGAAAGTGGGGGTTCCGTGATGATCCGCAAAATGGAGCACTATTGGTCGGAGCTGGTCGAGCAGGTCCTTGCGGACCCAAAACTCACCCAGGCTGAGGCGGAATTTCTTGAGACCGTTCCCGACCTGTTTAAGACGACCGAAGACGATTTCTTGATTGCCACCGAAATCGTGGAGAAGAGTTTGATCCGGCGCGGTTCGTTTCAGCCGATGACGATTCGGCCGCCGACTTATCACTGACAGGCAAGATTGTTGGCGTGCGGGGGCCGAAGCAGTTTGCGCAAAACTAAATCGTCCATCTCAAGCGTCAGCGCACTGCCCTGATTTTACAAAGAGAGAACGTAGCGGAAGGCGCGGCCGGAACAAAGATGGGATTGGGTTGTTATTCTTGAAGTCTGGCCCGATCCCCCTGACGTCCCCCCGTCATCCGGCCAGACTTACGGACCTTGAAGGAGCCCCGCTCCCCGGGGCTTCTTCTATTTCTTACAAAAAGTTCATTCTCTGCGGGGTTGTCATCAAGACCTGTGGTGCTAGGTGTCTTGTACGTGATGGCTTCCCGTCTTCACAGGTCCCCCCATCAGGACCGAGAAGCCCGCCAAAGGGTCCCCCCCCCCCGTCCCTGCGGGGCTTCTTTCTTACGCCGCTTAAGCGGCCCCGGCCTTAGAACTCCCCCGTGAGGCCAATGGCCAGGGCCGCCGAGGGTGAGGTAGGTGACCCTCTAACGCCCGAGAATGTTGTTCAAACAGGGCTAAAGGTCGCTAAAAAAACGGCAAGTTGTCGGACTGCTATGTCCGAACAAACATTTGGCACGATCAAGCAAAAGGAGGATCGCCATGGTCAGAGGCATAATTGTCATTCTTGCTTTGGCAGCAGGGCTGTCGATATCCAGTCACAGCGGCAACGCGCACGCCACCGTCGCAGCGCCTTCGCTCGCCCAAGGTGTCATGCACTCCCTGGTCGAGAAGGCCGGGGTGGAATACTGCTACTGGAAGCAAAAGAAGAGCGGCCATTGGAAGCTCAAGTGCGACGACTAGGGATTGTCCCTCGGTAGCATAATTCTCGGTGCAGTTGCCGTCGTCCTAGCGGGATGCTCCGATAGGACCATCGAACAGGATTTTGCTGCATGCGAGATGAAGACATACGAGCATCATAAAGAAAGACCGGTTTGGGACGAAACACCGGCGGTCTATCTTCAAGAGTGCATGCGTGCGGCAGGGTATAAGCTCGAACACAGTTGCTACGACAGGCACGCTGGTCGTTCCACTGTCGAGTGCTATTACCCGGACACTTGGTGGGAAAGATGGAAACGCGGGTAGTATGGGTCCCGAGTCGCCGGATCAGGCCGCCGCTCTGAGCCTCGCAGCTATCTGGCAATAGGGAGTTGTGATGAGCGAGTTTCTTGTTATTGCCATCGTCGCCGTCAGTGCGGTCGTTGGTGTACTGACCTACCTCTTGCTTGGAACGATGCGCGCGGGCCTCTCCTCCGTCGAACGGGAGGAACGATAGCAAGAGTTTGGTGCTCTGCCCCTAGCGCCCGCCGAAGCGAGCGCCCACCACCGGCCTTTGCGATTTGACCTTGATCAATCCTCTCTTCTTGATGCATTCGCCAGCTTTTACGGCAACCTTCCTCGCTGCCTTAGCCTCATCTTTGGTGGGGTAGGAAGTTGCGCCGATCATCACCTGGGTCTTGCCGTCTGGCATCGTCTCGACAATTTTACACTCCTTATTCTGCGGGTCTTGGCTTACCCAAAATTCTGCCGCGAACACCGGAGTAGCGGTGCCAATGATGATCGTCAGGCTCGTTACAAACGCGCGCAGTTGCATATTCGACTCCTTCACAATGGTTGCTTCATACGAGCCGAAACTTCATGGCGCAAAAAGGGCGCCCGCCGAAGCGAGCGCCCTTCTGGCGGCTAAACAGCAGCAACCTTTACTGCTGCTTCGCGGAACACTTGTAGGCTTGAGCATCCCATACGCCGCCAGCCTTCTCGCAATCGGCCTGGGTCTTAGCAGCCGTCACATCGCCAGCAAACGCTGGGCCAGTGAAGGCGAGTGCTAGTGCTAAGGTGATCATTGAAATGAGTGTCTTCATGACGTTTCTCCTTACGCTGGTTGCGGGAGAGGAGGCCCGGGACTTTGTAACGGCCTTCGGGGACGGAGGCCGGTTAAAGTGCCGAGCCCGGTAATAAAACCCTGTCGGCGCATATTGGTTTCCCGGGGTCACTGTTGGCGTACGAGGGCCGAAGCAGTTTGCGCAGAACTAGATCCCTGCTGGTCGGAACCTTGATATCGGCCGGTTGAGATTGTGTGATGCTCTACAAGCAGAGGCCGCCACGAAGCGTGTGGCTCGATTGGGCGCAGTCAAGAGATCGCCGTTTTGTTTCGCTATCCTACTAGGGAGACGAGGGGTACTACCGCTATCGGCATGGAGTACCCTCAATGTGTGACTACAGCTTAGAACTCGTCACATCCCGCCCTGCAAAGGTAGGCGACAAGCTGATATCGATGGGTTTTCACCACACGATCACGCGCGGTTTTGCCTCGGTGGACGATACGAAGGTAGCGGTTTGTTTGCTTCCTGGCACTGAGCTTGCCTTTGAAGACGAGGTAAAATGCGAAACCGGGTTCATCGTTTCCCGCACGCTCGGCCACAAGGTGGCCAGTTTCCGCCAGATCAAAAGGCAGCCGAACCGTCATCACGACGCGCTTGAGTTCCCTGACGGAAAGATCGTCCTGCTGACACATCTCTGCATAGGTCAGAGAGCGACGGTGCTGCAAGTACCGGCAGGCGCATCCGCCAAAGTCGAGGGTACTGAACGCCACGCTTCACTCGTTGGGTAGCGCTTTTCGACGAGTTTTGACGCCTATCGAATTAGGTTTTCCTGCTAAGCGCGGGAGGACGCTTAATTCTCCTCCCCGGCCGGGAGATGCTCGTCACGGGTCCAAGCGGCAATGAACCTTCCTCTTAGCTGGGCCGGTCACGCTCGGAGTTGCGTCCATTTGCGGTCAGACCGTCTGACCCGCGGCGATAACGACCCTACGAAGTAGACCGTTGCATGCTTACCGACAACGGCGAGCTGCTCTTCGAAGCAGATGAAATGGACTTCATTGCCATCAGGCTTGAGCCAGCCCGTCCGGCCATGCGGGTGCCAACCCTGCTTACGGGCGGCTCGGTTGGCAAGCGCAATGGTGGCGGCGAAAAGGTACTCAACAGGTTCAGTCATAAGGGCTGTATAGCATGAAGGAAAACCCCGCGCGGGGGGAGCGGGGCTTTCCAAAGTCGGCGACGCGTCAGCACGAGGGAGAGTGCGAAAATAGTCGCCGAGGACTTGGAGAAGAAACGCGGACCAAGCACATGGGTTCCCTGCAGATTAGGGGCGTCCGCCGAAGCGAGCGCCCTCTCCTTTTCCTTGCTAAAGGGGGCACCTGAGTGTTTCGGTCGAAAAGAAACTGAGCAGGACCGCATGACTCCGATTCGTCCGTCATGGGTCATTAGCGGACATTGGCGAGCAGATCAGTGATGTCCGCTTACTACCCAATAGCGGACACCATCATCGTCGAAATGCTTCGACCGGCCGATAGTGTTCCCCAAGATTGGTTATGCGTGATGACGCTCACTCCAGAAGAAGACTTAACAAAACATATCCGCTTCATCGTGGAGTAGGATGACGGAAGCGCCGACGCGTTGCTGTGCCGGAGGCGACTCTGCAGCAGGGCGCATTAGAGATCGTTCGAGTAATCGCGGGAGAGTGGCAGCGTGATTGGTTCTTAAAGTCGGGCAGGATTGTTGCCGTGCGGGGACCGAAGCAGTTTGCGCAGAACTAAATCAAAGACCGACTAAAGTATGGGGTCTGGCATCTCTTCGTATGATTGTGTGCGTTCAAACAAAATGCACTGATGAATATAGCGGGCTTCAGATTTCTCGGATAACGCCCCCGTCGACGAGGAGTCTCCCGTGACGCCGGTTACCCCCACCGGCGCAGCGAGTTGGTCTGGCGCCCAAATCTAGCCGGTTGGGCGCCAGATTTTGTGTGCTGCGACGGCCACATTTATTCCCCCTGTTCGGCAGTCTTCTGCCGCAATGCAAGCGTAATCAATGCCATTCGAGCGGCCTGTCTCTATGCGCCTTTATTTGTCTACGGGGAAGCAACCGATGTACATGAGAAGTATCGCCGCCATTGGCATGGCAGGCATTTTTGCGGCTATTGCGGTTCCCGCAAGTGCCACTGATTTGATACACCCTGCCCCCCTCGCGCAACCGCTCCCACCCACCCCTGTAGGAACGACATGGTCGGGCTTCTACATCGGCGGGAATCTGGGAGTGGGATTCGATCCAAACGATCTCAGCATCAAAGATTTGAGCGAGGAGCAAGACCTCTCACTGCGGTTCTCAAACGACACCGAACTCATCGGTGGCGTGCAGGCGGGTTACAATTGGCAAATGGGCAGCTGGCTCGTCGGTGTTGAAGGTGACTTCGATTTTGCAGAGAACATCAATTACCTGGCTAGCGTTCGTGGCCGAGTTGGCTGGGCGTTAGGCAGCTGGCTGCTCTACGGCACTGGCGGCGTCGCTTTCATTGATACTGACAATGATTTCGTGGTGGTCTCTGCCGATGACGGTCCGTTCAACTTCAGCAATGGCAAAACCGAGACGGGCTACGTCGTTGGCGGTGGCGTAGACTACAAGATCGCTCCCCGACTGAGTTTCGGTGTGGAAGGTCTCTTCTATGGCTTCGGTTCCGATAGCTCTCATCTCGTTGCTGGGGACGAGCCCTTCGTTCTGAAGGAGGATGAGGACTTCGCAGTGGTGCGCGCACGCTTGAATTATCACTTCGGGGGCGGCAGCTACTAGACGGGTACGCGACGCAAATACAAAAAAGCCCCGCTATTGGGCGGGGCTGAGTTAGGTCCAGATTGGAGACGACATCTTATAGGTGTCGTTGGTGTCGGGCTTCGGATCCTATCTGATTCGCGAGCCAAAGCCGCGCGGGTTTCTCTAGTCGGGTAAACTTACCGCACCACCTCTCTCACCGTGGCGTGGCGGAGTGTCTTGCTTCCCGCCAAATGCTTCACTCGCACGGTCAGCTGCGGCCGGCACCATTTAACGTCGCTCAGCCGTGAAGACTTAAACGCGGCCCAAGCCGTGGTGAGACGCTCCACCTCAGCGAGAAACTCTGTCCGGGCATCGTCACTAAGCGCGATGAATGCCGCCCCGGCGTAATTCAGGCCGTAGCTATTAGGTATGAGCAAGCAAGCCCTAGGAGCTCCGGTCTTGCGGTCGCGATCTGTGCCGATCACGACAAAGGTGGATTCGGTGAAGCACTTTGTCTTTAGCCAAGTTTTGGTACGACCAGAGCGATAAGGTGCCAGCCGATGTTTGGAGACAATGCCCTCAAGCCCCCTGTCCGCACATGCCTTAAAGAACGCGGCACCGTCACCTACGAACTCTTCGCTGAATTGAATATGACTTTCCTCATCGCTTCTGAGCAAAACCTTCAATATTGAGCGCCGATCCGAAAGTGCTCGCTGCCGGAGGTTTTTCCCATCGAGATGCATCAGATCGAAGGCGTAGAGGATGATGCTTTCGGGACGCCAGCGCATGGCCGAGTTTAGTGAGTTGAAATCAGAAGCCCCGGTAACGTCCTGCACAATGGCCTCACCATCAATGATGGCCGACCGGCACCGGAGGCTAGATGCCGCGCGGGCAATAGAGGGATAGCGGTCGGTCCAATCATGCCCATTGCGGGTGAATACGCGAGCCTGCCCTTGCTCAAGCAGGACCTGGCAGCGAAAGCCATCGTGTTTGAGTTCGTGAATCCAGTGCACGCCTTCGGGCGGTTGATCGACCGCGGTCGCAAGCTGGGGTTCAATGAAACTGAGCCGTCTCGTTACGCCAAACATGAGGGGTATGTAGAGGTGGAACGCTCTCCGGGGAAGTGCCCGCACGCCAAGAAGCTACTCGATGCGCTCTGCAATGCTGGCGTATGCTAGACGATGGCTTGCGGTTGGTGCCGACGGGGAAGCGGCGTTGACCGGCCGCGAAGGGCTGGCGGGTTCCTCTTGCATTACCAGAAAAAAAAGCGCAACATGATGCGACACGCTGTTAGAGGGCCAATCTTCTTGGCGGAGGGGATTACTGGATCGCCCGGTCAAGCCGGGCGATGACAAGGTGGTGACCATGGTCGAAAGGGTGCTCGCCACAGATGAAACGCTCAAGCTGATCGAGCGCCTGAGCGCGAAGCACGGGCCCTTGATGTTCCATCAGTCGGGCGGCTGCTGCGACGGTTCGGCGCCGATGTGCTATCCGCGAGCCGAGTTCCGCGTCGGCGGCAACGACGTGAAGCTCGGCGAGATCGGCGGGGTTCCCTTCTATATGGACGCCGACCAGTTCGATTACTGGAAGCACACCCAGCTCATCATCGACGTGGTGCCGGGCCGCGGCCACGGCTTCTCGGTGGAAGCACCCGAAGGCGTGCGCTTCCTGACGCGGAGCCGCGTCTTCACCGACGAAGAGGTGGACGCGCTCGCCGCCGCTTCCAGCTAGCGCGCGCTCGGCGGCTTGCGTTTTGTTGCCCGGCTGTTGAGATGATGCTCGAGCAGGCGCGCGTTGCGACGGTTGGCCTTGAAGGCGAAATCGAACAGGTCGCCGACGAGCGGAACGGCGCCGATCGCGAAATCGGCGGCGACATTGCCGAGCATGCGCACGAGCGTGAGCTTCGAGGCGCCGGTCTGCCAGGCGTGATGCACGATGAGGAGCGCAAGAGCGCTTCCCGCCACATCGCCGAAGCCCGGGATGAAGCCGAGCACCGAATCCCACCCGAAACGAATCCGCGTTCCCGGGATGGCAAAATTGTCGTCGAGCATGCGGGCGAGCCAGCGCACCTGCGCGAGCCGCTCGTCATGACTTATTCCGGCGCCGAGGTTGCGAAGGAACGCGGCTGACGCGGTTCCGCCCGCCCACAGCCCTTGCCCGGCCCGGCCCAAGATTTCGGCTTGACTACTCAATTCCTGCTTACGCCTCGCTATTCCATTCGCGTGCCGCATATGGGGGCTGGCGGCCGGGCATCAAGGGAGACGCCGCCTATCCCGCCTGCTCCGCCGACATCAAATCCATGCTCTAGTCGCGGATGAGCCGAAGCGCTGCGAGCGTCGTGTCGCCTCTGGCTTGAATCCTGCCATGTCTAGGCCGGCACGGGTGGGGTCTCAGTAACGTTGTCGAGCATCGACTTCGCAATCTCGTGCTCGCCCATCACCACGACATTGGCGCCATGCCGTTTGAGGTGGTCGATCGCTTCCTCGAAATGCGCCCGGGCGATAATGGGGAGCGTGGGGTTGATGGCGCGCGCTTGCTGCACCACCTGGCCGCCCTCGAACGCGTCGGGAGTGGCGACGAGAAGGCAGCGCGCGGCGCCAAGATTTGCCGCATGCAGCACCTCCGGATCGGCGCCGTTACCGGCAAGCGCGGCGATGCCCCGCTCGCTCAATTCCCCCACTTCATCCCCATCCTCCTCGATGACGAGGAGCGGCACTTTGCGTTCGGCGAGGAGTTGGCTGACGACCTTGCCGACACGGCCGTGACCGATCAGGACCACGTGATTCTTGAGCCTGGTGCGCGTGACCTCGTGACGGGGTCCGTCGTCGGCATCATTGGTCTGAACCGGCGCGCGACGTTGAGCCTCGGCACGCGCAAGCAGCCGGTCGAGAGCCGCGAACAGGAGAGGATTGAGGAGAATAGAGATGATCGCGCCCGCGAGCACAAGATCGCGGCCCTGCTCCGGCAGCAGCTTAAGATCGACGCCCAGATTGGCGAGGATGAAGGAGAATTCGCCGATTTGCGCGAGCGACGCCGAGATGGTGAGCGCTGTCGCGTTGGAATAGCCGAAGGCGCGCACGATGGCGAAGGCCGCAAGCGACTTGCCGACCAGGATAATCAGCAGCGTCGCCGCGAGCGGCACCGGCTCGCGCATGATGATCGTTGGATCGAACAGCATGCCGACCGAGACGAAGAACAGGACAGCGAAGGCATCGCGCAATGGCAAGGTTTCGGTCGCCGCCTGCTGGCTGAGCTTCGACTCGCTCAAGATCATGCCGGCGAAGAAGGCGCCGAGCGCGAACGACACCCCGAACAGCTCGGCCGCGCCGAAAGCCGTGCCGAGCGCGATCGCAAGCACCGACAGGCGGAACAGCTCGCCCGAGCCGGTGTCGGCCATCGCATGCAGAATCCAGGGAATGACCCGCTTGCCGACGATCAGCATGACCGCGACGAAGCCCACGATCTTGGCTGCGGTCAGAGCAATCGCCAGCGCGATTGCCCCGAGATCCGCACCGCGCTCGTCAGCTCCCGTCAGCAGGCCGGCGACGACCGGCAAGAGGACGAGGGCAAGCACCATGGCGATGTCCTCGACGATGAGCCACCCCACCGCGATCCGCCCCCGCTCGGTCTCGATCAACCGCCGCTCCTGCATCGCGCGGAGCAGAACGACGGTGCTCGCCACCGAAAGCGCAAGTCCAAACACGAGCCCGGCGCCCGTTGACCAGCCGAGCCATGCCGCAAGCCCCATGCCGAGCAGCGTCGCGCACAGAATTTGGACGATGGCACCGGGTATGGCGATCGCCTTGACCGAGAGAAGATCGTCGAGCGAGAAATGCAGGCCGACGCCGAACATCAGCAGGATGACGCCGATTTCCGCCAGCTGCCCCGCAAGGTTCTGGTCGGCCACATAGCCGGGCGTGAACGGCCCGATGACGATGCCAGCGACAAGATAGCCGACGAGCGGGGGAAGCTTCAGCCGATAGGCGATCGCCGCGAACGCCCAGGCGAGTGTCAAGGCGGCAACGATCGTGGTGATGAGCGGCGTGTAATGCGGCATGGAGGCGGCCGGACCTAACGGGGTGCTACCGGCTTCTCCCCTAACACAGGCGGAGGCGGTTCGGCAGCGCTTGCGGCCTGTTTGCCCGGTGCGGCAACCGACGCGTTGTCGAGCATCGACTTGGCAATCTCGTGCTCGCCCATCACCACGACATTGGCGCCGTGTCGCTTGAGGTGGCCGATCTCTTCCTCAAAATGCGCCCGCGCGATAATGGGGAGCGTGGGGTTGATGGCGCGGGCCTGTTGCACCACCTGGCCGCCCTCGAACGCGTCGGGAATGGCGACGAGCAGGCAGCGCGCAGCGCCCAAATTCGCCGCCTCGATAACCTTTGGATCGGCCGCATTGCCGGTGATCGCCTCGACCCCCAGCTGCCGCAGATCGGAGACCCTGTGTTCGTCATCCTCGATAACGAGAAACGGAATCGTCCGTTCCATTAAGGCCCCGCTGATGAAGCCGCCGACTCTGCCGTGGCCGACCAGTACGACATGACCGGAGAGCGTGGTCGGGCGGATCGGCTCGCGCATCTTCGTTTCCTCTTCCTCCTGCTCGTCACGTAATGCCTCGGCGGGTGCCACTTCCCGCCGCGCGGCATAGAGATCGAGCGCGGCGAAAAGCAGCGGATTGAGCAGGATGGTGATGATGGCGCCGGCGAGAATGAGGTCGCGCGCCTCGGCGGGGAGCAAGGCGAGTTCAAAGCTGCGATTGGCGAGAATGAAAGAAAACTCGCCGATCTGCGCGAGCGAGGCGGAGATCATGAGCGCGGTGGAGCGCGTATGGCCGAACAGGCGCACTACGACATAGGCCACGACCGACTTGGCAATGAAGATAATGAAGACGGTCGCAAGCAGCGCCAGGGGCGCCTCGGCCACGATCCTCGGGTCGAACAGCATGCCGACCGAGACGAAGAACAGCACGGCGAAAGCGTCGCGCAAGGGAAGCGATTCGGTCGCGGCCTGCTGGCTGAGCGCCGACTCGCTCAAAATCATGCCGGCGAAGAAGGCGCCAAGCGCAAGCGAGACGCCGAACAGCTCCGCTGCCGCATAGGCGACCCCGAGCGCGATGGAGAGAACGGCAAGGCGAAACAGCTCGCGGCTCCCGGTGTGAGCAACATAATGCAGAATCGCCGGAATGAGCTTCTTGCCGACGATCAGCATGACGGCGACGAAGAGAGCGAACTTGACAAGCAGGAAGCCGACCGAGAGCAGGATGGCGCCCGCGCCCGGAGCTGTATCCATGCCGCGGAACAGGGTGGCAAGTGCCGGCAACAGCACGAGCACCAGCACCATGGCAATGTCCTGCACGATCAGCCAGCCGACGGTGATCCGCCCGCGCTCGGTTTCCAACAGCCGCCTCTCTTGCAGCACGCGCAACACCACCACGGTGCTCGCGACCGAGAGGGCGATGCCGAAAATGAGACCTGCTTCAAGCGGCCAGCCGAGCCACCAGCCGACGCCGATGCCGAGCGGCACGGCGATGAGTCCTTGCGCCACCGCGCCCGGAACGGCGATGCCGCGGACCGACAGCAGGTCCTTGGGCGAGAAGTGCAAGCCAACGCCGAACATCAGAAGAATGACGCCCACCTCTGCAAGCTGATTGGCGATATTCTGGTCGGCGACGAAGCCCGGTGTGAACGGCCCGATGAGGACTCCGGCGACCAGGTAGCCGATGAGCGGCGGCAACCTGAGGCGGTGAGCCAGGACGCCGAAGCTGAAGGCGAGCACGAGGCCGAGCGCGACAGTGGCAACGAGCGGCGGGACGTGCGGCATAAGACCGACCTTCAAAGAGGCACCCGGGGCAAGACCCGTGCCTCGGGCATTCACCAAAGCGTAGCCTGACAACGAACAGCGCGACCGGCAATCCCTCTCCGCGCCTCAAAGCAGCAAACGGCGCACGCCGAGGCTGGCCTTGCTCCCTCCGCCATGCTTTAATGTCGCCCGTGCGTGCGTTCGATTACAGGGCTCCCGCCGAGCTTTATGCCAGCGCGAGCAAGACCGGAAAGCGGCCGATGCGCTATACGCGCTTTAGGAGTGCCGCCGAAGCCATCAAATATGCCGTCGAGGAACTACCGCCCGAGCTTCTCATCGGCAGCACGCTCGAGGTCAACGAGGAGCGGTTCGACGGCTACGGCATCCGCGCGCTTTACGACAGCGCGAACTATCCGCTCAGACGGCGGAAAACGAGCTAAAAAACTCGCTTTTTGCCGCCTTTTCGTGAATTTTTTGCCTCTCTGTTGCCATTTGCACGATCGACGCGAGCCCGTCTGGCTGTGGGGGAAGGTCCCGTGAAACGTACCCACCTCTTAGCGATCTGCGCCTGGCTTGGGGCCGCCAGCCCTGCGCTTGCGGCCGATCTCGGTTACGCCGAGCCGGCGCAATCGGCCGACAGATGGCAGTTCAGTCTCACGCCCTATGCCTGGATGATTAACGTCAATGGCGACGTCACCGCGCTTGGCCATACCGTCGATATCAATGAAAACTTCTTCCAGATCGTGGAAAAGAGCGACTCGCTGCTTGCCTGGATGAGCTATTTCGAGGCCCGCAAGGGCAAGCTCGCGCTGTTCACCGATCTCGTCTGGCTCGATCTCGGCTTCCCCGGCAGCATCGATGTGCGCCGCAGCCCCTTCGCCCGGTTTTCGCGTTCGGTCGTGAGCGTCAAAGGTCACGCCCAGCTCGATTACGAATCGACAATCGTTCAATCGGGCGTCGCCTATGAAGTGGCGCGCTGGCAGAACGCGCCTGCGAGCTACACCGCTATCGATGTCCTCGGCAGCGCGCGCTACTGGAATCAGGACCTCAGTCTTTCGCTTAACTTGACTGGTACGCTCGAGGTCGACCTCGAGCGCCTCGGCCTCAAGTTCAAACGTTCCCGCCGGGTCGCCGTTGCCAGCGCCAATGACCTCGAATGGGTCGATCCCGTGGTCGGCCTCCGCGTAAGGCATCAGATCGCTCCGGGCAAGAACTTGCGGCTCGAAGGCGATATCGGCGGCTTCGGCGCCGGCAGCGAATTCTCCTGGCAGGCCGTGGGCGTTTATAGCTTCCACACCACATGCTTAGGCGTGCCGCTCCACGCCGATATCGGTTACCGCGCGCTTGCCGTCGACTATAGTGAGAATGGCCGGTTCGGAAAGAACGGGCTTGACGTCGTCCAGCATGGGCCATTGATGGGTGTAACCTTCAACTGGTAGTGCGTCGTTTCGTTTCGAATGTCAGTTGGAGGTACCGATGAAGTTGCTCACGGCTGCGCTGAAGGGCGCGTTTGTTGTTGCTCTACCGCTTTTGTTCATTGACGCCGGGAAAGCCGGTCCGGTTGAAGTCGAGAGCGACGCCGGGGTCATCTCGATGGTGGCGACGGTCCAAGCCATTGACGTCACCAACCAGCTCGTCACGGTGGTCGGACCGAACAACAATTGGGTCGTGGTCAAGGTCGGCCCCGAGCACATCAAGCTGATCAAGCTGAAGGAGCGCATCACCATCAGCTATGCCAATGAGGTGGCGGTGGCGCTCCGAAAGGCCGATGGACCCCCGGCGGCGACGCAGGATCCCTTCGCCAAGGATGAGCTGACGGGCATGAACATGAATCCCGCAACCGTTGCCGAGCAGGACTGGGTCGAGGCGACGCCGCAAGGCGCTGCGGATCTCACCACGGTCGAAATCACCGACACCGTCGCCGCCATCAACCGCAACCAGCGCACCATCACCTTCGCCGGAACCGGCGGCAAGAGGCGCACGATCTTCGTCAACCCCAGCGTTGCGGGTTTCGACCAGGTCCAGGTCGGCGACCGGATCGTGCTGCTCGTCACCAGGGCAGTCGCCGTCGACGTCAGGCCCGTCTAAGTCGCAAGGGAGTTGCGAGGCGCGCGGGGAATCATGACCGCGCGCGCCTTTTCATGGGCGGGACTCTAGAGCTCGCCGCCTACGACCTCGTAGCCGAACTCTCCCGCGGATGCGGTGAGCCACCCCCAGAAGCTCGCCGACACACTGCGGAAAATCGCAAGCTCGTAAGTCGGCGCGTCGTCGATTTGCCAAGCCTGCACACCCATCAACGAGATCGTGCTGGTTGCGGCGCTTCCGGGTGCGAACGCGCGCGGATGAAGGTCGATCGGCAGGCCCTTGGCGAGCACCGCACGGGCGCGTGGGCCGCTCACCCGCAGCGCCGTCCTGCCGCCGCTCTGATCGGAGATCGAGGCGAGCCCGCGCAAGCGCTCGGCGAGATCGCGCGCAAGCGTCTCGCTCGCGAGCGTTTCCGACACGGCAAGCCATTGCCCGGGTCCATAACCGATAAAGCTCACCGACGGCCCATGCACGGCGTGCGAGCCATCGGGAAGTTCGACCCCGTAAGCCGACACGACAGCCTGCTTCAGCGCTTCGGCGTCCCCCTTTCGGGCGGCGACGGTTGCGAGACCGAGTCCGACCCGTTCAGAAATGACCACGCCGGGCTCGCCCCCTTGCTTGCCGAAACGGCCGGGAACGGCAAGACCCGCGAGCGCGGAGGTCGCGTGGAGCGGACGGCTAGGCACGGACGCGCTCTCCCTCTGGATCGATGAAGCATGGCGACCGCACTTCGACCAGGGCGTCGCCGCCGCGCACCGGATCGTAAGCGCGCACGATTTCGCCGTGCCGCTCAGGCCCGCGGGCGAGGAGACCGAGGCCAAGCCAATGGCCGAGCGATGGCGAGAACGCGATCGAGGTGACATGGCCCTGATCGTTCCTCGCGGTCGCATCCTTGTCCTTGGGGATGAGATGGGCGCCGGCGCGAATGCGATCCTCGCGAGCAAGCGGCTTCAATCCCACGAGCGTCGGCCGCGAAGGATCGATCAGCGCTTCACGTCCCGCCATGAACCGGCCGATGAAGTCCTTCTTGGCCGAGAGCATCTTGCCGAAACCGAGATCGTGCGCCGTGGTCTGGCCGTTGAGCTCCGCTCCCGCCGGGTGCCCTTTCTCGATGCGGAGCACGCCGAGCGCCTCCGTGCCGTAAGGCGCAAGCCCGAAAGATGCGCCGGCCTCCATGATGGCGCGGATCATGGCATCGCCGAACCGCGCCGGAACGCCGATCTCGTAAGCAAGCTCGCCGGAAAAGGAGAGGCGGTAGAGCCGCGCGGGAATGCCGCCCGCCACGCTCACCTCGCCGCAGGCGAGATAGGGAAAGGCCGCGTTGGAGAGGTCGTAGCGGAATCGACTACGCCTTGCAGCACGTCGCGCGCGCGGGGACCGGCGATGGCGAATTGGGCCCATTGCTCCGTGACGGAGACCGTCTGCACGTCGAGCTCGGGCCACAAGGCTTGCTGGCAGAATTCGAGATGCTGCATGACCTTCACCGCGTTCAGCGTGGTGGTGGTCATGAAGTAGTGGTCCTCGGCGAGCCGCGCGGTCGTGCCGTCGTCGAGCACGAAACCGTCCTCGCGCAGCATTAGCCCGTAGCGGGCCTTCCCCACGGGCAGCGTCGAAAAGGTGTTGGCATAGACGCGGTCGAGAAACATGCCGGCGTCCTTGCCCTGCACGTCGATCTTGCCGAGGGTCGAGACGTCGCATACCCCGGCCTGGCTGCGGACGATCGCCACCTCGCGGTTGACGGACGCTTGCGGCTCCTCGCCGGGCTTTGGGTAGTAGAGCGCGCGGAGCCAGGGACCGGTCTCGACGAACACGGCGCCCTGCTCCTCGGCCCATCGATGCGAGGGCGCTAGCCGGGCCGGGCGGAAGTCGGGCCCCCGGTGATGGCCGGCAAAGGCGCTGATGGCGATCGGCGTGTAGGGCGGCCGGAAGGTGGTGGTGCCGACCGCACCGATATACCGCCCGGTGGCGGCGGCAAGGACGGCCGCGCCATTGGCATTGCCGGTCTTGCCTTGATCCGTCGCCATGCCGAGCGTCGTGTAGCGCTTGAGATGCTCGGGGATACGGAAGCCCTCGCGCGCGGCGAGCTTCACGTCCGACACCGTCACGTCGTTCTGGAAATCGACGAAGGCCTTGCCCTTGCTCTTTTCGACCTGCCACACCGGGCTTGTCGCGGCGTTTTCCGCGACAACGCGGGGGCGCGAAGACGGAGCCCCGAAGCCGCATTCGGACGCGGCCCCGGCGCCGGCTTCGTCGCCTTCGGCGAGACACGCCTCGAGCCCGTACGTGCCCTTGGCCGCGCCGGCGACGCTCATCCCGGGCGGCAAGGTTCCCGGGACGAGCGCCGCGAGGCTCTCGTTCCACTGCGGCTTGCCGTTGAGATGGGTGGTGAGGTGAAGCGCCGGGTTCCAGCCGCCGGACATGGCGATGAGGTCGCAAGCGAGACTGTCGCGGGCGCCGCTCGCGTCCCTGATCTCGACGCCTTTGACGCCGTGGCGCCCGCGCACGCGCTCTATCGCGCCCCCGGCGAAATATCGGGCTCCGGCCGCCTCCGCTGCCTCTCGCGCTTCGCGTGACCGGGCTCGCCGTCCATCGACGACCGCCGCGATTTCGATTCCGGCCTGGGCGAGATCGGACGCAGTGCGGAACGCGTCGTCATTGTCGGCGAAGATGACGGCGCGGCGTCCCGGCGCCACGCCGAAGCGATTGACGTAAGCGCGCGCGGCTCCCGCCAGCATGACACCGGGCCGGTCGTTGTCGCCGAACACGATCGGCCGCTCGATGGCACCGGCGCAAACAACCGCGCGCTTGGCCGCGATGCGCCATAGCCGCTGGCGCGGCTCATGCGCCGGCGGGAGCGCGACGTGATCGTTGACCCTTTCGATCGCGGCATAGGTGCCGCCGTCATAGACGCCCTGCACTGTCGTGCGCCGCAAGATTTGGCACTCGGGCAGCGCCTCGAGCTCGGCCTCGACCGTCTCGACGAAGTCGTGCGCAGGCCTGCCGTCGATGTCGTAGCGCTCGGAGAGCAGCTTTCCGCCGAGGCGGAAATCCTCCTCGCACAGGATCACCCGCGCGCCGGATCGCGCGGCGGCGCGCGCGGCCGCAAGACCGGCGGGGCCCGAGCCGATCACCAACACATCGCAGAAGGCGTAACCCTTATCGTAATGGTCGGGATCGGCCGCCTCGGCCGCGTGGCCTAACCCCGCGGCGCGGCGGATCATCGGCTCATAGAGCTTCTCCCAGAAGGAGGGGGGCCACATGAAGGTCTTGTAGTAAAAGCCCGCGGTGAAGATCGGGGCGAAGAGCTGGTTCACGGCGAGAATGTCGAGCTTGAGCGAGGGCCAGCGATTTTGGCTCGCGGCGACGAGTTCGTCGTAAAGCTCGATCGTGGTGGCGCGGGTATTCGGCTCGCGCCGCGCGCCTGTTCGCAGCTCGACCAGCGCATTCGGCTCTTCCGAGCCCGCAGAGAGGATGCCGCGCGGGCGGTGATATTTGAACGAGCGGCCGACGAGACGAACGCCGTTCGCAAGCAGCGCCGCAGCGAGCGTATCGCCGGGGTGGCCGGTAAGCTCCTTGCCGTCGAAAGCGAAGCGCACGGTCCGCGACCGGTCGATCAGGCGGCCTTCTCCGAGCCGGTTCGGCTGATGCGGGGTCGTCGTCACTTCGAGGCTTCCTTCTCGGCGAACTCGACCGCGACGATCTCGTGGGTGCTCAGATTGCGCGTCACCACGAGCCAGGAATGGCAGCCCGCGCTGTGATGCCAGTATTCCTTATGCAGCCCTGCGGGATTGTCGCGGAGATAGACGTAATCCACCCACGCGCCGGCCGCGTTGGGATCGAGGCTCTCCGGGCGCCTCACCGTGGCATCGCCGCGATAGGTGAATTCCTCGAGCCCCCGCTCGCCGCAATAAGGACATGTGATGCGCATGGCGTTTGCCCTCAGTGCAGGTTCGGTTGCGCGCCCATGCCCTTCTCGTCGATGACGCGGCCTTGAGCGAAGCGGTCGAGACGATAGGCGGCGGCAAAAGGATGCGGCTCGTCCGTGGCGATCAGATGGGCGAAGCACCAGCCCGATGCCGGCGTCGCTTTGAAGCCGCCATAGCACCAGCCGGCATTGAGATAGAGCCCGTGGATAGGCGTCTTGTCGATGATCGGCGAGCCGTCCATTGTCATGTCGAGCAGTCCGCCCCAGGAGCGCAGGATGCGTAAGCGTCCGATCACTGGCATGAGCGCCATGCCGCCCTCGCACACATCCTCGATCACCGGCAGATTGCCGCGCTGGGCGTAGGAATTGTAGCCTTCGATATCGCCGCCGAAGACAAGTCCGCCTTTGTCCGACTGGCTCACATAGAAATGTCCGGCGCCGAACGTCATCACAACATCGATCACGGGCTTCACGCCCTCGGTGACCAGGGCCTGGACCGAGTGGCTCTCGATCGGAAGCCGCAAACCCGCCATGGCGGCGACGCGCGAGGAATTGCCGGCGCAAGACAGCGCGACCTTCTTCGCGGCGATGAAGCCCTTCTCCGTCTCCACGCCGGTAATGCGGCCGCCTTCGACGCGGAAGCCGGTCGCCGCGCAGTTCTGGATGATATCGACGCCGCGCGAATCGGCCGAGCGGGCGTAGCCCCAGGCGACGGCGTCATGCCTGACCGTGCCGCCGCGCGGCTGCAACAGCCCGCCGCGCACGGGAAAGCGCGCATTGTCGAAATCCACGAAGGGGACGAGCGCGCGAACCTGCTCGCGGTCGATCAGCTCGGCGTCGACGCCGTGCAGCCGCATGGCATTGCCGCGCCTCGCATAGGCGTCGCGCTGCGGATCCGTGTGAAAGACATTCAACACCCCGCGCTGGCTTACCATCGTGTTGTAGTTGAGGTCCTGCTCCAGCCCCTCCCACAGCTTCATCGACCATTCGTAGAAGGGGAGATTGCCGGGCAGGAGATAGTTGGAGCGGACGATGGTGGTGTTGCGCCCGACATTGCCCGAGCCGAGATAGGATTTCTCGACCACGGCGACGTTGGTTATGCCGTGCTCCTTGGCGAGATAATGCGCGGTGGCAAGTCCATGCCCGCCGCCGCCCACGATCACGACGTCATAGGCGGCCTTGGGCTCGGGCTCGCGCCAGAGCGGCTTCCAGTGGCGGTTGCCGGTGACGGCATTGGCGAGAAGGCTTCCGAGCGAATAGCGCATGGGCGCAATCTTTGCGCCGGCCCAGGCGCCACGATTGACATTTCACGCCGCCTGCTTGACATTTTGCGACATGGCCGTGAAGCACGCCCCGGCGCCGGCCGAGGGCACGATCCCCGTCAAACACGCAAGCCCGCAAACGGTGGGTTTCCTGCTCGTGCCGGGCTTCGCTCTGATGTCCTATGCCGCGGCGATCGAGCCCTTGCGCGCCGCCAACCTTCTCTCGGGCCGGGAGCTCTATCGCTGGTGGCACGCGGCGCCCGGCGGCAAGCCGGTGCTCGCCTCGAACGGCGTCGCCATCATCCCCGATTGCGGCACAACGACCGAACGCGCGGCCGACATGGTGTTCGTTTGCGCCGGCGGCAATCCGGCGCTCTTCGACGACCGTTCGGTGTTTGCGTGGCTGCGGCGGCTTGCCCGCAAGGGCGCCGTCATCGGCGGCATTTCCGGCGGACCCTACATCCTCGCCAAGGCGGGGCTTCTCGATCAGCGCCGCGCCACGCTCCATTGGGAGCACCTGCCGGCTTTCCGCGAGGCCTTCCCCGGCGTCGCGGTCGTGCCGTCTCTGTTCGAGATCGACGGAAACCGGATCACCTGTTCGGGCGGCATCTCTGCGCTCGACATGATGGTCGCCATCATCGAGAAGGATCGCGGCCGTCAGCTCGCTGCCGCCGTCGGCGACTGGTTCCTGCACACCCATGTCCGCGAAGGTTTCGGCCCGCAGCGCATGGATCTCCGCTACCGGCTCGGCATCGCCGACGAGAAGCTGCTCGCGGTGTTGCGCGCGATGGAAGCGAGCATCGAGACGACGCTTTCGCGCGCCTCGCTTGCGCGCCAGGCGGGAATTTCGTTGAGACAGCTCGAGCGGCTGTTCCGCCGCCATATCGGCCACGGCATCCACCGGCAGTATCGTTGGCTGAGACTTGAGCGGGCGCGCCAGCTTTTGCGCGAGACGACGCTCCCCGTGCTCGACGTGGCGCTTGCCACGGGCTTCGCCTCGGCAAGCCAGTTCGCCCGCGCCTATGCGCGGGCGTTCGGCGAGCCTCCGAGCCGAACGCGCATCGGTGGCTGACAACGCCTATTGCGACGCGACCCCGACGAAGGGCGTGCCGCCTGGAATGCAGGCCCATTGGCCGACGGCCGACGTCCGCACCAAGGTCTTGTTCTGCTCAAGATACTGCATCGACACGAGGTAGCCGATGGGCCTCGGCATTGCGCATAGCTCAGCTCTTGCGTGATCCATTCCGGCGGGATCGGAACCTCGATGCAGCCGATTGCGCGGAAATAGGCGTTTCGCTCGGCGCGCGTCATCGACCGCTCGTTCTCGTAGCTCTTGCCCTGGTTGATCGGCTCGAGCGGCGTCTCGGCGGCGGGGCATGCCGTGACGACGACCTGAACGTAAGGCGGATTGGTATCGATGAGCGGCGGGCGCTCCTCGGCGAGCGCACTTGCGGGCACGAGAAGGAGGAGGAGAGCGAGAGGACGCATGGCCGTCACCCTCTGTCCGGGTTTGCGCCGTCGAAAACCTTTGCTTGGCGCCACGCGGACCGGGGCCCCGCATGTAATGAAGCTCGGGCCGGTAGGGATCGAACAGGCCGTTCACGACCTTGCGCAAAGCGCCGGCGACGACGGCGGGATTCCAACTCTTGGGGCTCTCAGTGACGCTCGCGGCCACTGCGTTCGCCTCTAACTCTATAAGCGGCATCGACATGGCTATCGCTCCACCAGCATCTCTCGATGCTCAAAGTTAAGTCTCCGAGGCGGCTTTCGGCCTATATCCGGTGGCTATCATTGCCGAAGCCGCCGGGTATCTGACGCGGCCCTCAAACAGGTTCAAGCCGGGCCGCTTGGGAGTTGTCCTCGGTTCGCCGGTTCGTGGTAGCTTCGGCCCGGCCAAATTGCTGAAATCGGGCCGAAAGGGTGCAAAGAAGCGGGATGGCGACGACGAGGCTCTCTTCCAAGTTGCTGAAGGCGCGCACCCATGCGCGCCGCCACGCCACTGCCCCGCGCCACGTCTCCGGCGACAGCGACGGCAGCAAGCCCGAGACCTATGCGACCGGCTCGAGCGCGCCCACGACCGGCGAGCTTCAGCTCGAGATCTCGATCGGCCGAAGGGTGAGGCTACTCCGCCAGCGCCTGCAACTCACCGCCACCGAGCTTGCGGCCGAGGCCGGGCTTTCGCCGGGCATGCTGTCGAAGATCGAAAACGGGGGCACCTCGCCGTCGCTCTCGACCCTTAAGGCGCTCGCGCGCGCCCTCAATGTGCCGCTCACGAGTTTCTTCGCCGATTTCGAGGAGCGGCGCGACTGCTCCTACGTGCGCGCGGGCCAGGGCGTTCTGATCGAGCGGCGCGGCACCAAGTCGGGCCATCGCTACGAGCTGCTCGGGCACTCCATCTCGGGCGATATCGTGGTCGAGCCCTATCTCATCACGCTGAGCGAAGATGCCGAGCCCTACGCCCTATTCCAGCATGACGGCGTCGAATTTA